>NZ_JBPAFV010000002.1:0-575722 GCF_050880365.1 Serratia sp. BFP-2025 | reverse complement strand
ATGCCGAACTCAGAAGTGAAACGCCGTAGCGCCGATGGTAGTGTGGGGTCTCCCCATGCGAGAGTAGGACACTGCCAAGCATCAAATAAGCCAAGAGGCCATCCGAAAGGATGGCCTTTTTGCTTTTCATCCGCTTTACTCCCTCTGCTCATATCCTGGCGCAGGCCGCGCAATGAAACATTTTCACCTTTCCGCTGAATGCTCGACATCGACCGAAAAAAAAGCTATCTTCGGGCATCTAGAAGTCTAAACGTATAAATGGATGTGTGAGGATTAAGCAATGCCGATTCGTGTTCCTGATGAGTTACCTGCGGTCAGCTTCTTGCGTGATGAGAATGTCTTCGTAATGACATCCTCACGGGCAAAAACACAGGAAATCAGGCCATTGAAAGTGCTGATCCTCAATCTGATGCCAAAGAAGATCGAAACGGAAAACCAGTTTCTGCGCCTGCTCTCCAACTCGCCGCTGCAGATTGATATCCAGCTGCTGCGTATCGATAGCCGCGAGTCGAAGAACACGCCGGCTGAGCATCTGAACAATTTCTACTGCGACTTTGAGGACATCCAGAATGAGAACTTCGATGGTTTGATCGTCACCGGTGCGCCGCTGGGGCTGGTCGACTTCTGCGATGTCGCCTACTGGCCGCAGATCGAACGGGTGATCGACTGGGCCAAGAACCACGTCACCTCCACGCTGTTCGTGTGCTGGGCGGTACAAGCGGCGTTGAACATCCTGTACGGTATTCCCAAGATGACGCGCGAGGTGAAGCTCTCTGGCGTTTATCCGCAC
Source organism: Serratia sp. BFP-2025 (assembly GCF_050880365.1). NCBI lineage: Bacteria > Pseudomonadati > Pseudomonadota > Gammaproteobacteria > Enterobacterales > Yersiniaceae > Serratia > Serratia sp. BFP-2025. The sequence goes on along the minus strand of NZ_JBPAFV010000002.1, from coordinate 574,932 downwards.
CAAACGCTGCAGCAGCATGCATTGCTGACGCGCGGCTTCGACGAAAGCTTCCTGGCGCCGCATTCACGCTATGCCGATTTCCCGACTGAGGTGATTCGCCAGTATACCGATCTGGATATCCTGGCCGAATCCGAGCAGGCCGGCGCCTATCTGTTCGCCAGCAGAGATAAGCGCCTGGCGTTTGTCACCGGCCATCCGGAATATGATGCCCTGACTCTGGCCGGGGAGTATTGTCGCGACAACGATGCCGGCCTCGATCCCACCGTTCCGCTCAACTACTTTCCCGATGACAACCCTGCACTGACACCGAAAGCCACCTGGCGCAGCCATGGACACCTGCTGTTTTCCAACTGGCTCAACTATTACGTCTACCAGATCACGCCTTACGATCTGCGCCATATGAACCCGACGCTCGACTGAATTTTTCTGCTTGCCGGCGGCTGAATCGAGGCCGCCGCGTTGACGATCCCTCGTACGATCCTCTTTTTCTCCCCCATCTCTTCCTGAAATACCTTGTTCGACAAGGCGTTATCATGTCCCTGCATGCCTATTGGAACCGATTTCCTTACTCGGTGGTATTGTTATTTTTCATAACTAATTGATAATAAAGTGTTAATAAAATATTTAATAATAAAATGGAAATGGTTTTTGATTTTTATTTTTTGTTGAGTATTCTTAGAGCTATCGGGATGAGATCTGACCAGTTTAGGATCGTTTCATCCGCCCTGATCCACAGTGATTTCTGATGAAAATGCGCCGGTCGCTCAGGCGCGACGATGGGAAGGAGCAAGGTCATGACGCAACAGATAGCAGGCACGGAGTTAAGGTTTACGCAGGGTTTCGCCGCTGCGGAGCGCCAGGTGTTGACGGATGAAGCGGTTGAGTTCCTGGCGGAACTGGTGGCGAAATTCACGCCGCGGCGCAATGAGCTGCTGGCGGCGCGTGTCCGTTGGCAGCAAAATATCGATCGCGGCGAATTGCCTGGCTTTATTTCGGAAACCAATTCCATTCGTGAGGGCGACTGGCAGATCCGCGGCATTCCGCAAGACCTGCGCGATCGCCGGGTTGAGATCACCGGGCCGGTCGAGCGCAAAATGGTGATCAATGCGCTGAACGCCAACGTAAAAGTATTTATGGCGGACTTTGAAGACTCGCTGGCGCCAAGCTGGGACAAAGTCATCGACGGTCAAATCAACCTGCACGATGCGGTTAACGGCACCATTTCCTACACCAATGAAGCCGGCAAGATTTACCAGTTGAAACCGAACCCGGCGGTGTTGATCGCTCGCGTGCGCGGCCTGCATTTGCCGGAGAAGCACGTGCTGTGGCGCGACGAGGCCATCCCAGGCGGCCTGTTCGATTTCGCGCTGTACTTCTACCACAACTATCGCCAGCTGTTGGCCAAGGGCAGCGGCCCGTATTTCTATCTGCCGAAAACCCAGTCCTGGGAAGAAGCAGCCTGGTGGAGCGATGTCTTCAGCTTTACCGAGGATCGTTTCGATCTGCCGCGCGGCACCATCAAGGCGACGGTGCTGATCGAAACCCTGCCGGCGGTGTTCCAGATGGACGAGATCCTCTATCACCTGCGCGATCACATCGTTGGCCTGAACTGCGGCCGCTGGGATTACATCTTCAGCTACATCAAGACGCTGAAAAATCACGGCGATCGCGTGCTGCCGGATCGTCAGTCGGTGACCATGGAAAAACCCTTCCTCAGCGCCTATTCGCGTCTGTTGATCAAAACCTGTCATAAGCGCGGCGCGTTCGCCATGGGCGGCATGGCGGCGTTTATCCCGAGCAAAGACGCCGAGAAAAACGCCTGGGTGCTGAACAAGGTACGGGCGGACAAAGAGCTGGAGGCCAATAACGGCCACGACGGCACCTGGGTGGCACACCCGGGGCTGGCGGACACGGTGATGGAGGTGTTCGGCAAGGCATTGGGCGATCGCCAAAACCAGCTGGACGTGCTGCGTGAGCAGGATGCGCCGATCAGCGCCGCGCAGCTGCTGGAACCTTGTGACGGCGAACGCACGGAAGCGGGAATGCGTGCCAACATTCGCGTGGCGGTGCAGTACATCGAAGCCTGGATCTCCGGCAACGGCTGCGTGCCGATCTATGGGTTGATGGAAGATGCCGCGACGGCGGAGATCTCCCGTACCTCTATCTGGCAGTGGATCCACCACGAGAAGAGCCTGAATGATGGGCGTCCGGTGACCAAGGCGCTGTTCCGCCAGATGTTGCAAGAAGAGATGTTGGTGGTGCGTGAAGAAGTGGGGGAGGCGCGCTTTAACGCCGGCCGGTTCGAAGAGGCGGCGCGCCTGATGGAGCGCATCACCACGCAAGATGAATTAATCGATTTCCTGACGCTGCCCGGCTATGCGCTGCTGGCCTGAATTTTCCCAATCAACCCTACATGACTGAAAGGATAAAAATTATGTCTACCTCTCGCTCTCAACAGATCCAGCAGCTGGAACAGGAATGGAAATCGGCCCGTTGGGAAGGCATTACCCGCCCTTATAGCGCCGAAGACGTGATCAACCTGCGCGGTTCGGTCAACCCGGAATGCACCCTGGCGCAAAACGGCGCCGCTAAACTGTGGTCCTTGCTGAACGGCAAGGCGCGTAAAGGCTACGTGAACTGCCTGGGCGCGCTGACCGGCGGCCAGGCGCTGCAGCAGGCCAAAGCCGGCGTCGAGGCCATCTACCTGTCCGGTTGGCAGGTGGCGGCGGACGCCAACAGTGCGGCGGCTATGTATCCAGACCAGTCGTTGTATCCGGTGGACTCGGTGCCAAAGGTGGTCGAACGCATCAACAACGCCTTCCGCCGCGCCGATCAGATCCAATGGGCGAACCGGATTGAACCGGGCAGCAAAGGCTACACCGACTATTTCCTGCCGATCGTCGCCGATGCTGAAGCCGGCTTCGGCGGCGTGTTGAACGCCTTTGAGCTGATGAAAGCGATGATCACCGCCGGTGCTGCCGGGGTACACTTTGAAGATCAGCTGGCGGCGGTGAAGAAATGCGGCCATATGGGCGGCAAAGTGCTGGTGCCGACGCAAGAAGCGATCCAGAAGCTGGTTGCCGCACGCCTGGCGGCTGACGTGCTCGGCGTGCCGACGCTGGTGATCGCCCGCACCGACGCCGACGCGGCCGACCTGCTGACCTCTGACTGCGATCCGTATGACAGCGCCTTCGTCACCGGCGAGCGCACGGCGGAAGGTTTCTTCCGCACCCATGCCGGCGTCGAGCAGGCGATCAGCCGCGGCCTGGCTTATGCCCCTTACGCCGATATGGTGTGGTGCGAAACCTCGACGCCGGATCTGGATGCCGCCCAGCGCTTCGCCGACGCCATCCACGCCAAATACCCGGGCAAGTTGCTGGCCTACAACTGCTCGCCGTCGTTCAACTGGAAGAAGAACCTCGACGACCAGACCATCGCCCGCTTCCAGCAGGCGCTGTCGGACATGGGCTACAAGTATCAGTTCATCACGCTGGCGGGCATCCACAGCATGTGGTTCAACATGTTCGATCTGGCGCACGCCTATGCGCAGGGCGAAGGGATGAAACACTACGTCGAGAAGGTGCAGCAGGCGGAGTTCGCCGCAGTGGATCGCGGCTACACCTTTGCCTCGCACCAGCAAGAGGTGGGCACCGGCTACTTCGACAAGGTCACCACCATCATTCAGGGCGGCGCCTCTTCGGTGACTGCGCTGACCGGCTCGACGGAAGAACAGCAGTTCTGACGCGGCAAGCTTGAAGACGTTTCACCCGGAGCCTGCATGCGCAGGCTCCTTTTTCTGGCGGGGGTAAGGATGGCGGCAAAACTGGAGTTGTTGATCGCACAGACGATCCTGCAAGGCTTCGATGCGCAGTATGGCCGCTTTCTGGAGGTGACCGCCGGCGCGCAGCAGCGCTTCGAGCAGGCGGACTGGCCGGCGGTACAGCAGGCGATGAAAAAGCGCATCCATCTGTACGACCATCATGTCGGCCTGGTGGTGGAGCAGCTCAAATGCATCACCGGGCAGAAATACTTCGACGCCGACTTCCCCAGCCGGGTCAAAGCGGTCTATATCGATCTGCTGCCGGACTATCCGCGTTTCGAGATAGCCGAAAGCTTTTTTAACTCGGTCTACTGCCGGCTGTTCAAGCATCGCGATCTGACGCCGGACAAGCTGTTCGTGTTCAGTTCGCAGCCGGAACGGCGCTTTCGCGACATTCCGCGTCCGCTGGCGCGCGATTTCACTCCCCATGGCGATCTGCTGGCGATGCTGCGCAGCCTGCTGAGCGATCTGCCGCTGCGGCTGCCGTGGGAGGATTTGACGCGCGATATCCGCTATATCACGCAAGCGCTGCAACGCACCTTCAGCGCACAGCAGCTGGCGGGCGCGACCTTTCAGATCGCCAACGAACTGTTTTACCGCAACAAGGCCGCCTGGCTGGTTGGCAAGCTGCGCCTGGCCGACGGCGTTTACCCGTTCCTGTTGCCGATCCACCACAGCGAATCGGGCGCGCTGTTTATCGACGCCTGCCTGACCGGCAAGGCGGAGGCCAGCATCGTTTTCGGCTTCGCCCGCTCTTATTTTATGGTCTACGCGCCGCTGCCGGCGGCGATGGTGGAATGGCTGCGCGAGATCCTGCCGGGCAAGACCACCGCCGAGCTGTACATGGCGATCGGCTGCCAGAAGCACGGCAAAACCGAATGCTATCGCGAATACCTGACCTTTATGGCGCAGTCGCAGGAGCAGTTCATCATCGCGCCGGGGGTGAAGGGCATGGTGATGCTGGTGTTCACTCTGCCGTCCTTCGATCGGGTGTTCAAAGTGATCAAAGACGAATTCGCCCCGCAAAAAGAGGTGACGCAGGCGCAGGTGATGGCTTGCTATCAGCTGGTGAAAGAGCACGATCGCGTCGGGCGCATGGCGGATACCCAGGAGTACGAGAATTTTGTCGTCGACAAGGCGCGCCTCAGCCCGGAACTGCTGGAAGAGCTGCGGCGCGAAGTGCCGGGCAAGCTGGAAGATCTCGGCGATCGCATCGTGATCAAACACCTGTATATGGAACGCCGCATGACGCCGCTGAACCTGTATCTGGAGCAGGCCAACGACCAGCAGATGCGCGATGCGATCGAAGAGTACGGCAACGCCATCAAGCAGCTGGCCGCCGCCAATATCTTCCCCGGCGACATGCTGTTCAAGAATTTCGGCGTGACGCGCCACGGGCGAGTGGTGTTCTACGACTACGACGAGATTTGCTACATGACCGAGGTCAACTTCCGCGACATTCCGCCGCCGCGCTATCCGGAGGATGAGCTGGCCAGCGAGCCGTGGTACAGCATCGCGCCCAACGACGTATTTCCGGAGGAGTTCCGTCATTTCCTGTGCGGCGATCGGCGCATCCGGCAGATGTTTGAAGAGCTGCACAGCGATCTGTTTACTGCGGAGTATTGGCGCGGGTTGCAGCAGCGTATCCGCGAGGGGCACGTGGAGGATGTGTTCGCTTACCGCAAGAAACAGCGGTTCAGCCAGCGCAGCGGGGCGGCGCTGCCGGCCGCCACCGCTGCGATGTAAATCAGGCCTGGGCGCCCGCCACGGCGGCGCGCGCCAGTTCGGTGATGCGCGCATAGTCGCCGCTTTCCAGCGCGTCCGCCGGCACCAGCCAGGAGCCGCCGATGCACAGCACGCTTTTCAGCGCCAGGTAACTGCGGTAGTTGTCCGGCGAGATGCCGCCGGTCGGGCAGAAGCGCACCTGCGGGAACGGGCCACCGATCGCCTGCAGCGCCTTCACGCCGCCGTTGGCTTCCGCCGGGAAGAATTTAAACTCGCGCAGGCCGTAATCCATGCCCTGCATCAGTTCGGAAACGGTGCTGATGCCTGGAATCAACGGGATTGAACCGGCGGTGGCCGCTTTCAGCAACTCGTCGGTCAGTCCCGGGCTGATGGCGAACTGGGCGCCGGCCTCGGTCACTTCACGCAGCTGCTGCGGATTAATCACCGTACCGGCACCGATGATCGCTTCCGGCACCTCTTGGGCGATGGCGCGAATGGCATCCATGGCGCAGGCGGTGCGCAGCGTCACCTCCAGCACCCGCACGCCGCCGGCGACCAGCGCTTTCGCCAACGGCACCGCATGTTCCAGCTTGTTGATAACGATGACCGGCACCACCGGCCCCGCCGTCAGGATCTGTTCGGCGCTTGTTTTCCACTTGTTCATGATGACGCTCTCCTCTGTGGCCGCCGCCAGGCGGCGATGCGGCCAGGCTATCGATTAAAATTTGATGCAGCAGGCACCCTGTTCGGCGCCGGACAGCTGGCTGCGCAGCGCGCCGAACAGCTCGCGGCCGCAGCCGATGTGTTCCGCGCTCAGATCGGGTTGGCAAGGCGTGCGCCGGGCCAGCTCCTCGGCGTCGACCAGCACCTGCAGCTCGCCGCTGCGGCCGTTGACGCGGATCGGATCGCCGTCGCGCACTTTCGCCAGCAGGCCGCCGGTATAGGCTTCCGGAGTGACGTGGATGGCGGAAGGTACCTTGCCGGAGGCGCCGGACAGGCGACCGTCGGTCACCAGCGCCACTTTGAAGCCGCGATCCATCAGCACGCCCAGCGGCGGCATCAGTTTGTGCAGTTCGGGCATGCCGTTGGCCTGCGGCCCCTGGAAGCGCACCACCACCACGCAATCGCGATCCAGCTTGCCGGCTTCGAACGCCGGCACGATGTCGTGCTGGCTGTCGAACACCACCGCCGGCGCTTCGATGATCTGGTTGTCGGCGGGCACCGCCGAGGTTTTCATCACCGCACGGCCCAGATTGCCGGCCATCACCTTGGTGCCGCCGTGATGTTCGAATGGCTGAGCGACGCTGGCGATTACCTTGGCGTCGAGCGAGCCGGCCACACCTTCGCGCCACGCCAGCTGGCCATTATCCAGCCAGGGTTCCTGGGTGTAGCGGCGCAGGCCGAAACCGGCCACGGTGTGCACCTCTTCGTGCAGCAGGCCGTGTTGCAGCAGCTCGCGCACCACCAGCGGCACGCCGCCGGCGGCCTGGAACTGGTTGATGTCGGCCGGGCCGTTCGGGTAGATGCGGCACAGCAGCGGCACCGCTTCCGACAGCTCGGAGAAATCGTCCCAGGTGATGATGATGCCCGCCGCCCGCGCCATCGCCACCAGATGCATGGTCAGATTGGTGGAGCCGCCGGTGGCCAGCAGCGAGACGATGCCGTTCACCACCACTTTCTCGTCCACCAGGCGGCCGATCGGCAGGTAGTTGCCGGCGGTGTCGGTCAGCCGGGTCACCTGGCGCGCGGCGGCGTCGTTCAGCGCGTCGCGCAGCGGCGTGTTCGGATGCACGAAGGAAGCGCCCGGCAGATGCAGACCCATCACTTCCATCACCATCTGATTGGTGTTGGCGGTGCCGTAGAAGGTGCAGGTGCCGATACCGTGATAAGAGGCGGCCTCGGCTTCCAGCAACGCCAGGCGGTCGGCCTTGCCCTCGGCGTACAGCTGGCGCACGCGCACCTTTTCCTTGTTCGGCAAACCGCTGCTCATCGGGCCGGCCGGCACGAACAGCGCGGGCAGGTGGCCGAAGGAGAGGGCGGCCATCACCAGCCCCGGCACGATCTTGTCGCAAATACCGAGGAACAGCGCGCCGTCGAACATGTTGTGCGACAGGCCGACGGCGGCCGACATGGCGATCACGTCACGGCTCATCAGCGACAGCTCCATACCGTCCTGCCCCTGGGTCACGCCGTCGCACATCGCCGGCACGCCGCCGGCCACCTGGCCCACGGCACCCACCGCCTTCAGTGCCTGCTTCAGCCGCTCTGGGTAGTGTTCGTAGGGCTGGTGGGCCGACAGCATGTCGTTGTAGGCGGTGATGATGGCGATATCGCTGCGCACCATGTTTTTCAGCGCCGTCTTGTCATCGGGCTGACAGGCGGCGAAGCCGTGGGCCAGGTTGCCGCAGGCCAGCTGCGCGCGGTGGACGGTTTGGGAGCGGGCCGCCTCGATGCGCGCCAGATAGGCGGCGCGGCTGGCCTCGGAACGGTGGATGATGCGCTGTGTGACACGGGACAAGGTTGGGTTAATCATGCCTTCCTCACATTGCTGTTGTTATAGTCGCCGCCTGTGGCGGTGCCCCCGGTGGTGATTTGCAGCCCTGGTGTGCAAGGCCGGGGGCGATTTGGGCGTTAAAACATCGTGAATGCAATCATGCCGATGGCGCCGCCGACGCTGCCCAGAATCGTTTCCATTACCGTCCAGGTTTTCAGCGTTTGCAGTTCGTTGGCGCCGGTGAATTTGCCGAACAGCCAGAAACCGGCGTCGTTGACGTGGCTCAGCACGATGGAGCCGCCGGCGATGCAGATAGCCAGCGCGGCCAGTTGCCCGCCGTTCAGCCCGAGCTGGCTGGTGACCGGCAGCACCAAGCCGACGGTGGTCAGGCAGGCGACGGTGGCCGAGCCCTGGATCACCCGCACCATGGCGGAGAGCGCAAAGGCGGCCACGGCGATCGGCAGGCCGGCGCCGATCATGGCGTCACCCAGCGCCGGCCCGACGCCGGAATCCACCAGGATCTGTTTGAACACCCCGCCGGCGCCGGTCATCAGCAAGATGATCCCGGCCGGTTGCACTGCGGCGGAGCAGATGGCCAGCGTCTGTTCGTTGCTCATGCCGCGTGGCTTCGCCAGGCCGTAAATCACGATCAGGCAGGCCAGCAGGATGGCGGTGAATGGATGGCCGATAAACTCCAGCCACTGCTGCAGCTGTGAACCCGGAGTGACCAGCCGCGCGCCGATGGTTTTCATGCCGACCAGCACCAGCGGGCACAGCACCAGCGCCAGGCTGAAGCCGAACGACGGCAGATTGCCCTTGGTCAGCGTCGGCTCATTCTCTTCCGGCGGCATTGGCCAGTTGACGAAGCGGCTGATAAAGCTGCCGTACAGCGGGCCGGCGATCAGCATGCCGATCACCGCCGCCACCAGGCCGATGGCGATCATCCAGCCGAAGTCGGCCTTCATCTGCGAAGCCAGCAGCATCGGCACCGGTCCCGGCAGCAGGAAGGAGGCGGCGGCGGCCACGCCGGCGAACAGCGGGATCGCCAGCTTGACGATATTGCCGTCGGTGCGGCGCGCCACGGCGAACACGATGCCGATAAGCAGCACCACCGCCACGTCGAAGAACAGCGGCAGCGCGCAGATCAGGCCGGCGATACCGAGCGCATAGTGCGCCTTGCTTTGTCCGAATCGTTTCAGCAATTGCGCCGCAATTTGATCGAGCGCGCCGACCTCATGCAGGATCTTGCCGAACATCGCCCCCAGCGCCACCACGATCGCCAGGAAGCCCAGCGTGTCGCCCATGCCTTTTTGCATGGTGTCGGCGATATGGTCCAGCGGCATGCCGGAGAAAATGCCGGCGGCGATGGACACCAGCATCAGCGCGACGAAGGCGTGCATGCGCGCCTTCATCACCAGGAATAACAGCAGTAAAACCGAGCCGACTGCGGTACCGACCAGCGTCAGGGTACTCACGCGCACACGTCCTGTGGCAGGAAGCTCTGGATATGGTGCACGGTATCGGCGATCACCGCGTCCAGCGGCTGATTGATGTCGATCGCCATCACGTCGTTTTCGTCGGCGCCCGGCTGCTCGAGTGCGGCGAACTGGGTGACCAACATCTGCGGCTTGAAGAAGTGGCCGTTACGTGCCGCCAGACGGGATTCGATCACCGGGAACTCGCCGTGCAGATAGATGAACGACAGGTTGCCGTTGCCGGCGCGCAGGCGGTCGCGATACTGCTTTTTCAGCGCCGAGCAGACGATGATCGACACGTTGTTGGTGCGCTGCATGGCGAAGGCGGCGTCGTTGAGCGCGGCCAGCCACGGGGCGCGATCGTCGTCGTTCAACGCTTCGCCGGCGGCCATCTTCAGGATATTGCTGCGCGGATGCAGGAAGTCGCCGTCGAGGAAGCCGGCGGAGAGTTGGCGGGCCGCGGCGGCGGCGACGGCGGACTTGCCGCTGCCGGAAACGCCCATAACGACGTAAATGCGATTGTGATTGTTGGTCATGGCTTGGCTCCAAAACACCGGGTGACGTTACCTTCGTTCAGTTCGATTGTTACCGGTAACATGTTATCGGTAACATTGTCGAAGGAAGTTTGAGCGGTTGCAATGGGCTTTCGCCGTGAGGATCGTTAACTGTGATCGGCTTCAAGCTTTTTTCCTGTGGGCTAAACAGGATACCAACAGCCATTTACATGCTGACAACAGAGCAAGGAAGGGGAGCGGAGGCGCACTGCGGCGCCCCGCGGATGGGCTGGATTAGCGTACGCCGCCGTAGGCCAGGCTGATCTCTTTCGCCGCGTGGATCACCAGCGCGCCCAGCTCGATCACGCGATCGTCGGTGATGCGCGATACCGGGCCGGAGATAGAAATGGCGGCGAAGGCTTCGCGATGCTCGTCGAAGATGCAGGCCGCCACGCAACGCAGGCCGAGCGCGTGCTCTTCGTCGTCAAAGGAAAAGCCCTGCTTGCGGATCTGCGCCAGTCCCTCTTTCAGGTTGTGCGGCGTCAGGGTGTGCGGCGTGTAGGTGTGCATGCCTTTCTTGTGCAGCAGCTTGGTCACCTGATCGTCCGGCAGGGTGGCGAGGAAGGCTTTGCCGGCGCCGGAGGCGTGCATCGGCAGTTTGCCGCCGATCGGCGCCGACATGCGCATCAGCGCCGTACACTGCACCTGATCGATGATGATCGCCTGGTACTCGCTGGTATCCAGTACCGCCAGGTTGACCGTTTCACCCGACTCTTCCATCAGTCGGCGCAGCGTCGGATGCACCATCGCCAGCAGGTTGCGGCTTTGCAGAAAGCTGCTGCCGACCACAAAAGCGTGCGAGCCGATGGTCCACAGACCGAGATCGCCGACCTGGCGCACGAATCCCTGCTGCTGCATGGTGGTGAGCAGACGGTGAGTGGTGGAGTTCGGCAGGCCGGCCTGCTGGGCCAGATCGGTCAGCGCCACGTTGCCCTGGGCTTCCGAAATGTATTCCAGCAGCTTCAGGCCACGGGTCAACGATTGTACCTGGCCGGTCGCCGCACTGGCGGCCGGGGCTGCTGCGCGGGGCTTCTTGCCGCGTTTGGCGGGAGCAGGGGTGGCCATGGGTGATATTCCTTTTTCCGTATGATGGAATTCATTTTCGTTTTTTGTCGATGAATTGCAAGCCGCCGCCAGCTCATCGGAGGTGTTGGCGCACAACCTGAAAAACTCTCAATTGTCGTCTCCCCCTTTGTCCCTACAAGCTGTGCTAGGATGACCCGTTGGTTTTTGCGGCAGTTGAGCGATGGGCTGGATGGCAATGGAAGGGGTTACAGTGACGAATCGAGTAGAACAACTGCGCCGCCAGTTAGCGCAGCGCATTTTAGTGTTGGACGGCGGCATGGGCACCATGATCCAGAGCTACCGTCTGGATGAGCGCGATTTCCGCGGTGAGCGTTTCGCCGACTGGGGCAGCGATCTGAAAGGCAATAACGATCTGCTGGTGCTGACCAAGCCGGAAGTGATCACCGCCATTCATTACGCCTACCTCGAGGCGGGTGCCGATATCCTTGAAACTAATACCTTCAACTCCACCCCCATCGCCATGGCCGACTACCACATGGAGTCGCTGTCCGCCGAGATTAACTACCAGGCCGCCTGCCTGGCGCGCGCCTGCGCCGACGAATGGACGGCGCGCACGCCGGAAAAACCGCGCTACGTCGCCGGTGTGTTGGGGCCGACCAACCGCACTGCGTCCATCTCGCCGAACGTCAACGATCCGGCGTTCCGCAACATCTCGTTCGACGAGCTGGTGGCGGCTTATCGCGAATCGACCCGCGCGCTGGTGGAGGGCGGCGTCGATCTGATCATGATCGAAACCATCTTTGACACCCTGAATGCCAAGGCCGCCGCCTTTGCGGTGGAAACCGAATTCGAAGCGCTGGGGGTGGAACTGCCGATCATGATCTCCGGCACCATCACCGACGCTTCCGGCCGCACCCTGTCCGGCCAAACCACCGAGGCGTTTTACAACTCGCTGCGTCACGTCAAGCCGCTGACCTTCGGCCTGAACTGTGCCCTGGGGCCGGATGAACTGCGTCAGTACGTCGCCGAGCTGGCGCGCATCTCGGAGACCTACGTCACCGCGCACCCGAACGCCGGTTTGCCGAACGCCTTCGGCGAGTACGATCTGGATGCGGCCGAGATGGCGCGCCAGGTCGGGGAGTGGGCGCAGGCCGGCTTCCTCAATATCATCGGCGGCTGCTGCGGCACCACGCCGGAACACATCGCCGCGATGGCCAAGGCGGTTGAGGGCGTGCCGCCGCGCCGGCTGCCGGAGATCCCGGTCGCCTGCCGTCTGGCCGGTCTTGAGCCGTTGACCATCGACGCCAACACCCTGTTCGTCAATGTCGGCGAGCGCACCAACGTCACCGGCTCGGCGCGTTTCAAACGCCTGATCAAAGAAGAGAAATATAACGAAGCGCTCGACGTGGCGCGCCAGCAGGTGGAGAGCGGCGCGCAGATCATCGACATCAACATGGACGAGGGGATGCTCGACGCCGAGGCGGCGATGGTGCGCTTCCTCAATCTGATCGCCGGCGAGCCGGATATCGCTCGGGTGCCGATCATGATCGACTCCTCCAAATGGTCCGTTATCGAGAAAGGTCTGAAGTGCATTCAGGGCAAGGGCATCGTCAACTCGATCTCGATGAAGGAGGGCGAAGAGGCCTTTATCCACCACGCCAGGCTGGTGCGCCGCTACGGCGCCGCGGTGGTGGTGATGGCGTTCGACGAAGTGGGCCAGGCGGATACCCGCGAGCGCAAGTTCGAGATTTGCCGCCGCGCCTATAAAATTTTGACCGAACGCGTCGGCTTCCCGCCGGAAGACATCATTTTCGACCCGAACATCTTCGCCGTCGCCACCGGCATCGAAGAGCACAACAACTACGCCGTCGACTTTATCGAAGCCTGCGCCGACATCAAAACCCACCTGCCGCACGCGATGATCTCCGGCGGGGTGTCCAACGTGTCGTTCTCGTTCCGCGGCAACGATCCGGTGCGCGAGGCGATCCACGCGGTGTTCCTGTATCACGCCATTCGCAACGGCATGGACATGGGCATCGTCAACGCCGGGCAGCTGGCGATTTATGACGATCTGCCTGGCGAGCTGCGCGAGGCGGTAGAAGACGTGATCCTCAACCGCCGCGAGGACGGCACCGAACGCCTGCTGGAGCTGGCGGAAAAGTACCGCGGCAGCAAAGACGGCGAAGCGGCGGTGCAGCAGGCGGAGTGGCGCGGCTGGCCGGTGGAAAAGCGGCTGGAGTATTCGCTGGTGAAGGGCATCACCGAGTTTATCGAGCTGGATACCGAAGAAGCGCGGCAGCAGGCCGAACGCCCGATCGAAGTGATCGAAGGGCCGCTGATGGCGGGGATGAACGTGGTCGGCGACCTGTTCGGCGAGGGCAAGATGTTCTTGCCGCAGGTGGTGAAATCCGCCCGCGTGATGAAGCAGGCGGTGGCTTACCTGGAACCGTACATCGAAGCCAGCAAGCAGCAGGGCACCTCCGCAGGGAAAATCCTGCTGGCGACGGTGAAGGGCGACGTGCACGACATCGGCAAGAACATCGTCGGGGTGGTGCTGCAGTGCAACAACTATGAAATCGTCGATTTGGGCGTGATGGTGCCGACGGAGAAAATCCTGCGCACCGCGCGCGAAGAGAAGGTGGACATCATCGGCCTGTCGGGGCTGATCACGCCGTCGCTGGACGAGATGGTCAACGTGGCCAAAGAGATGGAGCGCCAGGGCTTTACCCTGCCGCTGTTGATCGGCGGCGCCACCACCTCCAAGGCGCACACCGCGGTGAAAATTGAACAGAACTACAGCGGCCCGACCACCTACGTGCAGAACGCCTCGCGCACCGTGGGCGTGGTGTCGGCACTGCTGTCCGCCACCCAGCGCGACGAGTTTGTGGCGCGCACTCGCAAAGAGTACGAAACGGTGCGCATTCAGCACGCGCGCAAAAAACCGCGCACGCCGCCGGTCGATCTGCAGAAGGCGCGCGCCAACGCCATGGCGCTGGATTGGGCCGATTATCAGCCGCCGGCGCCACGGCAATTGGGTGTGTTCCCGGTGGCGGTCGGCATCGAGACGCTGCGCCACTATATCGACTGGACGCCGTTCTTCATGACCTGGTCGCTGGCGGGCAAATATCCGCGCATCCTGGAGGATGAGGTGGTGGGGGAAGAGGCTAAACGCCTGTTCCATGACGCCAATCAGATGCTGGATCGGCTGGCCGCCGAGCGCAGCCTCAACCCGCGCGGCGTTTACGGCCTGTTCCCGGCCAACCGCGTCGGCGACGATGTGGAAGTGTACCGCGACGAACAGCGCGGCGAGGTGCTGGCGGTAAGCCGCCATCTGCGCCAGCAGACAGAAAAAACCGACTTCCCAAACTACTGCCTGGCGGACTTCGTGGCACCGAAAAGCAGCGGCAAGGCCGACTACTTCGGCGCCTTCGCGGTAACCGGCGGGCTGGAGGAGGACGCGCTGGCGGCGGCGTACGACGCACAGCACGACGATTACAACAAAATCATGGTCAAGGCGCTGGCGGATCGTTTGGCGGAGGCCTTCGCCGAATACCTGCACGAACAGGTGCGCAAGCTGCACTGGGGCTATGCCGCTGACGAGAATCTGAGCAACGAGGAGCTGATCCGCGAAAACTATCAGGGCATCCGGCCGGCGCCGGGCTACCCGGCCTGCCCGGAGCACACCGAGAAAGCGACCATCTGGCAGCTGCTCGACGTCAACCGCCACACCGGTATGGCGCTGACGGAGTCCTTCGCCATGTGGCCGGGAGCGGCGGTGTCCGGCTGGTACTTCAGCCATCCTGAGAGCAAGTATTTCGCGGTGGCGCAGATCCAGCGCGATCAGGTGGAAGACTACGCGGCGCGTAAAGGGATGAGCGTGAGCGAGGTAGAACGCTGGCTGGCGCCAAACCTCGGCTACGACGCCGACTGATTTTCCTCTTCAAGGGCGCAGCGATGCGCCCTTGTCATTTACAGCGCTTCCACGTCGATGTGCAGCGCGTCGTAACGCCAATACTCCAGGTCGCAATCGATCACTCTGTCGTGCTGATCGCGGTTCACCCGCGTAATGAACAGCGCCGGGCTGCCGTAGGTCACCTTCAGCATGGCGGCGGCCTGTTGCGGCAGCAGGGTGGGCAGCATGTCGAAACGTACCCGGCCGTAGTGAATGCCGTAGCGTGCGGCGTACAGCGCGGTCAGCGACTGGGTCAGATCTTCGTCCAGAATACCGGGGAAATAGGCCGGATTGAGGTAGTGCTCGCAGTACAGCACCGCACGCCCGTCGATGTAGCGCAGCCGGCGAATGCGATAGGCCTCGGCGCCGGAGGGCAGTGCCAGGCGGCCGGCCAGCGGCGCGTCGAGTGTGACGAGCGCACTGTCTATCGCTTCGGTATGGGCGGCGCGCCCCTGTTGCTGCGCCATGGCGTGAAAATGGCTGCGCTGCAACGGGTTATAGATCAGACGTGGCGGCGAGATAAACCAACCGCGCCGCACCTGACGGTAAATGACGCCCTGCGCCTCCAATTGGCCGAGCGCCTCCTGCAGGGTAATGCGGGTGGTGGCGAACTGTTCGCTCAGGGCTCGCTCGGAGGGCAGCTTGCCGCCCACGGCGAACTCGCCGGCGGTGATGCGGGCGTGCAGCGTTTGGCAGATGGTGGCGACGGTCGTCGGTGCTTCACTCATACAGCGGGTGTCCCGTTTCAGTGCGTTTGGCCTTTAAGGTAGACCAGCGTCGCGTTTTCGCCGTTGCAATGGGTGATAAAACTGTCGCTTTTTTAAGCTGACATATAATTATCACATTCGTCCGTTAGATTGGTTTGGCCCTTGCTGGACTAGTCCAGCCATCCCCACACTACCACCTGGAGCATCAGTTATGAAACGTTTGTGCGCTTCTGTGTTAACCAGTGCCATCGTGTTATCCAGCCAGATGAGCTGGGCCGCGGATACCGATCTGGCGGCGTTGGAGCAGGCCGCTAAAAAAGAAGGCGAAGTCAACAGCGTCGGCATGCCGGACAGTTGGGCCAACTGGAAAGGCACCTGGCAAGATCTGTTGAGCAAATACGGCCTGAAGCATGTCGATACCGACATGAGCTCTGCGCAGGAGATCGCCAAATTCGATGCGGAAAAGAACAACGCCACGGCGGACATCGGTGACGTCGGCGCGGCCTTCGGCCCGGTGGCGGTGCAGAAGGGCGTGACGCAGCCGTACAAACCCTCCACCTGGGATCAGGTGCCAGATTGGGCGAAAGACAAAGATGGCCACTGGGCGCTGGCTTACACCGGCACCATCGCCTTCATCATTAACAAGCAACAGGTGAAAGACATCCCGCACAGCTGGGCCGATCTGCTGAAGGGCAGCTATCAGGTCACCATCGGCGACGTCGGCACCGCTTCGCAGGCGGCCAGCGGCGTGCTGGCGGCCACTTACGCCATGGGCGGCAACGAGAAAAACCTCAAGCCGGGCCTGGAGTTCTTCGGCAAGCTGGCCAAGGCCGGCCGCCTGAGCCTGAGTAACCCGGTGATCGCGTCGCTGGAGAAGGGGGAAGTGCAGGTCGGCGTGGTATGGGACTTCAACGGTCTGAACTACCGCGATCAGATCGACAAAACCCGCTTTGAAGTGCTGATCCCGTCGGACGGTTCGATCACTTCCGGCTACACCACCATCATCAACAAATACGCCAAGCACCCGAATGCCGCCAAGCTGGCGCGCGAATACATCTTCTCCGACGCCGGTCAGATCAACCTGGCGCGCGGCTATGCCCGCCCGATCCGCGCCGAGCATCTGACGCTGCCGGACGACGTCAAAGCCAAGCTGCTGCCGGCCGAGCAGTACAAGAACGCGCACCCGATCGCCGATCCGGCAGCCTGGGAACAGAGCGCCAAAGCGCTGCCGCGCCTGTGGCAGGAAAACGTCATTATGTTTATGCAGCAGTGAGTTAACGCACCATGAAAACGATCCTCGTGCTGCTGGACGGCCTCAACTACCGGGTGGCGCACGACGCCATGGGTTATCTGCAGGCCGAATGCGCGGCGGGACGCGGGCGGTTGTACCTGCTGGAGAGCGAGTTGCCCTCGCTCTCCCGGCCGCTGTATGAATGCATCCTCACCGGCGTCACGCCGGTGGAGAGCGGCGTGGTGCACAATCACGTCTCGCGCCTTTCTCATCAACAAAGTGTGTTTCATTACGCGCGCGCCGCCGGGCTGACCACCGCCGCCGCCGCTTACCACTGGTTCAGCGAATTGTATAACCGCACGCCGTTCGACGCCGCGCGCGACCGCCATACCGATGCCCCCGAGCTGCCGATTCAACACGGGCATTTCTATTACGACGACGGTTATCCCGACAGCCATCTGTTTGACGACGCCGAAAACCTGCGTCTGCGTTATCAGCCAGACTTTCTGTTGATCCATCCGATGAACATCGATGACGCCGGCCACCGCTTTGGCCTCTCTTCGCCGCAGTACCGCAACGCGGCGCGGCGCGCCGACGGCTCGCTGTCGCGCTATCTGCCCGATTGGCTGGCGGCCGGTTATCAGGTGCTGGTTACCGCCGACCACGGCATGAACGACGATCGCAGCCACGGCGGCGTATTGCCGGAAGAGCGCCAGGTACCGCTGTTCGTATTCGGCGCGGGCTTCAGCCTGGATGACGCCGATCCGCAGCAAACCGAGCTGTGTGGCACGATCTGCGATCTGTTGCAGGCGCCGCACGACAAGCCGCACTGCCGGGCGCTGCTGGCGCAGGATGCGCGATGAACAGCAAAACCAAATGGATCGCCGCGCTGTGCCTGCTGCCGTTTATCGTGCTGTTCGGCGCGTTTCAGATCGCCCCGCTGGTGTGGATCGCCGTTCACAGCTTTTTCAGCGAGACCAGCGGCTGGGGGTGGGGCAACTATGTCGATATCCTCACCTCGCCGTTCTACCTGCAGGCGTTTCAGTTCTCGCTGGAGATCTCGCTATGGTCGAGCGTCTACGGCTTGCTGATCGCATTAGTTGGCAGTTACTCACTGCGTCAGCTAGGCCAGACGCGGTTTCATGACTTCGTAATGTCGTTCACCAACATGACCAGCAACTTCGCCGGGGTGCCGCTGGCGTTCGCCTTCGTCATACTGCTGGGGCTGAACGGTTGCCTGACGTTGCTGCTGCGCAAATACGGTCTGATGGAGAGCTTCAACCTCTATTCGAAGAGCGGCCTGATCGTGCTGTATACCTACTTCCAGATCCCGCTCGGGGTGCTGCTGCTGTATCCGGCATTTGACGCGCTGCGTGCCGACTGGCGCGAATCGGCGGCGCTGCTCGGCGCCGGCCCCTGGCGCTACTGGCGGCATATCGGCCTGCCGGTGTTGGCGCCGGCGCTGATGGGCACCTTCGTCATCCTGCTGGCCAACGCGCTGGGCGCCTACGCCACGGTGTACGCGCTGACCACCGGCAACTTCAACGTGATCCCGATCCGCATCTCGGCGTTGGTGGCGGGGGACATCTCCCTCGATCCGAACCTGGCCAGCGCGCTGGCGATGCTGCTGGTGGTGATGATGGCGTTTATCACGGTGATCCACCAATGGATGCTGCGCAGGAGCTACCTCAATGCGCGCTCATAACCGGCTGGAGAATGCTCATGTCGCGTGTTGAACGCTTGTACCACCGCACGGTGACCGGCCTGCTGCTGTTGATCCTGTTGCTGCCGCTGGCGGCGACGCTGATTTACGCGCTGGCTACCCAGTGGGGCGCCACCATTTTGCCGGACGGTTTTACTCTGAAGTGGCTGACGGCGCTGTGGAGCGACCCGCGTTTTTTGCAGGCGCTGTGGCACTCGCTGCTGATCTGCTTCGGCACGCTGTTGCTGTCGGTGGTGGTGATCCTGCCGGCGATGTTTGTGATCGCTTACTACTTCCCCAAGCTGGACGCGGTGATGAACGTGCTGATTTTGCTGCCGTTCGCCGTGCCGCCGGTGGTGTCGGCGGTGGGGCTGATGCAACTGTTCGCCGCCGATCCGCTGCCGCTGCTCGGCACCCCCTGGATTTTGGTGGGCTGCTATTTCACCATCGCGCTGCCGTTTATCTACCGCGCCATCAGCAACAACATGCAGGCGATCAACCTGCGCGATCTGATGGACGCCGCGCACCTGCTCGGCGCCAGTACCTGGCGGGCGGCGCTGTGGGTGGTGCTGCCAAATTTGCGCAAGGGCGGAACGATCGCCGTGTTGCTGTCGTTCTCGTTCCTGATCGGCGAGTTCGTGTTCGCCAACCTGCTGGTGGGCAGCCAGTATGAAACGCTGCAGGTCTATCTGTTCAATATGCGCAACGGCAGCGGGCATTTCACCAGCGCGCTGGTCATCTCTTATTTCGCCGTGGTGCTGCTCGTCACCTGGCTGGCGAACCTGCTGAATAAAAACAAGGGTTAACCCGATGGCTTATCTCAACGTCACCCGCCTGAACAAACACTATGGCCAGACCCAGGTGTTTCAGGATATCGATTTCACTGCCGAAGAGGGGGAGTTCGTCACCCTGCTCGGGCCAAGCGGCTGCGGCAAGTCGACGCTGTTGCGCTGTCTGGCCGGCCTGACTCCGGTCGACAGCGGGCAAATTTTACTGCAGGGCCAGGATCTGGTGCCGCTGGCGCCGCAAAAGCGCGGCATCGGCATGGTGTTCCAAAGCTATGCACTGTTTCCCAATATGACGGTGGAAGGCAACGTGGCCTTCGGCCTGAAAATGCAGAAGCTGGCGGCCGGGCAGATCGGCCAGCGGGTGCAGGAGGTGCTGGCGCTGGTGGAGCTGAGCGATCTGGCGAAGCGCTATCCGCACCAACTGTCGGGCGGCCAGTGTCAGCGCGTGGCGCTGGCGCGATCGCTGGTCACGCGCCCGCGTCTGCTGCTGCTCGACGAACCGCTGTCGGCGCTGGATGCACGCATCCGCAAACATCTGCGTGAGCAGATCCGGCGCATTCAGCGCGAGCTGAACCTGACGGCGATCTTCGTCACCCACGATCAGGAAGAGGCGCTGACCCTGTCGGATCGCATCGTCCTGATGAACAAGGGGCAGATCGTACAGAGCGGCGATGCGGAAACCTTGTATACCCAGCCGGCGGACGCCTTCGCCGCCGGTTTTATCGGTAACTATAACCTGCTGAGCGCCGAACAGGCCGGCCGGCTGACCGGGCGCAGCTATGCCGGCAAGGTGGCGATCCGCCCAGAGTCTATCGGCCTGTTGCCGGCCGGACAGGGGATCGGCGGGGTGATCCTTGGTCACAGTTTGCTCGGGAATGTGGTACGCTATCGGATTCAGGTTCGCGAGGTAGAGTTGCTGGTTGACGTGCTCAACCGTTCGGTGGCCGATCTGCGGCCCGACGGCGCGGAAATTGGGCTACACTTGGAACCTGTTGTATTGCGGGAAGTTGCATGACTTCGCAGCGCGGCACCGGGGCTCTCCCACCGCCGCCTTAACCCTTCTCTTCTGCGGTCTGCCCCCGCCCGCTGTCCTGCCAGACCCACGCCCGGCAGGCGGGACCGCGCGCTGTACCCGTCATCTTTAGCCTACCGGCTGCGGCTGGGGCGAACAGCACCGTTCCGCCCATCCGCAGTGCCTGACAGGCATCGGGTACCAGCCTTCTTTGGCCGGGCGTTAATGGAGCGTATCTTCCGTGCTGACCCTTCTTCACCTGCTTTCGTCCGTGGCGCTATTGGTGTGGGGAACCCACATCGTGCGCACCGGGATCATGCGGGTTTATGGCGCCAATCTGCGGCGCGTTTTGAGCGACAGCGTTGAGAAAAAACCGTTGGCGTTCGTTTCCGGCATCGGCGTGACCGCGCTGGTGCAAAGCAGCAACGCCACGGCGCTGCTGGTGACCTCTTTCGTCGCGCAAGGGCTGGTGGGGCTGGCGCCTGCGCTGGTGATCATGCTCGGCGCCGACGTCGGCACCGCGCTGATGGCGCGCGTGTTGACCTTCGATCTGTCCTGGCTGTCGCCGCTGCTGATCCTGGTTGGGGTATTCCTGTTCCTCAGCCGCAAGCAGATGCGGATCGGCCAGATCGGGCGCGTCTTGATCGGTCTGGGGCTGATCGTGCTGGCGCTCGAGCTGATCGTGGCCGCCGCCACGCCGATCACCCAGGCGGCCGGGGTGAAAGTGTTGTTCTCGTCGCTGACCGGCGACGTGATGCTCGACGCCCTGACCGGCGCGCTGTTCGCCATCGTCAGCTATTCCAGCCTGGCGGCGGTGTTGCTGACCGCCACCCTGACCGCCACCGGCGTGATTTCGCTGAAGGTGGCGCTCTGTCTGGTGATCGGCGCCAACCTCGGCAGCGGCCTGCTGGCGATGATCAACGCCAGCGGCCAGAACGCCGCCGGGCGGCGCGTGGCGCTCGGCAGCCTGCTGTTCAAGCTGGTGGGCTGCATACTGGTGTTGCCGTTCGTCTCCTATCTGGCGGATGTGATGGCTCAGCTGCCGGGTGGCAGCGAAGAGCTGGTGATCTATTTCCACGTGTTCTACAACCTGATCCGTTGTCTGGTGATGATCCCGTTGGCCGGGCCGATGGCGACGCTGTGCGAACGGCTGATCGTCGACGTGGCGGCCGACGACCCGCGCATGCGGCCGCGTCATCTGGACGCCAGCGCACTGGATACGCCGACGCTGGCGCTGGCCAACGCGGCGCGCGAAACGCTGCGCATGGGCGACGTGGTGGAACACATGATGATCCTGCAGCGCGAAGTGCTGCACGGTAAGCAAGGCGTGGATAAAGAGGTGCGGCGACTCGACGATGACGTCGACGTGCTGTACACCGCCATCAAGCTGTATCTGGCGCAGATCCAGAAGGAAGATCTGGGCGAGGAAGATTCGCGTCGTTGGGCGGAGATCATCGAAATGGCGCTCAACCTGGAACAGGCGGGCGACATCATCGAGCGCATGGCCGGCGACGTGGGCGCCAAATCGCACGCCGCGCGCCGCGCCTTCTCGGCGGAAGGGTTGGCGGAACTGGACGGGCTGCACGAACGGCTGATCGGCAACCTGCGTCTGGGGCTGTCGGTGTTCCTGTCCGGCGACGTCACCAGTGCCAAACGCCTGCGTCGTTCCAAGCACCGCTTCCGCATTCTGGATCGCCGCTACGCGCATGCGCACGTCGATCGCCTGCATCAGCAAAACGTGCAGAGCATCGAGACCAGTTCGCTGCATTTGGGATTGTTGGGAGACATGAAGCGCCTGAACTCGCTGTTTTGCGCCGTGGCCTACAACGTGTTGGATCAGGATGCGAAAGACGACGATCGCGACTGGGAAGACACCCCAAGCACGCTGTAAAAAAAACGCCCCCGGTTTTCCGGGGGCGTTGCGTAGGGGAGTGCGTTATTTGCCGCTGAATACGCCGGCTTTGGCGTCCGCCTGCTGAGTTGAGGCATGGCCGCTGGCGAACGGCACGTTGCCGTCGACGCTTTGCTTCGCCGCGCCGCCTAACAGTCCACCTACCGTGGCCGCCGCATCGACGCGGCCGCCGCCCTGATAACGCTGGCCGCTGACGTCCTGCTGGCTGACCTGGCTACCGCCCAGTTCCACCTTGCCCTGCTGGCTGCGGATTTCGCCGCCGGTCAGTTGGGTTTGGCCGCCGACCTGCAGCGCCACGCCGTGCTTACCGGCAATCGCCGATTGCTCACCGACCGCATTGTTGTTCACCACGTCGGCATTGACCTTGAGCTGCCCCTGGCGACCCGCCGGCCCGGTGATGCTGTCTTTCACCGCGCCGCCGACGGTGCGTGCGCCGCGATCCCACAGCGGGCCCTGCGGTTTTTCGCCGGCCAGCGTTTCCGGCAGCGTGACTTTGCCGTCAGCCTTGCTGAAGCTGACTGCACCGGTGGTATCCTGCTGCGGATCGAGGCGACGCGCTACGCTGTTGTACTTGTCGGTGGTGGCGTCGGCCACTTTGTTCACCCCGGCTTCCAGTTTCTCTTTCACTTTACCGGCGTAGCGCGGCGTGCCGACCTTCGACAGCTTGGAGGTGATGCTGCTGCCCGGATCGTTGCTGTGGCTCAGACCGGCATCCACATCCACCTTCACGCCTGTCTCGACGTCTTTGCGGCTTTCAACGCGCAGATCGCCGCCCACCTTGCCCTGTACGCTGTCGGCGTCGACGCGTGCGCCGACAAGGCGGGTGTCTTTGCCGCTGTTGAGCGCCACGTCGCCCGCGGTGATACCGGTGTTGGCGTGGGTGGTTTTATCCTGCTGCTCCACGCCGACTTTCAGACCGGCACCCAGCGTGTGGGTGTCTTTGCCGGTGTTCGGATCGACTTTGCCGCCGGCGTCCTTGTTGAAGGTTTGGCCGCCTCTGGCGTTGGCTTTGATACCCAGATTCCAGTTGTCCTTATGCTGCTCGTTCTTGGCGGATTCCAGCAGGATGCCGCCGTTTTTCGCCTCGAGCGCGGCGCTGCCGCCGCTGACTTTGGCCCCCTGCAGATGCAGCGCGTCATCGCCTTTGCCGTTGGCGGACAGGGTGACCTTGCCGTCTGAGGCGATAGTGGCACCCTGGCGCTCGGTCGCGGACTCATTGACCTTGGCGATGTCGAAGGCGCCGCCGGCGGAGAGGCTGCCGCCGGTTTTTTCCTTGCTGTCGCTGCTGCCGGCGCCCAGATCGATATTGCCGGACAGTTTGCTTTCCTTACGCGTTTGGGTCGATTCCGCCGCCTGCAGCGCGACCTTGTTGCCCGCGTTCAGGCTGACGTCGCCCTGGCTCTTGACGTTGGTGCCCTGCAGCGTCAGATCGCGGCCCGCCTTCAGCTCCACGCCCTGGCCGCTGACGTTGCCGACCTGCGCCGTGCTGCTGCTGCTTTCACCGTTGTTGGTGCCGCCGCCGAAACCGGCGCCGAAGTTTTTGCTGTCGGCGGTGAAGCCACCTTTGGCGGACGCTTTGACGTTAAAGCCGCTGTGGTTCTCGCTCTGTTTGTCGCTGGCCTGATCGAAGCGGATATCGCCGCCGGCGTTGACGGCGGTTTTACCGCTGCCGCCGTTCAGCGCGGTACCCTGATAGACCGCGTCTTTTTTCACGTTGACGTTGATGCCGTTGGCCGCGTCGATCGAGCCGGTCACCGCCTGGCTGGTGCTGCTGTTGCTGCGCTGGGTGCCGCCTTCGCCCTTGGCGTCCACGGTCAGATCGCTGCCGGTGGTGGTGTAGACGCGCACGCCGGCGCTGCCGCGGGTGTCGCGGCTCTGCTCGTCCTGACGGTTTGCCGCGGCTTCGCTGCGGTGGCTATCCGCCGTCAGGTTGACCGCGCCTTTGCTCGCCTGGTACTGCGTGCCCTGATCGCGCACTTCGCCTTTGGCATTGATGTCGATGCTGCCGGCTTTCACCGAGCTGACCACCGCCTGCGAGCTGCTGCTGTGTTTTTCGCTGCTGCCGCCCTGTGCGCCGATATCGAGGCCGACGTTAGGCGCGCCGATGCCGCCGATATCATTGATGACGCCGGTGGCGTCCAGCTTGGCCGCTTTGCCGACCGCACGCTCGACCGGACGCGTGACGGCGCTGTAATCGACGTTGGCACCGATATTCACACCGACGTCGGTCTTGTGGGTGGTGTTGCTGTTGCTGTTGGTGGCCGCCAGGTGATCGACACCGGCGGCGTTCTCTTGATAGGTGCCGCCGACGCTGTGCTGCGCGCCTTGCTGGGTCAGCTTGTCGCGGGCGTTGATCGTCAGGTTGCCTTTGACGTCGCTGCCGGACGTGACCGCCTTGCTGCTTTGCGTCTGGGTTTTGCTGTTCTCGTAGCCGGCTTCCACGCCGCTGCCGAGTTTGTCGATGCCGCCGGTGTAATAGAAACCGCCGCCGATCTTGGTTTGCTCGGTGTTTGAGGTCGTTTTGTCGTCGGCCGCCAGGAACGAAACCTTGTTGCCGCTGACGTTGGCGTCGCCTTTGTCGGCCACCAATTGAGAACCGCTGAAGGTCACGTCCTTCTCCGCCTTGAGCTTCACGCTGCCGCCGCTGAGGCCTGAGGCGCTATTCTCGGTGCGGGTGGTTTTCTCGCTGTCGCTGGTGTGCTCGATGCGCAAACCGGCGCGGTACTGCTTGTCACCGGCTTCTTTGGCGTAGCCGTTAACGGTGAGCGCGGTCTTCTGCTCGTCGATTTTCTGCTGCCGCTCGGCGGCCTTGACGTTGATGTTGCCGGTCTTCGACTCGACGCTCAGCTCACCGCCGCTGGCGACCTGGCTGCCGATCACGTCAGCATCCTTGCGGCTGACCAGCGTCAGGTTGGTGTCGGACTTCAGCTCGCTGGCGGTGCTGCTCTGGTAGCTGTTGTCGGCCTTGTGCGAACTGCTGGTGATGTTGAAGGCGGTGCCGGTGCGCGCGTCGATTTTGTCCACGGTGGTGCTCAGCGCGTTGTCGATGCGCAGGCCGCCGTGGGTGGTGGTGACTTCGCCGCCTGTCTGGCCGCGCGCCTTGCTGCCGGTAATGGTGACGCCTTGCTGGCCGTTCAGGCGCAGGGTGCCGCCGCTGGTCAATTCGGAGGCGTGGCTGATCTCGCGGCGATTGCTGTTGTTTTTGTTGTCGCCGCCGCCGATGCCGCCCCAGGAGGTTTTGTCATCGCGCACCGCTTTGGCGTTGGCGGTTTTCTGCACCCCGATCTGAATCTGGTCTTTCGCGTCGATAGTCAGATCGTTGTTGGCATGCAGCCTGGCGCCCTGGGTCGCAACGTTACGGCCGGCTTCCAGCGTCAGTTTACCCTTGTCCTGGCCCTTACCCTCGCTGCGCAGTTCGCTGGCCTTCAGGCTTTCGCTTTCGTCGCTGCTGCTCCATCTGCCGGTGCGCAGGCTGGAGGTGTGGTTGCGCTGGTAGCCGCGCTCGCTGGATTTATCCTTCTCCACCAGCCCGGCAAGGTGTACGTCGCGCGCCGCTTTGACGCTCAGCGCGCGGTCGGCGCTGACATTGGCGCCCAGCAGCTTCACGTCTTCCTGGGTGCTGATGAGTTTGGCGCTGCCGCTGGCGGCGACGGTGCTGCCCGCCTGCTGCAGCTGCTCGCGTTCGCGGGTAACGTCGTATTGCCAGGAGTAGAACCAGCGATCGTCGGTATGGCCTTGCGTCTGCTTCAACTGCTGGCCGTCGAGCGTCAGTTTGCCGCCCTGCAGCGTAATGTCTTCGCCGCGGATATCGGTGGCGGTGAGGTGCGCATGATTATCCGCCACCAGGCTGATGTTCTTGCCTTTCAGCTCGGTGCGGGTCAGCTTCTGGCTGCTGCTGCGATCGTTGACGTAGATGCCGCCACGGTAATTTTGATAGTTATCGCCGCCGTTTTTGTTGCTGCTGGCGTCGTCGACGCGGCTTTCGCTGCGGATATCATAGGCTTTCACCTTGAGTTCATCGCCGGCGTTCAACGAGCCGGCCAACTTCACGCCGCTGCCCTGCGCGGTGTTGATGATGTTGATGCGCCCGGCCTGCATGCTGCCGAGGTAGTAGCTGTCCAACGCGGTCGGCATCTGTTGGCTGGCCTGCACCGTGCCGTCGCGCGCTACCCGGTTAAGACCGCTGATGGCGTTGATCGTCGCCGAGGTCACCTTACCATCCGAATGCTTGAAATCTTGCACGATCACTTCGCCGCGGCTGTCGATCTTCGGTGCGATCAGATCCAGTACGCCGCCGGCGTTCAGGGTGCCATTGAGGCTCAGGGTGTTGCGGTTGCCGAAGGTGCTGTAGCCCTGCAGCACGCCGTTTTCCACCAGCGGGTTGCCGACCACCAGTGAGGAGTGGCTGGTATTGATGAACCCGCAGCCCTGACAGCTGATGCCGTTCGGGTTGGCCAGCACGTAGTCGGCCGCCATGCCGAAGATCTCTTGCTGGCCATGCAGCAGCGACGGGTTACGGCCGATCACCTCGTTGAGGATCACGCTGGCTTCGCGTCCGGCTGCTTTCAGGTTAGCGTTGGCGTCCAACTGGCCCGCCAGCTGCGACAGTCCCGCCTCGCGGGAGTTGTTCAGCACCGCGCCGGGCTGGTTGACGTTGAAGTCCTGATATTGGTTGTGCGACAGCCCGTTGCCGTTCGGCGCGACGATATCGACCACCTGCGCGCCGGTGGCGGCGGTAGATACGCCGGGGCCGTTGGCGCCGTTGGCCGCAACGATCTCTGCGGCGTAGGCGCCGGTGGAAGCGGCGAGAATAATCGCCAGCGCGGCGGCCAGTTTGCCTGCCGCCGAAAGTCTGAAGTTATTATTTTTCATCCATGTATCTCCGTATGTTGCCGTGGGGTCCTGCAAAACTGTTGATTAAAAGGTGTAAGAAAAGCGGGCCAACACCTGAACGGGATCTTCCGGCGTGGCGTGGTTAGACAAAATCCAGCCGCGGCTGACTTCGAGATCGACCAGCGCTCGCTGATAACGCAATGTGGCGCCGGTGCTTATACCGGCGCTGCTGCGCCAGCCTGAGTTGTCCTGACGCGGCAGAATGCGGCCGACGTCGGCGCCGAGGCGCGGCGTCAGCGTGGTGGCGCCCAGATTGAAACTGCGAGACAGCGTATTTTGCAGATACCAGCCGTTGTCGCCGGACTGGGTACTGCGGCTGAAGCCGCGTACGGCGCTGCGATCGGTGAGACTCAGCCACTCCACGCCGGGCAGCGGGTCACGGCTGTATTGACCGTAGAACAGGTTGTTGAGCTGATAGGTGGCTTCGCCCAGCCTGAGGCGCTGGCTGAGGTTGGCGAACAGCTTGCCCTTGGTGAACTGGCTGTCGAGGTGCACCGAACTCGGGTGGCGGCCGGCCCCCAGCCACGGCATCCCCTGCTCGACGCTGAGGTTGGCGCTGAACACGCCATTGGGCAGAATTTGCAGGTGGCTGGCGCTCAGTTCGGCCAGGGTCAGCGTTGGGCTGCTGACCTCAAGGCGCACGCTTTCGAAGTAGTTGTCGATGCGCTTATAGGTCAGCTGGCCGCTCAGGCTGTCTATCTGATCGTGATCGCGATAAAACACGTAGTCGCTGCGCAGCCCGTACTGTTGGGTCTGGCCGTGCAGTTTGACCACGTTGTGCTGCAGCTGCTGGTGGTTCTCATAGGACGAGAAGCTGGCGAACCCGCTAAAGGTGAAGGCGCCGTACGGCAGCGAGTAGAGCAGGGTATAGGCGCGACTGTAGCGGTGAGCCGGGTTTTCCAGCGTGCTGTTGGCGTTCAGGCTGACGAAGTCCGACAGGCCGAACGGGCTGTCCAGCGTGGCGGTGGCGCGCGCCAGCCACTGGCCGGTACTTTTCTGGCCGTAATTATCCGTACCGGCGGTAATCAACCAGGGTTTGGCGTGTTGATTGCGTAAACGAATTACCGAGCCGCCGACCTGGCGGCCGGGTAATATATCCAGCTTGGTGGTATTCGATTGCAAACGATTGGCCTGATCCAATCCCTGGTCGAGTTCGGTTAATTTCAACGGCTTGCCTTCCAGGCCCGGAAATAATAACCGGCTATTGACCCAGCGATCGCCGCCTTCTATTTTTTCGATAAATCCTTCCGTCACGCTTAGCCCCAATTCCCCCTGTGAATTAGGGCGAACAATTTGCACGCGCGCGGTGATATAACCTTTTTGCACATAAAGACGCGTTAATTCGCGGGTCAGGCGATTGATATCGTTACTGCTGATGCAGTTTTCCGGCAGCGCGCTCAGCGCAGATAAATCGCCCGGCGAGAGCAGGGTAATGCCCTGCAGATAAACGCCGGCGATCGGCAGGCACTGCGCGGACTGCGGCAGTGCGGGCGCGGCCGGTTCCGGCTCCGCCAGCAAGCGCTGCTGCTTCAGCTGCTGGTAGCGGCGCTGCTCGATCAAATGATTGACTTCACGCGTGCTGTCTTGCAACGCGCGCCGTGATTCCCCCATCGACATGTCCATCATCATATGGGAGTCCGGCAAGGTTTCGGCGGAAAGGGCCGTGCTGACCAGCAGTGTCAATGCGGTGATTTTTTTTATCATTGTAATCCATTCTGAGAGGCCACCGGGGCAGCCAGCCCAATCCATGAGGTTAACCACGGGCGGCCGACGGCCGGCCCGAAATAATGAGCGACATGCACATTGCGAGGTATCTTGATTTGCCGCAGCAAATAAGACGGTGGGTATAGATCTAAATAATAATTAGGCTGCTCATTTTTTGGCGGGCAACCCTGGTGACTTAATTAATTAAAAAAAGTAGAACGTCTCTTCCTGTTACCAACATTATCGGCATGGATAGGAAGAATCTGAATTTTTATTTTCCACGGATGATAGGGGATGAAGGGAATTATGACAATCCGACCAGTGGCAAATACGAAATTTCGCAGAGCAGAGTGGGGACGCAAATGTTTGCGTCCCCCACAGGCGGTTTATTTTTTCTTGATAGGGCGGCCGGACCAATAGCCCGCCAGCAGCGAACCGGAGAGATTGTGCCATACCGAGAACAGCGCGCCCGGCAGCGCGGCCAGCGGTGAGAAGTAAATTTTACCCAGCGTAGCCGCCAGCCCGGAGTTCTGCATTCCGACTTCGATCGCCAGCGTGCGGCAGGTGGACTCATCGAAACCGAACAGTTTACCGCCCCAGTAGCCGCTCAGCAGACCGATGCCGTTGTGCAGGATCACCGCGATGATAACGACCAGGCCGACCGAGGCGATGTGGCTTTGACTGCCCGCCACCACCGCGCTGATGATCGCCAGGATGCATACCATAGACAGCGCCGGCAGCAGCGGCTCGATGCGCTTCACCACCTTGGTCAGGGTATGGTGGACGATCAGGCCCAGGCCGATCGGGATCACCACGATCTGCAGGATGCTCAGCAGCATGCCCATGATATCGACGCTGATCTCGGCGTCGACGTACAGACGGGTCAACAGCGGCGTGGCGAACACGCCCACCAGCGTTGAGACCGCCGAAATGGTCACCGACAGCGCCACGTCGCCCTTGGCCAAATAGATCATCACGTTGGAGGCGGTGCCGCTGGCCACGCTGCCCACCAGCACCATGCCGGCGGACAGATCCGGCGGCATGCGGAACAGCATCGCCAGGATCCAGGCCGCCAGCGGCATGATCAGATAGTGCAGGAAGATGCCGGCTGCCACCGGACCGGGGCGCGCCAGCACCCGTTTAAAGTCATCCAGCCGCAGCGTGACGCCCATGGCGAACATGATCAGCATCAGCAACGGGCTGACGTAGGGGCCGATGCCGGTAAAGGTGGTCGGCGTGTAATAAGCGGCGACGGACAGCAGTATCGCCCACAGGGGGAATAAGCGCGTGAATAGTGCCAGCATGCAGGTTTTCCTTAGCCAGATTGAGAACGGTGGGTGTGGTTGTGTTTTTTATTGCGGGTTCAACATGCTGAACCCCTGCAGGTTTTGAACGGATTTTTTTAGACGCAGGGGCGCAGCGTGCTACGCCCGCAATCAGGGGTAATGACTTATTCGAACAGGTTGTGGTGCAGGGCGCGCACCACCTGCTCGGCTTCTTCGCCCGGTACCAGGAAGCACAGGTTATAGCTGCTGGCGCCGTAGCAGATCATGCGGATATTGAACGGATCGAGCACGCCGAACACCTCTTTGCCGACGCCACAGGCCCGCGACAGCTGGTTGCCGATGATCGCCACCAGCGCCAGATTCTCTTCCACCTCCACCCGACACAGCGACGACAGTTCGGTCAGCAGCGAAGTCGTCAACAGACTGGCGCCGGCGGAGGTGGAGCCGGTGGTGTCCATGGTCAGCGCGATGCTGACTTCCGAGGTGGTGATCAGATCGACGGAGATATTGTGGCGCGCCAGAATGTTGAACACCTCGGCCAGGAAACCGCGTGCGTGTAGCATGTTCAGGCTGTGCAGCGTCAGCAGCGTTTGCTTGCGGCGCAACGCCAGCGCGCGGAACAGCGGCGGATTCTCGGTGGTGTTGCACACCAGCGTGCCGCCGGCCGCCGGATCCTTGCTGGAACCGACGAACACCGGAATGTCGCTGCGCACCGCCGGCAGCAGGGTAGCCGGATGCAGTACTTTGGCGCCGAAGGTGGCCATTTCCGCCGCCTCTTCGAAACCGATTTTGTCGATGCGCTTGGCCGCCGGCACCACGCGCGGATCGGTGGTGTAGATGCCCGGCACGTCGGTCCAGATATCCACCCGGCCGACGCCGAGCGCTTCGCCGAGCAGCGCGGCGGTATAGTCGCTGCCGCCGCGGCCGAGCGTGGTGGTGCGGCCTTTCGGCTCGCTGCCGATAAAGCCCTGGGTGACCACCAGCGCTTCCTGCAGGCGCGGCAGCAATTGCGCCTGAGCCAGTTCGCTGAGCGCGGCGCTGTCCGGCACGGCGCGGCCGAAGTGATCGTCGGTGCGCATCACTTTACGCACGTCGAACCATTCGGCCTGCACGTTGCGGGCGCGCAGGATTTCAACGAACAGCAGGGTGGACATCAGCTCCCCATGGCTGACCAGCTCATCGGTCAACGCCGTCGAGGTGGCCAGCGACGCGGCCTCCGACAGCATGGCGATGTTTTCCAGCAGGCGGTCGATCTCGTCGCGGATCACCGCCGGCGCCGTGAGGCGATCGAGGATGGCGTACTGGATGCGGCGAATTTCATCAAGCTGGTAGTTGCGCTTGTCGGCCTCGCAACCCTCGGCCAGGGCGACCAACAGGTTGGTGACGCCCGCCGAAGCGGACAACACCACCAGGCGCACCTGTGGGTTGGCCAGCACGACGTCGGCGCTGCGGTTCATGGCTTCAAAGTCGGCGACGCTGGTGCCGCCGAACTTGGCCACCACGGTGGAATTCTGGGGTACTGCTTGGTTCATGTAGAAACCTCGTGTCAGGGATGCCCGTTTGGGGGCACTGTAATTCCATAGCCTTGGCACAAGGGGAGAGCGGTAAACAGGGGGCAGGCGTAGAGGTCAGGCTACGATACACCCAGAAGCGCCCCACCTTGTCGATCGCCCTGTGGGCGATCCCCTGGTGACAACCCAGGGGATTCAGCCCCTGTAGTCGATACGATAATGGCCGGCCATTACCCTACCTCGGCGTCGCTCCCCCTCGGGTGCCGTCAACGGAGAAACGGCTCCTCTGACACTCTACCTGGGCGACGCGCCTCTTCTGGCTTGCGCACCGGGTGCGCAAGTAGGCTGTTAGGAATAGCCGGTTATCGCCATTCTGTCAACGTACAGACGTTGAGGGATTTTCATCTTGTACCAGCGCGATAAGCGTACAGGGCATCGCGGGCGTGGAACCGGCGCCAATCGGTTGCAGAGAACCGTCTTCCTTTTGGCTGAATAACGGAATAACGCCCTGATGTTTCTCCAAATACTCCAGCCAACCGAAATTTTCGTTCAATTTGGTCGCCTTTATGGTGGCGCCTCTGGCGAGCAGGCTGCTCAGGCGGCCGTAGGTGGCTTCTTGATTAAATAAAATTTCATGCCGGCGAAAACGCGAACTTTCCGCGCTGGCGCCGCGTCCTTTCAACGGCGCCCCCGAACGGATGGCGAACACGTGATCCTCGCCGAAGAGGTGACCGAAGTGATAAACCGCCAGCGCGTTTTGGTGGCGATTCGGCGACAGCGCCAGCACCTGGGCGATATTGCTCAGATCGAGATAGTTCTCGGCGTGTTCGGAGTAGGCGTGGCCATAGTAGGCCGGAATGCCTTCCATGCGCGCCTGACGGTAATATTCCCAGCTGCTGTCGGTGACGATCACCGGCACGTTCAGCTTGATCAGCGCCTGCGCCAGCATGCGCGCCACGCTGTTGGCGCCGACGATCAGCACGCCGCGCGGTTTCTGCTGCTGCACGCGCAGCCAGCGCGCCATCATGCCGCTGGTCAGGCTTTGCAGCACCACGGTGCCGATGATGATGGCGAACACTACGGTCACCAGCCGGTCGGCGCCTTGATAACCGCTGCGCTGCAGCGTCAGCGCAAACAGCGAGCTGACCGCCGCGGCGACGATACCGCGCGGGGCTATCCAGCACAGCAGCAGCCTATCGCGCCAGTGCAGGGAAGAGCGCCAGGTCGACACCGCGATGCACAGCGGCCGGGCGATGAACTGCACCGCCAGCAGCAGCAGCAGCAGCGGCCACCCCATGTTCCACAGCGCCTGGATGTCGAGCCGCGCCGCCAGAATGATGAACAGCGCCGAGATCAGGATCGCCGACAGCTCCTCTTTGAACGCCAGAATATCGCTGGTGTCCACGTCGCGCATGTTGGCCAGCCAGATGCCCATCACCGTGACGGTCAACAGGCCGGACTCGTCGGCGATGGCGTTGGACACGCCGAAGGCGGTCAGCATAATAGCCAGCACCGCCAGGTTCTGCAGGTAACGCGGCAGCCAGACGCGATGCAGCGCCAGGCCGAGCAGGTAGCCGAACAGCGCGCCGGCGATAAGCCCGACGGCGGCGGTCACGCCCAGCGTCCAAAACAGGTGGGTATAAGATTCGGCATTCTGCTTCAGCACGATGAACTCGAACACCAGCAGGGTGAAGATGGCACCGACCGGATCGATGACGATCCCTTCCCAGCGCAGCACCTGGTTAATGTTGGCGTTCGGCCGCACCACGCGCATCAGCGGGGCGATCACCGTCGGCCCGGTTACCACCGTCACCGCGCCGATCAGCGCCGCCAGCTCCGGCGGGAAATCCAGCAGCCACCAGCTGGCGAGGCTGATGACCAGAAAGGTGACCAGCATGCCGACGGTGACCAGGTTGCGCACCACGCCGCCGAGGCCGCGTATCTCCTCGAAACGCAGCGTCAGCGCTCCCTCGAACAGGATGATTGCCACCGACAGTGACACCAGCGGAAACAGCAGATCGCCGAACAGCAGATCCGGCTGCACCAGATGCACCGTTGGGCCGAGCACGATGCCGAACAGCAACAGCGGCAAAATGGCCGGCAGGCGCAGCAACCAGGCCAGCCACTGCGCCAGCAGCGACGCCAGACCGATAAGCACCAACATGAGCGGGGCGGATAATTCCATAAGCGAGATCCCTTTCAAATGACGAAATGAGCAACGATGACACAGCCTGATGACAATTCGGCAACCCCGATAACAGGCCGTTAGCCAAAAGTATAGAGTGAAAGCTGAAACGAGGCGGCAATGCGTTGACAGTTAGCGCCTATCGCAAGAAAAGAGATCATAATCACAGTCGAACAGGCTACAATCGGACAAACGCGTCATTTTTATTCTCAAGCCTAAGAGTGTTGCTATGAAAAATATCAATCCTAGTCAAACCGCTGCTTGGCAAGCCCTGCAGCAACATTATGCACAGATGAAAGACGTACGGATCGCCGACCTGTTCGCCCAGGACAGCGATCGTTTCTCCAGGTTCTCCGCGACCTTCAACGACCAAATGTTGGTGGACTATTCCAAGAACCGTATCACGCAGGAAACCCTGGAGAAGCTGCAGGCGCTGGCGAAAGAAACCGATCTGCACGGCGCCATCAAATCGATGTTTGCCGGTGAGAAAATCAACCGCACCGAAGATCGCGCGGTGCTGCACATAGCCCTGCGCAACCGCAGCAACAGCCCGATCCTGGTCGACGGCAAAGACGTGATGCCGGAAGTGAACGCGGTATTGGCCAAGATCAAACAGTTCTGCGCGCGCGTCATCGGCGGCGAGTGGAAAGGCTACACCGGCAAGCCGATCACCGACGTGGTGAACATCGGCATCGGCGGTTCGGATCTCGGCCCTTACATGGTGACCGAAGCGCTGCGCCCGTATAAAAACCACCTGAACATGCACTTCGTCTCCAACGTTGACGGCACCCACATCGCCGAAACGCTGCAGCCGCTGAACCCGGAAACCACGCTGTTCCTGGTGGCCTCCAAAACCTTCACCACCCAGGAAACCATGACCAACGCCCACAGCGCGCGCGACTGGTTCCTGAGCAGCGCCGTCGATCAACAGCACGTGGCCAAGCACTTCGCCGCGCTGTCTACCAACGGCAAAGCGGTGGCTGAGTTCGGCATCGATACCGACAACATGTTCGAGTTCTGGGACTGGGTCGGTGGCCGTTACTCCCTGTGGTCGGCGATCGGTCTGTCGATCGCGCTGTCCATCGGTTATGACAACTTCGAGCAGTTGCTGAGCGGCGCGCACGCCATGGATAAGCACTTCGCCGAGACGCCGGCGGAGAAAAACCTGCCGGTGCTGCTGGCGCTGATCGGCATCTGGTACAACAACTTCTTCGGTGCCGAAACCGAAGCCATTCTGCCGTACGATCAGTACATGCACCGTTTTGCCGCTTACTTCCAGCAGGGCAACATGGAGTCCAACGGCAAGTACGTCGATCGCAACGGCAACCCGGTGGATTACCAGACCGGCCCTATCATCTGGGGCGAGCCGGGCACCAACGGCCAGCACGCGTTCTACCAGCTGATCCACCAGGGCACCAAGCTGGTGCCGTGCGATTTCATCGCGCCGGCCATCAGCCACAACCCGCTGGGCGATCATCACGCCAAACTGCTGTCCAACTTCTTCGCGCAGACCGAAGCGCTGGCATTCGGCAAATCGCTGGAGGTGGTGGAAGCCGAGTTCGCGGCGCAGGGTAAAACCCCTGAACAGGTCAAGCATGTGGCGCCGTTCAAAGTGTTTGAAGGCAACCGCCCGACCAACTCGATCCTGCTACGCGAAATCACGCCGTTCAGCCTGGGCAGCCTGATCGCGCTGTACGAGCACAAGATCTTCACCCAGGGCGCGATCCTGAACATCTTCACCTTCGATCAGTGGGGCGTGGAGCTGGGCAAACAGCTGGCTAACCGTATCCTGCCTGAACTGGCGGGCAGCGAGAAAATCAGCAGCCACGACAGCTCGACCAATGCGCTGATCAACCGCTTCAAGGAATGGCGTTAAGCGCCTGAGTTGAAGCCAATAAAAAACCCGCCGCGGCGGGTTTTTTTACGTCTGCAGAAAATTACAGGTTGATCGGCACTTCGAAGCTGACGCCCGCGCCCACGTCATCGGCGGTGCTGTGATCGTTGTCGGTGTACCACAGGCTGGTGTCGAACTTAACCTGCGACGGGAAGGTGTAACCCCAGCCGACCTGAATACCCTTCAGCGTATCGGATTTCGGGAATGCCTTGTTGATGCTTTGGCTCAGCGGGTTCACCTTGGCGTATACCAGGCGGGTGCTCCAACGCTGGCTGTCGTCCAACACCAGCTCTACGCGGCCGGACAACATTTGGCCGTCGCCGCCCATGGCGTGGCCCAACGGGTAGCCCTGTTGGTAGTAGCCGCCTTTGTAAGTGTAGTGAGTGTACACATAGTTTTTACGGCTCATATCCGAACGGGTGTCTGACCCTTCGATATACCAGTTGATGGTGGTCGGGCCCCATTCCGGGTGGCCTTCCAACCCGAGCAGATAGGTGTTTTGCGACGGCAGATAGCCTGCCTCATCTTCGCCCACCAACTGGCCGTACAGGCTGACCGGCATGCCGATCAGCGGCTGCATTTTCAATTTGAAGTCGAAGCCGGCGAGCTGGTTGCCCGGATCGTTGCCTTTACCGGAATCGTCGTTATCTTTACCGGTAAAGCCGTCCCAGAATGAGCTCCACGACTGCGGACGGCCCTCACCACCCCACATCATGATGCGTGAAGCGCCAAGCTCCAGGAAGTCGGTCGGCATCATGGTAAGGCGGCCACCGATCAGTTTGGTGTGTGGTACGGAACTGTACTGTGACAGCTGGCCGGCGGTCACCTGGTATTGCCAGCGGCCGATCCACGACAGCCACGGGGTTTCAAACGGCGATTGGTCGGCGCGTTGCAGCATGAAGCCCGCTACCGGGCGTGCGGCATCGGAGCGGATCAGGCTGCCGTCGTAGCCAGGGCCCCACCACTGGGAGACTTCGCCGAAGGAGAGCCACTGGTTCCAGATTTTCACCGCGCCGTAGGAGCCGTTCATGTTGAATTTGGAGCCGTCGCTGACGCGCTGATCGCCTTCCACCGAACCCTGCAGACGTACGTCCCAGAACTCGCCGTTGGCGCCGGCGCCGATGGTCAGACGATCGTCGGCGTACTCATTTTGGCCGAAGCCCTGCGGGGTACCGGGCTTATCCGTCGAAGCGTAACCGCTGACGCGGATGTTGGCTTTCAAGGCATCGACGCGGCGCTGCACGCGATCGATGACGTTTTTCTCGGTATTGGTGACCGGCTTGGCCTGCGCGATAACAGAACTGATCTCTTCCTGACTCAGCGGCCAGGTGGACAGGCTGACGTTGATGACGCCACGGTCAGACAGCCAGGCGAGATCGTTACGCAGATCGTTGTCAGGGGTTACCAGGCCGGCGGCGTGGCCGGACAATGCACAGGTAAACAGGCCCGCAGCGACCAGTCCGTTAAGTTTAGCGCGCATAAAGAATTCCCTTGTTAATTCGAGGTTATTGGTTTTATGTAAAGATCTCTGTGACCCATGATAGTTGACATTTCGATTTGCTACAAATCTATAAGCCAGAAACATCTTATTATAACTTTATGAATTAAATGGGGTTTAAAGTGCTTTCGCACGGGGCATGATTTTTAAGACAATGCCTATATTGGCACGGTTGAATCATATTAGCGGTATTCAGAGAGAGGTTTTATGGCAAAAACGTCGCGTTCGATCATGATAGCGAAAGGGCTGCAGCGGGTGCTGAACGTAGGCTTGCTGCTGCTGGCGGCAATTCTGGTGGTGTTTCTGGTCAAGGAGACCATTCACCTGGCGAAGGTGCTCTTTATCAATAGCGAAGAGTCTTCTTCATACCTGTTGATTGAAGGCATCGTGATTTATTTCTTGTACTTTGAATTTATCGCCTTGATCGTCAAGTATTTTGAGTCGGGTTATCATTTCCCGCTGCGCTATTTTATTTATATCGGCATTACCGCGATTATTCGTTTGATTATCGTGGATCACAAGAATCCCATCGATACCCTGATCTACGCCGCGGCGATATTGGTGCTGGTGGTGACGCTCTATCTGGCCAACACCGATCGGCTGAAACGGGAATAGCGGAGATAAAAATGGCGGCCAATGGCCGCCAAAGACACAGGATATAATTACCCGTCGTCTTTCAAGCTACAGCGTTGTTGACTGCACTCGCTAGCTGTAACTTGAAATCCATAGGGTAAAAGATAAGGAAAGACATCCAACGCACTGCAGTGGCACACATTACCCCTTCACGCCGCCGGCCGTCAGGCCGCCCACCAGCCAGCGCTGCGCCAGCAGGAACACGGCGGTAATCGGTATCGCCGACAGCACCGCAGCAGCGGCGAAGTCGCCCCACAGGTAGTTCTGCGGGTTGAGATATTGCTGCATCCCCACCGCCAGCGTGTAGCTGTTCACATCGCGCAGCAGCAGCGACGCCACCGGCACCTCGGTGATGGCGGCGATAAACGACAGAATGAACACCACCGCCAGAATCGGCACCGACAGCGGCAACAGCACCAGACGGAACGCCTGCCACGGCGTGGCGCCGTCCAGCGCCGCCGCCTCTTCCAGCGAGTTATCGATGGTTTCGAAATAGCCCTTGATGGTCCAGACGTGCAGCGCGATTCCGCCCATGTAGGCGAAGATCACCCCGCCGTGGGTGTTCAGACCGATAAACGGAATGTACTGTCCCAGGCGATCGAACAGGGCGTACAGCGCCACCAGCGACAGCACCGCCGGGAACATCTGGAAGATCAGCATGCTTTTCAGCAAGGTGCTCTTGCCGCGAAAGCGCATGCGGGCGAAGGCGTAGGCGCAGGTGGTGGACAGCGTCACGATGCCGATCGCGGTGATCGCCGCGATCTTGATGGAGTTCCACAGCCACAGCAGCACCGGGAACGGCGGCGGCGTCACGCTGCCGTCGGCGTGGGTGACGCTGAAGCCGAGCGCCAGCCGCCAGTGATCCCAGGAGAGGGTTTCCGGTATCAGGCTGCCGGTGGCGAAGTTGCCTGAACGCAGCGAGATGGCCACCACCATCAGCAGCGGGAACATGATCAGGGCGATAAAGCACAGCATCAAAATATGGGTGATCCACAGCCGCAGGCGCTGGGATTTGGGTTGAACCATGGCCATCGTTATTCTCCCTAATCGAAGTTCATCTTGCTGGCTTTCAAATTCAGGATCGCCAGCGCGCCTACCAACAGGAAGATCAGCGTGGCGATGGCGGCCGCCAGGCCGAAGTCTTGCCCGCCGCCGCCTTCGAAGGCGATGCGGTAGGTGTAGCTGACCAGCAGATCGGTATAGCCGGCCGGCGTGGTGGTGCCGATCATGTCCGGGCCGCCGTTGGTCAGCAGCTGGATCAGCACGAAGTTGTTAAAGTTGAAGGCGAAGCTGGCGATCATCAGCGGCGTCAGCGGTTTGATCAGCAGCGGGAAGGTGATACGGAAGAAGTTCTGCCACGGGTTGGCGCCGTCCATCGCCGAGGCCTCGTACAGATCGTCCGGGATCGCCTTCAGCAGCCCCATGCACAGGATCATCATGTACGGGTAGCCGAGCCAGGTGTTGACGATCAGGATCATGCTCTTGGCGGTAAGCGGATCGCTGAACCAGGCCGGTTTGATGCCGAACAGATGGCTGAGCATCATGTTGATCTCGCCGAAGCTCTGGTTGAACAAGCCTTTGAAGATCAGGATCGAGATGAACGACGGCACCGCATAGGGCAGGATCAGCAGCACGCGATATATCGCCTTGCCTTTCAGCGCCTCCCACTGCACCACGCAGGCCAACACCATGCCGACCGCTACGGTAAGGATCACCGTCATCACCGAGAACACGATGGTCCAGATGAAGATCGACACGAACGGTTTTTTGATGCCTTCGTCCTGCAGCACCCGCAGGAAGTTTTTCCAGCCGGTGGTGACGGTATAGCCTGGGCTCAGGGTTTCTTGCGCCCAGCCGCCGTCGGCGTTGATCGCCTGATAGAAGCCGATGTCGCCGTTCGGCCGATAGCGCACCTGGGTCTGGTTATTGGTCAGCGTGCTGCCGTCTTTGTCCAGCGCATACAGCGGGCGGGTGCCGGAGAATTGGCGAAGAGAGCTCATGCGCAGTTCACCGCCGTCGGGCAGTTGCGCCACCAGCTGGCTCAGCGCCTGTCGGTTCTGGGTGATCACCCGCAGCGTGGCACGCTCGCCCTGCGGTGCGGCGCTCTGGGTGGTCAATGCCAGGGTTTGCGGTGCAGCGGCGTCGAGGCGGAAAGGCTCGGAAATCAACGGCTGTTCACTGTCCGGCGAGGTTAACTGCAGGCGCCATTGCTGATTTTCCGCCGGGTAGAGGCCGAAGGTGAAGGTTTTGCCGCTCTGGAACTGGCGCTGCATCAGCACCGATTGCGCGCGCTCAAAGGTCAGCTGGTTGGTGCTGCTGTAGTTGGTAAAGGCGATGGCGATGGTGCAGATCAGCGGGAACAGGACGAACAGTCCCATGCCGGCGACGCCGGGATACACATAGCGCCAGGCGTAGGCACGGCGGTTGGCGAAGACGTAAAGTCCGGCGCTGACCAGGATCAGCGTCAGGATAGCGAACAGGTATTCACCCTGTGCATACATCAACACAATCAGGTAGCAGGTCACCAGGCTGAACAGGCCGACTACCAGCCATTTCAGCGCGTCGCTTTGCCACCACTTCGATTTTTTACGCGCAGGCGTCCCGGCGTGAGCGAATTGCATAGGGCGTTCCTTTCTGTGAAGCAATGGCGGGGCACCGTGGCGCCCCGCACGACGTCATTACTTGGTGATACGGGTCTGCACGTCGTCCAGCGCGGCTTTCACCGTCTGACGGCCGCTGACGGCGTTGATCACCGCGCTGCGTTCGGCGTACCAGAAGGCGCTCATCTGCGGGATGTTCGGCATGATTTCCCCGTTTTGCGAGTTCTGCATGGTGGCGGCGATCTTCGGATCTTTAGCCAGCGCCTCCTGATAAGACTTCAGCGCCACCGCGCCCAGCGGCTTGTCTTTGTTGACGTCCGCCAGCCCTTCGTTGGTCAGCAGGTAGTTTTCGAGGAACTCGGTCGCCAGCTCCTTATTCGGGCTGGCGGCGTTGATACCGGCGGTCAACACGCCGACGAACGGTTTGGACGGTTTGCCTTTGAAGGTCGGCAGCAGCGTCACGCCGTAGTTGATTTTGCTCTGTTCGATGTTGTTCCAGGCCCACGGACCGTTGATGGTCATCGCCGTCTGGCCTTTGTTGAACGCAGCTTCGGCGATCGAGTAATCGGTATCGGCGTTGATGTGTTTGTTTTTCACCAGATCGACGATGAACTGCAGACCGGCCTGCGAACCGGCGTTGGCGACGCCGACATCCTTGATGTTGTATTTGCCGTTTTCATACTTGAAGGCATAACCGCCGTCGGCGGCGATGATAGGCCAGGTGAAATAGGGTTCCTGCAGGTTCCACATGATGGCGCTTTTGCCGCTGGCGCGCAGCTGTTTGTCCAGCGCCGGGATCTCTTCCCAGGTCTTCGGCGGCTGTTTGACCAGGTCTTTGTTGTAAATCAGCGACAGCGCCTCGACGGCTATCGGATAGCCGATCAGCTTGCCGTCGTAACGCACGGCGTCCCAGGTGAACGGAAACAGCTTGTCCTGGAAGGCTTTGGACGGGTGGATTTCGGCCAGCAGGCCGGACTGCGCATAGCCGCCAAAGCGATCGTGGGCCCAGAAGATGATGTCCGGGCCGTCGCCGGTGGCGGCCACCTGCGGGTATTTTTCTTCCAGCTTGTCCGGATGCTCGACGGTGACCTTGATGCCGGTGTCTTTTTCGAATTTCTTGCCGACTTCGGCCAGGCCGTTATAGCCCTTGTCGCCGTTGATCCAGATAACCAGTTTGCCTTCCTCAATCTTGGCGAAGGCGGAAGAAGAGAGCACCAGGGTGGCCAGTGCCGAGAGCGCCAGCGTGCGGGCGAGGGTAATGCTGCGAGTCATAATCCAGTCCTTCTTTTTGTGGGCACATAAATCAAGGAGAGACGTTTCGCGATCATAGTGGGTCACAACGCGACATATTCTCATCCTCCCCCCCTCTACGCCCCTGAGATGAGGAGTGTGATCCAGTTAACGTTGCGCTCTATTCTGTGGCGTCAGGCACAAAATAGGGGGGCGATTTTTGCCAGCTTGATCACAGATTTGCCCTCGGCGCGGAACTTCTCATCGCTGCGGTCGTTCTCTCATCCTCCCGTCTCCTCCCCCATGAAAAATCCTGTTACGGATGATTACCCTTTCCGGCGACTCCCGCACTATCGGCCCCATTGATTTTCAACGCCACGCGCAGCAGGGATACCGGATTTATGTCACCAATGCCTATCGCCACTCAGCCCACCCTGTACCGGATCCATCCGGCCAGTTTCCGTGACGGAAACGGGGACGGTGTGGGCGACGCGCACGGCATGCTGGCGGCGCTGCCCTACCTGAAAGCGCTGTCTATCGACGGTCTGTTGCTGCCGCAGATGCTGGCACCGGAGGTCGAGGCGGCGGTGACGGGCGAAGGGCTGACGCTGTGGTATGGCGATGAAGCCAACCGCGTTTGCAATGCCGTCGCGCCGCAGCGGTTCGCCCACGGCGCGCTGGCGCTGGACGTGATGCCGTTCAGCGCGGAGAAGCTGGTGGCGGTGCTGCACGCCCGCCGCGCGACGCTGGCGGACAGCCTGTGGAGCACCGGCGACGCCGATCAGCCACGGGTGGTGAGCCGCTGGGGGCAGGGCGACCTGCGTTCCGCTACCGCTTTTCTCACCCTGTTGGCGATGTTGCCGGCGCCGATCTGCCTGTATCAGGGCGAAGAGCTGGGGCTGCCGCACGCCGCCGGCCTGCAGGATCCGCGCGGTGCGCAAACGCCGATGCCGTGGCATGAAGCCCCCGAACAGGTCACCGCCGGCGAAATCAGCTGGTATCAGCAGGTGGCGATCGAACACCGCGAGCTGGCCATCAGCCGCCAACAGCACGATAGCCATTCCACCTTACGTTACTGCCAGGCGCTGCTGGCCCTGCGCCGTTCGCCGCTGTTCCAGCGCGGCGAGCTGAACGCGATCAGCCAGCGGGATGGCGTGGTGCGCTTACTTATTACCCATCAGGATCAATGCCTTGAAGCGCTGATAAACCTGCAGCCTTATACTCAGGCGGCCGCGCCGTCTGAGGCGACCTTGCCGTTGGCATGGCAGCACGGCGCGCAGCAAGAGGGTCATCAATGGGTTTTGGCGGGCTTTGCCTCCGCCATTTTCACACGACATGTTAACTGCGAAAGCAGGGGAGTAACGCATGGCTAGCGTCACACTGCGCAGCGTTTATAAGGCCTTCGGTGAGGCCGTGATTTCCAAAGACGTCAATCTGACCATCGACGACGGCGAGTTTGTGGTGTTTGTCGGGCCGTCGGGCTGCGGCAAATCGACGCTGCTGCGCATGATCGCCGGGCTGGAGGACATCACCTCCGGCGATCTGCTGATCGGCGACCAACGCATGAATGAGGTGCCGCCTTCCGAGCGCGGCATCGGCATGGTGTTCCAGTCCTACGCGCTGTATCCGCACCTGTCGGTGGCGGACAACATGTCGTTCGGCCTGAAGTTGGCCGGCGCCAGGAAAGCGGAGATCAATCAACGGGTGAATCAGGTTTCCGAGGTGCTGCAGCTGGCGCACCTGCTCGATCGGCGGCCGAAGGCGCTGTCCGGCGGGCAGCGCCAGCGCGTGGCGATCGGTCGCACCTTGGTGGCCGAGCCGGACGTGTTCCTGCTCGACGAGCCGCTGTCCAACCTCGACGCCGCGCTGCGGGTGCAGATGCGCATCGAGATCTCCCGCCTGCACAAGCGCCTGCAGCGCACCATGATTTACGTCACCCACGATCAGGTCGAAGCGATGACGCTGGCCGACAAGATCGTGGTGCTCGACGCCGGGCGCGTGGCGCAGGTCGGCAAGCCGTTGGAACTGTACCACTATCCGGCCAACCGCTTCGTCGCCGGGTTTATCGGCTCGCCGAAGATGAACTTCCTGCCGGTCAAGGTGACCGCAGCGGAATCACGGCAGGTGCAGGTTGAACTGCCCAACCGCCAGCTGGTGTGGCTGCCGGTGGAAGGAGCGGGCGTTCAGCCCGGCGCCAACCTGTCACTGGGCATTCGCCCCGAACATCTGCTGCCCGGTGAAGCCTCTGAAGTGCGGCTTACCGGCGACGTACAGGTGGTGGAGCAGCTCGGCAACGAGACGCAAATCCACATCCAAATCCCGGCCATCCGTCAAAACCTGGTGTACCGCCAGAACGACGTGGTGCTGGTAGAAGAAGGTGCCACATTCGCCATCGGCCTGCCGCCTCACCGTTGCCACCTGTTCCGTGAAGACGGTACTGCATGTAAACGGCTGCACCAGGAGCCGGGCGTTTAAAGCATCAAAGTCGGTATAACAGGAGAATAATGATGACTACTCTGCGCAAACTTCCTCTGGCACTGGCTGTCGCCGCCGGTGTTCTCTCCACCCAGGCGCTGGCCGTGGATTTCCACGGTTACGCCCGTTCCGGCATCGGCTGGACCGGCAGCGGCGGTGAGCAACAGTGCTTCAAGGCCACCGGCGCCGCGAGCAAGTACCGTCTCGGCAACGAATGCGAAACCTACGCCGAACTGAAACTGGGGCAGGAAGTGTGGAAAGAAGGCGACAAGAGCTTCTATTTCGACACCAACCTGGCCTATTCGGTCTCGCAGCGTTCCGACTGGGAAGACGTGACCCCGGGCTTCCGCGAAGTCAACGTGCAGGGTAAAAACCTGATCGATTGGCTGCCAGGCTCCACGCTGTGGGCCGGTAAGCGCTTCTATCAGCGTCATGACGTTCACATGATCGACTTCTACTACTGGGATATCTCCGGCCCGGGTGCCGGTCTGGAAAATATCGATCTGGGCTTCGGCAAGCTGTCCGCCGCGGTGACCCGCAACT
The DNA here is from genome assembly GCF_050880365.1 of Serratia sp. BFP-2025. NCBI lineage: Bacteria > Pseudomonadati > Pseudomonadota > Gammaproteobacteria > Enterobacterales > Yersiniaceae > Serratia > Serratia sp. BFP-2025. The sequence continues at coordinate 530,082 of NZ_JBPAFV010000002.1, read as the reverse complement.
CGGAGTCCGGCGGCTCTTACGGCTACCTGGATAACGAATGGAAACAGCGTCCGACCGTCAACGATACTTTCGACGTGCGCCTGGCTGGCCTGGAGCTGAACCCGGGCGGCACCCTGGAGCTCGGCGTGGACTACGGCCGCGCCAATGCGCAGGATAACTACCGCCTGGCGGATGGCGCCAGTAAAGACGGCTGGATGTTCACTGCGGAACACACGCAGAGCATTCTGAATGGCTACAACAAATTCGTGCTGCAGTACGCCACCGACTCGATGACCTCGCAGAACAACGGCCGCAACGAAGGCGCCACCATCGATAACAATGGCAAGATGATCCGCGTGCTGGATCACGGTGCCATCGACTTCAACGATCAATGGGCGCTGATGTACGTCGCCATGTTCCAGGATATCGACCGCGACAACAACAACGGTACCACCTGGTACACCGTGGGTGTGCGCCCGATGTACAAATGGACGCCGATCATGAGCACCCTGCTGGAAGCCGGCTACGACAACGTTAAATCCCAGCGCACCGGCGATCGCAACGGCCAGTACAAAGTGACCCTGGCGCAGCAGTGGCAAGCGGGCAACAGCATCTGGTCGCGTCCGGCCATCCGCCTGTTCGCCACCTACGCCAAGTGGGATGAGAAATGGGGTTACGCCACCAGTGACGATACCGGGTATAACGCCGGCACCGCTTACAACGACACCAGCATGCATACCTTCAGCCGCGGCAAGGATGACGAAGTCACCTTCGGCGCCCAGATGGAAATTTGGTGGTAACGACAGGATGGGGAGGGCCGCAGGCTCTCCCCCAACCGCATTCGCCGCAGCCGGATCTCTTGCCTGATCCTTCGCGGCGCTGAAAGAGGCTATAACGATGAAAAAGAATCTGCTGTCACTCTGCCTGTCGCTGGCGCTGACCGTCGGCGCGCCTTTGGCGGCCAACGCCGATACGCCGGCCAATGTCTCCGTCGCGCCGGCCATCAGCGCCGCCACGCTGCAAAGCCTGCCGTGGCAGCCGCTGCAGCCGCCGGTGTCGCAAGAGGTGAAGCTCGACGCCGTCAGCCCGCAACTCAATCAGGGCGAGATTCAGGGGGCGATCGCCGCCTATACGCTGCCGGCCGATCGCGGTTCGCTGGAAGTGACGCTGAGCAGCCTCGCCAAAAACAATTCGCTGTACGCGCCGAGCGTGCTGGTGCTGGACGAGCATCTGCGCCCGGCGGCGTATTACCCGAGCAGCTACTTCCCGTATCAGCCGCCGGGGGCGATGTCCTCCGATCGTCTCGAAGGCACGCTGAAACTGACGCCGGCGCTCGGTCAAAAACAGATTTACCTGCTGGTGTACACCACCCGCCAGGATTTGGCGAAGACCACGCAGCTGACCAACCCGGCCAAGGCCTATGCGCAGGGCGTGGGCAACGCGGTGCCGGATATCCCGGATCCGATCGCCGGCCATGCGACGACCGGCACGTTGAAGCTCAAAGTGACCGCCGAACAGGGCACCGGCAACGTGATGATTGGCATGCTGCAGCCTGCGCCGACCGTGGCGCCGGTGGTGGTGGGTTCAAACGCCCCGGCCGCCGCGCCGGCACCGACGCCGGAGAAACCGGCGGAGCCGATGCTCAACGATACCGAAAGCTACTTCAATAACGGCATCAAAAAGGCGGTGAAGGCGGGCGATATCGACAAGGCGCTGAAGCTGATGAATGAGGCCGAAAAGCTGGGCTCGACCACCGCGCGTAAAACCTTTATCAGCAGCGTTAAAGGCAAGGGGTAACACCCGGCGCTGCCGATGCTGGCTCGATGATTGGTGCGCCTTGGCGCACCTTTTTTCATCCGCGCGCCAGCGTTGCGCCGATCAGCGCCAGCAGACGGGCGTTGTCCACCTGCTGCATGATGCGCACCGGCTTGCCCGGAGGCGGCGGCATGCCGACCGTCAGGCGCAGGCTTTCCGGCCGCCAGCGGCGTGAGCTGCCGCGCGTCAACGCCCCTTCCAGCGCCACATCCACATGGAACATTTCGGTCGTGACCAGCTGCGGTTCCAGCAGCCAGGCGATCACCAGCGCATCATGGATCCAGCAGCCCGGCAGGCGCCGCGTATGGCGCGAATAGTCGATCCACGGCTGCGTGGTGGCGCGTAAATAGCGGCACAGCGGCGTATCCGGTTGCGTCAGAGTAGCCAGATCCGCCTGGGTCAGCATGGTCTGGGTGGTGACGTCCAGCGGCGCCAGCGTGATATTGGCGCCGCTGTTCAATACCAGCCGCGCGGCTTCCGGATCCAAACCGAAATTGGTGTCCTTGATGTACCCCTCAACGTTGAACACGCCGCCCATGATGACGATCTCTTTCACCGCCTGCGCCATCTGCGGGTAAAGTTGCATGGCGTGCGCAACGTTGGTCAACGGACCGATCGCCGCCAACGTGACCTCGCCGGGATGCCGGCAGATCAACTCACCGATGGCGATGGCGGCGTCCGGTGCGGGCGCATTGGCGAAAGAAGGCGTGGGCAGGCCGCGCCACAGCGCCGCCAGTTTCGGATCGGCGATCGGGCGGTCCAGATGAGCGCGCCACGGCTCCGGCGGTTCGCTCAGGGCGCGCGCTGCGCCGAGGGCGAGGGGCACTTGATAGCCGCTCTGCGCCAGCAGATCGGTGGCGACGGCAAAGCCCACTTCACGTGGGGTGTTGCCGGCCACGATGCTGATCAGTTCCAGCTGCAGCTGCGGTTTGGCCGCCAGCGCCAGGGCCAGCGCCAGGCCGTCGTCGACGTTGGCACCGGGAACGCCGTTGCCGGGATCGCAATCAATGATCAAACGCATATAAGGTGTCCTGAAAAACCGCTAACAGCCGCACGAGCGGCGGATGCGCAGTTGAAAAGCGAATTCGTGCGGCTCGGCGGGTACGGCGCCGGCGGCCAGCATGGCGATGGCCCGCTTGGCCATGGCGTCGATCGGCTGCTCGACCGCGCTGAGCGGCGGCACGCTGAATTCGGATTGCTGCGTGCCGTTAAAACAGATCAGCGCCAGATCGTCCGGCGCGCGCAGCCCATGCTCCGCCAGTGCCGACAGGCAGCCGAGCGCCTGCTGTTCGTTAGAGGTGAAAATAGCGCGTGGACGCGGGCCTCGCACCAGGCGCTGGGTGGCCTGGTAGCCGCCCTGGCGGGTGTAGGGCACCTCGAAAATCCACTCGTCGCGCGGCGCGATGCCCGCCTCCAGCAGTGCATCGCGCCAGCCGTTCAGGCGATCCTGCGCGTTGAGCATGGTCAGCGGGCCGATAAAAATGCCGATATCACGATGGCCGTGCTGCAGCAGATGGCGGGTTGCCTGGCAGGCGGCGTCGCGTTCGTCGACGCGAATGGCGCAGACGTCGGCCTGGCTGTCGATGGTGTCAATCATCACGCAGGGCGTGCCGGAGGCGCGGATCAGATCGAACCACGGGTGGCGATCGACGCTGGTGTACAGCAGGCCGTCGACCTGGCGGCGCAGCAGGTTGTTGATCAGCTCATACTCGCGCTGCCGGTCGTCGCCGGCGTCGCCCAGCAGCAACACGCGGCCGCGGCTGAAGGCCTCTTGCTGCAGCGCTCGCGCCAGCGTGGCGAAGAACGGGTTGGAAATATCCGGCACCACCAACCCGTAGGTTTGCGTACTGCCGGAGGCCAACGCCCGCGCGATATCGTTCGGTCGGTAGCCGGTTTGCTCGATCGCCGCCAGCACGCGCAGCCGGGTGGCTTCCGCCACCGGGCGCGGGCCGTTGTTGATCACATAGCTGACCACGGCGACGGAGGTACCCGCTACGCGGGCCACGTCGGCGCGGGTAACGCGTCGCGCGGAGTGATTATCCAAATTGGGATCCTGTTCGCCTTCTTGCTACGTGGCATCCTGCGGCAGGTTGAGATCGCGGCCGCGGGTTTCGGGAGCAAAGAAGGTGGTGATTAAGCCGATGGCCGCCATTACAACAAAATAGCAGGCGACAGGCCACCAGTGACCGAAACCGGACAGCAGCGCGGTGGCGATCAGCGGCGCGGTACCGCCGGAGAGGATCGAGCCGAGCTCTTTGGCGAACGCCATCTTGGAGTAGCGGTTCTTCACGCCGAACAGTTCGACGCCGTAGGCCGCCTGCACGCCGAAGATCCCCAGCGACGCGATGCACATGCCGACCACGATCACCGAGATGACGATCGCCGGATCACGGCTGTCGAGCAGCCAGAACGCCGGGAAGGCGTACAGCACCAGCAGCAGGCAGAACCAGCGGTAGGTGATGCGGCGGCCGAAACGGTCAGACAACCAACCGGCCAGCGGGATCACCAGAAAACCGCACAGCGAGGCGATCAACACCGCCAGCGCCGGCACCGATTTATCGACCATCAGCACCTTGGCGACGTAACCGACGATAAAGCCCTGACACAGGTAAGAGGGGCCGTTCTCGCCGATGCGCAGGCCGAGCATCACCCAGAACGCCTTGGTGCGTTGCAGGTAGCTGCGCGTATCTGGTGCGGCATGGGCGGCGTCCAGCATGCGCTGGTGGTTTTGCTGCAGCTCGCGTTCGAAAACCGGCGTTTCCCGTACGTGACGGCGCAGATACAGCGCTACCCCGGCGATCAGAATGCTGGCGAGGAACGGAATGCGCCAACCCCAGCTCATCAGGTCTTCTTTGTCGAGCTGCAGCACCAGCAGCCATACCAGCGATGCCAGCAGGGTACCGCTGTTGGAGCCGATGGCGATGATAGACGCCACCAGCCCGCGCCGTTTGGCCGGTGCGTACTCCGCCAGCATCACCGCGCCGCCGGACAGCTCCGCGCCGGCGCCGAACCCCTGCGCGAAGCGCAGGATCACCAGGCAGGCGGGGGCCCAGACGCCGATTTGCGCATAGGACGGGATCAGGCCGATCAGCGTGGTGGAGAGGCCCATCAGCGCCACGGTGGTGATCAGCACTACGCGGCGGCCTTTGCGATCGCCGATCCAGCCGAACACCAGCGCGCCGATAGGCCGTGCGACGAAGCCGACGGAGTAGGTGGCGAAGCTGGCCAACAGCGCGACCAGCGGCGTGGCTTCGGGGAAGAACACGTCGCCGAACACCATGCCGGCCGCTAGGCCGTACAGCGCAAAATCGACGTATTCCATGGCGGTGCCGAGCCAGCAGGAGAAGGTGGCGCGCCAAAATTGGCTGCGCCCCTCTTTGGTTGCCAGGCGTTCATCGGCCGCCAGCGCGGCGTCGGCGGACTGTGGAGTGGCAAGCGTTGTTTCGCTCATGGCAGTGCTATCCTCTTTTGTTCTGCGCCTTGAGGGGCGCGGTTAAAGATGGTTTCCCTGGTGTCGGCGACAAAGGTGTGCCGGCAAATCATGTCGGACGCATGGCGATTCAACGCTGCGGCATCAGAGTATCTACGCGCGTAGATAACACAACGCGAGGAAGCTGAAACTTTGCGTGCGATCACAGAATCGCCAGCGCGCCGGGGAATGAAGATAGAGAATGCGGATGGCAAAAAGATGACAGAACTTCGGTTTTTCCGGACGAGGCGAGCGCCGTTTTCGCCACGAATCAGCCTGCCGCTTTCGCATTTCTGCGCTACAATGGGGGCCTGTTAACAGTTTGTATCGTCTGGCGCGCCGTACCGGCTGCGGTCCAGGCGAGGAGTAAAACAATGTCTGGCATCAGGGATTCCATCCTGCCGCCGCTGGAGTGGCTGTCCGAACAGGATCCTCCGGCGCCCGCCGCCGTCAGCGACTGGCTGATGGAGTTAGGCTCCATGACCCGCCGATTTGAACGTCATTGCGCCCAGGTGCGTGTCGAACCGCAGCGCGAATGCTTCGTCACGCGCGAAGCGCTGGGCGACGAGGCGAACCACTTACCCGACAGCCCGCGCTACTGGCTGCGCGAAGTGGTGCTGCTGGGCGACGGCCAGCCCTGGCTGTTGGGGCGCACGGTGATCCCGGAAAATACGCTGACCGGCCCCGATCAGGCGTTGGTGGATCTGGGCACGCTGCCGCTCGGGCGCTATCTGTTCAGCAGCGGCGATCTGACCCGCGACTATATTCATATCGGCCGGCAGGACGCGCTGTGGGCGCGCCGTTCGCGGCTGCGGTTGGCGGGGAAGCCGCTGTTGCTGACCGAACTGTTTTTACCGGCTTCACCGCTGTATTCAGCGGTTCCCGCATGAGAGAGGAGAGCAAGACCTTGGAGGGAAGCGTGACTCAAAGTAAATGGCGGGCTTACAGCCATTTGATGCGCATTGATAAACCGATCGGCACGCTGTTGCTGCTGTGGCCGACGCTGTGGGCGCTGTGGCTGGCCGGGAAAGGCGTGCCGCCGCTGTCGATTCTGGTGGTGTTCGTGCTCGGCGTGTTCCTGATGCGCGCCGCTGGCTGCGTGGTGAATGACTACGCCGATCGCGCGGTGGACGGCTACGTGAAGCGCACTGCCGGGCGGCCGATGCCGAGCGGCCGGGTGAGCGCGAAAGAGGCCAAGGTGCTGTTCGTGGTGCTGGTGCTGATCTCGTTCTGCCTGGTGCTGACGCTGAACGCGATGACCATCTGGCTGTCGCTGGCGGCGCTGGCGTTGGCTTGGGTGTATCCGTTCATGAAGCGGGTGACCAACCTGCCGCAGTTTGTGCTGGGTGCCGCGTTCGGCTGGGGCATTCCGATGGGCTATGCGGCGGTCAGCGAATCGCTGCCGCTCAGCTGCTGGCTGTTGCTGCTGGCCAACATCTGCTGGACGGTGGCCTACGACACGCTGTATGCGATGGTCGATCGCGATGACGACCTCAAGATCGGCATCAAGTCCACCGCTATCCTGTTCGGCCGTTATGACAAACTGATCGTCGGGCTGCTGCAGCTCGCGACGCTGTTGCTGCTGGCGTGGGTCGGGTATCTGGCGCAGCTCGGCGGGGCGTTTTACTGGTCGCTGCTGCTGGCGGGCGCGTTGTTTATTCACCAGCAGAAGCAGATCGCCGGGCGTGAGCGCGACGCCTGCTTCAAAGCCTTCCTGCAGAACAACTATGTCGGGCTGGTGGTGTTTATCGGCATCGCGTTGAGTTATCTGCCGGGGTAACGGTTCCCCAAAGCAAGAAAAAAGGCACCCCATGGGGTGCCTTTTGTTTTTCCGCGCCGGGCGAAATCACTCGTCTTGCTCTTCTTCCGCGTCGGCTTGCGGCAGGTCGTTGGTCTCCGCCGGCATATTAACGCTTTCGATGGTCAGCTTGATTTCCGGCGTGATCAGATCGCTCAGCATGTTGTACACCTCGAGGGTGTGCTCGCGGATCGCGTCACCGCTGTCGTTGATATAGCCCTCTTCACGCAATGTCGCCACCAGGGTGGAGAACACCGCCTTGTCGAAGAACTCCGGCGCATTGATGCCATGCAGTACCGACAGGCGCTGCGCCATGATGCGGCTCTCTTTCTCCAGCGCGCCGCGGTTGATGCTCGGGTTGGCGCTGAGGATCGACATGGTGATGGCGTAGCGCTGCAGGGTTTCGCGCACCCCGGCGGCCAGCAACTGCAGCGGGCGAATGCGCGCCGGGTTCAGCACCAGCTCGTCGCCTTTGTCGCAGATCAGCTGTTGGCGGATCAGCTCGTCGATCATCGGCCGGAGCACCTCCGGCAGCTGTTCCTTGTCGTTGTGCAGGAACAGCTCGGCCTTCAGCATCGGGTAGATCATGCCGATCTGGCGCAGCAGCTCGGCGCGCGATACCCGGCGGTGATGCATCACGATGCTGGCGATCAACGACGGCAACACCAACAAGTGGTGGATGTTGTTGCGGTAATAGGTCATCAGCACCGCCTGCTCGCGCGGCAGAATGATGATGTCGCCGATGCTGTCCTTCTCCACCTCGAACTTGTTCATGTTCAGCGCGTGATCCAGCAGCTCGTCCGGCGTTTGCGTCGGCACGGTGACGTCACGCGCGTAAGGCGCGTTGCGCATCAGCTGCAGGTAGCACTCGAGCTGTTCAATCAGCTGTTCGCGGGTCAGCGAACGCTGGCGCGAGGCCAGCAGCGCGGTGGAACACAGGTTCATGGCGTTGGCCGCGGCGGCGTTGTTGATGCGCACCATGATCTGGCCGGCCAGATCGTTGACCGTCGGCGTCAGCCAGCTTGGGCGCTGGGCTTCGATCGGATCGATCGACTCGCGCCACTGCGGCACGTGCTGGTTGAGATAAGCCGTCAGCGGCAATGGCTCGCCGAAGTTGACGTAACCCTGGCCCAGATTGCGCAGCTTGCGCAGGCCGCGCACCATCTGCGGCAGGCTCTCTTTTTCCTTGGTGGCGCCGCGCAGCTCTTTGGCGTAGGTGCCCACTTCCATCACGTGCTCGTAACCGATGTAGATCGGCACCAGCGTGATCGGACGGGCGCCGCCGCGCAGCATCGCCTGGATGGTCATCGACAGGGTGCCGGTCTTCGGCTCCAGCAGACGACCGGTGCGGGAACGGCCGCCTTCCACGAAGTATTCCACCGAGTAGCCGCGGGTGAACAGCTCGCCGAGGTATTCACGGAACACCGTCGAGTAGAGCTTGTTGCCCTTGAAGGTGCGGCGGATGAAGAACGCGCCCAGACGGCGGAAGATCGGACCGGCCGGCCAGAAGTTGAGGTTGATGCCCGCGGCGATGTGCGGCGGCACCAGGCCCTGGTGATACAGCACGTACGACAACAGCAGGTAGTCCATGTGGCTGCGGTGGCAGGGCACGTAGACGATCTCGTGCCCGTCCTGCGCCAGCTGGCGCACGCGCTCGGCGTTGGTGACGTTGATACCCTGATACAGCCGGTTCCAGGTCCAGCTCAACACGCGATCGGACAGACGCACGGTTTCGTAAGAGAAGTCGGCGGCGATCTCTTCCATCAGCGCGATAGCGTTCTGCTGGGCTTTCTCGTGCGAGATCTTCTTGCTGCGCGCTTCGTCCTCGACCGCTTTTTCGATCGCCTTTGACGCCAGCAGCTTGTTGAACAGATCCTGACGGGCCGGCAGGCTTGGGCCTACTGCGGCCAGGCGCTGACGCGAGAAGTGCATGCGCGCCACGCGCGCCAGTTTCTGCGCGATGGTTTTATCCGTGCCGTGCTCGGTGGCCATGCGGCGCAGCGAAACGGTGTTGGAGAAACGCACGAAGCTATCGCGGCCGAGCCACAGCACGGCGAAGAATTTCTGCACGCCATTCAACAGACGCAGGTGCGGCGTGCCGTGGCCTTCGCGGCCCGGCGAGCGGCCGAACATCACCGAAACTGGCAGCATCTGGATGTCGAGATCCGGATTGCTGCGATGCAGATCCAGATAGTCGTGGAACAGTTTTACCGACTCTTCTTTCGGGGTGTAATAGCGGAACACGCGCGGGCCGTCGTGAATGAACACGTAGCTCGGCAGCACGGTGCCGTCGATCTCCAGCGAGTCGAGCGGATCGGGCAGATCCTGCGCCAGGCACTGGGTGCGCAGCGTCAGCAAATCCGCCTTGGAATTGTAAGGCAAAACATACAAAATCGGCCGTGAGGGATCCAACCCTAGCTCGGTAACCGGATCTGATGGGATGACCTTACTTCTTACCAACAATTTAAGTGGTAAATTCAATAGTTTATAATAAATTTTACGCCAACCTGACATAACAACGTGAAGCCTCTTGTTAGCAATGCGCCGCAAGCATACCAGAAACCGGGTAGCAGATCTGTGGTGTTCGAAAACCGGGAGCCGTCAGCGCGGACTGTTCTAGACTCTTTTTATTATGACCGACCTCTGAGAAAGGCACGAAAACATGGCAAACCAAGCAACCGGATTGACCCGCATCATCAAGGCCGCCGGCTATTCCTATAAAGGGCTTTCCGCCGCCTGGCAACACGAGGCGGCGTTCCGCCAGGAGCTGGTGGCGACCGTGCTGGCTATCATACTGGCTGTGTGGCTGGATGTGGGTGCGATAGCGCGCATTTTATTGATCGGATCGGTCGCGCTGGTGATGATCGTCGAGATCCTGAACAGCGCGATCGAGGCGGTGGTGGATCGCATCGGCAGCGAACATCACGAGCTGTCCGGCCGGGCCAAGGACATGGGATCGGCGGCGGTGTCGCTGGCGATCGTGCTGGCGCTGTTCGTTTGGGGCACGGTCTTATGGCAGCATTTCGGCTGACGAAAGGCGCCTACTGACTGATTTTTATTTATTCTTCGGTTCCCAATCCGCGCTTACCTGTATATACTCACAGCAAGACTGTATAAACAAACAGGGGGCGGAATGAAAGCACTAACTACCAGACAGCAAGAGGTCTACGATCTGATTCGCGATCATATTTCGCAAACGGGCATGCCGCCAACGCGTGCCGAGATCGCGATGCGTCTGGGGTTCCGCTCGCCTAACGCCGCCGAAGAACATCTGAAGGCGCTGGCGCGCAAAGGGGTGATTGAAATCGTCTCCGGCGCGTCGCGCGGCATCCGCCTGCTGATGGAAGAAGAGGAAGGCCTGCCGCTGATCGGCCGCGTCGCCGCCGGCGAGCCGCTGCTGGCGCAGCAGCACATCGAAGGGCACTACCAGGTGGATCCTTCCCTATTTAAACCGAGCGCCGATTTCTTGCTGCGGGTGAACGGCATGTCGATGCGCGACATCGGCATCCTGGATGGCGATCTGCTGGCGGTGCACAAAACGCAAGACGTGCGCAACGGCCAGGTTGTGGTGGCGCGCATCGAAGACGAAGTGACGGTCAAACGCTTGAAAAAACACGGCAACGTGGTTGAGCTGCTGCCGGAGAACAACGAATTCCAACCGATCGTGGTCGATCTGCGTCAGCAGAATTTCACTATCGAAGGGCTGGCGGTTGGCGTGATCCGCAACGGCGACTGGATTTAAACGCCGCGCCATCCGTACCGCTCCCTGTATCAATCGCCCCTGTTCTGGGGCGTTTTTGTTTCTGACTTTGCCCTTCGCCACTGTTACGGGAACATCTCATCATGCGTTTGATTTCCGCCTTCACCAGCGACACCGATAAAGCCCTGTGGCGCCTGGCATTGCCGATGATTTTCTCCAATATCACCGTGCCGCTGCTCGGACTGGTGGACACTGCGGTGATCGGCCACCTCGACAGCCCCATTTATCTGGGGGGCGTGGCGATCGGTGCGGTGGCGACCAGCTTCCTGTTCATGCTGCTGCTGTTCCTGCGCATGAGCACGACCGGCCTGGCGGCACAGGCGCTGGGGGCGCAGAACCCCCAGGCGCTGGCGCGCGCGTTTATGCAACCGCTGCTGCTGGCGCTGTTGGCCGGGGTGGCGATCGTCCTGCTGCGCTACCCGCTGATCGAACTGGCGCTGCAGATCGTCGGCGGCAATGCCGACGTGCTGGAACAGGCGCGGCGTTTTCTTGAGATCCGCTGGCTGAGCGCTCCGGCGGCGCTGGCCAATCTGGTGCTGCTGGGCTGGTTGCTCGGCGTGCAGTATGTGCGTGCGCCGGTGATCCTGCTGATCGTCGGCAACCTGCTGAACATTGTGCTGGATATCTGGCTGGTGATGGGCCTGGGCTGGAACGTGCGGGGAGCGGCGGCGGCGACCGCCATCGCCGAATACGCCACGTTGCTGCTCGGCCTGTGGCTGGCGTGGCGGGTGATGCGCCTGCGCGGCATCACCTTGCCGATGCTGTGTGAGGCTTGGCGGGGCGATCTGCGCCGCCTGCTGGCGCTCAACCGCGACATCATGTTGCGCTCATTGTTGCTGCAACTGTGTTTTGCGTCGCTGACCATCTTCGGCGCTCGCTTGGGGAGCGATGTCGTGGCGGTCAACGCGGTATTGATGAATCTGCTGACGTTCACCGCCTATGCGCTCGACGGCTTCGCTTATGCGGTGGAGGCCCATTCGGGCCACGCCTACGGCGCTCGGGACGACAGCCAGCTGCGCAAGGTGTGGCACGCGGCCTGTCGGCAGGCGGGGCTGGTCGCGTTGGCCTTTGGCCTGACCTATGCCGTCATCGGCCAGCAGATCGTGGCGGCGTTGACCTCTTTGCCGGAGCTGCGTGCGTTAGCCGCCCACTATTTACCTTGGCAGGTCATCCTGCCGCTGGTCGGCGTGTGGTGCTATTTGCTGGACGGCATGTTTATCGGCGCCACGCGCGGCGCCGAGATGCGCAACAGCATGGCGGTGGCCGCGGCGGGATATGGTATTGCGCTGTTCAGCGTGCCGCTGCTCGGTAACCATGGGCTCTGGCTGGCGTTGGCGGTGTTTTTGGCGCTGCGCGGCTTGGCGTTGGGCTGGATCTGGCACCGTCACCAGCTGCGTGGCAGTTGGTTTACTGCACGCTAGTCCAGAAACTTTGTTGGGTAATAAATTAGATTTTTTTATGCTTTCATTCATGTTTACTTACATGTTTTCGGTCCGGGCCTGTTCACGTTAGCTTGTTGTTTGTTGGCGTTTTTTGTTTTTATTTTATTTATTAATGGTTTTTTATACTGGTTTTTTTATTTTAATTTCTTTGTTTGACTAGAATTAGTCTTGTGGCTGGCGAATGAATGGGCGTGATTACCCTTAAGGTGAGGGCGTAATCAGCCAGAAATATTTCTGGTTAACCCCGGCCGGTTACAGGGATCGCTGATTCACCACAGGTTAACGGAGAGACTATGAATAAAGATCAAGCCGACGGTAACTGGAAGCAGCTTAAAGGCAAAGTGAAGGAAAAATGGGGCAAGCTGACCGATGACGATCTGACGGTCATCGAAGGGAAACGCGAACAGCTGGTCGGTAAAATTCAGGAACGCTACGGTTATCAAAAAGAGGCGGCCGAGAAAGAGGTGAAAGCCTGGGAAGATCACACCAAACACCGCTGGTAATTTGCAGGGCCGCCATTGAAGGCGGCACGCACAGCGCAGGCCGGCGTCGCCCCATCCTCTGGCGTCCCGGCCGCAGGTACAAGGAAGTACCTGACTTCGTATTGCTTACTTCTTCTTGATGGCGATGCTGTGATCGTGTTCGGCGCAGTCATGCTTGCTGTCGCAAGCCTCAACCTCCACGCAGCCGGCACACAGACCGTGCGCCTCCACCACGCTGTGCCGCAGCGCAAATCCGGCCTCCTGCGCCAGCTTCTGCAGCGTTTCTTCTACGCCCTCGGTAGTGCGTTCGGTCACCTGGCCGCAGCGATCGCAGATAAACAGCGCGGACGTATGCATCGGCTGTTCGAAGTGATGGCACAGCACGTAGCTGTTGGCGGACTCTACCCTATGGATAAAACCTTGCTCCAGCAGAAAATCCAGCGCGCGGTAAACCGTCGGCGGCTTGGCCTGCGGTTCGGCGACGCGCAGCAGATCTAGCAGGTCGTAAGCGCTGATTGCACCGGGTTGCTGAGTCATCAGACGCAGCACTTCCAGCCGTTGCGGCGTCAATCGCACATTGCGTTGCTGGCAGAGGCGTTCCGCCTGCGCCAACAGCTTTTCCTGGGTGGTTGAGTTCATCGCAAATATCCCGGTACGTAAAAAAGCCGATTTTACCATGATTACGGCGAATCGCCGAGAGTTGCCCCTTTTCCCCTGAGGATAGTGCAGAGAAAGGCGCGTTGGCCGCGTTAAACGAGAGGTGCATCACAACTTTTTCCCGCAGGCGGGCGGCAAATCAACATTGCCGATTTTAGCGCTGGAGAGCGGGCGGTGAGAGCGGTATAACGCGCCTCACCCGCGTTAAAAGCTGGAGCCCCGTGATGACGGAAAGAGATAAATTGTTAAGCGGCCAGGTGTACAACAGCCGCGATGAAGAACTGATCGCCATGTACCACCGGGCGAGGGCGTTGACTAAATGCCTGGGTGCGCTGGATTCGCATCAGGCGGACGAAAAAAACCGCCTGCTCGGCGAGCTGTTCGGCGCCTGGGGAGAGGCAAGCTGGATTGAAACGCCATTCTGGTGCGACTATGGGCAACATGTCCGCATCGGTAAGAACTGTTTTATCAACGTCAATGGGGTGTTCCTCGACTGCAATACCATCACCATCGGCGATAACACGCTGATCGGCCCTAACGTGCAAATCTACACGCCGAGTCATCCGCTGAAGGCCGATGAACGCTTCACCGGCGATCCGGATTTTCCTTTCCGCACCTCGGCGCAGCCGGTGTCCATCGGCAACAACGTATGGATAGGCGGCAACGTGGTGATCCTGCCGGGGGTGACCATCGGTGACGGCACCACCATCGGTGCGGGCAGCGTAGTGACCGGCGACATCCCGGCCAACGTGCTGGCGCTGGGGCAGCCGTGCCGGGTTATCCGCGCGTTGGAATAAGTACGGTCGCTGGCCGACGGTTTATCGGCGGGAGTGGGGTAAGGGGGGCGAATGGCTTTCCTTACGGTGTTGCCGTTGTCGGTCATCGGCCAATGCCTGGCGTGCGGCCGCCAGGCGGCTCATGACGGTGCCGATCGGCACCGTCAGCACTTTCGCCGCTTCCCGGTAGGACAGCCCTTCAACATACACCAGAAACAGCGCGTTGCGCTGGGCCGCCGGCAACCGGTTTACGCGCCGCATCACTTCATTGAGCAAGACCGGTTGTTCACCGGTGTCCGCATCGCCCAGCTCTTCCGCCACCATGCAGCCTTGCCCCTGGCGAAGGAGCTGGGCGCGAACTTCATTGAGCCAAATAGAGTGCAAGATGGCAAACAGCCAGCGATCCAGATGTGAACCGGGGGTGAATTGCGCGGCGCGCTCCAGCGCACGCACGCAGGTCGCCTGCACCAGGTCGTCGGCGACATCCCGCCGGTGCGAAAGCACCAGCGCATAGCGCCACAGGCGGGAGAGATAGTGGCCGAGTTCATCGCGTATCGCATCGCCGCTGATAGTCACCTCCGCAGGCGCGTCGGATCAAGATTCCGGATGGCGGTCGATGGCTGCCGCCAAATCTCGGTACTCCTCGCACCCGGTGCCGCACAGCGACTGGATCACCTGCAGCTGTTGGCGCGCCAGGTCGGGCCGCCCTTTCAGCATATAGGCTTCACCCAGGTACTCGCGCACTTTGGGGTATTTCGGATCGAGGGCCACTGATTTTAAATAATAGCCGATACCCTCATCGGTGCGGCCAAGTTTGCGCGTGGCGTAGCCGCGATAATTCAGCGCTACGGCGGTGTTGGGATTTTTCAGCGTGTTGAGCATATCGATCGCTTCCTGATAGCGGCCGCTTTTCGCCAGTGCATAGGCATAGTTAGTGCGGTCGGCGTCGTCGACTTTGCTGCTTTTATCCACCGTGCAGGTCTGGGTTTTACTGTCGTAGACCTGGCCTTTCGGACAGGTTGGCGGGGTTTGGCCGCTACCGTCGCCGCCCATCGCCAGCGCCCCGCCGGAAAACAGCAGGCAGCCGGCAATGGCCGATGCCAGCAGGCGTTTAATGAAGCTGTTCATGGTTGTGTCCTCAAGGCAGAGGCGCCGTGCGCGCCCGTAATGAGATAACACCTGAGCGAGTGGGTTTATTCGCTTTATCCCCCACTTAATTTTTGTCGGCGACAAGGCGGTTTTCCCAACGGCGCCGATTGTCGTTATAATAGCCGTTTGCGGCCGCGCGCCGTTCGTTGAATTCAGACAGACATCAGGTAGCCAGTAACTCAGCATGACGAAAGACAACCACGCCCCAACCTACGCCGCCAATCGTTTCTCCATCGCGCCAATGCTCGACTGGACCGATCGTCATTGCCGTTACTTCCACCGCCTGCTGACCAAGGAAACGCTGCTGTACACCGAGATGGTGACCACCGGCGCGATCATCCACGGCAAGGGCGACTATCTGGCCTACAGCGAAGAAGAACATCCGGTGGCGCTGCAGCTGGGCGGCAGCGATCCGGCCGCGCTGGCGCACTGCGCCAAACTGGCGGAGCAGCGCGGTTACGATGAAATTAACCTCAACGTCGGCTGTCCGTCCGATCGCGTGCAAAACGGCATGTTCGGCGCCTGTTTAATGGGCCAGGCGACGCTGGTCGCCGACTGCATCAAGGCGATGCGCGACGTGGTGTCGATCCCGGTGACGGTGAAGACCCGCATCGGCATCGACGATCAGGACAGCTATGCCTTCCTGTGCGACTTTATTCAGACCGTCGCCGGGCGCGGCGAGTGCGACATGTTCACCATTCACGCCCGCAAAGCCTGGCTCTCCGGCCTCAGCCCAAAAGAAAACCGCGAAGTGCCGCCGCTGGACTACCCGCGCGTCTATCAGCTGAAGCGGGATTTCCCGGCGCTGACCATCGCTATCAACGGCGGGGTGAAAACGCTGGAAGAGGCGCAGCAGCACCTGCAGCATCTGGACGGCGTGATGATGGGGCGCGAGGCGTACCAGAATCCGGGGATTCTGGCGCGGGTCGACAGCGAACTGTTTGGCGCGCAAACCGCGGTGCCGGACAGCGTGGCGATCGTCGAAGCGCTGTATCCGTATATCGAGCGCGAGCTGTCCAACGGCACCTACCTCGGCCACATCACTCGCCACATCCTCGGTTTGTTCCAGGGCGTGCCGGGTGCGCGTCAGTGGCGCCGCCATCTGAGCGAGAACGCCCATAAACCGGGCGCCGATGCGCGGGTGGTGGAGCAGGCGCTGGCGCTGGTGCGCCAACCGCGGGTCGAAATGGCGTAATTAACAAAAAACTTCACCAATAGTTAGTCTTTTTCGCCAGGCATTCAGCGTATCACTGGATGCCTGTCTAATCATTTCAATGCGTTAGCGCTTTCGCCGTTCTGGCACGCTTCTTGTAATTCACTCTGCAGATACGTTGTATTGCAAAGGAGCAATCATGTTGGAAATCTTCTTTCTCATTGGCTTTGTGGTGATGCTGATGGTGACCGGCATCTCGCTGCTGGGGATCTTCGCCGCGCTGTTGGTGGCGGCGGCGTTCATGTTGTTGGGCGGATTGTTCGCGGTGGTGTTTAAGCTGCTGCCGTGGCTGATTTTGGCGGTGGTCGGGGTGTGGATTTACCGCTCGATGCAGAAACCTCAGATCAGACGCTACTGATTTTTTGCTGAATAATCAGTCAGTCACGCTGAAACTTGCGCAATCGCCCGCACCGCTAATGCGGCAGCGATCACAGCTTGGCAGTTTTCCCGCGCGATGTGGCACATAAAGCGTGTTTTTTGCCGGACGGGGCTGTTAGGATATTTATCGATGCAGTGATGCGACCAATTTCATCACCGTGAGAGACAACTAAAATTCGTGTTGCTGAAGCAACCCCTGTCTCTGGCGGACTCTGCTCTACCCCTACAAAACGCAGTAACAGAAAGGGCTCCGCAAGGAGCCCTTTTCTTTGGCCGTTATCAGGGGATCAATAGGCTGGAACCGCTGGTGCTGCGGCTTTCCAGCACCTGGTGCGCGCGTTGGGCGTCGGCCAGCGCGAATTTCTGCTCGTCTTTCACTTCCACCCGAATAGCGCCGCTGCCGATCAGCGAGAACAGCTCGTTGCTGGCGTACTGCAGCTCGGCGCGGTTGGTCACGTAGCCGTTAAGGGAAGGGCGGGTGACATACAGCGAACCTTTCTGATTGAGCAGCGCCAGATCGACCCCGGTCACCGGGCCGGAGGCGTTGCCGAAGCTGACCATCAGACCGCGCCGCTTCAGGCTGTTGAGCGAGGCCTGCCAGGTGCTTTGCCCCACCGAATCGTACACCACGCCAACCTTCTCGCCGTGCGTCAGCTCGGCTACCCGCTGGGCGATATCCTCTTTGTGGTAGTTGATGGTGGCCCAGGCACCGGCCTGCTTGGCCAGCGCGGCTTTTTCGTCGGACCCGACGCTGCCGATCAGGCGCGCGCCCAGCGCTTTGGCCCATTGGCAGGCGATAAGCCCAACCCCGCCTGCGGCGGCATGGAACAGGAACACTTCACCCGGCTGCACTTCGTGGGTCTGGCGCAGCAGATAGTGCACCGTCAACCCTTTCAAGAAAGAGGCGGCACCCTGTTCAAAGCTCAGGTTGTGCGGCAGCAGCGCCACTTTTTCTTCCGGCACGTTGTGGATTTCGCTGTAAGCGCCGAGCGACGACTGCGCATACACCACCCGGTCGCCCGGTTTGATCGCGCTGACCCCGGCGCCGACCTTGACCACCACGCCGGCCGCCTCGGTGCCGAGGCCGCTCGGCAGACTGGCCGGCGCGTATAGCCCGCTGCGCACATAGGTGTCGATGTAGTTGATGCCGATCGCCTTGTTCTCGATCTGCACTTCGCCGGCGGCCGGATCGAGCGGTGTAAAATCAACGTATTGCAAGACTTCCGGCCCGCCGGTGGCGGAGAATTGAATGCGCTTGGCCATGTCGTTACCTCGTTGGAGTGTCTGATTTCACCCTATTCTTTTTAGTCGCGGAGATCCAGTTCGCCCGTGCGGGGGCCAATACCTTTTTTGCATCGGTTATGACGCAAAAATCACGTATACTCTCGCGTCAGGATCCTTCATTCGCAACCGGATAAAGACTACGTTTCATGGCAGGAAAAAAACCAACCAACAAAACAAACGCGGACGAAACCAGAGAGCGTTCCAGAGATCGTCAGATGGAAGGGCTGAAGATGCCGCCGCACTCGCTGGAGGCCGAGCAGTCGGTGTTGGGCGGTTTGATGCTGGATAACGAGCGCTGGGACAACGTGGCGGAGCGCGTGGTCGCCAACGATTTCTTCAGCCGTCCGCACCGCCTGATCTTTACCGAGATGCAGCGTCTGCTGGAGATGAGCAAGCCTATCGACCTCATCACCCTGTCCGAATCGCTCGAGCAGAAGGGCGAGCTGGACTCGGTCGGCGGCTTCGCCTACCTGGCCGAGCTGTCGAAGAACACCCCGAGCGCCGCCAACATCGGCGCTTACGCCGACATCGTGCGCGAGCGCGCGGTGGTGCGCGAGATGATCTCGGTCGCTAACGAGATCGCCGACGCCGGCTACGATCCGCAAGGGCGCAGCAGTGAAGATCTGCTCGATCTGGCGGAGTCCCGCGTCTTCCAAATCGCCGAGAACCGCGCCAGCAAAGACGAGGGCCCGAAGGGCATCGAACGCATCCTGGAAGATACCGTGTCGCGTATCGAGCAGCTGTATCAGCAGCCGCACGACGGCGTGACCGGGGTCGATACCGGCTATCAGGACCTCAACAAGAAAACCGCGGGCATGCAAAAGTCCGATCTGATCATCGTCGCCGCCCGTCCATCGATGGGGAAAACCACCTTCGCCATGAACCTGTGCGAAAACGCCGCGATGACCCAGGAAAAACCGGTGCTGATCTTCAGCCTGGAGATGCCCGGCGAGCAGATCATGATGCGTATGCTGGCGTCGCTGTCACGCGTGGATCAGACGCGCATCCGTACCGGCCAGCTCGACGACGAGGACTGGGCGCGCATTTCCAGCACCATGGGCATCCTGCTGGAGAAGCGCAACATGTACATCGACGACTCCTCAGGCCTGACGCCGACCGAAGTGCGCTCGCGCGCGCGGCGCATTTTCCGCGAGCACGACGGGCTTAGCCTGATCATGATCGACTACCTGCAGCTGATGCGCGTGCCGGCCTTGTCCGATAACCGTACGCTGGAAATCGCCGAGATTTCGCGCTCGCTGAAGGCGCTGGCGAAAGAGCTGCAGGTGCCGGTGGTGGCGCTGTCGCAGCTGAACCGTAGCCTGGAGCAGCGCGCCGACAAACGCCCGGTCAACTCCGACCTGCGTGAATCTGGCTCTATCGAGCAGGACGCCGACCTGATTATGTTCATCTATCGTGATGAGGTGTATCACGAGAACAGCGATCTGAAAGGGATCGCGGAAATTATTATCGGTAAGCAGCGTAACGGCCCGATCGGTACCGTGCGCCTTACCTTTAACGGCCAGTGGTCGCGTTTCGACAACTACGCGGGGCCACAATACGATGACGAATAATCAGCTAAGGAACTGAAATGAAAGCGGCAACCGCTGTAATCGACCGCCGCGCTCTGCGACATAATCTGCAACAGGTGCGCCGCCAGGCGCCGCAAAGCCGCCTGATTGCCGTTGTGAAAGCAAACGCTTATGGACATGGCCTGCTGGAAACAGCACACACCCTGCAAGACGCCGACTGCTACGGCGTGGCGCGCATCGGCGAAGCGCTGATGCTGCGCTCCGGCGGCATCGTCAAACCGATCCTGCTGCTGGAAGGCTTCTTCAGCGCCGAAGACCTGCCGGTGCTGGTGGCGAACAACATCGAAACCGCGGTGCACAGCATCGAACAGCTCGAAGCGCTGGAGCAGGCCGAGCTGGCGCGTCCGGTGCCGGTGTGGATGAAGCTCGATACCGGCATGCATCGGCTGGGGGTGCGCCCCGAGCAGGCGGAGGCGTTTTATCAGCGCCTGTGCGCCTGCCGCAACGTGGCGCAGCCAGTCAATATCATGAGTCACTTCAGTCGCGCCGACGAGCCGGAATCCGACACCACGTTGAAACAGATCGCCTGCTTTGAGCAGTTCGCGAGCGGCAAACCGGGCCAGCGCTCGGTCGCCGCTTCCGGCGGCACGTTGCTGTGGCCGGACGCCCACAACGAGTGGGTACGCCCTGGCATCATTCTGTACGGCGTATCGCCGCTGGATAACGGCAGCGGCGCCGAGCATGGGCTGCAGCCGGCGATGACCCTGAAATCCAGCCTGATCGCGGTGCGCGAACACAAGGCCGGTGAAGCGGTCGGCTACGGCGGCACCTGGGTAAGTCCGCGCGATACCCGGCTGGGGGTGGTGGCGATGGGGTACGGCGACGGCTATCCGCGCAGCGCGCCGACCGGTACGCCAATCCTGATCAACGGCCGCGAAGTGCCGATCGTCGGCCGGGTGTCGATGGACATGATTTCGGTCGATCTCGGGCCGGACGCCGCCGATAAGGTGGGAGATGAAGCGGTGCTGTGGGGGCCGGCGTTGCCGGTCGAGCGTATCGCCGTCTGTACCGGCATCAGCGCTTATGAACTGATCACCAAGCTCACGCAGCGCGTGGCGATGGAATACATCGGCGACTGATGCGCCGCAGGGGCCGACGTGCGTCGGCCCCGTTCCTCAACGCGTTACTTCTTTACCGCCAACCATTTGTCGATAATCTTCTGATACTCTCCGGTCGCCTTGGCCAGGTGCAGCCACTGATCCACATACAGTTTCCAGCTCAAATCGTCGCGCGGCAGCATGTAAGCCTTCTCGCCGTACTGCATCGGCTTGGTCGGATTCACCGCGCACAGCTTCGGATAACGCTTCTGCTGATACAGCGCCTCGGAGGCGTCGGTGATCATCACGTCCGCCTTGCGATCCACCAGCTGCTGGAAAATGCTCATGTTGTCGTGCGTCAGCGTCAGCTTGGCTTTTGGCAGATAGGCGTGCACGAAGGCTTCGTTGGTGCCGCCCGCCGGCTCCAGCAGGCGCACCGACGGTTTGTTGATCTGTTCGAGAGTGCGGTATTTCTTCACGTCGGTGCAGCGCACCAGCGGGATTTTGCCGTCGGTATCCAGTTTGTCGGCGAAGAACACCTGTTTTTGCCGCTCCAGCGTGACGGAGATGCCGCCCATGGCGATATCGCACTTGCCGGAGACGAAGTCCGGCGTCAGGGTTTTCCAGCTGGTTTTCACCCACTTCACTTTGGCGCCCAGGCTCTTGGCCAGCGACTCCGCCATGTCGATGTCGATACCTTCATAGCCGCCGTCTTCCTTGAGGAAGGTATAGGGCTTGTAGTCGCCGGTGGTGCAGACCTCCAGGGTCTTTTGCTGCAGCACTTTGTCCAGGTGGGATTGCGCGCCGGCGCTGCCGGCGGCGAGCAGCAGCGCGAGGGGGAGTAGCTTTTTCATCTGGCGTCCTTTTTATACATTCGTGGTTTTATGCGTTACTTCGCCGTTAATTGTCGTTTGCCTGCATGGGTTAGCCGTTTTTTATGCCGCTTACCGGCGAAAACGCCGGGCGTTGCTGCTGTACGCGATTTAAGCGCCAGGGTGTGACGTCGGCAACGGTAAAAAAACTGGTAGGCTGTAACGTCAACATTTATTAACACAGTTTACAGGTGGCTATGTACAACATTGACGATTTTGATATGAAAATCCTGACGCTGTTACAGGCCAACGGCCGTCTGACCAATCAGGAGCTGAGCGAGCTGGTGGGGCTCTCCGCCTCCCAATGTTCGCGGCGGCGCATCAGCCTGGAGCAGGCGCAGCTGATCCGCGGTTACCACGCGCGGCTGGCGCCGGAGGCGGTCGGTCTGGGATTGGTGGGGCTGATCGAAGTCAGTCTGATCACGCACGCGCAGGAGCAGATCGACAGCTTTCATCAGATGCTGGAGGAAGTGGACGCGATCCTTGACGCTTACAAGACCACCGGCGACGCCGATTACCTGCTCAAAGTGGCGGTGGCGGACCTGCCGGCGCTGAGCGAATTCATCAGTCAGACGCTGTCGCCGCACAAAAGCGTGGCGCATATCAAAACGGCGGTGGTGCTCAATCGCATCAAGGAAAACGGTTTATTGCCGGTGGCGCGAGAAAGCTAAAACCGAATGCGGTTTTCCGTCTATATTAGGAACGTAACGCTGTGCCCAAACCACAATAAATAAACCAGGAGAAAAACCCCGTGTTCCAGAACGTTGACGCCTATGCCGGCGATCCCATTCTGTCGCTGATGGAAAAATTCAAACAAGACCCGCGCGCGCACAAGGTAAACCTGAGCATCGGCCTGTACTACGATGCGCAGGGCATCATCCCGCAGATGCGGGCGGTCGCCGCGGCGCAAGCGCAGTTGAACAGCGTCGAGCATGGCGCCTCGGTATATCTGCCGATGGAAGGGCTGCAGTCTTACCGTTCCGCCATTCAGCAACTGCTGTTCGGCGCGCAGCACCCGATGCTGCAGCAGGGGCGCATCGCCACCATTCAGACCGTCGGCGGTTCCGGCGCACTGAAAGTGGGTGCCGATTTCCTGAAAAGCTACTTCCCGGATTCGCAGGTGTGGGTCAGCGATCCTACCTGGGAAAACCACGTCGCCATCTTCAGCGGCGCCGGTTTCAAAGTGAATACCTATCCGTATTTCGACAGCGAAAGCCTGGGCGTGAAGTTCGACGCCATGCTCGCCGCGCTGAAACAGCTGCCGAAGCACAGCATCGCGCTGCTGCACCCATGCTGCCACAACCCGACCGGTTCCGACCTGACCCCCGCCCAGTGGGATGAAGTGGTCAAGGTGATCGCCGAACGTGAAATCATTCCGTTCCTCGACATCGCCTATCAGGGCTTCGGCGGCGGCATGGAGCAGGATGCTTACGCTATTCGCGCCATCGCGGCGGCCGGTTTACCGTGCCTGGTGAGCAACTCGTTCTCGAAGATCTTCTCGCTGTACGGCGAGCGCGTCGGCGGCCTGTCGGTGGTGTGCGAAAGCGAAGAAGCGGCCGGGCGCGTGCTGGGCCAGCTGAAGGCCACCGTGCGCCGCAACTACTCGAGCCCGCCGAACTTCGGCGCGCAGCTGGTGGCCAAAGTGTTGAACGACGCCCAGCTGAAAACCCAATGGCTGGACGAAGTGGAGAGCATGCGCACCCGCATTCTCGAGATGCGTCATGCGCTGGTGGACACCCTGAAGAGCGCGCTGCCGCAGCGCAACTTCGATTACCTGCTGGCGCAGCGCGGCATGTTCAGTTACACCGGCTTCAGCGCGGCGCAGGTCGATCGTCTGCGTGAAGAGTTTGGCGTCTACCTGATCCACAGCGGGCGCATGTGCGTGGCCGGTTTGAACCACAACAACGTGCGTCAGGTGGCCGAGGCGTTTGCCGCGGTGCAGTAACGCCTGTTAGTCTGAACGGACGTTGATCGAGGAGCGATAGCGATATCGCTCCTTTTTTATTGCCGGCGCGCCGCCGAAGTTGCCGCAAACCGGAGAGAGAATATACTGATTGAGGGGCGCTCACTCATGTGGCATCAGCAAACGCTAATCCTCAGCGCAAAAGCGCGTGGCTTTCATCTGGTTACCGACGAGATCGCCAACCAGTTAACCCACTTACACCGCCTGCAAACCGGCCTGCTGCATCTGTTGCTGCAGCATACCTCGGCCTCGCTGACGCTCAACGAGAACTGCGATCCCACGGTGCGAGCCGATATGGAGCAGCATTTCCTGCGTCAGGTGCCGGAAAACGCACCCTATCAGCATGACTACGAAGGGCCGGACGACATGCCGGCGCACATCAAATCCTCGCTGCTGGGCGCTTCCTTGACGCTGCCCGTCAGGCACGGGCGGCTGATGCTGGGCACATGGCAGGGCATCTGGCTGGGGGAGCACCGCATCCACGGCGGAGCACGCCGTATTGTGGCCACATTACAGGGGGAGTAACCCAATGAATAACAGCGCATTGCTGGAGTACTGCATGGCGAAGCCGGGCGCGGAACAAAGCGACCAAAACCAGTGGCAGGCCAGCCAGATCAAGGTGGGCGACGTGATGTTCGCCATGGTGTGCGAGGTGGAAGGGCGGCCGGCGCTGGCGGTCAAGTCCAGCCCGGAGCTGGCGGAAAGCCTGCGCGAACACCATCCGGAGATCGTCGCCTGCGACGGTCTGAACAAGGCGCACTGGAATACGGTGTTCCTCGACGGCAACCTGCCGAACTCACAGTTTTACACGCTGATCGACAGCTCTTATCAGCTGGTGGTGGAAGGCCTGCCCGAACACGTGCGCCAGGAACTGCGCGCCTGATTGCCGGGCGGCGGCGCCGCCCGTTTTTTCCCGTTCTTTCGTCTTAAAGCGTGATCGCGGTCCTGATTTGGGAACGTTCCCTTTTTATCGCCTGGCTAAAGCGACTACGCTTGAGCCTTCAAGCAACGCGGATTAAGGAGGCCGATATGGCCATCAGCGAAGAAAAGCGCAAGATGATCGCCGGAGAGCTGTACGACGCCGGCGATGAACTGCTGCGCAGCGAACGCCGGCGCGCACGCCAACTGACGCATCGCTACAACCATTCGTCGCCGGAAGAGGGCGAGCTGCGCAAGCAGTGGCTGGATGAGCTGCGCAAGCAGTGGCTGGATGAGCTGCTGGGCCGCTATCAGGGCGGCACCATCGAGCCGACGTTCCGTTGCGACTACGGCTATAACATCTATCTCGGCAAGAATTTCTACGCCAACTTCGACTGCGTGATCCTCGACGTATGCGAGGTGCATATCGGCGACAACTGCCTGCTGGCGCCGGGCGTGCATATCTACACCGCCACTCATCCGCTGGATGCCGAGACTCGCGTCGGCGGGGCGGAGTTCGGCAAGCCGGTCAAGATTGGCGACAACGTGTGGATCGGCGGGCGTGCGGTGATCAATCCGGGCGTAACCATCGGCGATAATGCGGTCGTGGCGTCCGGCGCCGTGGTCACCAAAGACGTGCCGGCCAACTGCGTGGTGGGCGGTAATCCGGCGCGCGTGCTGAAAACGCTGTAGGCGCGCCGGAGTAGGTTAAAACATGCTGCCGTGGCGCTCGAAGCCGTGCATCTCAATGTCTTTGAGCGCCTTGAAGCGTTTAACCATCACCGCATGGTCAGACAGCAGATTGCTGATGCGGACAAACAGCTCTTTATTCTCGTCTTCACACTGTTCCAGCCAGGCCTGCGGGTTCACGCCATGTTGCATCCAGGGGCCGACGGCCAGCAACCGCACCGTGTTGGCGTAGTTCGGGCACACCGCGAGCGCCACGCGATCGGCGGAATACTCCTGTGCGCGAGTCGTCGCCAGGCCGGGCAGCAGCAGCGACTGCGGCACGACGCCGATCGCCAGACGCCACAGCGACACATGGCGCAGTTTGTGGTGGGCCAGCTCATGCGCCAGCACGAACTCCACGATCTCCGGCGCGGTAGGCATCAGCATGGCGATTTCAGAATGGATCACCACGTAGCGCTGGCGGCGATTGCACTCCAGCGCGAAGGCGTTGACCACGCCGTTGCCGTTGGTCAGATAAAGCTTGGGCAGCGTCTTGAGTTCCAGCCGCCGGCCGATATCCTGATACAGCGCAAATAATTCCGGAAATTGCGCCGGCCCGATGCGCAAGGCGTTGGATTTCGCCTGTGCGGCGAGATAGAAACGATAAATATAGAAAGCGATCGGGATCAGCGGTAATAACGCAAGCAGGCTGAGGGTATCCAATGTTTCCTTGGCGTCGTCTCCCAATCCAAGTGCAGTGCCATCCGTATTTACCACGACGGCGGCGATACCAAATAAAAAACCGAGCAACGTAATTATCGCCGACAGCCAGATCATGGGCATTTCCCATCGATGCCGAAATGCGGTGAAATTGCGGCTCTCTGTCGCATGATGTTGACACATAAAATATCCTTAATAAGAGGGAGTCACGCCTGACATTGTCAGGTAAATAATCAATGCTTAATTATCCATCCGTTTACCTAACAATCAGCTAAACTATAGTTCATTTTTTAACCGCGACGTTTTCCCTGCCTGCACAGACCCTGGGCAACAACCTCAGAAGCTGTAACTGGCGCTGGTGAAGGCCATGCCCGAGGTGGTTTTCTCGACGATAGGGCTGTCGGCCGCATCGCCCAGCAGACGGGTCACGCCGACCCCGGCCTGGAAAGCGACGTTCGGCCGCCACTGATAATTGAGGGCGGCGGTGAGCGTGGCGTCCTTAAATCCGCTGCCCGGCCGATAAGCGCTAAAGGCGCTGCGTTGAGCCTGCTGCGACGTTACGCCGAAATAGCCGCGTAGATAGCCGCTGTTGGCCCAGGTGGTGGAGAGGTTGCCGATCAACGTCAGCTGTTCGCTGAGCGGATATTGCCCGGTGAGCCCGGTTTCCACATAGGCGGTGTGGCCCAGTTCTTCCCCGCCGTAGCTGCGTTTGCGCGTCGCCTGCATCCCTTTGACATAGGCGCGGAAGGGATCGAATTGGTAGCTTAGCTCGGCGCCGGCCTCCAGTGCGCCACCCAGTTTTCCCATGCCTTTGAGCCGGGTGTTGCGGCCGCGCAAGGTTCTGATTTCTTCGTCACGACCGGCGTCATAGTTAAGCAACAGCGCGATGCCGATGGGCCCGGCCAGCGGAAATTGCCAGCGCGCCCCTTCGCTGCCCGCGCTGAACTCTCCCCAGTTGGCGTTTTGATAGCCGGCATTCACCTGATACAGAGGTTCAATACTGTAAAAAGAAGAGCCTTCATAGGCGGGGGCGACGGCGAGACCGCCGGCGAGCGTCAAAGACGCTTCGCCGTCTTGCGCCTGACCGGCGAGGGGGAAAAACAATAACAGCGCGGCGGCAGAGGTTCCCAATTTATTATCCACGTTAAACACCTTTTATATCATCCCATTGAAAGTACGAGCCAATAGGCCCATTCATTTATTGAAGGCTATTTATAAACGCTATGTTTATATTGATTAATATGCGCGCGGTGCACAGGCGCGGCGTTATTTCATCGGAATAGTGAAGCGCATGGGGAATAAACAAAAGGCAAACAGGCGGCATTCAGGAGGGATTTTATTTTTCGAGGTGAAGAAACTGCCTGTTTTTAAAGGCATGATTCAGAAGAAGCAAAAAATCGGCATATTATGCCAATCACTAAAGCGATAGGTGTTTCTCGGCGAAAAGTGCGGAATATTAAAAAAATGAGGCGGACGATTCCGCCTCGTTGAGAGAATAACCCGCCGTTATTTTGCCAGCAGCGGTTTCAGGAAGCGCGCGGTGTGCGATTTTTCACAATCGGCGACCGTTTCCGGCGTGCCGGCGACCAGGATCTCGCCGCCGCCGCTGCCGCCTTCCGGCCCCAGATCGACGATCCAGTCGGCGGTTTTGATCACGTCCAGGTTATGCTCGATGACCACGATGGTGTTGCCCTGATCGCGCAGCTGATGCAGCACCGCCAACAGCTGTTGGATATCGGCGAAGTGCAGACCGGTGGTCGGTTCGTCGAGGATATACAGCGTCTGGCCGGTGCCGCGTTTCGACAGCTCGCGCGCCAGCTTCACGCGCTGCGCCTCACCGCCGGAGAGCGTGGTGGCCGACTGGCCGAGGCGGATGTAGGACAGGCCGACATCCATCAGGGTCTGCAGCTTGCGCGCCAGCGCCGGCACCGCGTCGAAGAAATCACGCGCTTCTTCGATGGTCATCTCCAGCACTTCGTGGATGCTCTTGCCTTTGTACTTCACTTCCAGCGTTTCGCGGTTATAGCGTTTGCCCTTGCACTGGTCGCACGGCACGTAGATGTCCGGCAGGAAGTGCATCTCGACCTTGATCACCCCGTCGCCCTGGCAGGCTTCACAGCGCCCGCCCTTGACGTTGAAGCTGAAACGGCCCGGCGTGTAACCGCGGCTGCGCGATTCCGGCACGCCGGCGAACAGCTCGCGCACCGGAGTGAAGATACCGGTGTAGGTGGCCGGGTTGGAGCGCGGCGTGCGGCCGATCGGGCTCTGATCGATGTCGATCACCTTGTCGAAATGCTCCAGGCCGGTCACTTCGCGGAACGGCGCCGGTTCGGCGATGGTGGCGCCGTTGAGCTGGCGCTGGGCGATCGGGAACAGCGTATCGTTGATCAGCGTCGATTTGCCGGAGCCGGACACGCCGGTGATGCAGGTAAACAGACCGACCGGCAGCGTCAGCGTCACGTCTTTCAGGTTGTTGCCGCGCGCGCCGCTCAGCTTCAGCACCTTGGTCGGATCGGCCTGCACGCGCTGCGCCGGAATGGCGATCTCGCGTTTACCGCTGAGGAACTGGCCGGTCAGCGACTCCGGCTGCGCCATGATGTCGTCGACGGTGCCTTCCGCCACCACCTGGCCGCCGTGCACGCCGGCGCCGGGGCCGATGTCGATCACATGGTCGGCGGCGCGGATGGCGTCTTCGTCATGCTCCACCACGATCACCGTGTTGCCGAGGTTGCGCAGGTGGATCAGCGTTTCCAGCAGGCGCTCGTTGTCGCGTTGGTGCAGGCCGATCGACGGCTCATCCAGCACGTACATCACGCCCACCAGGCCGGCGCCGATCTGGCTAGCGAGGCGGATACGCTGCGCTTCGCCGCCGGAGAGCGTTTCCGCCGAACGGGACAGCGACAGGTAGTTCAGGCCGACGTTCACCAGGAATTTCAGGCGATCGCCGATCTCTTTCAGCACTTTTTCGGCGATCTTGGCGCGCTGGCCGCTGAGCTTCATGTTCTGGAAAAAGGTCATCGCGTGGCCGATGCTCAGATCGGAGATCTCCGGCAGCGTAGTGTCTTCGACGAACACGTTGCGGGCTTCTTCGCGCAGGCGGGTGCCGTGGCATGAGGCGCACGGTCGGTTGCTGATGAACTTCGCCAGCTCTTCGCGCACCGCACTGGACTCGGTCTCTTTATAGCGGCGCTCCATGTTGTGCAGCACGCCTTCGAACGGATGGCGGCGCACGGTGGTGTCACCGCGATCGTTGATGTATTTGAATTCGATCGACTCTTTGCCGGAACCGCTCAGCACCGCCTTCTGCACGTTGGCGCTCAGGGTGTTGAACGGCGCTTCCACGTCGAACTCATAGTGCTCCGCCAGCGAGCGCAGCATCTGGAAGTAGTAGAAGTTGCGGCGATCCCAGCCGCGGATCGCGCCGCCGGCCAGCGACAGCTCGGGGTTCTGCACCACGCGATCCGGATCGAAGAACTGCTGCACGCCCAGGCCGTCGCAGGTCGGGCAGGCGCCGGCCGGGTTGTTGAAGGAGAACAGGCGCGGTTCCAGCTCGCGCATGCTGTAGCCGCAGATCGGGCAGGCAAAGTTGGCGGAGAACAGCAGCTCGTCCGCTTTTTCGTCGTCCATATCCGCCACTACCGCGGTGCCGCCGGACAGCTCCAGCGCGGTTTCGAACGATTCGGCCAGGCGCTGCGCCATGTCGTCGCGCACCTTGAAACGGTCGACCACCACTTCGATAGTGTGTTTCTTCTGCAGCTCCAGCTTCGGTGGATCGGACAGATCGCACACTTCACCGTCGATGCGAGCGCGGATATAGCCCTGGGCGGCCAGGTTTTCCAGCGTTTTGGTGTGCTCGCCCTTACGGTCTTTCACCACCGGCGCCAGCAGCATCAGGCGTTTGCCTTCCGGCTGGCTCAGCACATTGTCGACCATCTGGCTGACGGTTTGCGCCGCCAGCGGTACATGGTGATCCGGGCAGCGCGGCTCACCGACGCGGGCGAACAGCAGGCGCAGGTAGTCGTGGATCTCGGTGATGGTGCCGACCGTGGAGCGCGGGTTGTGCGAGGTGGATTTCTGTTCGATGGAGATCGCCGGCGACAGGCCTTCGATATGATCGACGTCCGGCTTTTCCATCAACGACAGGAATTGGCGCGCATAGGCGGAGAGCGATTCGACATAGCGCCGCTGCCCTTCGGCATACAGCGTATCGAAAGCCAGCGATGACTTGCCGGAACCGGACAGGCCGGTGACGACGATCAGTTTGTCACGCGGGATAATCAGGTTGATGTTTTTCAGATTATGGGTTCGAGCACCACGAACTTCGATATTGTCCATTTACACTTCCCGTCTTGATGATACACCGCGCCTGTCGCGATTTTTGCGGGGGATTTTGTGATGGATCTCGCAAAAAACCGGCACAGCCTGGTCGAAACGCATAATTATGACACAAAAAAACCTGAATGAATATCCAGTATGCGAATGCAACAAGGCCGATCGAAAAGACAATTCTGGAATGCAATTCGCACTTATCAACACGGGTGTGGTTTCGTACTCAGCGTGGTAAACTGACGCGTTTATACTGTGTAGAAATCAATCATCGGGAGAAGTGCTCATGGCCAGCAGAGGCGTAAACAAAGTAATTCTGGTCGGGAATCTGGGTCAGGATCCAGAAGTCCGTTACATGCCGAACGGCGGCGCAGTGGCCAACATTACCCTGGCGACCTCCGAAAGCTGGCGTGACAAAGCGACCGGCGAACAGAAAGAGAAGACCGAGTGGCACCGCGTCGTGCTGTTCGGCAAACTGGCCGAAGTGGCGGGCGAATACCTGCGCAAAGGCTCTCAGGTTTACATCGAAGGCTCCCTGCAGACGCGTAAATGGCAGGATCAGAGCGGCCAGGATCGTTACACCACCGAGATCGTGGTTAACGTCGGCGGCACCATGCAGATGTTGGGCGGCCGCCAGGGCGGCGGCGCACCGGCCGGTCAGTCTGCCGGCGGCCAGGGCGGTTGGGGCCAGCCTCAGCAGCCACAGGGCGGCAACCAGTTCAGCGGCGGCCAGCAGCAGTCTCGTCCGGCGCAGAACAGCGCACCGGCGACCAGCAACGAACCGCCAATGGATTTCGACGACGATATTCCGTTCTGATATCCGGCCGTTTACAGCCAACAAAAAAGCCCCGCAAGGGGCTTTTTTGTTTTTGCAGCCTCAGCGCTCTGGCGATGAGGCCAACAATTGTCGGGCTGCGTTCAATACGTTGACCCGTTTTTCGTTTTTTTGCATCACCAGATAAACGTCGATATGCAATCTTTCATTCATTTGTGCATCCAGGTGGCGATAGCACAAGCCCGCCCGGGTGGATACGCACATCGATTGTGGCATCAGTGCCATGCCTTTTCCCCGGGCGATGCTGGCCAGCATGATCAGTGAATCGTCGGGTTCCGCTTTGCGCTTCAGTACAAAAGGCAGTGATTGAAGGACATTTTCGCACTTATCATAAAAACCCGGGTTTGCACTGCGGGAGAACCAGTAGAGCGGCAGATCGACAACGTCGCGCAGCGATACGGTATCTTGAATGCTGGCGGGATGAGATGAAGGCAGCGCCAACATGAGCGGTTCTCGATACAACCAACGAAATTCAAAGGCTTCTTCGCCGTTAGGCGCTTTCTCGCCGACAAGCGCGATATCCAGATTCCCCCGAGCCAAGATCTGCAGTAACTGTTTTGACGTCAGTTGATGAGCGGAGATCTCATCGGCATCGATGAGCTTTTCCAAATGGGCATTGATGGTGGGGATCAGACTGAAATCCAGCGTACGCGTGACGCCGATTTTCACCGTGTCGCTCTCGACATTGAGTCGTTGAACCAAATGAGAAAGCTGATTAATGAGTTGTTTGGCTTGCTCCTCCAGTTTGATTCCCGCCTCAGTTAAATGTACCTGATGGGTATCGCGGGTAAACAGCGGGCAACCAATCACGTCCTCGAGGCACTGGATTTGCCGGGTCAACGGCGGTTGCGTCATTCGCATTCTTTCGGCTGCCCGGCGAAAATTCAGCTCGTGTGCGACGGCGAGAAAGCACTGCAACTGCTTAATTGTGGGTAGTTTTTCATTGAAAATCGTCAATTACGGGCTCCGACGTCATTCGACCTGACGCTGATTGGCGAAAGGTGGGCGATAGCAAATAAAATCCAGAATCAACACGTCGGGTACAGCGGTATTCTATTTTTTGTATCAGATTACCTGAACGGTTGTTATATTTCCATAACATTATTGATACAAAAGTTATATTACAAAACTAACAATTCTCTAATGTTATGGACTTGTTATTGTGAAGCCTCTGAACACACACATCTACAGAGGTTTATTTATGTCGGCAAAATACGTACTCATTACTCGCTTCCCACTGAAAGACAATACCGATAAGTCACAATTCAAATCGCTGGCGAATAGCCATGCTGGAAAATACTTTGTCTCGGATGAGCAAAATATTAACGAATTGCTCGAATTACGCGCATTTTCCTCCATCGAGGAAATTGCCGCTCAGGAAAGTGAGTTGGAGTCTGCATTCCATTCGTTTTCTGCCGTGCTTGCCGGTGACGTTCGCCGTGAGCTGGTCAAGTTCGTTGAAGCGCCTATTGACACCGTTGACGATATTCCCGCCACTGAGTATGTCCAACTGCGTCATGTGGAGGTTCCTGCAGAAAATTACAGTCAATATCGTCACTGGCGTGAAGAAACTATTTTCAATGTCGTTCGTGATAACAAAGATAAAATCACCAGCTTCGGCGCATATCACTCACTGATCAGCGGCCAACCAGGCGTTATGTTTATCTCGGCTTTCAATGGAAATAAAGAGGCCTATAAAGAAGCTTTCACCAATGCCCGTTATCAGACCATTATTCAACAAGCCGGAGATAGCTATATTACCGGCGGAAATGAAGGTCTTTATACCCGTATTTATCGTTCAGTTTCTTGTTGTTGATAACTTGAGGTTGTAATGAAAAATCAAGCAATGTCGAAGAAAATCGTGGTCGTCGGTGATAAGTTTAGCGAGTTCTCTAACGGTAAAGACGTTGTAACCATTAGCCAGTTAGAACTTATCACTCAAATCCCTGCTCATATTATAGATACTAACAGCCAATTTATTGTTGGCCAGGGTGTGCGCGATGATTATGCCGGGAAAGTGCTGGAGAACCAGCATCGCAACAGAAGTCATGACAATAAATTAGATCTGACCGAGTTGGAAAAGCTGACGGCGACAGCAAGAAACGCCTATTCGCATAAAAAAATAAATCACAACACATTGATTGGCGCCGCAGAGAAAGTTGAGGATAACTTGTTTGCTCTGCCTTTACTGATTGATGAACGTTGTGAACTGATGGCCGACCACCAGACGGGACAACATATTCAGGGGATGATTTTGGTTGAGGCGTGTCGCCAAACCTTTATTGCTGTCACCGAAGAATTCTACCTGCCTGACAGCGCAGGAAAATCCTACTATGTCATCAATGATATGAACATCAAGTTTGAAAACTTCCTGTTCCCGTTGCCGGCGATTGTCCACTATGAGTTGGTGGAGCAGAACGTGAATGAACGCCGCGCGCGCTTCAAAGCGGAGATCCGCATCTCTCAGCACACTACGCTGTGCGCGAGCATGTCGGTATCGTTTACCGTTTATCCGGCTTCGGTTATCGGTGAAAAAGAAGCGGTGTTGGCGACAGAGATGACGCATACCCTTTTGCAGAATGCCGGTCTCGGCGTCCCGAGTGAAAGAGGGGGCGTGCATGCCTGAGACTAACGGCCAGCGCTACTCTCTGGCCGTGACCACGCAGGGGCCGCTTTACCCCCCTGCGGAGGTTGTGGATGCCAAGGGAAACTTTGTGGTCATCGGGCAGATCCCGCGCCAAAACGGCATTGAGTGGGGGGGCGCAATTGTAGATAAAAACAGCCCATTACCCGCGTTTGGCCAGGCTTTACCCTATACCGTCATCGACGAACTGCAGACATTGACGGCCGAACAGTTGGCGGATATCACCCTGTACACGCTGCCGCTGCCGTTGCCGCTGAATAACTACCCGATGACGTTTGCACCGGAGCAACGGCCGGAGGCCGCTAACGATCGCAGGCCAAGCGTGCCGCTGCATGAAGGCTACATCGCCGACATGCGAACCACCGACGGCCCGCGCCGGCTGCCGGCGATTACTTTGGCCGATTGGATGACGGCGCAAGGCGAACTCGTCGTTAGCCTCAGTGAAGATCGCCGCTCGGCCCGTTTCGATTTCCGCTTTCATTATCTGGTGCCGAATAGCGTTTATACCGTGATGAGCTTGCGAGAGCGTGACCTGTCGCCGCTTGCGCCAACCCGGCCGGGACCACTGGGGATCCCCAACGTGTTCGTGACAGACGCGCAGGGCCACGCCGAATTTTGGGCTGAATTGCCCAACCCTTTCCCGGCCGCGAGCGAAAATAGCAACCGGGTGATTAATGTCGTGGTTTTATTTATGAGCTGTCGCCAGAGCTTTGGCGGCGCGATAGGCATTTATGGATTGGGGGGCGATATTCATGCGCATCTGAAATTGCCTGCATTATCTTTTAGCGAATTTACCACTGTGGAATAAGGTTTCCTATGCCAGTTGTTCAAGTTACTACCTGGAAAATGAATGATGAGACTAAAGTGAAAAAACTCATCGAAGAAATTACGCACTCGGTCCATTTACATTGTGGGGCGCCGTTAGACAAGATTTCCGTTGTCATCAGCGAAATTTCGCCATCGCGTTGGGCGGATGCCGGTGTATTGGGTAACGATACCGCTTTTCCGGTGAAAAGCCGCCGCAAGACTTATGAGGAGGAAGCGTGACGTCTGCTGCGGCATTTTTCGATGTAGATGAAACCTTGATTAAAATGAAGAGCATGTTCCATTTTTATCATTATTGGAGCAATGTTCGCGGCACTCAGAAAGCTTATGAGGAATTTATTAAACGCTTTCAACAGGCGGTTGCAGAAGGCGTGCCGCGAGAGGTGCTCAATCGTATGTATTACAGGCAGTTTTCCGGCATAGATATCGATGATGTTTATCAGGTAGCGGAGGACTGGTTTCATGAATATCTGCAGGAACAGGATGCTTATATCGCCTCTGCCGTCGATCGTTTTCAGCGCCATAAAATCAGTGGGCATCTCACCGTTTTTATTTCAGGCTCCATGTTGCCGTTATTGAAACCGTTAGGGCTGAGGCTCGGCGCCGATGCCATTCTTTGCACTCAATTGCTGTTGGATGCGAAAGGGAAACTGACCGGGGAAATCGGTGAGCCGCAAACGATCGGGCAGGGCAAGCAGCGGGCGCTATTGTCATTTAGCCAAAGCCATAATATCGATTTGAGAAAAAGTTTCGCCTATGGCGACGATCTCTCTGATATTCCGATGCTGTCAGCGACGGGCAACCCCGTTTGTGTAGGCGAACATTCAAACCTGGCGGAATATGCGCGCCGGAATAATTGGAACATGCTGGCGGAAAATGCTCCCAATTAATTGAGGATACGATGAAAAATTTATCAAGTGACAATCAGCCATTGAGCATTAAAACCTGGTTGGCATTGGTGATCTTGGCCCTGTCCACGTTCACCATTGTTACCACTGAATTAGCGCCTATCGGCCTGTTGACGCCGATGGCCGAAGGCCTGCACCAGTCAGAGTCGATGATCGGCCTGACAGTCACGCTCTATGCGTGGGTTGGCGCGATCAGCGCACTGTTGTCTTCGCTGTTTCTGGGCAACTTGCCTAAAAAGCTGCTGTTGCTGACGTTGACGCTGATCATCCTGGTCTCCAACAGTCTGTGCGCCATGGTTGAAAATTACCACTGGTTACTGGCTGCCCGCGTGATCGGCGCTTTGGCGCACGGCGCATTCTGGGCGATGATCGGTGCAACGGCGGTATCGCTGGTGCCGACAAGATTCATCGGGCTGGCCACGTCCATCGTTTTCGGTGGCGTCTCTGCGGCCAGCGTATTCGGTGTGCCGCTGTCGAATTATATCGGGCTGAACGTCGGCTGGCGGCCTGCTTTTTGGTTGATGTCTCTGCTGAGTGTGATTGCATTGGTGGGAATTGCTTTGGTCGTGCCGAAGGTGAAAGCCAGTAGCGCCCTCGGCTTCGAGGCATTGGCTCGCGTATTGCGTTCAGGCGCGCTGTGGCGCATCTACGGTGCGACTTTGCTGGCCATCACGGCGCATTTCGCTGCATTCACCTTTATTGAACCCTGGTTGCACAGCGTTGGGGCAGTCACTTCCAGCATGATCCCGGTGATGCTTTTCGTTTTCGGTATTGCCGGCCTGGCGGGCAACTTTGTCACCGGCGTGTTTATCGACAAATGGTTGAAACCGATGGTGGTGCTGTCTGTCGTGCTGATCGCCGCAACGCTGCTGACCCTTGGCCAGATGGGCAACAGCCTGACGAGTGCGGAAATTCTGGCGTTGGTGATCGTCTGGGGCCTGGCCGTTTCCGGCATCTTCGTCGGTTTCCAAACCTGGGTGCTGCGCCTGGCCGGTGAAAATGCGTTCCCCGCTTCAGCGATTTACGTCTCCTTCTTTAATGGTGCCATCGGCTGCGGCGCGTTGGCGGGAGCATGGCTGGTGTCGTTGTACAGCATTCCTGCGTTATTGATGATCGCGGGTATCGCCATTGCGCTCTCGTTGCTGCTGATCGCGATGATTCCGGTAAAAGCCGAACAAGCAGCGGCGCTGGTGGGAGAAGCGCCATGAGAAGCGGGGATGCGTTGACGCAGCACGGGCGCGCGATTATGGATCGGCTTGAAACGGGCTTGGCCGATAAGGTGACCGGCCGTCTGCGGGAGTTGGACGACGACCTGCCGCGTTTGATCACCGATTATGCTTTTGGCGCGGTGGTAGGGCGTGAAGGATTGGATCTCAAGAGCCGGGAGATGATCACCGTTGCTTCGCTTATCACTTTGGGTAATGCATCCGCCCAGCTGGAGCTCCATATGCGTGCGGCGCTGAACGTGGGGGTAACGCAACGGGAACTGCTGGAAATTGTGATTCAAATGGCGATCTATGCCGGGGTTCCCGCCTGCATGAATGCGCTTACCGTTTATCGCGCTGCCGTCGCTCAGCACGCCGCGCAACCAGAAGATTAAGGACAATCGTGATGAGAGATGTGGTGGTGGTGGCGGCAAAGCGTACGGCGACAGGCAGTTTTCAAGGGGCGCTATCCGACAAGCCGGCGACGGCGCTGGGGAGCGCTGTGGTGAAGGCGCTGTTGGCCGAAAGCGGGGTGGCGGCACAAGAGGTTGAGCAGGTGATCATAGGGCAGGTGCTGACCGCCGGGTGCGGCCAGAACCCCGCCCGACAAACGGCGCTTTTGGCGGGATTGCCGGTGACGACCCAGACGCTGACGATCAATAAGGTCTGTGGCTCGGGGCTTAAGGCGGTGCATCTGGCGATGCAGGCTATCCAAAGCGGAGAAGCGGAGATGGTGATCGCCGGGGGGCAGGAAAATATGTCGTTGGCGCCGCACCTTATCGGCAATTCGCGTAAAGGTCAGCGTTTAGGGCACGGCGAACTGAAGGATTCGTTGGTGCATGACGGTTTATGGGATGCTTTCCACGATTTCCATATGGGTGTGACGGCGGAGAACGTGGCCAGGCAATTCAATATCTCGCGGGCGCAGCAGGACGAGTATGCCGCTCTGTCGCATCAGCGCGCTCTGGCAGCGCAGCAGAATGGCCTGTTCCGCGATGAGATCGTGGCGATTGAGTCGGTGAGTCGCAAAGGTGAGGTAACGCGTTTCGAGCAGGATGAAGGGCCGCGGGAGACGAGTTACGAAAAACTGTCGTTGCTGAAGCCGGTGTTTCAAAAAGCGGGTACGGTAACGGCGGGCAATGCTTCATCGCTCAATGACGGTGCTGCGGCGGTGCTGCTGTGTAGCCGGGAGAAAGCGGAGAGCCTCGGGCTGGAGCCGCTGGCGGTACTGGGGCATTTCAGCAACTCCGGCATCGAACCGGAAATCATGGGGGCGGCGCCGATCGAGGCGATTCGTCAGTGCATGAATAAACAAAACTGGCATGCGGACGAGGTGGAGGCGCTCGAGTCCAACGAGGCTTTCGCTGCCCAGGCGCTGGCGGTGATGTCGGCATCTGGCATCGATCCGCAACGGGTCAATCCGCATGGTGGCGCGATCGCGTTGGGGCACGCAATCGGCGCTTCCGGTTGCCGCATTCTGGTTACGCTGATTCATCATATGCAGCGTAACCGGTTGAATAAAGGTATTGCCGCTTTGTGCGTGGGGGGCGGTGAGGGGGTAGCCCTCAGCGTAATGAGAAAATAAATTAAGCATAAAAAAGAGGGCTGATATTTCAGCCCTCTTTTTATTGATATTATCAGGCGTTCACGCCTTTCATTCCCTCTGGGCTATAACGCTCTCCCATAATTGTTATTTTTTCCTTTAATGTATTAAGCAAGGTTAAATCTTCTTCAGTCAGTCTGATGTTCTCCGCTTGGGCATTTTCGATAGCGTAATGACTGTTTTTGGTGCCAGGAATGGGGACGATTTTCTCATATTTAGCCAGTAACCAGGCTAACGAAATTTGTCCAGGCGTGCATTGATGCTTTTCCGCCAGCGGGGCGATCGCCTGCAGGATTTTAGCATTATGCTCGATATTACTCTGAATGAATCGTTCATTGTTTTTGCGGAAATCATTATCGGCGAAGGCCTGATTGCTGAGATATTTCCCGGTCAGGAATCCCCGGCCTAACGGAGAGTAAGGAACAACGCCGACGCCCAAACGCATGGCTGTCGGCAGCACGTTTTCTTCGATATCGCGTGTCCAGAGTGAATATTCGGTTTGCAAGGCGCTGATCGGATGAACATGGTGCGCTTTTTCCAATGTGGCAGCAGAGACTTCGCATAAGCCCACCTGCGCAATCTTGCCTTCTTTCACCAGCTGTGACAGACAGCTCATGCTCTCCTCAATATCCGCTTGGGGATCGACGCGGTGCAGGTAATAGAGATCGATACGCTCGACTCCCAACCGCTGCAGTGACTCATGACAGCAACGGCGAATATAATCAGGTTGATTATTGATGCGGCGCGCGTAGGCATTGTCATCGGAGCGATCGATACCGCATTTTGTGGCAATTTTTATTTTGTTGCGCTGTGCATGGCCCAGCGTGGCAAGGAAATGGCCTAATAACCTTTCGTTATGTCCACGACCATATAAGTTGGCGGTGTCAATAAAATTGACGCCAGTGTCAATCACCGTTTTTAATACCGTCAGCGATGTATTATCATCGGTGTCGCCATAGAACTCACTCAATCCCATCGCGCCAAAACCCATAGCCGATACGGTTAAACCATTGCCTAGCGTTCTTTCTTTCATATTAACTTCTCCATAGGGTGACTGGGCAGTATGGCATTGGCTGTAATGACAAGAGAATTTCAAAGTTGTCGATTCAAAAAAGGTATCGAGTGTGGCATTAATGTGATTAAGCCAAATAATGCTTCCTTATTTAATGATATTTTTTCTATAAAAAAGCCCCTTCACGGGGCTGTTTGCATTTCAGAGATGGTTATGCCGAGAAGCCACCGTCGATGCTCAGGCTGGCGCCGGTGATATAACCCGCCTGCGGGCCGGCCAGGTAGGCGACGAAGCCGGCGATCTCTTCATCTTTGCCGTAGCGGCCGATCGCCATCAACTGCTTGAGTTGATCGGCGAACTCGCCGGCGTCCGGGTTCATCTCGGTGTCCACCGGGCCGGGCTGCACGTTATTGACGGTGATACCGCGCGGGCCGAGATCGCGCGCCATGCCTTTGGTCAAACCGACCAGGGCCGATTTGCTCATCGCATAGACCGCGGCGCCGCCGAACGGCACGCGCTCGGCGTTGGTGCTGCCGATGTGGATGATGCGGCCGCCGTCGTTCATGTGGCGCGCCGCTTCCTGGCTGGCGACGAACACGCTGCGCACGTTGACCGCCAGCATGCGGTCCAGGTCGTCCAGCTCCAGCTCTTCGGTGCCACCCAGCGTAAATACCCCGGCGTTATTCACCAGAATATCCAGGTTGCCGAAGAGGTTCACCGCCTGGCGTACCGCCTGCTGCAGCGCCGCCGCATCGGCGCTGTCGGCCTTGATGGCGAGGGCTTTGCCGCCGGCGGCGGTGATGGCGTTCACCACCGCGTCGGCGCGATCGGCCGAGGCGGCGTAGGTAAAGGCGACGGCGGCGCCTTCGCTCGCCAGCCGTTTCACGATGGCGGCGCCGATGCCGCGCGAGCCGCCCTGAACGAATGCGACTTTACCTTGCAGAGTTTGTGCTGTGGTCATGCTGTGTCTCCAGAGTGGGTAAGGGAAAACCGTTACGGTCAGTATCTGGGATCGCCCGCGCGGTAACTAGCCACAAAGAGCTATAATCAGTTCAAACCATAAGTTTAAAATCCATAGAGGAAAAACATGCTGGGACATCTGGAGTGCTTCGTCAGCAGCGCGGAAAACGGCAGCTTTTCCGCCGCCGGCCGCAAGCTGGGCATCAGCCCGGCAGCGGTGAGCAAGAATGTCACCCGGCTGGAAGCGGTGGTTGGCGTGCGGCTGTTTCAGCGTAATACCCGCAAGCTGATCCTCACCGAGGCGGGGGAGCGTTTTCTCAGCGAGGTGAGCGGCGGATTGCAATCGATCCAGTGCGCATTGAAAGGGCTGAGCAGCGGCGGCGGCGCGGCGGCCGGCGGGCTGAAGGTCAGCATGGGCACCGCCTTTGGTCTGCATTTCGTCTTGCCGATGCTGCCGGACTTTCTGGCGCGTTATCCGGCGATCGTGCCGGACTGGCATTTCGACAACCGCCAGGTCGATCTGATCGGTGAGCACTTCGATGCGGCATTGGGCGGCGGCATCGAATTGGCGCAGGGCATCATCGCGCGTGAGCTGGCGCCGGCTCATGGGGTGTTGGTGGCCTCGCCGGAGTATCTGCGGCAGCGGCCGCCGCTGACGGAGCCGGAGCAGTTGGCGGAACATGCGGGCATCTTTATCCGCTCGCCGCAAACCGGGCGTATCCGCCATCAGCCGCTGCGCAACGCGGTCAATGAGCAGCGGGCGCCGGCGATGTCGGTCACGATGACGGTCAACGAACCGGAAGCGGCCGCGCGGGCGGCGGAGATGGGGGTGGGCATCGCGCTGATCGGCATGCCGAATGCGGCGCCTTATCTGGAAAGCGGCCGTCTGGTGCGGGTTCTGCCGGGCTGGTATGTCGATCGCGGCAGCGTCTACCTCTATTTTCCCACCACCAAATTTTTGCCGACCAAAACCCGGGTATTCGTCGATTACATCACCGAGCAGTTTCGCCTGCAGAAGCTGGCGGCACGCTTTGATGCCCGCTAAAACGAGAAAAGCCCCTTGCGGGGCTTCTTTCTTCCGTCGGTTAGCTGTTCGACGATCAGTTGAAGATTTCTGCGGTGCCGTACAGTTTGTTCTGACCGCCGGCGGCGACGATGCGGTATGAGCTGGCGCCCGATGCGGCGGCTTTGCTGGCCAGTTCGCTTTCCAGCGCGCTCAGGTTGGCGGCGCCGCTCACGGAGACTACGCCGATTTTCTGAGCGTCTGCGGCAGGCTGGCTGGTTGGCAGGTCAGCGGCGAAGGTAGCGAAAGAAGCGGTAGCCAGCAGTGCAGCGGTAGCAAAAATTTTGACGTTTTTCATGATGTATTCCTCAGCGTATTGATTGGGTGAGAGCTCGTTGTCTCTCGATGTGTTAAATAGTAGTGCGGCAGGTCGGAATAAAAAATCGGAGAGTTTTGAGTATTTCATTCAAATAAATTGATTATTTTCACCCGCTGGCGCGCGGTAAAAATCATCACTACCCTTTACAGACGATCCTTAACCGGAGAAGACTGATGACGGTAAACGCGTTTATCGGCAGCTGGGCGCTGGTGTCGTCGGCGTTTAAAAATCAGGATGGCGAGTTGAATTATCCGCTGGGTGAGCAGGTGTTGGGGCGCATCCACTATGAGGCCAATGGCACGATGGCGGCGCAGCTCTACAGCGCCGTGCGGCCGCGTTTCGCCGCCGCTGATTTGGCGCAGGGGTCCGAACGCGAGATCCATACCGCTTTCATCAATATGATTTGCTACTTCGGCCGCTATCAGGTGGAGGAAAGCGAGCTGCAGGTGGTGCATCAGGTCGAAGGCTGTTCGTTCCCCAACTGGATCGGCAGCCGTCAGATACGCTTTTACGCTTTCAGCGGCGATCGGCTGACGTTGCGCACGGTTCCGCTGCAGCTCGGCAACGGCTTGCAGGTTGGCGAGCTGGTGTGGCAACGGACAGGAGCCTCGTCATGATCATTGTTCATCATCTCAATCACTCGCGTTCGCAGCGCATTCTGTGGTTTCTGGAAGAACTGGGCGTGCCCTATCAGGTGCAACGCTACGAGCGCGATCCGAACACCATGCTGGCGCCGCCGGCGCTGAAAAAGATCCACCCGCTGGGCAAATCGCCGGTGATCGTCGACGGCGATCTGACGCTGGCGGAATCCGGCGCCATTATCGAATATTTGCAGGAAGCCTATGACGCGCAAGGCATGTTCATGCCGACCGATTTCCACGCGCGTCAGCAATACCGCTACTGGCTGCACTACGCGGAAGGATCGCTGATGCCTCTGTTGGTGATGAAGCTGGTGTTCAGCCGTCTTGGCCAGCCGCCGATCCCGTGGCTGCTGCGGCCGGTGGCGGGCGCGATCGGCAAAGGCGTGCAGCGCGAATACCTCGACAAGCAGATCGCGCCGCACTGCGAGTACCTTGAGCAGCACCTGAACAAGGGCAGCTGGTTCGTCGGCAACGACTTCAGTGCGGCGGACATCCAGATGAGTTTCCCGCTGGAGGCGATGGCGGCGCGCGGCGCGCTGGACAATTGCCCGAAACTGCGCGGCTTCCTGCAGCGCATTCATGCCCGGCCGGCCTATCAACGGGCGCTGGAGCAGGGCGGCCCTTACGATCTGCTGAGTTAAAGCGATGGGCTATACTCGATGAGGTCATTCTTCATCGGAGGTAGCCCATGGCTACGCAAATCTTCGTTAATCTGCCCGTACGCGATCTGCCCGCCTCGATGGCGTTTTTCACCCAGTTGGGATTCAGTTTCAACCCGCAATTTACCGACGATACCGCCGCCTGCATGGTGGTCAGCGAGACGATTTACGTGATGCTGCTGACCCACGACAAATTCAGCATGTTTACCCCAAATCCGATCGGCGATGCCAGGCAGGCCACCGAGGTGCTGGTTTGTCTGTCGCAACCCAGCCGGGCGGCGGTCGACGAACTGGTGCGCAAGGCGATCGCCGGCGGCGGCAATACCTACCACCAGCCGCGGGATTATGGCGTTATGTACGGCCACGGATTCCAGGATCTGGACGGCCATATCTGGGAGCTGATGTACATGGATCCCAGTGCGGTGCAGACGCAATAATGTCGTCGTGGAAGATGTCGCTCGGGGCGTCCGGTCGCCCCGTCTTTTCGTGCAGAAGCCATTCCCGTCATTTTCTGCATAATTTGCCGCGATCTTTAGTTGATTAGACGCTAGGGAAGGCAGGATAATCGTTTGCCTTGAATAAACCACCATAAATCACCCGTACCGCGCGCTGCGAGTTAAACGTTTGCCTTGGTGCGCATCGCCGTTGGCGGTGCGACGGAAGGGCAAGGAAGCGGAACGTGACGTAAACGATTACGTGGCGATCAGGCGCGGGCGAGATTACAGGCCTGCTGCGACGGGCCGATTCATGAAACACAGGGGAAGTAACCTATGTCGAACTCTCAAGCGAACCACGCCGCAAAACCAACCGGCGGGCTTGATGGCTATTTTAAAATTTCCGCGCGCGGCAGCAGCGTGCGCCAGGAAGTGGTGGCGGGGCTGACCACCTTCCTGGCGATGGTGTACTCGGTGATCGTAGTGCCGAGCATGCTGGGCAAGGCGGGTTTCCCGCCGGCGGCGGTGTTCGTCTCCACCTGCCTGGTGGCTGGTCTGGGATCGCTGTTGATGGGGTTGTGGGCTAATCTGCCGATGGCCATCGGCTGTGCGATCTCGTTGACCGCTTTCACCGCGTTCAGCCTGGTGCTGGGCCAACACATCAGCATCCCGGTGGCGCTGGGCGCAGTGTTCCTGATGGGCGTGCTGTTTACCGTCATCTCGGTGACCGGCATTCGCGCCTGGATCCTGCGCAACCTGCCGATGGGCGTGGCGCACGGCACCGGCATCGGCATCGGCCTGTTCCTGCTGCTGATCGCCGCCAACGGCGTCGGCCTGGTGGTGAAGAACCCGCTGGATGGCCTGCCGGTAGCGCTCGGTGCCTTCACCTCCTTCCCGGTGGTGATGACGTTGGTCGGTCTGGCGGTGATCTTCGGGCTGGAGAAACTGCGCGTGCCCGGCGGCATTCTGCTGGTGATCATCGCCATTTCCATCATCGGTCTGATCTTCGATCCGGCGGTGAAATACCAGGGGCTGTTCGCCATGCCGAGCCTGGCGGACGCTGATGGCAAATCGTTGATCTTCAGCCTGGATATCATGGGCGCGCTGCAGCCGGTGGTGTTGCCGAGCGTGCTGGCGCTGGTGATGACCGCGGTGTTCGACGCCACCGGCACCATCCGCGCGGTGGCCGGGCAGGCCAACCTGCTGGATAAAGACGGGCAGATCATCAGCGGTGGCAAGGCGCTGACCTCGGATTCCCTGAGCAGCATCTTCTCCGGCCTGGTGGGCGCCGCACCCGCCGCCGTCTACATCGAGTCCGCCGCCGGCACCGCCGCGGGCGGCAAGACCGGCCTGACCGCCACCGTGGTCGGCATTCTGTTCCTGCTGATCCTGTTCCTGTCGCCGCTGGCCTATCTGGTACCGGTCTATGCCACTGCACCGGCGTTGATGTACGTCGGCCTGCTGATGTTGAGCAACGTC
Source organism: Serratia sp. BFP-2025 (assembly GCF_050880365.1). Lineage (NCBI taxonomy): Bacteria > Pseudomonadati > Pseudomonadota > Gammaproteobacteria > Enterobacterales > Yersiniaceae > Serratia > Serratia sp. BFP-2025. The sequence continues at coordinate 485,199 of NZ_JBPAFV010000002.1, read as the reverse complement.
ACCAAGCTGGACTTCAACGACTTCGTCGATGCGATGGCCGGCCTGCTGTGCGCGGTATTCATCGTGCTGACCTGCAACATCGTCACCGGCATCATGCTGGGCTTCAGCTCGCTGGTCATCGGCCGCATCTTCTCCGGCGAATGGCGCAAGCTGAACATCGGCACCGTGCTGATCGCCGTAGCGCTGGTGGCGTTTTACGCCGGCGGCTGGGCGATTTAATCACGCCTCGTTTCCCTCGCCCGGCGGGCGGGGGAAGCATGCACGGCATCTCCCTTCTTAAGATAAGTCTTCTTCTGCTCTGCACCGCGTTTTGAAAGGCACAACAAGCTTTAACCGCTGTAAAAAAAGTGATCTACTATCGGGACCAACGCAGGCCCTGAGCCGATGTCGTCTGAATCGTAGAGTCTAAGGAAAGCATGGAAATCTTTTTTACAATCCTCATTTTGATCCTGGTGGTCTCCCTGTCCGGGGTGGTGACGCGCATGTTGCCGTTCCAGGTGCCGCTGCCGCTGATGCAAATCGCCATCGGGGCGCTGTTGGCCTGGCCGCATTTCGGGCTGCACGTCGACTTTGATCCCGAACTGTTCCTGGTGCTGTTCATCCCGCCGCTGCTGTTCGCCGACGGCTGGAAAACGCCGACGCGCGAGTTCCTGCATCACGGGCGTGAAATTCTCGGCCTGGCGCTGGTGCTGGTGCTGATCACCGTGGTCGGCGTCGGCTATCTGATCTACGCCATGGTGCCGGGCATTCCGCTGGTGGCGGCCTTCGCGCTGGCGGCGGTGCTGTCGCCGACCGACGCCGTGGCGCTGTCCGGCATCGTCGGTAAAGGGCGCATTCCCAAGCCGATCATGGGCGTGCTCGAGGGCGAGGCGCTGATGAACGACGCCTCCGGCCTGGTGTCGCTCAAGTTCGCCATCGCGGTGGCGATGGGCACCATGGTGTTCACCGTGGGCGGCGCAACCCTGGAGTTCCTCAAAGTGGCGATCGGCGGCCTGTTGGCCGGTGTGGCGGTCACCTGGACCTACAGTAAATCGCTGCGGGTGATGAGCCGCTGGAGCGGCGACGATCCGGCGACCCAGATCGTGTTCCTGTTGCTGCTGCCGTTCGCCTCTTATCTGATCGCCGAACATATCGGCGTCTCCGGTATCCTGGCGGCGGTAGCGGCGGGGATGACCATCAGCCAGTCCGGCGTGATCCGCAACGCGCCGCTGGCGATGCGCCTGCGCGCCAACAGCGTATGGGCGATGCTGGAGTTCGTGTTCAACGGCATGGTGTTCATCATGTTGGGCCTGCAGCTGCCGGGCATTCTCGAGACCTCTATCCTGCAGGCGGAGCTGGATCCGACGATTCAGACCTGGTACCTGTTCGCTGACGTGGCCACCATCTACGCCGCGCTGCTGGTGCTGCGCTTCACCTGGCTGTGGGTAATGAAGAAAACCAGCAACCGCTTTATGAAAAAGCGCCCGCTGCAGTTCGGCGATTACAGCACGCGTGAGCTGTGGGTGGCGTCGTTCGCCGGGGTGCGCGGGGCGATTACCCTGGCCGGTGTGCTGTCGATACCGCTGTTGTTGAGTGACGGCACCGCCTTCCCGGCGCGCTATCAACTGGTGTTTATCGCCGCCGGGGTGATCCTGCTGTCGTTGATCGTCGGCGTGCTGGCGTTGCCGCTGCTGCTGCGTGGCGTGCAGGTCACCGACAAGAGCGCCAGCAAGCAGGAAGAGCGCATGGCGATCGCCATGGCGGCCGAAGTGGCGATCGAGAGCGTGAATAAAATGGAAGAGCGCCTGGTTGCCGATACCGAAGAGAACCTCGATCCGCAGGTATTGAAAGAGGTCAGCTCGCGGGTGACGGGCATGCTGCGGCGGCGCATCGCCTCGAAAGACGACATCGAGAATGCGCTGGCGATGGAAAACCTCGAGCGGCGTTTCCGCCTGACGGCGCTGCGCGCCGAGCGCGGCGAGCTGTACCACCTGCGCGCCACGCAGAAAATCAGCAACGAGACGCTGCAAAAACTGCTGCACGATCTCGACTTGCTCGAAGCGCTGCTGATCGAGCGCGAAGGGTAAACTTCAGACGAGGAATAAACGTTTTTCCTCTTATTTCCGCCCCGAAGGGCCGCCTGTGCGGCCCTTGTTTTTTGGCTACTTGACCGGCGGCCAGTAGTCGCGGCAGCAGGCGATCCAGGCCTGCGCGCTGTGCGACAGATAGCTGCCCTGCCGCCAGATCAGCCCGACCCGCCACTCCATGCGCGGCTCCAGCGGCAGCCAAACCAGGTTTTCCTTGTCCAGCCAGCGGCAGACCGGTTCCGGAAGCATGGCGATGCCCACGCCAGCCTGCACCATCGAGGCGAGGAAGTCCCACTGGCCGCTGCGCACCGCGATTTGCGGCTCAAAACCGGCCTGGCTAAACGCCTTCATCAGCATCTTGTACAGCGCGAAGTCCTCGTTATAAATCAGGATTGGGCTGTCGGCCAATTCGGCGATATTGATGCGGGTGCGATTGAGCCACTGCGGCGTGCGCGGCGCCACCACGCACATCGGATGGCCCAGCAGCGGCAGAAAGGTCAGCGGCTGTTCCGAATCGAAGGGCAGCACCGTCATCGCCAGATCCAGCTCGCCGGACATCACCGCCTGCTCGACCGACAGCCCGCCCAGTTCGGAAATTTTTAATTCGATGCCGGGGTAGGTCTGGCGAAAACGGCGGATCAGATCGGCGATCTGCCTGCCGACCATCGGCGGAATGCCGAGCCGCAGCACCCCTTTTTTCACTGAACCGATGTCTTCCAGCTCCGCCTCCAACTGGCGGAATTCGTCGAGGATCGTCAGGCCGCGCTGATACACCGCCTGGCCGCTGTCGGTCAGACGCAGCTTGCGGCCTTCGCGGATCAGCAGCGTGCACTCCAGCTCCTCCTCCAGATGCCGCAGCATCTTGCTGATGGTGGGCTGGGTGACGAACAGTTTTTCCGCCGCGCGGGTGAAGCTTTGCTGGCGCACCACTTCAACGAAGTAGCGCAGGGTGCGGACATCCACGTTAGGGTTCTCCTTGGGGACGCTACCGGTGGGAAACTATTCCCAGACGGCATGATGTCGATAATTTTAATTCATTTCAGGCGTGGTTTCCCGGCTGCGTATACTGTAGGCCGTCAATTTATTGTTTGAGGTCATCTTTCATGTCTCTGGCGTTACGCCGCGTAGCCCCCTCCCTGCTGACCCGTTTGCAGGTGCCGATTCAGGTGGCGTTGTATGCGGCGCTGTTCCTGATCGCCGATCGTCTGGTGCAACAATTCCACCTGCCGCTTCCCGCCAATATCGTCGGCATGCTGATGCTGTTGGCGCTGATCCTGCTGCGCATTCTGCCGCTGAGCTGGGTCAAGGCCGGTTCCCGCTGGCTGCTGGCGGAAATGCTGCTGTTTTTCGTGCCGGCGGTGGTGGCGGTGGTCAACTATGCCCAGCTGCTGATGGTCGAGGGCTGGAAGATCTTTCTGGTGATCGCGGTTAGCACTATGCTGACGCTGGGCGCCACCGGGCTGGTGGTGGACAGGGTGTATCGGCTGGAGATTTGGCTGCAGCGACGGAAGCAGCGCCATGAATGATTTCATCCTTAGCCTGGCCTGTTTTCTGGCGACGCTGGCGCTGTACTTCGCCAACAAGAAACTCTATCGCCGCCGCCGCACGCTGCTGCTGATGCCGTTGGTGCTGACACCGATGATTCTGGTGTTGCTGCTGGTGGTCACCCACATTTCCTATCAGGACTACATCGGTGAAACCCACTGGCTGCTGTGGCTGTTGGGGCCGGCGACCATCGCCTTCGCGGTGCCGGTGTACGAGAACCTGCATATCATTCGCCGCCACTGGCTGTCGCTGACCGCCGGCGTAACGACGGCGGTGCTGGTGGCGGTGTACAGCTCGGTGTGGCTGGCGCGACTGCTGACGTTGCCGGAAGAGGTGCAGCGCAGCCTGGCGGTACGTTCGATCACCACGCCATTCGCGCTGGAGGCTGCCAAGCAGATGGGCGGCCAGCCGGATCTGGTGGCGTTGTTCGTGGTGATCACTGGGGTATTTGGCATGGCGGTGGGCGATATTCTGTTCCTGCGCCTGGCGGTGCGTAGCCGCCTGGCGAAGGGAGCCGGATTTGGCGCCTCGTCGCACGGCGCCGGCACCGCCCGCGCCTATGAGCTGGGGCCGCAGGAGGGCGTAGTGTCGAGCCTGGTGATGATGCTGGCGGGAATTATCACGGTAGTGGCCGCGCCGTTGATCGGCCGGCTGATGTGGTAAGACCTCTCGGGGCGGGCTATGCCGCCCCTTTTACGTCGTCTGTCGTTGGGAACGGTGCCGTTGATTGACGCCCGAAAAAACGAAGAAATTTTTCAGCATAATTTTTCCCATCGTTATAACAAAAAACGATAGATGCGCTGCAGGCAAAATCGCCGCTCATTTTAAATGGCAATGAATTAATTAAAAAGTAAATTATTTTCATTAAAACAATAAAGTATAACTTATTGATATGGAGAGGCTCTTATCGTAAGCATTGTTGCACATTAACTATGGTGAATAATAATAAGTAATATGAGTTCCTTCCTAATTATCTCGAATTAATACAAGCGGAATACGCTCGTCATCCCTGAGTAATATCGGGGAAATAAAATGGTCATTTATTCCCTTTCGCACATTTCGCCAAAAAAAATATCCTCTCCTATACTTCACACCTCAGCAAATTGAGGCACAGGGGGAACCTCTGGATTAAGCATTACATCCTTTCTTAGTTGGGGGGAGACCCAACTTTTCTACGGTTTTTTTATTCTGACTTGAACTGTCGGGCGGCCAGGCTTTGCCTAAATCCGGACGGTCCCTTTCATTAACGTAATGAAAACGTGCTAGAGAATATTATGAACAAACAAACTGATGTGAAGAGTGGGGAATTCCGTGCGGGTGCTCATGTTGCGGTAGAGAAAGTCGAACTGCATGAAATTACCACCGCTCAGCGCGAGCTTTGGCTGAGCGCCAGCATGTCTGAAGGCTTGCCGTTCAATATGTGGGGATACGGCACGATAGAAGGGCCGTTGCAGATAGCCCTGCTGCGCCAGGCGATAGACGCGATCGTTGAAGAAACGCCGGCGATGCAGGCCCGTTTCACCGAACAAGACGGCGAGCTTTACCAATACCGTGCGGCGCGCAGTCATGATCCGCTTGCCGTGCAGGATTTCAGCAGCCACGAATATCCTGAATTAGCGGCGCAGCGCTGGATGCGGCAAGATGCCGATCGCGTGATCTCCGCGCTGGATCAGGACCTGTTCGGTTTTGCCTTACTGACGTTGGCGCCGGGCAGCTATATCCTCTACCGGCGTTTTCACCACATGCTGGTGGATGGCCGCAGCGCCGAAGAGTTCATGCGCCGTATCGTGCTGTATTACAACGCATTGGCTGAGAAAAAAACCATTCCTGAATTCAGCAATTGCAGTTTTACCCGGCTGTATGAACACGATCTGCAGTACCGCGACTCTTCCCGCTTCGCTACCGATAAACAGTTCTGGCAAGGCTACACGCTCGCCGCGCCCCATAGCCTGACGCGTCAGGAGAAACTCGTCCCTTATTCGTCCATGCAAATCAGTAATCACACACTAACAATAAATGAGATAGTGGCGATTGATCGGGGGGCGGAAAAAGCCGGCGTGCATCGCGCTCATATATTGGCGACGGCCGTCGCATTATGTTTCCATAGTATTACTGGTCAGACCTTGTTGAATTTCAGCCTGCCGGTGACCGGTACGCGAGAGCGAAACAGTATTGGCATGACCGCGAATGTGGTACCACTGATTTTAGCCATTAACCCTGAAAGTCATCTGGCTGATTTCGCACAACAGGTCGCGGCGGAAATAGCCAAAGTGGTTCGTCGGCAATTATATCGCGGTGAAGACATTCGTCGCGATCGCAGCACCATGAGTTCATCCTGGTTTGGCCCCGCCATCAATATCGTTTCCTTCGATCATGGCGATCCGTTTTGGGGATGTAAGACGCGCTGGTATTACGGCGGCAACATTGCCGTCAGCGATATGCAAATTCTGTTTTACGAAGATCAGCAGGCGCAGGAGTTGGACGTCATGTTTGCCGATGCGCCGCATGCCCATTCATTAAGCCAGCTTGAGAGTTTGCAGCGGCGTTTCCAGTTTATTCTGCGGAGCCTTTGCGAGCAGCCTGAGGGCAGCATCGCTCAGGTGATGCAACAACTTCATGCGCAGCCTGAAACGGACGTCAGCGGCAGTTTCTACGATCTTCGCCGACTGCCGCCGGCCGCCGGCATCATCCGCTGGGATCGTCCTGCCGCTGAACTGGTGCGCCTCGCGACGTCACTCGGCCATCCGTCGGGCGATTGCGCGCTGAAAATCCTGTTGGCCGACCGGGCGCTGGGCGTTGGGCGCCTGGAAATGCTGTATGACGCCGGCGATGCGGCGCCCGGTACGCTGCTCAGCGTCGACGATGCGGGCTGGAATATCGCCACGGCGGAAGGGACGGTGCGGATCGGGGGCTGGTTCACCGCCGAAGGCGAGCTGGCGCCGGGGGAAGCGCTGGCGCAGCTGCGCGGCCTGACGGTGGGCGAGCGGTTGCCGTTGCTTGACTCTTCACAGGCGAAACGGCTGGAGGAGATGCAGGCGGCCGGTGGGCACCATGCGGCCTTCTGGCAACCGCGATTGGCGCAGTTTGCCCCGGCGGCGTTCCCGGTAGCCTGGCAGCGCGAAACCCGGCCGGTATGGCAGGCTACGGCCTGGCAACACGCGGGCAAGATCGAAGTTGAATCGGTGTTAACCGGGCTGGCGTTGTATCTGGGATTGATGGGCGGCGAAAGTGATTTCCAACTTGGTTGGCTGAACGCGACGGATGACGGCATCGGCGAGCCGGGTCAGGTCTGGACGCTGCCGCTGCAGATCTCGCTGAATCCGACGCTGGGCTTCGCCGAGGCGCAGGCGCAGATGCGACGCGAATGGCAGCAGGCGCGTGCGCGCCGGGCCTACCATCCGGCGTTGCTCGGCCTGGACACGCGTTCGCGCGCCTGGTCAACCGTTGTGGCGCTATTGGGCCGCGATACCGCGCCGGGGTTCGACGAAACCCAGGAAGGCGCAGCGGCGGTTAAACGCTCCGGCGCCCGGGCAGTGCTGCAAATCAGTGAAAGCAACGGCGCTTTCCGTTGGGTGTACGACAGCGCCGCGGTGGGGGACGAGCAGATGCTGCGCGCCGCGCAGCATCTGCTGTTGCTGCTCCAGCAGGCCGCTGCGGCGCCGAATGCGCCGGTGCGTGGCGAACGTTTACTGAGCCAGGCGGAGCGAGAGCTATTGCTCAACCAGCGCAACCGCACCCACCGGGCTTTCCCGCCGGCGGCGAGCGTGTCGGCCCTGTTTGAAGCGCAGGCGCGGCGTACGCCAACGGCGCCGGCGTTGTCTCAGGGCGAGGTGTCGCTGAGCTATGCGGAATTGAACGTGCGTGCCAACCGGCTGGCGCACCATCTGGCGGCACGCGGCGTGGGGCCGGAAAGCCGCGTAGCGGTTTGCGCTGCGCGCAGCCCGGATATGATCGTCGCGCTGCTGGCGATCCTGAAAGCCGGCGGCGGCTATGTGCCGCTGGATCCGGCTTATCCCGCTGAGCGGCTGCACTATATCGTGCAGGACTGTGCGCCGGCGCTGCTGTTGGCGGACAGCGCCGGCCGCGCCGCGCTGGGAGAGGTGGCGGCGCCGCTGTTGGCTCTGGAAGACGTGCTGCCAGAGCAGGATCACGACCTGCAGCCGCGCGCGCAGCCCGACAATCTGGCGTATGTGGTTTACACCTCGGGCTCGACCGGCAAACCGAAAGGGGTGATGGTGGAGCAGGCGCACCTGATCAACCTGATCATGTGGCACTGCGCAGCGACCGGTTTGCAGGCTGGTGAACGAACGACCAGCATGGCGGGGCTGGGTTTTGACGCCAGCGTTTGGGAAATCTGGCCGACGTTGACGCAAGGGGCGATGTTGCTGCTGCCGCCGGCAGAGGCGGCGGGCAATGGCGAAGCGCTGCTGCAATGGTGGCGCGGCAGCGGTGTGCAGGTCGGGTTTATGGTGACGCCGCTGGCCGAGATCGCACTGATGGGCGAAATGCCAGCCGATCTGCGGATGCTGCTGATCGGCGGCGACAGCATTCGCCGCTGGCCGCTGCAGGCGCCGCCTGGCGTAACCATTGTGAATAACTATGGGCCGACGGAGACGACCGTGGTAGCGACGTCGGGCGAGCCGGCGGTCGGTGCGGCGATGCCGTCAATCGGCCGGCCTATCGCCAACGGCCGGGCGTACTTGCTGGATGAATATGGCCAGCCGGTGCCGCTGGGCGCCGTGGGTGAGCTGTATATCGGCGGCGCGCAGGTGGCGCGCGGCTACCTGAACCTGCCGGCGCTGACGGCGGAGCGTTTCCTGGCCGATCCTTTCGCGCCGGGTGGCCGCATGTACCGCACCGGCGATCTGGCGCGCTATATGCCGGACGGCAGCCTGGAGTATCTGGGCCGCAACGATCTGCAGGTAAAAATTCGCGGCTTCCGCATCGAATGCGGTGAAATCGAGTCGCAGCTGACTATGCATGCCGCCGTGCGCGACGCGGTGGTGGATGCACTCACTGATGGCGAAGGCGACAAACGTCTGGTGGCCTGGGTCGTGCCGCAGCCGGAAGCGGAGCGTGAGGCGTTGGCGCAGACGCTGCGCCGGGCGCTCGCTGCAGCGCTGCCGGATTATATGGTGCCGACGGCCTTTGTGTGGCTGGAGGCGTTGCCGCTGTCGCCGAACGGTAAACTGGATCGGCGCGCGCTGCCGGCGCCGGCACCGGATGCCGCCATGCGCGAAAACTATGTCGAGCCGCAGGGGGAAACCGAAACGCTGCTGGCTCAGATCTGGCAGGGGTTGTTGAACGTTGAACGCGTGGGGCGTCATGACAACTTCTTCGAGTTGGGCGGCCATTCGCTGCTGGCGGTGAAACTGATGGCGCAGCTGCGCCAGGCCGGGCTGTCGGCGAGCGTTCAGGCGCTGTTCTCCACGCCAACGCTGTCGGCTCTGGCGCAAACGCTGGTGTCGCAGCAGCGGATCAAGGTGCCGGAAAATCGGATTGCGCCGGGTTGCCGCGCAATCACGCCGCAGATGTTGCCGCTGGCCGATCTGACTCAGGCGGAGATCGATCAGATCGTCGACGGCGTGGAGGGCGGCATCGACAACGTACAGGATATCTACGCCCTCTCCCCGTTGCAGGAAGGCATCTTGTTCCACCATATGCTGGCGGAAGAGGGCGATCCCTACCTGTTATCGGCATTGCTGCGTTTCGACAGCCGGGCGCGTTTCGATCGCTGGCTGGCGGCGATGCAGCAGGTGGTGGATCGTCATGACATTTTGCGCACGGCTTTTGTCGGTGCGGGGTTATCCGAACCGGTACAGGTCGTCTGGCGTCGGGCGCGTTTAGCGGTGATCGAGCTGGCGCTGGATCCGGCCGAGGGGCCGATCGGCCGTCAGCTGGAAGCGCGTTTCGATCCCCGGCGGATCCGTCAGGATCTGACGCGGGCGCCGCTGCTGTATTACGTCATCGCCGAAGAGAGCGACGGCAGCTGGTACGTCTTGCAGCAGTGGCACCACCTGATTGGCGACCACTCGACGCTGGCGATGATGGGAGAAGAAGTCAACGCCATTCTGGCCGGACGCGGCGAGACGCTGGGCAGTGCGCAGCCGTTCCGCAATGCGGTGGCGCAGGCGCGTTTGGGGCTCAGCGAACAGGAACATGAGAGTTTCTTCCGCGGCATGTTGGCGGACATCGACGAACCGGTGCTGCCGTTCGGGCTCGGCAACGTCCACGGCGACGGTCAGTGCGCCAATACCGACCGCCTGGCGCTGGCACCGGCGCTGAATGCCGGCCTGCGTCGACAGGCGAAACGGCTGGGCGTCAGCCTGGCCAGCCTGTGCCATCTGGCCTGGGCACAGGTGCTGGCGCGCACCAGCGGGCGGGATGCCGTGGTGTTCGGCACGGTGCTGCTGGGCCGCATGGAATCGGGCGAAGGCGCCGAGCGGGCGCTGGGGCTATTCATCAATACGCTGCCGCTGCGGCTGGATATGGACGGGCGCAGCGTTGAGGCGTCGGTGCGGCAGGCGCATGCGCGCTTGAGCGGCTTGCTGGCGCATGAGCACGCCTCGCTGGCGTTGGCGCAGCGCTGCAGCGGCGTGAACAGCGGCGCGCCGCTGTTCAGTGCGCTGCTGAACTACCGTCACAACGACGGAGAAGAATTGGCACTGCCGGAAGGGGTCAGCCTGATCGGCGCGGACGAACGCACCAACTATCCGTTTGTGCTGTCGGTGGACGACGGCATGGACTCGCTGGCGTTGACGGCGCAGGTCATCGAGCCTATCGAAGCCGCGCGGGTGTGCCGCTATATGCAACAGGCATTGACCGCTCTGGTGAATGCGCTGGAACACACGCCGGAAATGCCGGTGCGTGAACTGTCGATTTTGCCGGACGACGAGTACGCCTTGCTGATCAACGGCTGGAACGCAACGGCGCAGCCTTACCCGCAGGATGTCTGCCTGCATGCGTTGTTTGAAGCGCAGGTGCGCCGCACGCCGGACGCCGTGGCGCTGGTCTGCGGCGACGCCGAACTGAGCTACGCCCAGCTGAATGCGCAGGCCAATCGCCTGGCGCACGCGCTGATGCAGCGCGGCGTCGGTCCGGATTGCCGCGTGGCGGTGTGCGCCGAGCGCAGTCTGGCGATGGTGACGGCATTGTTCGGCATCCTCAAGGCCGGCGGCGCCTATGTGCCGCTGGATCCGGCTTATCCGGGCGAGCGTCTACAGTATATCCTGCAGGACGCCGATCCGGTGCTGCTGCTGGCGGATGCCGCCGGTCGCGCGGCGCTGGGCGAACACGCGGTGCCGCTGCTGGCGCTGGATGAACCGTTGCCGAACGATCTGAATGCCGATAACCCGGCGTCGCGCGCGCAGCCCAATCATCTGGCCTACGTGATTTATACCTCCGGCTCGACCGGCAAACCGAAAGGCGCGATGAATGAGCATCGCGGTATCGTTAACCGCCTGATCTGGATGCAGCAGGCTTATGGATTGACGCCGGCGGATACGGTGCTGCAGAAAACGCCGTTCGGCTTCGACGTCTCGGTGTGGGAATTCTTCTGGCCGTTGATGTATGGCGCGCGCCTGGCGATGGCGCGCCCTGAAGGCCATAAGGATCCTGAGTACCTGAGCCGCGCCATCGAACAGTATGGCGTGACAACGCTGCACTTTGTGCCGTCGATGCTGCAAAGCTTCCTGTTGTATGAAGGCGCGAGCCGCCGCTGCGGGCAAGTGGTGCGCGTCATGTGCAGCGGCGAGGCGCTGCCCGCCTCGCTGGTGGCGGAGTTCTATCGCCAGATGCCGCATGTCGAGTTGCATAACCTCTATGGACCGACCGAAGCGGCGGTGGACGTGACCGCCTGGCATTGCACCCGCCAACCCGGGCTGGTGTCGGTGCCGATTGGGCGGCCGGTGGCCAACACGCGGATCTATCTGCTTGATGAACAAGGGCAACCGGTGCCGCTGGGAGCGGTTGGCGAGCTGTATATCGGCGGCATTCAGGTGGCGCGCGGCTATTTCAACCGGCCTGAACTGACGGCGGAGCGCTTCCTGGCCGATCCGTTCGATGCCGGCCACGGCGGCCGCATGTACCGTACCGGCGACGTGGCCCGCTACCTGCCGGACGGCAACATTGAGTATCTGGGGCGCAACGATCAGCAGGTGAAGATCCGCGGTTTCCGTATCGAATGCGGAGAGATAGAGGCGGCGCTGGCCGCGCATCCGCAGGTGCGTGAAGCGGTGGTGGATGCGCGCGGCGGCGACGGCGGTGAAAAACGCCTGATCGCCTGGGTGGTGCCGCAGCAGGGCGCCGAGGAGGCGTCGCTGGCGGAGACGTTGCGCCGGCATTTGGCCGACAAACTGCCGGATTACATGGTGCCGGCCGCCTGCGTGCTGCTCGAGACGCTGCCGCTGTCGCCAAATGGCAAGCTCGATCGCCGCGCATTGCCCGACCCGTCGGGCGAGGCCTATCGTCGTGAAGCCTACGAGGCGCCACAGGGGGACGTAGAACAGCGCCTGGCGGCGCTGTGGGAAGAGCTGCTGGGCGTGGAACAGGTTGGCCGCAACGACAGTTTCTTCGCCTTGGGCGGCCATTCGCTGTTGGCGGTGCGTTTGGCCAACCGCCTGCAGCAAAGCGGGTTGCCGCTGTCGCTGCAGGCGCTGTTCGCCAACCCGGTCTTGCAGGCGCTGGCGCGCCAGATCACGCAGGCAGAAAGCCTGCCGCCGGTTCTGCCCGCGCCGCGCGATGCGGCCTTGCCGCTGTCGTTCGCTCAGCAGCGCCTGTGGTTCCTGACCCAGTTGGACGGCATGAGCGAAATTTACCACATGCCGCTGGCGCTGCGGCTGCGCGGGTCGCTGAATCTGGCCGCCTGGCAGAGCAGCCTCGACGCGCTTTATGCGCGCCATGACGCGTTGCGCACCGTTTTCATCAGCCGCGACGGCCAGCCGCAGGCGCTCATTTTGCCGGTCGCCGGTTTACCGCTGACGATCCACGATCTGCGCGGCGTCGCGGATGCGCAGGCGCGCGCCGCCGCGTTGATGCGGGAAGAGGTCACGGCGCCCTTCGATCTGGCCGGCGGCCCGCTGCTGCGCGCCTGCCTCATCCGGCTGAGCGACGATGAACAGCTGTTCGCGCTGACCTGCCACCACATCATTTCCGATGGTTGGTCGAACGGCATCCTGCTGCGGGAGCTGGGCGCGCTGTACGGCGCTTTGTGTCACGACGAACCGTCGCCGCTGCCGCCGCTGGCGTTGCAGTACGCGGATTACGCCCACTGGCAGCGGCAATGGTTGCAGCCGGCGCGGTTGTCGAAGCAGGCCGATTATTGGCGCCAGACGCTGGGCGATGCGCCGGCGCTGTTGACGCTGCCGACCGACCGCCCGCGCCCGGCGGTGCAGTCATTCGCCGGGGATCGGGTGGCGATCTCGCTCGATGCCGAGCTGACCGCGGCGCTGAGGCAATTCAGCCTGCGTCAGGGGTGCACGCTGTTCATCACGCTGCTGACGGCGTGGAGCGTCGTGCTGTCCCGCTTGTCGGGGCAGCGCGATCTGGTGATCGGCACGCCGGAGGCCAACCGCCGCCGGCTGGAAACGGAACCGATGATTGGCTTCTTCGTCAGCACCCTGGCGCTGCGCATCGATCTGTCCGATGATCCGGATTTGCCGACGTTGGCGCTGCGCGTGCGCGATACGCTGCTGGCGGCGCGCGATCATGGCGATCTGCCTTTCGAGCAGGTGGTTGAACAGGTGAACCCGCCGCGTCATCGTGGCCATACTCCGCTGTTCCAGGTGATGCTGAGCTGGCAGGACGGTTCGGTGCACGACATCGGTCTGCCGGGGCTGCAGGCGGAAGCGATCGATGCCGGCTATGCTGCGGCGAAATATGACATGACCTTGGATCTGACCGAGATCGGCGAAGAGATCGCCGGATCGCTGTATTACGCCACGGCGCTGTTCGATCGTGAAACCGCCGAGCGCTACGGGATCTATCTGCGCCAGGTGCTGCAGGGCATCGCCTTGGCGGCGGCGCAGCCGGTTTCGCAGCTTGCGCTGTTGCCGCAGGACGAGCGGCAGCGGTTGCTGCATGGCTGGAACCGGACGCCGGCCGAACCGCAGACGGACCTCTGCCCGCACCATCATCTGGAGCGGCTGGCGCAGCGCACGCCGGAGGCGGTCGCCGTGGTGTGCGGAGAAGAACGCCTCAGCTATCGGGCGCTCAATGAGCAAGCCAACGCGTTGGCGCAGGTGTTGATCGCCCGCGGCGTCGGGCCCGATCGCCTGGTGGCTCTGTGTGCGGAGCGCGGCACGCCGATGCTGGTCGGATTGCTGGCGATCCTGAAAGCGGGCGGCGCCTATGTGCCGCTCGATCCGGCTTATACCGGCGAACGTCTGGAGTACATTTTGCAAGATGCCCGGCCGGTGTTGCTGCTGGCCGACGCCGCAGGGCGCTCGGCGCTGAGCGGGGCCGACGTGCCGACGATGGCGCTGGAGGAGGATTGGGGCGCCGAGGCCGCCAATCCGCAGGTGGCGGGGCTGACGGCGGCCAATCTGGCCTATGTGATCTATACCTCCGGCTCGACCGGCAAACCGAAAGGCGTGATGGTGGAACACCGCCAGGTTGAGCGCCTGTTTACCGCGACCGATGACGGCTTCGGCTTTGACGCCGAGGATGTCTGGTGCCTGTTCCACTCGTTCGCCTTCGATTTCTCGGTATGGGAAATCTGGGGCGCGTGGCGCCACGGCGGCCGGCTGGTGATCGTGCCGCAGGAAACGGCGCGCTCCGCTCCCGCGTTCTATCAGCTGGTGTGCCGTCAGGGCGTGACGGTGCTGAACCAGACGCCAAGCGCCTTTAAGGCGTTCATTCAGGCTCAGGACGACACGCCGCATCGGCTACGCTACATCGTCTTCGGCGGCGAAATGCTGAATCCGGCCGATCTGGCGCCGTGGTATGCGCGTAATCGGCCGGACGCGCCGCGGCTAATCAATATGTACGGCATAACGGAAACGACGGTGCACGTCACCTACCGGGAAATGTCTCCGGCGGACATCACCGGCAGCGGCAGCCCGATCGGCCGCCGTATCCCGGATCTGCGTTTGTATCTGCTTGACGAACATGCTCAGCCGGTAGCGCAGGGCGCAGTGGGCGAGCTGTACGTCGGTGGGCTGGGGGTGGCGCGCGGCTACCTGAATCGGCCGGAGCTGAATGCGCAACGTTTCCTCGACGATCCTTTCGTGGCGGGAGAACGGATGTATCGCGCCGGCGATTTGGCGCGCTATTTGCCGAACGGTGAGCTGGAGTACCTGGGGCGCAACGATCAGCAGGTGAAAATTCGCGGTTTCCGCATTGAGTGCGGTGAGGTGGAGGCGGCGCTGCTGGGCCATCCTGAGGTGCGCAGCGTGGCGGTTGACGCCTGGCAGGACAACGGCGGCGACAAACGTTTGGTGGCCTGGGCGGTGCCGGGCGAAGGGGCGGATCGGGAAACGCTGGCGCTGCGGCTGCGTCAGCATCTGGCCGGTCGTCTGCCGGATTATATGGTGCCGACGGCCTTCATGTGGTTGGAGGCGTTGCCGCTGACCACCAACGGCAAACTGGACAAACGCGCGCTGCCGGCGCCGGAGCTGGGCGCCGCCGCGCGCGCCGTTTATGAAGCGCCGGCCGATGAGCGAGAGCGCCTGCTGGCGTCCGTCTGGCGTCAGTTGCTGAACGTGGAACGCGTCGGGCGTCATGATGACTTCTTTGCCCTGGGCGGGCATTCGCTGCTGGCGGTACAGCTGGCCAATCGGGTGCAGCAGGCCGGCTGGCGGCTGCCGCTGTCGGCGCTGTTCGCCGCGCCGGTGTTGCAGGCGCTGGCGCAGTTGCTTGAACGGGAGGGAGCGGCGCAGCCGACGGCCATCGTGCCGACGCCGCGTCACTGCGCCTTGCCGTTGTCGTTTGCCCAGCAGCGGCTGTGGTTCCTGAGCCAAATGGGCGGGATCGGCGAGACTTACCATATCCCGCTGGCGTTGCGCCTGGACGGCGAACTGGATGCAGCGGCGTTCCAGCGCAGCCTCGACGCGCTGTATGCCCGCCACGAGGCCTTGCGCAGCGTGTTTGTCTGCCAGGATGGGCAACCTCAGGTGCGTATCTTGCCGGAGGCGGCCATGCCGCTGACGCATCACGACTTGCGCGGCGAGCGTCAGGCGGAGCCACGTTTGCAAGCACTGGCCGAATCGGCGATGAAAGCGCCGTTCGATCTGGAAGGGGGGCCGCTGGTGCGGGCCTGCTTGCTGCAAGTGAGCGAGCGGCGACATCTGTTCCTGCTGACCTGCCACCATATCGTTTCCGACGGCTGGTCTACCGGGATCCTGATGCGGGAGTTGAGCGCGTTGTATGGCGCCTTCCAACGCGGCGAACCGTCGCCGTTGCCGCCGCTGGCGGTGCAATACGTCGATTATGCCGTTTGGCAACGCCAGTGGCTGACGCAGGAGCGGTTGGCCAAGCAGGCGACGTTCTGGCGCCGGACGCTGGGCGATGCGCCGGCGCTGCTGACGCTGCCGACCGATCGGCCGCGCCCGGCGATGCAGTCGTTCGCCGGCGGTGAGGTGCCGCTGGTCATCGACGCGGCGCTCACCGACGCGCTGCGGCGGTTGAGCCGTCAATACGGCGGCACGCTGTTCATGACGGTGTTGGCCGCCTGGAGTCTGGTGCTGTCCCGCATGGCCGGCCAACAGCAGGTGGTGATCGGCACGCCGGAAGCCAACCGCGGCAGGCTGGAAATCGAACCGCTGGCCGGCTTCTTCGTCAGCACGCTGGCGATGCATGTCGATCTGCGCGGTGAGCCGACGCTGCAAGTCTTGCTCGAGCGAGTGCGCGAGACGGTGTTGGCGGCGCGGGAAAACGGCGATCTGCCGTTCGAACAGGTGGTGGAGGTGGTCAATCCGCCGCGCCAGCTGGACGCGACGCCGCTGTTCCAGGTTATGCTGGCCTGGCAGGACGGCTCGGTGCGCGATATCGCATTGCCGGGCCTGCAAACGACGGATGCGGGGTTGAGCTATGACGTCGCGAAATTCGACATGACGCTTGAGTTGGCGGAAAGCGGCAGCGGCATTGTCGGCTCGTTGAATTACGCCAGCGCCTTGTTCGATCGCGACACGGCGGTGCGCTACGGCGCGTATCTGCAGCAGGCGCTGCGAGCGATGGCGGCGGATCTTGCTCAGCCGGCCACGCGCGTCGATCTGCTGCCTGCGGCCGAACGCCAACGTCTGCTGCACGATTGGAACCGCACCGAGCGGGCGTATCCGGCGCAGGCGTGCGTGCATCAGCTGTTCGACGAGCAGGCGCGGCGCACGCCGCAGGCGACGGCGTTGATCGATGGCGAGCAGCTTATCCGCTACGAGCAGTTGGCGGAACGCGCCAATCGACTGGCCTGGCGTCTGATTGAGGCGGGCGTGGAGCCCGGCCAGCGGGTGGCGGTCCGGTTTGAGCGCTGCGCTGCCCTGGTGATCGCCCAATTGGCGATCCTGAAAGCCGGCGCGGCCTATGTGCCGGTTGATCCGCAGCTGCCGGCCGGCCGGCAAAACTGGATCATCGCCGACAGCGGCGCGGTGCTGCTGCTGAACGGCGGTGAGGACGACGCGCAGATTGGCGTCGGCGTCGCCCGTCTGCCTCAAAGCGACGACGCGGACCTGCCGGCCGGCGCGCCGATATTGGCGAGCAACAGTCTGGATCTGGCCTACATCATGTACACCTCCGGTTCAACCGGTAAGCCGAAAGGCGTGATGGTGCCGCATCAGGGGATCAACCGACTGGTGATCAATAACGGCTATGCGGAGTTCAGCGACTCGGATCGCATCGCTTTCGCCATCAACCCGGCGTTCGATCCGGCGACGCTGGAAGTGTGGGGCGCATTGCTGAACGGCGCCGCGCTGGTGGTGGTGCCGCCGGCGGTCTTGCTGGACGCCTCGGCGTTCGCCGATCTGCTGACGCGCCAGGCGATTACGGTGCTGGTGCTGCCGACCTCGCTGTTCAATCAGCATGCGCACAGCATCCCCGCGACGTTGGCGGGGCTGAAATACCTGATCAGCGGCGGCGAAGCGGCGGATCCTCATGCCTATACCCGGGTGCTGAAGGAGGGCGGCCGGGTGCAGCTGATCAATGGCTACGGCCCGACGGAAGCCACCACCGCCGCCACCTCGGCGCACATCACCGTGGCGGCGGGGCGGCACCGTCTGCCGATTGGCCGACCGATCGGCAATACGCGGGTGTATCTGCTGGACGAACACCGTCAGCCGGTGCCGCTGGGCGCGATTGGCGAGCTGTATATCGGCGGCGTGGGCGTGGCGCTGGGTTACCTGAATCGCGAAGATCTCACGGCCGAGCGTTTCCTGGCGGATCCGTTTAACGAGGGGGGCCGCATGTATCGCACCGGCGATTTGGCGCGCTATCTGTCGGACGGCAACCTCGATTACTGCGGGCGCAACGATCAGCAGGTGAAGATCCGCGGCTTCCGCATCGAGTGCAGCGAGATTGAAGTCCTGCTGGAAACGCACCCGGCGGTGCGCGAAGCGGTGGTTGACGTGCGCGGCGCGCATCCTGCGTTGATCGCCTGGATCGTTCCGCAAGCCGAGGCCGAAGGCCGCGATCTGACAGACGAGCTGCGGCGGCATTTGGCGGCGCAGCTGCCGGACTACATGGTGCCGTCGGCCTGTCTGATGCTCGCCGACTTGCCGTTGACCCCGAATGGCAAAGTGGATCGCCGCGCGCTGCCGGCGCCGCAGGCCGACGACTTTGCGCGCGTGGGCCATGAGGCGCCTCAGGGAGAGACGGAAACCCTGTTGGCGGCGATCTGGGGCGAATTGCTCGGTCTGCCGAATGTCGGCCGACACGACAATTTCTTCGAACTGGGCGGGCATTCGCTGCTGGCGGTGAAACTGATCGCGGAGCTGCGTCGCTGCGGCCTGACGGCGAACGTGCAGACGCTGTTTACCGCCCCGACGCTGGCCTCGCTGGCGGAGGCGCTGGAGGCGCGCTGCGAAATCGAGATCCCTGAGAACCTGCTGCGGCCGGATAGCGAGCGCATCACGCCTGAGCTGTTGCCGCTGGCCTCGCTGAACCAGGCTGAGATCGACAGCATCGTGGCGCGCGTGCCGGGCGGCGTGGCCAACGTGCAGGATATCTATGCGCTGTCGCCGTTGCAGGAGGGGATTCTGTTCCACCACCTGTTGGCGGAGCGGGGCGATCCGTACCTGTTGTCAACGCTGCTGCGCTTCGAGAACCGCGAGCGTCTGGATCGTTGGCGGGCCGCGATGCAACAGGTGATCGATCGTCACGATATTCTGCGCACGGCGTTCATCAGCGAGGCGATCCGCGAGCCGGTACAGGTCGTTTGGCGCGCCGCTGCGCTGCCGTGGACTGAGCTGGCGCTCGATCCGGCGCAGGGGGCGATTGGCGATCAACTGCTGGCGCGCTTCGATCCTCAGCACGCGCGCCTGGATCTCAGCCGTGCGCCGCTGCTGAACGTGGTGGTGGCGCAAGATAGCGATGGCGGTTGGTGGATGCTGCAGCAATGGCACCATCTGGTGGGGGATCATTCCACGGCGGCATTGATCGAGGAAGAGATCGCTACGATCCTCGCCGGCAAAGGCGCCGAACTGGGGGCCGCACCGCCGTTCCGCAATGCGGTGGCGCAGGCGCGCTTGAGCGTCAGCGCGCAAGAGCATGAAACCTTCTTCCGCACCCTGCTGGCGGACATCGAAGAGCCGGTGCTGCCGTTCGGGCTCGGCAACGTGCGCGGCGACGGCAAAGGCGTCACCACGGCGCACCAGCCTATCGACAAGGCGCTGAACGAACGTCTGCGGCATCAGGCCAAGCGGCTGGGCGTGAGCCTGGCCAGCCTGTGCCATCTGGCCTGGGCGCAGGTGCTGGCCCGCACCAGCGGCCACGACCGCGTGGTGTTCGGCACCGTGCTGCTGGGGCGGATGCAGGCGGGGGAAGGCGCCGAGCGCGCGATGGGGCTGTTTATCAATACCTTGCCACTGCGCCTCGACATCGGCGATGACGATGTGGTGACGGCGGCGCGCCAGGCCCATGCGCGGCTGAGCGGGTTGCTGCATCATGAACATGCGCCGCTGGCGCTGGCGCAACGTTGCAGCGGCGTGGCGGCGGGGATGCCGCTGTTCAGCGCGTTGCTCAACTATCGCCACAACAACGGCAGCGAGCTGGTGCTGCCGGAAGGCATGACGCTGTTGAGCGCGCAGGAGCGCACCAACTATCCGTTCGTCCTGTCGGTGGAAGACGGCGGTGATTCTCTGGGGCTGACGGCGCAGGTCAGCGAGCCGGTGCCGGCGGCGAGGATCTGCGGCTATATGCAACAGGCGCTGGCCTCATTGGCGCAGGCACTGGAAAGCCAGCCGACTCTGCCGGCGAGCGAACTGGAGATCCTGCCGCCGTCAGAGCGCCGGCTGCTGCTGGAGGAATGGAATCAGACGGCGGAGCCTTATCCTGCAGAGCTTTGCGTGCATCAGCTGTTTGAGCGTCAGGCGCAGCGTGCGCCGCAGGCTGTGGCGATCGTGCAAGGCGATCGTCGGATCGGCTATGCGGCGTTGAACGCCCAGGCTAACCGGTTGGCGCATGCCCTGATCGCGCGCGGCATCCAACCGGGCGAGCGCGTGGCGGCACGCCTGACGCGCAGCATCGATCTGGTGGCGACGCAGTTGGCGATCTTCAAAGCCGGCGCGGTGTATGTGCCGATCGACCCGCAACTGCCGGCGGCGCGTCAGCAGTGGATCCTGGAGGACAGCGGCGCGCGTCTTATCGTCGGTGAAGCGACGGACGGGGATACCTTGCCGCTGCTGCGGCCGGAGGCCGCCGGCGGTGACGAGAGCGACCCGGCGTTGGCGCTGTCGAGCGGCGAAGCGGCGTACATCATGTACACGTCCGGCTCCACAGGGCTGCCGAAAGGCGTGATGACGCCGCACCAGGGCATCACCCGGTTGGTGATCAATAACCGGTATGCGGCGTTCGATGCGACGGAGCGAGTGGCTTACGCCGCTAACCCGGCCTTCGACGCCGCGACGATGGAGGTGTGGGCGGCGCTGTTGAACGGCGGCGAACTGGTGGTGATCCCGGCGGAAACCGTGATGGATGCGGCGCGCCTGAGCGCCGCATTGACGCAGCATCGCGTGACGACGTTGTTCCTGACGACCGCGCTGTTCAATCAGTATGTGTACAGCATGGGCGCGACGCTGGCCCAGCTGCGCTACCTGATCTGCGGCGGGGAAAAAGAGGAGCCGGGTGCCTTCGAACGTCTGCTGCAGGAAGCGGGGCCGGTACAGGTGATCCACGCCTATGGGCCGACAGAGGCGACGACCTTCGCGACGACGGCGACGATCGCCGAGGTGCAAGGCGCAACGCGCTTGCCGATCGGCAAACCGATCGGCAACACCCGAGCCTATGTGCTGGATGCGCGCGGCCGACCGGCGCCGCTGGGTGTTACCGGCGAGCTGTATATCGGCGGCGTGGGCGTGGCGCTGGGGTACCTCAACCGGCCGGAACTGACCGCAGAGCGCTTCCTGAACGATCCATTCAATCCGGGTGGACGCATGTATCGCACCGGCGACCTGGTGCGCTATCGGGCGGACGGCAACCTCGAGTATCAGCGACGCAACGATCGTCAGGTGAAAATTCGCGGCTTCCGCATCGAGATGGGAGAGATCGAGGCGCGCCTGGCGGCGCACCCGGCGGTGAACGAAGCGGTGGTCGATGCCCACTGCGTCGGTGCGGATACGCGGTTGATCGCCTGGATCAGCGTGCGTGAGGACGTGGCGAGCGACGGGTTGGCCAGCGAGCTGCGCCAGCACCTGGCGGCGCAGCTGCCGGACTATATGCTGCCCGCGGCCTTTGTCTGGCTGGCGGCGATGCCGCTGACGCCAAACGGCAAGATTGACCGGCGGGCTCTGCCGGCGCCGGAGATGGCCGCCGCCGCTGGCGAAGCCTACGAAGCGCCGCGCGGCGATACTGAAACGCTGTTGGCGCAGGCGTGGGCGGAGTTGCTGGGGCTGCCGCAGATCGGCAGACACGACAACTTCTTCGAACTGGGCGGCCACTCGCTGCTGGCGGTGCGCCAGGCGAGTCTGGTGCAGCAGTGGGGGATCGCACTGCAGGTACAGGCGATCTTTGACCACCCGGTGTTGGCGGATCTGGCGGCGCATGTCGAGCAGCGCACGGGCGAACAGCCGCTCAGGGCATTGCCGGCGCGCCGCAGCGGCCAGCGCCCGCCGGTATTCTTCATGCCGACCGGCTATGGCGATCACTCCTATGTTTATGAGATAGCCAAAGAGATCGATGCGGACTTTCCGATTTATGCCGTGCCATGGCCAGAGATGACCGATGCGCCGCCGGCAACGATGGAGGCGATGGCGGAGATCGTCGCCGGAGTCATCCGACAGGCGCAAGCCAACGGGCCGTATCAACTGTTCGGTTACTCTTCGGGCGGGATCTTGACCTACATGGTGGCGGAGCGGCTGCAGGCGGAAGGGGAAGAGGTGGCGCTGGTAGGCCTGCTCGACACCATGCGGCCGCAGCAGGCGATGCGCGATGCGACGCAGTTGTTCCTCAGCTGGTTGGAGGTGGAACATCCGACGCTGGAGGCGGCGCTGTTCGCCCGCCTGCAGCCGCTGTCGGTGGAGGAGGCGCTGGCCGTGCTGCACGGCCAGAGCATCAGCACTTTCCTCGACGATCCGCAGAAGGAAGCCGCTTTGTGGCGCAAGCGTTATCACTATGCGACCCTGGTCGGCGCCAGCGTTATCCGGCCGCTCGGCCTTAATCTGCACCTGTTTAAAGCGGTGGAGGAGATGCCCGGCTTGCTGAACGACGATCTGGAGGCCTACTGGCAGCGCATCAAGCCGGCGGGTTACAACCGCCGTGACGGCTCGGCGCTTGGCTGGGAGGGGCATTTGTCGGCGTCGGCGGTGACGGTCAACCTGGTCGATGGCGATCATGTCACCATGATGTCGGAAGCCGCGAACCGGCGCGGGTTAGGGGAACGCATCAGCGCCGTGCTGAATGCGCTCGCCCGACGCTGACCGCGTTGCTTGTAGGTGAAGCCCTCGCAAGAGGGCTTTTTTTTATCCGTTAGCGGCGGTTTTGACGAGCTCCACCACCAGCGGTGAAAGCTCGCCGCGCAGCGCGGCGCGTTCCGACTGGAACAGCGTGGCGACGTAAAAGCGCCGGCCCGGTAGCTCGATAGCGCGCACGTCGCCTTCGGTGTCGTGGCCGCTGATGATCAGCGGGAAGCGCTCAAGATCGGCGACGAATTCCGGATTGACGCCGAAGTTGCAGTGGTAGCCTTCATGGGTGTTCAGGCTACCGTAGGCCCGCGCGACGCGGCTGCCCGACTGAAAAACGATGTCGCCGGTTTTTTCCACCAGCGAGCAGCTCAGCGGGGCGATCACCAGCCGGCCGCCGCTGTCGGTTTCGGCATGACCGGCGTCGTGCCAGCCCATCACGTTGCGGGCGTACTCGACGATAGCGTATTGAAAACCGCCGCAGGAGCCGAGGAATGGCACGTCGTTTTCCCGCGCATGCCTGATCGCCATAAAGGCGCCGTCGTCGTGACGATACGGGCTGCCCGGCACCACCCAAATGGCGTCGAAATCTTGCAGGACTTCGGGGGAGGTCAGGGTTTCGGTCGGCAGCCATTGAGGCTGAACGTCGATGTCGAGGTGAGCGGCGGTAAGCTGGAGCGCTACGGGGATGGCCTGATGGGCGACGGCTTGCGGATTGTAATCACCGACCAGAGCAATGCGGACTTGAGCTTTCATCATTTCCTTTCCTGTGCGGGTAAAGAAGGAGATTACAGGAAAGCGAAATGTTGAGCCGCAGATTTTTTAAACGCGGCGCACAAAAAAGCCCGGCGTCGGCCGGGCTGGAAAACGGGGTTCAGTACAGCGACGGCGCGCCGACTGGCCGGGTTTTGAAGCGGCGATGCAGCCACAGATATTGCTCCGGCGCCCGCATGATCTCTTTCTCGATCACTTTGTTCATATAAGCCGCCGCCGCCTGTTCGTCGCTGAGCGGGTAGTCTTCCAGAGCCGGCTGGATCAGCAGGTCGTAGCCACGGCCGCCTTCACGGCGGATCAGCACCACCGGCACCAGCGCCGGGTTGGCCATGCGCGCCAGCATGAAGGTGCCGCTGGTGGTGGCGGCCTGATCGACGGCGAACAGCGGCGCGAATACGCTGCCGCGCGGGCCGTAATCTTGATCCGGCGCGAACCATACCGCCTCACCGCGCTTGAGTGCGTGCACCATGCCGCGCAGATCCTTGCGATCGATCATCGCCTTGTTGGAGCGCATGCGGCCCTTGGTTTGCGCCCACTCCATCGCCTTGTTGTTGTGCGGGCGGTACATCGCCATCATCGGTTGGCACAGGCCCATTGCCCGGCCGCCCAGCTCAAGCGACATAAAGTGCACGCCGATCACCAGCACGCCGCGGTCGTCACGCTGCGCCATTTTGAGGTGGTTGATGCCGGAGACGTTAAACCAGCGCTTAACGCGTTTATCCGACCAGAACCAGGCCATGCCGGTTTCCAGCAGGCCCATGCCGAGGGACTCAAAGTTGCCCACTACTTTACGCTCGCGCTGTGTTTCGTCCATTTCGGGGAAGCACAGTTCGAGGTTGCGGCGGGTGATGGCGACGCGACGCTTAAGAAAGCGCATCGAGGTGCGCCCCATCCATACGCCAAGGCGGTTAAGCAGCGGGTAGGGGAGTTGCACCAGCAGGAACAACAGGGCCAGACCGAACCAGGTCAGCCAGTAGCGCGGGTGCAGCAAGGAAAGTTGAAATCTCTTTTGGCGTTTCATAGCAGCTCGTTTATGCGTTAGGGGGGTAGCAACCTGTAGCGCATAAAGGATCCACTCGATAGCGATACAACGACTCAGACACCCGGGGACGGCCAGGGTTTAGTCAGAATTCCATAATTGACTAAACATTTACATTCGAAGGGCGGTTTGCGCTGCTATCAGGCTTCGGAGGGATAGCTGTTGGCCAGCGGAGGCGGCTCTAGGAATGCGTATGTTAACACAGGGTACGGGGTTCAGAGGAAGAGAGGCATGCGAATATTCTCATTCGCATTGCCTCTGGATTGACGATTGGCGACGGTTTACAGGCTGGGGAGGATGATGGCGGCGAAAATGGCGGCGATCACCAGCCATTTCAGCAGGTAGTAACCGCGGCGATTACGCGCCTTCAGGCGCTGGCCGGCGTCGCGCACCGCGTTGACGTATTTGAAGATGCGGTTGATGCCGCCGGTGCGGTCCTGATCGTCGTTCGGCGAACTGGCCGCCGACATCAGCGTAGCGCCGACCCAGTGGTTGACCGCCTGCGCCCAGCGCCATTTCATTGGCCGCTCGACGTCGCAAAACAGAATGATGCGCGTCTGGTCGGTGGCGTTTTGCGCCCAGTGCACGTAGGTTTCGTCGAAGATCACCGCCTGGCCGTCGCGCCAGCTGTGCTGCTCGCCGTCCACCTCGATGAAGCAGCGATCGTCGTTAGGCGTCATCAGCCCCAGGTGGTAGCGCACCGAGCCGGCGTAAGGATCGCGGTGTTTACCCAAATGGCTGCCGGGCGGCAGCTCGGCGAACATCGCCGCCTTGACCGATGGGATGCGGTTGAGCAGCTCGACGGTTTTCGGGCACAGCGTTTGCGCCGAAGGGTGACTGTCGCTGTACCATTTCAGATAGAAACGTTTCCAGCCGCGTTTGAAGAAGGTGTTGAAGCCGGCGTCGTTATGCGACTGCGCCTTTTTGATGTGATCCTGCAAACGCACGGCTTCCTCGCGGATCACCTGCCAGTTGTCGGTCAGCGTTTGCAGCTCCGGGAAGCCTTTTTCGTCGAAATAGGGCTGTTTGGCGGGCAAACGGGAGAAACCGGTCATAAACATGTTGATCGGCCCCATAAACGTGGAGTGATCGAACAGTTGGCGGGTAACCTTTTGTTTCTCTTTGCCGCGGGAGTGTGCGTAGAGGAAGCTGACGATGAAAATGCCGATAATGATCGCGGCAACCATAGAATCCATCCCTGTTAGTGCTTGTTAATAATTCGTACAAATTATAGTTTTGTGACAGGAAAAATTTAACGTTTTCGTGCTCTTTGACCGTGAACCGCTTGAGTGGCATAAAAGAACAGGAAATTCATTAAAAATAAAATTTTATATCGATTTTTTTGGTTTTAGTCCTATTCTTAAATCGTTCGAGGGGCATTTTATGCCATCTTGTTTCATGACGAATGGCACGTATCTGAGAAAAGAGGGACTTATGAAGAAATCAATCATTGCCTTGTCTGCACTGCTGCTCGCTTCCCCGGTGTTCGCCGCCGATACCGCGACCGACACCGCCGCTCACGCCAGCAACGAGGTCGTTGCCGAAGCGCATAAAGGGGCGGATACCGCCAAAGAAAAGCTGCACCAGTCTCAGGACAAGGGTGAAGAGCTGAAGCTGAAAGCCAAGCACGCCGCCGAAGGCAAGAGCGATAGCGTCGGCAGTAAAGTGAGCGAAGGCTCGCAAAAGGCCTGGCACTCCACCAAACAGGGGTCGGAGAAGGCTTGGGATAAGACCAAGCAAGGGGCGGAAAGCCTCAAGAACAAAGTGACCGAGTAAGGTCTCCGCTTTACCCCAAGGGCCGCGCTGCGGCCTTTTTTATTGTTCGCAAACCGGGAATGCCCCAAAGAAAAAGGCGCCGCCTCTTGCAAGGTTGCGCCTTTTCAACACGTTAACTGACTAGTATCAGTTCATGCCGTATTTTTTCAGCTTCTTACGCAGCGTGCCGCGGTTGATGCCCATCATCAGGGCTGCGCGGGTCTGGTTGCCACGGGTGTATTGCATCACCATGTCCAACAGTGGCTGTTCAACTTCAGCCAGTACCAGCTCATACAGGTCATTTACGTCTTGACCGTTCAGTTGAGCAAAATAGTTCTTCAGTGCTTGTTTAACCGAGTCACGCAGAGGCTTTTGAGTCACCTGATCTTGTGAGTTAACGGTAGAAACGGTCAGTACGTCAGAATTTACGCGTTGTTCGAACATAGTTCTGTCAGCTCTTTTTTTACGCTAAGATTTTCGAAATATGCCTCCAACGCCTCCAGCTGTTCGCTGGCATCCTCTATGGCGTTGAATGTGCGCCGAAACTGGTCATTCGGAGCGTGTTCCTGGAGATACCAGGACACGTGCTTACGAGCAATCCGGAATCCCTTGCCTTGGCCATAGAAGCCGTGCAATTCCCGAATGTGCCCAATCAACAAGCGCTTCACCTCGCCAAGCGGCAGCGGCGGCAGCAACTCCCCAGTGTCCAGATAATGCTGGATTTCCCGGAAGATCCAGGGTCTCCCCTGAGCAGCGCGGCCTATCATCAGGGCGTCGGCCCCGGTGTAGTCGAGCACTGCTCTGGCTTTATGCGGGTCAGTAATATCCCCATTCGCGATAATCGGAATGGAAACACTCTGCTTAACTGCCCGAATGCTGTCGTATTCCGCGTCGCCGTTAAACAGACAGGCGCGGGTTCGGCCGTGAATCGTCAGGGCCTGAATACCACAGT
The DNA here is from genome assembly GCF_050880365.1 of Serratia sp. BFP-2025. Lineage (NCBI taxonomy): Bacteria > Pseudomonadati > Pseudomonadota > Gammaproteobacteria > Enterobacterales > Yersiniaceae > Serratia > Serratia sp. BFP-2025. The sequence goes on along the minus strand of NZ_JBPAFV010000002.1, from coordinate 458,031 downwards.
CTTCGGCCAGTTGGGCAATCTCTACACAGTTACGATGCTCTGGTGCCCAGCCGGTGCGAATCTTCAGCGTTACCGGCACATCCACCGCGTCAACCACCGCGTGGAGGATCCGTTTTACCAGATCCGGGTACTGCAACAAGGCGGACCCGGCAAGCTTCCGGTTCACTTTTTTGGCAGGGCATCCCATATTGATGTCGATGATCTGCGCGCCGCTGGCCACGTTAATACGCGCGGCGGCGGCCATATCATCAGGATCGCATCCGGCAATCTGCACGGAGCGGATCCCTGGTTCATCGCTATGCACCATACGCAGACGCGACTTATCCGTCCGCCACACCTCCGGGTTGGAGGAGAGCATTTCGGATACAGCCATCCCAGCACCCATTGCATGACAGAGGGTTCTGAACGGGCGATCTGTAATACCGGCCATCGGGGCCGCAATCAGGCAATTAGTAAGCTGGTGGTGTCCAATGCGCATAGACAAAGAGTGACCATACTGTGTCCGCAAGGGCGCGTATATTACGCATTTTTGCGCCGAGATGAAAGGCCAAACTTTAACCAATTGGCCCGATATTAGGACGAAAAATGCGCTACGCGGTGATTCATAAAAATATTATATATATTTTACAATAAGTTGACGAAAAGTGCTTATTTTGTGTGCGGCAAAATATTCGCCTTTGTGCAGGATATTATCTGCATTCACCCGCTGTTTTGGCCGGGATAGCCTGCCTGGAAGGCGCATTGTCAGGGCGATCCGTCGTTGAACGGCGAAAAAGTGGATAAAATTTTGTGTCGTTCGCGGGCCGATCGCCGGACAAAAAAAATCCACCGGCGCAGGGCCGGTGGATGATAGAACAACGCGCCGTGTCGCTTATTTGCGGCGGCCGGTGATGCGGCACCACTCTTCGCGCTCGGCGACCGGGTCGAGTGCGAACTTCTCTTTGTAGGCTTCCGCTACGCTGCTTGCCTGGCTGGCCAGTACGCCGGACAGCCCCAGATGGCCGCCGGCCTTCGGCAGGCAGCCGATCAGCGGCGCCAGCTCGCGCAGCGGGCCGGCAAGGATGTTGGCGACCACTACGTCCGCCAGCAGGTCCGCCGGCTGGTCTTTCGGCAGATACAGCTCCAGACGCTCTGAAACGCCGTTACGCTGCGCGTTGTCGCGGCTGGCCTGAATGGCCTGGGGATCGATGTCGATGCCGATAGCGCGCGCCGCACCGAGCTTCAGGGCGGCGATCGCTAGGATGCCGGAACCACAGCCGAAGTCGATAACGGTTTTGCCGGCCAGATCGAGGCCGTCCAGCCACTGCAGGCACAGCGCGGTGGTCGGGTGAGTGCCGGTGCCGAACGCCAGGCCCGGATCGAGCATGACGTTGACCGCGTCGGGATCCGGCACGTCACGCCAGCTCGGGCAGATCCACAAGCGCTCGCCGAAGCGCATCGGGTGGAAGTTGTCCATCCACTCGCGCTCCCAGTCCTTATCCTCCAGCTGTTCTATCTTGTGGCGGAAACCGGCGCCCAGCAGCGGGTGCTGTTCCAGCATCGCCACCACCTCGGCCATATCGGTCTCGGCGTCGTACAGGCCGATCACGTCGGTATCGCCCCACAGCAGGGTTTCACCCGGCAAGGGTTCGAACACTGGGTTGTCGTGGGTGTCCTGGAAGGTCACCGACACGGCGCCGCTTTCCACCAGCGCGTCGCTCAGGTCTTCCGCCTGGCTGCCGGTGGTGTTCAGTTTGAGTTGGATCCAAGGCATAGCAATTCTCTTCAAGAGGGTAATGATGACGTCGCCCGGCGCTTTTCGCCGACGACGTTACCGAGATAAAACGCCAACAGGCTGAGCAACAGCGAAGGCACGATAGGATGCAGCCCCGCCGGTTGCAGGTTGAAGCTGGCCAATAGCGTATAGCATACCGCACCCGACACCATTGAGCTAAGCGCTCCCTGAGCATTGGCGCGCTCCCAGTACAGGCCCAGCACCAGCGGCCACAGGAATACCGCCTCCAGCCCGCCGAAAGCCAGCAGGTTGAGCCAGATGATCATCTCCGGCGGCCGCCAGGCCGCCAGCAGCACCAGCAGGCCGAGGACCAGCGTAGTCAGGCTGGAAAAGCGCTTGATCAACCGCTCGTTGTGGATCTGCTGCGGCCGCACGCCAAGATAGAGATCCTTGATGATGGTGGCGGAGGATTGCAGCAGTTGGGCGTTGATGGTCGACATGATCGCCGCCATCGGCGCCGCCAAAAAGATCCCGGCGGCGTACGGCGGCAGCACGGTGATCATCAGCGTCGGGATCACCTGATCGGGGATCTTGAGATCCGGCAGCACCGCGCGGCCGAGCGCGCCGGCCAGATGCATGCCGAACATCAGCACCGCGACCACCACGGTGCCGAGCAGAATGCCGCGATGGACCGCTTTGCTGTCCTTATAAGAGATGCAGCGCACGGCGGTGTGGGGCAGGCCGATCACCCCGAAGCACACCAGGATCCAGAACGACGCCATAAACGGCAGGCTGAGGATCTGATCGCCGCCCTGCGGCGAGACCAGCGCCGGATCGATCTGCTGCAGCTTGTGCACCGCGCTGTCCAGTCCGCCGGCGGCATGGATCACCGCCACCAGCAGCAACACGGTGCCGAGCAGCATCACCAGCCCCTGCATGGCGTCGTTCAGCACGCTGGCGCGGAAGCCGCCAAAGGCGGTGTAAAGTGCGATGCTGATGCCGAAGATCAACAGGCCGGTGTCGTAAGGAATGCCGGCGGCGGTCTCCAGCAGCCGGGCGCCGCCGATAAACTGCACCGTCATGGCGCCGAGGAACGCCACCAGCAGGCTGAGGCTGGCGAGCCACACCAGCAGGCGGCTTTGGTAGCGGCCATACAGCATGTCATTGAGGGTGATGGCGTTGTAGCGGCGCGCCAGGATGGCGAATTTCTTGCCCAGCACGCCGAGCGACAGCCACACCGCCGGCAGCTGGATCATCGCCAGCAGCACCCAGCCCAGGCCGTATTTGTAAGCGGCGCCGGGGCCGCCGATAAACGAACTGGCGCTGATGTAGGTGGCGGTCAGGGTCATCGCCAACACAAAGCCGCCCATCGAGCGGTTGCCGAGGAAGTATTCGCTGAGGAAATTCCCGTTCTGGCGGCGGCGATAGGCGTACACCGACAGGCCGAACACCAGCAACAGGTAGGCGACCAGCGGCAGAATCACTTCAGTTTGCATCGCGATCCTCCAGCGAAATGTCGCGGAACACCGTGCGCACCATCAGCCAGCACAGGCCGATGAACAGCAACGGCACCAGCAGACAGGCCATTTCGAACCAGTGCGGCAGGCCGGTGACGCCGATGGCGCTGTCCGGCAAATAGGCCGCCAGGCCCCAGGCCAGCAGGTAGAGCAGCGTCAGCCCCAGCGCCCAGCGCGCTTCGCGGTGCGCCTGGATAAAGCGTTTGTCCATCCGTGTCTCCCATAGGTTTACGGTGATGGATTCATCAAAGGTAGGGAATTTTACGGCATGACGGCGTTTTGCCAAGCCGTTACTGGCGGTAGTGCCAAAGAAAAAGGCCGGTGATTAACCGGCCTTTCGTCAGACGATGCTGCGTGGCTGCCTTAGGTTTCCTGCAGACCCAGCTTCTTCTCCAGATAGTGGATGTTGGTGCCACCGTGCTGGAAGTTTTCGTCGTTCATGATCTTCTGCTGCAGCTCAACGTTGGTTTTGATGCCGTCGATGATCAGTTCAGCCAGGGCGTTTTTCATGCGGGCAATTGCCACGTCACGGTTTTCGCCGAAGGTGATCAGTTTGCCGATCATGGAGTCATAGTACGGCGGTACGGTATAACCGGCGTAGATATGAGATTCCCAACGCACGCCGAAACCGCCTGGCGCGTGGAAGCGGGTGATCTTGCCCGGGCTCGGCAGGAAGGTGTTCGGATCTTCGGCGTTGATACGGCATTCTACCGCGTGGCCGTGGATCTTCACTTCTTCCTGTTTGATCGACAGCGGCTGACCGGCAGCGATGCGCAGCTGCTCTTTGATCAGATCCACGCCGGTGATCATTTCGGTAACCGGATGCTCTACCTGAATACGGGTGTTCATTTCGATGAAATAGAACTCGCCGTTTTCATACAGGAACTCGAAGGTGCCCGCACCGCGGTAGCCGATTTCCACACAGGCTTTCGAGCAACGCTCGCCGATGTAGCGGCGCATTTCGCTGGTGATGCCTGGCGCTGGCGCTTCTTCGACCACTTTCTGGTGGCGGCGCTGCATGGAGCAGTCGCGCTCGGCCAGATAGATGGCGTTGCCCTGGCCGTCGGCCAATACCTGAATCTCGATGTGACGCGGATTCTCCAGGTATTTTTCCATGTACACCATGTCGTTGTTGAAAGCCGCTTTGGCTTCCGCTTTCGTCATGTTGATGGACTGCTCAAGGTCTTTGTCGCTGCGCACGACGCGCATGCCGCGACCGCCGCCGCCGCCGGAGGCCTTGATGATCACCGGATAACCGATGCGCTTGGCGAAGGCACGGTTTTTATCCATGTCGTCGGTCAGCGGGCCGTCGGAGCCAGGCACGCAAGGCACGCCGGCTTTTTTCATGGCGTTGATCGCGGAAACCTTGTCGCCCATCAGGCGGATGGTTTCGGCTCTCGGGCCGATGAAGATGAAGCCGGAGCGTTCAACCTGCTCGGCGAAATCGGCGTTCTCGGACAGGAAGCCGTAGCCCGGGTGGATCGCCACGGCGCCGGTGATTTCCGCCGCCGAGATGATGGCCGGGATGTTCAGATAGCTTTTTACCGATGGCGCGGGACCGATGCAGACGGTCTCGTCGGCCAGCAGTACGTGTTTCAGATCGCGGTCGGCTGCGGAGTGAACCGCAACGGTCTTGATGCCCAGTTCTTTACAGGCACGCAGGATGCGAAGCGCGATCTCGCCGCGGTTGGCGATAACAATTTTATCAAGCATGGGGGCGCCTCGTTATTCGATGACGACCAGCGGCTCGTCATATTCGACCGGCTGGCCGTTTTCCACCAGGATGGCTTTCACGACGCCGGACTTGTCCGCTTCGATCTGGTTCATCATTTTCATGGCTTCAACGATGCACAGGGTATCGCCGGCGTTCACTTTCTGGCCCACTTCCACGAAGGCTTTCGCGTCCGGGCTTGGGGTGCGGTAGAAGGTACCTACCATCGGAGAACGAACGACGTGGCCACTCATGGCCGCCGGTGCTGCAGGGGTTTCTGCCGCAGGTGCGGTGGCGACGGCGGTAGCCAGAGCTGGCTGCTGCTGTGCCGGCATCGCGTAGGCCTGCTGCATGACGGGATAAGCCTGCGCCGGTGCGGCACGGCTGATGCGAACCGATTCTTCGCCTTCAGAGATTTCCAGTTCAGAAATGCCTGATTCTTCAACCAGTTCGATCAGTTTCTTGATTTTACGAATATCCATGAGTGTGATTCCGTACTCTTTTTGTGGAGCAATTAGTGGGTTTTCGACAGACGGTTAACCGCTGCCTGTAAAGCGAAAGCGTAGCCATCCGCGCCGAGGCCGCAAATCACGCCTACCGCTACGTCTGAGAGATAAGAGTGATGGCGGAAAGGTTCGCGGGCGTGCACGTTGGACAGGTGGATCTCGATGAACGGGATCTGCACCGCCAACAACGCATCGCGCAGCGCCACGCTGGTGTGCGTGAACGCCGCCGGGTTTATCAGAATGAAATCGGTGTTGCCGCGCGCCTGATGGATGCGATCGATCAGCTGATGCTCGGCGTTGGATTGCAGATGGCTCAGGGTAATATCCAATGCGGATGCCTGGTTTTCCAATCCGTTAACAATCTCTGTCAGCGTCGTGCTGCCGTACTTCTCCGGCTCACGCGTCCCCAGCAGATTGAGATTGGGGCCGTTCAGAAGCAAAATGTGAAACTTATCCGCCATTGTGCTGGTATCTCCGGCAATAAAACCATCATCGTAGAAAATAACCCGATGTTACCGATTTGTCACCTGTTAAGGGGGAAATTCACCCTGAGAACAGAAACAAGGTCGGGCATTATAACGATATCGTAGCAATTCGCAGCTAAATACTGGTCTTATCAGCGAAGATATTCAACCCCAAATCGACGAACTCGGGGATCCGTGACAGCAATATGAGCGCTGGAACACAGAAAAAGTTCCCGCCGACGGCGCGCGTTTTTCTACGGCGATAACGCGCGCCGCCGTGCGATTCAGCGCCACCAGGCGCGGAACTTCTTATAACGCAATCCCAGCAGCGCCACCGCCAGCAACGCGTAAATGAACGGCTGGGGTGAAAAGGTTTTGACCGACCACAGGTAGTGGATGGGAGCGAGGATCGCCGCCAGATAGACGAAGTTGTGCAACGTTTGCCATTTGGCGCCCAGTTTGCGCATCGCCCACAGCGTCGACGTGGCCGCCAGCGCCAGCAGGATCAGCCAGGTGAGGATGCCGAGCGTCAGATAGGGCCGGTTCACCAGCTCGCTGCCCAGCAGGCCGAGATTGCTCAGCCCCAGCTCCAGCGTGGAGTAGCTTATCAGGTGCAGCGTGCCCCAGGCAAAGCACCACAGCCCCACCAGGCGCCGGCAGCGGATCAGCAGCGGCTGACGGGCGTAGCGCGCCAGCGGGGCGATCATCAGCGTGGCCAGCAGCAGTTTCAGCGTCATCCTGCCGGTAAAATGCTGGATGTCCTTGGACGGATCGGCGCTGAACCAGCCCTGGTCCACCGCCAACACCAGCCAGAGAAAGGGCAGAAACGCCGCCAGATGCAGGGCGGCTTTCAGCCATTTGATATGAACAGGCGTCAGGCGCACTTAGAAATTCTCCCGCAGATCCATGCCGCGATACAGCGATGCCACCTGATCGGCATAGCCGTTAAACAGCAGCGTCGGTTGGCGTTTGACATCGAGAATGCCGCCGGAGCCGATGAAGCGCTCGGTAGCCTGTGACCAGCGCGGATGATCGACGTGCGGATTCACGTTGGCGTAAAAACCGTACTCGTTCGGCGCGGATTGGTTCCAGGTGGTCGGCGGCTGATCGCGCACCAAACGGATGTGCACGATCGATTTAATGCCTTTGAAGCCGTATTTCCACGGCGTAATCAGCCGCAGCGGCGCGCCGTTTTGCGGCGGCAGGGTTTTGCCGTACACGCCGACGGTCAGCAGCGCCAGCGGATGCATCGCCTCGTCCAGCCGCAGCCCTTCGACGTAGGGGTATTTCAGGCCGCCGCCGATAAAGCGATCTTTCTGGCCGGGCATCTGTTCCGGATCGTACAGCGTCTGGAAGGCCACGTAGCGCGCGTTGCTGTTCGGTTCGGCCAGCTTGATAAGCTTGCCCAGTTCGAAACCGATCCACGGCACCACCATCGACCAGGCCTCGACGCAGCGCATGCGGTAAATGCGCTGTTCCAGCGGGAAACGCTTCATCAGATCGTCGATATCCAGCGTTATCGGCTTCGCCACTTCGCCGTCGATGCGCACTTTCCAGCCTTCAGTCTTCAGCCCGCCGGCGTTGGCGGCCGGATCGGCCTTGTCGAGACCGAATTCATAGAAGTTGTTGTAGCCGGTGACCTTGTCTTCCGGCGTCATCGCCAACTGGGCCTGCCAGGCGGCCGGCTTGCTGAATGCCAGCGCTTTGCCCGGCGGCGCCTTGGGGCGATCGTTGCCTTTAAACCACGACAGCAGGTCCGCCTGCGCGCCGGTAGGCAGCGCCAGCGAAGCGGCGGTGATGCCGAGCGCCTGCAGCACTTTGCGCCGCTGGTGGAACACGCTCTCCGGCGTGACGTCGGCCTCGGTCAATTTGGGGTGTTTGTTCATGCTTATGTTCTCCGCGACTGATCCCCGCCGCCGGGGAGCGGCGGGCGGGTCTCCATCAAATAAGCATGGCGTTAAAGCCGGCCGGAAGCGAGGGGGCGCGGGAAAATATGAAATTTCGCAGAAGCCGGAGACCCCCCGTCGCCGGGGGGAGCGCGTCAACGAATCTTCACCAGGGTGCGGCCGGTGATTTGGTTGTTCAGCAGCGCGGCGGCGGTGGCCGGCGCCTGTTCGAGAGGGATTTGGTGCGTGGCCTGCTGATAGAAACTGTCCGGCAGAATGCCGGCCAGCCGTTCCCAGGCGGTTTGGCGGCGATGCAGCGGCGTATGCACCGAGTCCACGCCCTGTAGGCGCACATTGCGCAGAATGAACGGCATCACGGTGGTCGGCAGTTGATAGCCGCCCGCCAGGCCGCAGGCGGCGACGGTGCCGTTATAATTCATCTGCGCCAGCACCCGCGCCAGCAGTTTGTCGCCGACGGTGTCCACCGCGCCGGCCCACAGCTGTTTTTCCAACGGACGCGGCGTGTCGATATAGCCATCGCGGGACATCACCTCTTTGGCACCGAGCGCCTTCAGGTATTCGGTATTGCTGTCGCGGCCGCTGATGGCGGTCACCCGGTAACCCAGCGCCGCCAGCAGAGCGATGGCGGTGCTGCCGACGCCGCCGCTGGCGCCGGTGACCAGGATGTCGCCGTCGTCCGGGTGCACGCCGCCTTCCTCCAGCGCCATTACGCACAGCATGGCGGTAAAGCCGGCGGTGCCGATGATCATCGCCTTGCGCTCATCGAGGCCGTTCGGCAGCGGCACCAGCCACTCGCCGGAAACGCGCGCCTGCTCGGCCAATCCGCCCCAGTGGTGTTCACCCACGCCCCAGCCGGTGAGCACCACGCTTTGGCCCTCTTTGAAACGATCGTCGCGGCTGTGGCGCACGGTGCCGGCGAAGTCGATGCCCGGCACCATCGGGAAGTTGCGCACGATCTTGCCTTTGCCGGTGATCGCCAGCGCATCCTTGTAATTCAGGCTGGACCAGTTGATGTCGACGGTAACATCACCCTCCGGCAATTGGCCGCTGTCGATATCTTTGATATGAGCCAGAGTTTGGTCGTCTTGTTGTTCCAATAGCAGTGCACGCATGTCACTCTTCCTCTTGTTTACACTTTTCTATCAATGGCTGAATCACATTTCTTTGACTATATGCATAATAAGCGGCTCAGGCCCTGATAAAGGACAAAAATGGCGCTTGCAGGTTTTATTCCTCGGCAAGGCTTGTTAGGGTTGGACAACCCCCTTTTAACTAAAGGGTGAACACTCACTTAACCATAGCGGACAAGGCACAGGGATGCGATTTACCACCAAACTCTCTGCATTGATCACTCTGTTGGTCGCGCTGGCGATGTTTTTGATGCTGATGGGATGCTCATACAGCTTCTTTTACGTTACCCAGGATCGCCAGGAGCGTCGCTTTGATTCGCTGGTCACCTCTCTCGATCAGGCCATGTTGCACGAGTCGCCGCGCGATCAGGAGAAATGGTTGCCGATCGTCATGCGCCCGCTCGGCATCGTGTCGATCCGCGTAGAGGCCGGTACCAGCCAGTTTCTCAACTATAAATTGCCGACGGTGAAAAAAGAGCCCTGGGATGCGCTGAACGGCTATCGTCAGGTCTCGCGCCCCCTGTTGCAGCACCCGGGCAGCACGCTGTACATCACTTACCTCGATCCGTTCGCCAGCGATGTGCGCACGCTGCAGTCCACTGCCGCCGTCACGCTGTCGATCGTCGTCATGGTGGTGGTTTTGCTGTTCAGCCTGCGCTGGCTGCGTGAACAGGCCGACGGTGAAGATCGCCTGGAACGCCGCGCGCGGCGCATTCTGAACGGCGAGCGCGAAAACGTCATGCAGGGCGATGTGCGTGAGTGGCCGGCCAACGTCAGCGGCGCGCTCGACCGCCTGCTGGCCGATCTGGCGGAAGCGCGGGAAGAGCGCAGCCGGGTCGATACGCTGATCCGCGCCTTCGCCGCACAGGACGCCAAAACCGGGCTGAACAATCGCCTGTTCTTCGATAATCAATTGACCACTCAGCTGGAAGACGAAGGTTCGCACGGCATCGTGATGATGGTGCGGCTGCCCGATTTCGAGACCCTGCGCGACACGCACGGCAGCGTAGCGGTGCAGGAGCTGATGTATTCGCTGGTCAATCTGCTGTCGACTTTCGTGATGCGATACCCGTCGGCGTTGCTGGCGCGCTATTTCCACAGCGATTTTACCGTGCTGTTGCCGCATCGCACCCTGAAGGAGGCCGACGGCATCGCGTCACAGCTGGTCAACGCCATCGATGCCTTGCCTTCCACGGCGCTGATCGACCGTGAGGCCTTCCTTCACATCGGCATCGTGGCGTACCGCAGCGGCCAAACCACGGAGCAGGTGATCGACTATGCGGAGCAGGCGACGCGCCATGCCACGCTGCAGGGCGAAAACGGTTGGTATGTGTACGACAGCCAGGTGCCGGAAATGGGGCGCGGCAGCGTCAAGTGGCGCACGCTGCTGGAACAGGTGCTGGCGCGCGGCGGCCCGCGGCTGTATCAGAAACCGGCGGTCACCGTGGAAGGCGAAGTGCACCATCGTGAGATCATGAGCCGGATCTATGACGGCTCCCAGGAGTTGCTGCCGGCGGAATATATGCCGCTGGTTCAGCAGTTGGGGTTGGCGGAGAGCTACGATCGCCAGCAGGTGAGTCGCATCATCCCCTTGTTGACGCAATGGCCTGAGGAAACGCTGGCGTTCCCGCTGTGCGTGGATTCGATTTTGCAGCGCTCTTTCCAGCGCTGGCTGCGCGATACGCTGCTGCAGTGCGAAAAAAGTCAGCGTCGGCGAATTCTGATTGAACTTGCGGAGGCAGATGTGTGTCAACATATCGACCGTCTTCGTCCGGTGCTGAGGCTGTTGTCAGGGCTGGGCTGCCGCCTCGCGGTGTCCAAAGCGGGTTTAACCGTGGTCAGTACGTCCTATATCAAGTCGCTGCAGGTGGAGATCGTCAAGCTCCATCCGGGGCTGGTGCGGAGTATCGATAAGCGGGACGAAAATCAGCTGTTCGTGCAGAGCCTGACCGGGGCCTGCGCGGGGACGCACGCTCAAGTGTTCGCCGCCAGCGTGCGTACGCGCAACGAGTGGCAGACGCTGAAAGAGCGTGGGATCCGCGGCGGGCAGGGCGACTTTTTCGCGTCGCCGGAGCCGATCGACCCGGGGCGTAAAAAATATTCACGTCGTTATCGTGTTTAAGCTGATTGCCGAACAAAAATTGACGTAGAATGAGCGCCGGATCCATCTGGGCCATGTCACCTGTCATTTTGGAGTTTTCTCCAATCTGCCTGCGACAAAGACGCCTATTTGAGATAGGCTCTTGTCAGCTTTTATCTGGCTGACGTTGGTAGGTGCTTACCACCGGCGGCAATCAGGGAATATGTTAGATTTTATGAGCTGTGTTACGCCGTTTCGTGCGTTGACAGGGTGGTAAACTGAGCCTTTGTTCAGGGAATTCAGGCCTCATCCAATTTCCGTGCATTCGAGCAGAAACAATACAGACTATTTTTCACCGAAGTAGAACGTTTTTGCGCCTTGTCGCTGCTTCGTGTGGTTGGTAAAGTAGGCGGATTTTATTTTCCGCCCCCAGCTTGCAGGATTATCCTTTCGTTATGTTTAAGAAATTTCGTGGCATGTTTTCCAACGACTTGTCCATCGACTTGGGTACCGCCAATACCCTGATTTATGTTAAAGGGCAAGGCATCGTACTGAATGAACCTTCGGTGGTTGCCATTCGCCAGGATCGTGCCGGCTCCCCAAAGAGCGTAGCGGCCGTCGGTCATGACGCCAAACAGATGCTGGGCCGCACCCCCGGCAACATCGCGGCTATTCGCCCGATGAAAGACGGCGTGATCGCCGACTTCTTCGTGACCGAAAAAATGCTGCAGCACTTCATCAAACAGGTTCACAGCAACAGCTTTATGCGCCCAAGCCCGCGTGTGCTGGTCTGTGTGCCGGTCGGCGCGACCCAGGTTGAACGCCGCGCCATCCGCGAGTCCGCCCAAGGGGCCGGCGCGCGTGAAGTGTTCCTGATTGAAGAGCCGATGGCGGCGGCGATCGGCGCGGGTCTGCCGGTCTCCGAAGCGACCGGCTCCATGGTGGTGGATATCGGCGGCGGTACCACAGAAGTGGCGGTGATCTCGCTGAACGGCGTGGTGTACTCCTCTTCCGTGCGCATCGGCGGTGACCGCTTCGATGAAGCCATCATCAATTATGTGCGCCGCAACTATGGCTCGCTGATCGGCGAAGCCACCGCGGAGCGCATCAAGCACGAAATCGGTTCTGCCTACCCGGGCGACGAAGTGCGCGAAATCGAAGTCCGCGGCCGTAACCTGGCCGAAGGCGTACCGCGCGGCTTTACCCTGAACTCCAATGAAATCCTCGAAGCCCTGCAAGAGCCGCTGACCGGCATCGTCAGCGCGGTGATGGTGGCGCTGGAACAGTGCCCGCCAGAATTGGCCTCCGACATTTCCGAACGCGGCATGGTGTTGACCGGCGGCGGCGCGCTGCTGCGCAACCTCGATCGCCTGCTGATGGAAGAAACCGGCATCCCGGTCGTGGTGGCGGAAGATCCGTTGACCTGCGTGGCGCGCGGCGGCGGCAAGGCGTTGGAAATGATCGACATGCACGGCGGCGATTTGTTCAGCGAAGAATAGTCAGCCCCTGGAAGGAGGAATCGTATCGGATGAATGCGCACAGCGAAAATCGGGTACGGTTCCTCTTTCTGTTGTCGAGGAACTCGCATAATTTATGAAGCCGATTTTTAGCAGGGGGCCTTCCCTGCAACTGCGACTTTTTTTGGCGGTGATCGCGGCCATTGGCCTGATCGTTGCCGACAGCCGGCTCGGCACGTTCGTGAAGATACGCAACTACATGGACACCGCAGTCAGCCCTTTCTATTTTCTGGCCAACGGGCCGCGTAAAGTTCTGGACAGCGTGTCAGAAACGCTGGCTACCCGCCAACAGCTGGAGCTGGAAAACCGAGCTCTGCGGCAGGAACTGCTGCTGAAAAACAGCGATATTCTTCTTCTTGGCCAATTCAAGCAGGAAAACGCCCGTTTGCGCGAACTGCTGGGTTCCCCGCTGCGCCAGGACGAGCACAAGATGGTTACCCAGGTGATCTCCACCGGTTCCGATCCCTACAGCGACCAGGTCGTTATCGACAAAGGGTCGGACAACGGCGTCTATGAAGGCCAGCCGGTGATCAGCGACAAGGGCGTGGTCGGCCAGGTGGTGGCGGTGGCGAAGGTCACCAGCCGCGTGCTGCTGATCTGCGATGCCTCCCACGCGCTGCCGATTCAGGTGCTGCGCAACGATATTCGGGTGATCGCCGCAGGCAGCGGCTGCGCCGACGATCTGCAGCTGGAACACCTGCCGAACAACACCGATATCCGCGTTGGCGACGTGCTGGTGACCTCAGGCCTCGGCGGCCGCTTCCCGGAAGGTTATCCGGTGGCGGTGGTCTCCTCGGTCAAGGTCGACAACCAGCGCGCTTACACCGTGATTCAGGCGCGGCCAACCGCCGGTCTGCAGCGTTTGCGCTACCTGCTGCTGCTGTGGGGCGCCGATCGCAACGGCGACATGCCGCTGCCGCCGGACGAAGTACACCGCGTGGCCAATGAACGCCTGATGCAGATGATGCCGCAGGTGCTGCCGCCGGCCGGTTCGGTTGGGCCGCAGCTGCCAGCCCCGGCCGGCGGCGCGGCGCCGCAATCCGGCGCTCCGGCGTCTGCTCAGCCTCAGGTTCAGCCCGCAGCGGCGGGAGTCGTGCAATGAACAGCTACCGCAGCCACGGGCGCTGGATAATCTGGCTGTCGTTCCTGGTGGCGCTGGTGCTGCAAATCATGCCGTGGCCGGAGCAGATCTACATGTTCCGGCCGTCCTGGCTGGTGCTGATCCTGATCTACTGGGTGATGGCCTTGCCGCATCGGGTCAACGTCGGCACCGGCTTCGTGCTGGGGCTGATCATGGATCTGATCCTCGGCTCCACGCTGGGCGTGCGCGCGCTGGCGCTGGGTATCATCGCTTACCTGGTGGCGTTCAAATTCCAACTGTTCCGCAATATGGCGCTGTGGCAACAGGCGCTGATCGTCGTGCTGTTGTCGCTGTCGATGGACGTAGTGGTGTTCTGGGCTGAGTTTTTAGTGATCAACGTCTCTTTCCGCCCAGAGGTGTTCTGGAGTAGTGTGGTAAACGGCATTTTGTGGCCGTGGTTATTCCTGTTGATGCGCAAAATCCGCCGTCAGTTCGCCGTACAGTAAGGGTATATCAATGACTTCGCTTTATCTGGCCTCCGGCTCCCCACGTCGACGTGAACTGCTGACCCTGCTGGGCGTGCCGTTCGACATTCTGCTGACGCATACCGAAGAACAGCGCCGGGAAGGCGAAGCCGCGGAAGCCTATGTGCGCCGCCTGGCGCAGGACAAGGCCAAAGCGGGCGTGGCGCTGGCGCAGGAAGATCGGCCGGTGCTGGGTGCAGATACCATCGTGGTGCTCAACGGCCGGGTGCTGGAGAAGCCGCGCGACGAAGCCCATGCGGCGGAAATGCTGGCGGCCCTGTCCGGCAAACAGCATCAGGTGATGACGGCGGTGGCGATCGCCGATCGCCACGACGTGCGTTGCCAATTGGTGGTGACCGACGTGACGTTCCGCAGCCTGTCGCAACAGGATATCCGCGACTATATTGCTACGGGCGAACCGATGGATAAAGCGGGCGCCTACGGAATTCAAGGAAAGGGTGGTTGTTTCGTCAGAACGATAACCGGGAGTTATCATGCGGTGGTCGGTCTGCCGCTGGTCGAAACACATGAGCTGCTCAGTAATTTTGTCGCATTACGTGATGTAAGAACCGGTTGATGGGCGCTGCCATTATCGACCGGCTCTGAGGAGAAGGCATGACAGCTGAGCTACTGGTTAATATCACACCGTCTGAAACGCGGGTCGCCTATATCGACGGCGGCATTCTGCAAGAGATCCATATCGAACGCGAATCCAAACGCGGCATCGTCGGCAATATCTATAAAGGGCGCGTCAGCCGCGTCTTGCCGGGGATGCAGGCGGCGTTCGTCGACATCGGCCTCGATAAGGCCGCCTTCCTGCACGCCTCCGACATCATGCCGCATACCGAATGCGTCGCCGGTGACGAGCGGAAAAACTTCCACGTGCGCGATATCGCCGAGCTGGTGCGCCAGGGGCAAGACCTGATGGTGCAGGTGGTGAAAGATCCGCTCGGCACCAAGGGTGCGCGCCTGACCACCGACATCACGCTGCCTTCGCGCTATCTGGTCTTCATGCCGGGCGCGGCGCACGTCGGCGTTTCGCAGCGCATTGAAAGCGAAGCCGAGCGCGAACGCTTGAAATCCATCGTTGCGCCGCACTGCGACGAGCTGGGCGGTTTTATCATCCGCACCGCGGCGGAAGGCATCGGCGAGGAAGAGCTGGCGCAGGACGCCGCGTTCCTCAAGCGCCTGTGGACCAAGGTGATGGAGCGCAAGAAGCGCAACCAGACCAAGTACAAACTGTACGGCGAGCTGGCGCTGGCGCAGCGCATTTTGCGCGACTTCGCCGGCGCGGCGCTGGATCGCATCCGCGTCGATTCGCGGTTGACGCACGATCTGCTGGTGGAATTTACCGGCGAGTACATCCCGGACATCACCCGCAAGCTGGAGCTGTACACCGGCAGCCAGCCGATTTTCGATCTGTACGATGTGGAAAACGAGATCCAGCGCGCGCTGGAGCGCAAGGTGGAGCTGAAGTCCGGCGGCTATTTGATCATCGATCAGACCGAGGCGATGACCACGGTCGACATCAACACCGGCGCCTTCGTCGGCCATCGCAACCTCGATGAAACCATCTTCAATACCAACATCGAGGCGACGCAGGCCATCGCCCGCCAGCTGCGGCTGCGCAATCTGGGCGGCATCATCATCATCGACTTTATCGATATGAACAACGAAGAGCATCGCCGCCGGGTGCTGCACTCGCTGGAGCAGGCGTTGAGTAAAGATCGGGTAAAAACCACGATCAACGGCTTCTCTCAGCTAGGCTTAGTTGAAATGACGCGTAAACGAACGCGTGAAAGCATTGAACATGTGCTCTGTCACGATTGTCCTACTTGTAATGGGCGCGGCACCGTGAAAACGGTGGAAACCGTGTGCTACGAGATCCTGCGCGAGATTGTGCGTGTGCATCACGCTTACGATTCCGATCGCTTCCTGGTGTACGCCTCCGCGGCGGTCGGCGAAGCGCTGAAGAGCGAAGAGTCGCATGCGCTGGCCGAAGTGGAGATCTTCGTCGGCAAACAGGTGAAGGTGCAGATCGAACCGTTGTACAGCCAGGAGCAGTTCGACGTCGTCATGATGTAGCCCGCCCGACATCGGAAAGGGCCCGGCACGCCGGGCCTGTCAGTGCATAGATATTCCCGTTGCCAGGCAGCGGAGCAAGGAGAACTGCGTGAGGCGACTGCCTGGGATTCTGTTAGCAACAGGCGCCACCCTAATTGTGATTGTGGCGCTGCTGATCAGCGGGCTGCGCCTGATGCTGCCGAAGCTGAACGACTATCGTCCCCAACTGTTGGCGCAGGTGGAGAAGCTGTCCGGCGTGCCTGTACGAATGGATTTCGTGCAGGGCAGTTGGGAAACCTTCGGCCCGCAGCTTGAAATGCGCAACCTGAGCGCCACGCTGCCCAAAAGCGATGTGCATATCGAACGCGTAACGCTGGCGTTGGACGTGTGGCAGTCGCTGCTGCACTGGCGTTGGCAGTTCCGCGATCTGACCTTCTACCAATTCCGGCTCGATCTGAACGCCACGCTGGGCGGCGACCAGCAGGGCGAAGGCCTTGAGCCGGGCAAAATCAGCGATCTGATGCTGCGCCAGCTCGACCATTTCGATCTGCGCGACAGCCGTATTTCATTCCTGACGCCCGCCGGCGCGCGCGCCGAATTCGACATTCCTCAGTTGACCTGGCTCAACGGCCGCGATCGCCACCGCGCCGAGGGGCAGATCAGCCTGTCGACGTTGAATGGCCAACATGGCGTGGTGCAGCTGCGCATGGACCTGCGTGACAATCAAGGCCTGCTGGATACCGGTACGGTCTACCTGCAGGCCGACAACATCGACATGAAACCCTGGTTTACCCGCTGGCTGCGTGCCAACACCGGGCTGGAAAGCGCCGATTTCAGTCTGGCGGCCTGGCTGCAGGTGCAGAACGGCGAGATCGCCGGCGGCCATGCGTTGCTCAAGCAGGGGGCGGCCAACTGGGATACCGGCGCTGCTCAGCACCGGCTGGACGTGGACAATCTGGCGCTGTCGCTGCGCCGCCAGGGCACCGGTTGGCAGCTCGACGTGCCGCAGCTGCGTTTGAGCACCGACGGCCAGGCCTGGCCGCAGGGCAGGCTTTCCGCGCTGTGGCTGCCGGAAAACACCGAGTTCATGGGGCCGGCGCAGAATGAAGAGCTGCGGGTGCGCGCGACCAATATTCAGCTGGAGCGCCTGTCGGCGCTGCTGCCGACCTTCTCGTTCCTCAGCCCGGATGTGCTCGATCGCTGGAACGATCTGCAGCCGCAGGGGAAGCTGGAAGCCTTGGCGCTGGACATCCCGCTCAAGCAGCCGGAAAAGAGCCGGTTCCAGGCGCTGTGGCGCGATGTCAGCTGGCAACGTTGGGAGCTGCTGCCGGGCGTCAACCACTTCTCCGGCGCGTTGAGCGGTGGGGTGGAGAACGGCCGTCTGACGCTGGGGCTCACCGACAGCACCCTGCCTTACGGCGACATGTTCCGTGCGCCGCTTGAAGTCAGCAGCGCGCGCGGCGCGCTGACCTGGCGCTATAACCAGCAGGGTTGGGAGCTGGCGAGCCAGGGGCTGGACGTCAAGGCGAAGTCGCTGTGGGTCAACGGCGATTTTCGCTACCAGCAGCCGGCCAAGGGCGATCCGTGGCTGAACATCCTGGCGGGTATCCGCCTGTATGACGGCGCCGACGCCTGGCGCTATTTCCCGGAACCGCTGATGGGCAAGCATCTGGTGGATTACCTGAGCGGCGCCATTCAGGGGGGCCAGGTGGATAACGCCACGCTGATTTATTCCGGCGATCCGCAGCACTTCCCGTACCGTAAAAACGAAGGGCAATTCGAGGTCTTCGTGCCGCTGCGCCACGCCACCTTCCAGTTCCAACCGGGCTGGCCGGCGCTGACCGATTTGGCGATCGATCTCGATTTTGCCAACGAGGGGTTGTGGATGCATGCGCCGCAAACCCGGCTGGGTAAGGTGGCGGGCAAAAATATTAGCGCGGTGATCCCGGATTATCTGAAAGAGCGGCTGCTGATCGACGCCGAAGTGGCGGGGGCGGGCAGCGACGTGCATGACTACTTCATGCAGACGCCGTTGCACGATTCGCTGGGGGCGGCGCTGGATCAGCTGCAGATCGGCGGTGATGTCAGTGGGCGCTTACATCTCGATATCCCCTTGGACGGCGAGCAGGTCAAAGCCACCGGCGAAGTGGCGTTGAACAACAATTCGTTGCTGATCAAGCCGCTGGAAAGCGAGCTGCAGAAGCTTAGCGGCAAATTCCGCTTCGATAACGGCAATCTGGAGAGCGACACCCTGTCGGCCAACTGGTTCGGGCAGCCGGTGGCGGTGAACTTCACCACGCAGGAAGGCGATCGCGACTACAAGGTCAACGTCGGCCTGAAGGGCGACTGGCAGCCGGGCAAGTTCCCCGGCCTGCCAAAAGAGGCCGCTGATGCGCTCAGCGGCAGCGCGTCCTGGCAGAGCCAGGTGGCCATCACGCTGCCGCATCAGGGCTCGGCCAGCTATGATATCGGCATTGACGCGGATTTGAAGAAAGTGAGCAGTCACTTACCTTCGCCGCTGGACAAGGCGCCGGGTGAGGCGCTGCCGGTGAACGTCAAGGTTAAAGGCGGTCTGAACGGCTTCATGCTGACGGGCAGCGCAGGCAAACAGAACCGCTTCAACAGCGAATGGAGCTTCGACAAGAAACAGGTGAATCTGGCGCGCGCCGCCTGGCAAACCAACGGTGGCGGCACGCCGCCGCTGCCGGCCGGCAAATCGATGACGCTGAACCTGCCGGCGTTGGACGGCGAGCAGTGGCTGGCGCTGCTGGCACCGGCGCTGAAACAGGGTGGCGGCAGCGGTCAGGTAGGCGGTTTCAGTTTCCCCACCACCGTAGCGCTGACCACGCCGCAGCTGCTGTTGGGGGGCCAGGCCTGGCATAAGCTGACGCTGTCGGCCGAGAAACAGCTTGGCGCTACCCTCGTGAGCGCCAAGAGCGACGAAGTGGACGGTAGCCTGCGGGTGGCCGATCGCGGGCCGTGGCGCGCCGATATCAATTACCTGTATTACAACCCGCAGTTCGCCGAAACGAAAAACGCGGCGGGCACGCCGCCGCCGTCGACCGAGAAAGTTTCCTTCCGCGATTGGCCTTCGCTGATGCTGCGCTGCAAGTCGTGCTGGGTGCTGGGACAGAACCTCGGTAGGGTCGAGGCGGATCTGACCAATCGGGGCGATACCCTGACGCTGGATCACGGCCTGGTCGATACCGGCAAAGGGCGCATGACCGCCACCGGCCTGTGGAAACAAAATGCGCAGGAAGAGCGCAGCTCGCTGAAAGGCAAGCTGCTCGGCGGCAAGATCGACGAAACCGCCGCCTTCTTCGGCATCACCATTCCGCTCAAGGGGGCGCCTTACGACGTGGATTTCGATCTGTACTGGCATGGCACGCCGTGGCAGCCACGGGTCGATACGCTGAGCGGCGCGCTGCAGGTCAAGATGGGCAAGGGCGAGATCGACAGCATGGGCGGCGGCCGCGCCGGTCAGCTGTTGCGATTGGTCAGCTTTGACGCCCTGCTGCGCAAGCTGCAGTTCGATTTCAGCGATACCTTTGGCAAAGGCTTCTACTTTGATTCCATCCGCAGCACCGCCTGGCTGAAAGATGGCATAATGCATACGGATAATCTATTGATCGACGGCCTGGCGGCGGATATCGCCATGAGCGGTCAGATCGATCTGGCGCGCCGCCGCATCGATATGGAGGCGGTGGTGGCACCGGCGATTTCGGCGACCGTCGGCGTGGCGACCGCGTTTGTCGTCAACCCGATCGTCGGCGCGGCGGTATTTGCCGCCTCGCAGGTGTTGGGGCCGCTGTGGAGCAAGATTTCGCTGATTCGCTACCATATCGGCGGCGATCTCGACCAGCCGAAGATCAATGAGGTACTTCGTAAGGCAAAGGAGGATAAGGCGTCATGAGGAATGCTAACGTTGCGTTGTTGCAGTTGTGCAGTGGCGATCAGGTGCGCGATAACCTGGCCCAGATTGAACAGCAGATCAAGCAGCTCAATACCGGGGTAAAACTGGTCATGACGCCGGAGAACGCGCTGCTGTTCGCCAACTCCGCGGCCTATCGCCAACAGGCGGAAAAACAGGGCGACGGACCGCTGCAGAACGCGGTGCGCGAACTGGCGCGCCGCTATGGCGTATGGTTATTGGTAGGCTCGATGCCCTTGATCAGCCGGGAGGATCCGCAGCTTATCACTACCAGCAGCCTGTTGTTCGACGATCAGGGCGAGATCCGCGCCCGCTACGACAAGCTGCACATGTTCGATGTGGATATCAACGATGCGCACGGCCACTACCGCGAGTCGGATACCTACCAGCACGGGCAGCATCTGACGGTGGTGGATACGCCGGTCGGGCGTTTGGGCATGACCATATGCTACGATCTGCGTTTCCCCGCGCTGTTCCAGGCGCTGCGGGCGCAGGGCGCCGAACTGATATCGGTGCCGGCGGCCTTTACCCGGGTGACCGGCGAGGCGCATTGGGAGATCCTGCTACGCGCACGGGCGATCGAGAACCAGTGCATGATCCTGGCGCCGGCGCAGGTGGGGCGCCATGGGCCGACCCGTCGCACCTGGGGCCACTCGCTGGCTGTCGACGGCTGGGGTAAGGTGCTGGCCGAGAACGCGGACGCCGTGGCGGCGCTGAAGGTGCGTGTGGACACCGCAAGCCTGCAAACGCTGCGGCAACAGATGCCGGTATTGCAGCATAATCGATTCCAGACGTCGCTGACGGCGCCGTCTGACAAGCTATCCTCCAATCAAGAGTGAAACCATTATGAGCCTGACGTTTGTCAGTGAGCAGTTACTCGCTACCAATAAGCTGAGTCATCAAGACCTGTACAAGGTACTGGGTCAACTGGCAGAACGCCGTATCGACTACGCCGATCTCTATTTCCAGTCCAGCTATCACGAAGCCTGGGTGATTGAGGACGGCATCATCAAGGATGGCTCTTACAACATCGACCAGGGCGTCGGCGTGCGCGCCGTCAGCGGCGAGAAGACCGGCTTCGCTTATGCCGATCAGATCACCCTGCATGCGCTGCAGCAGAGCGCCCAGGCGGCGCGCAGCATCGTGCGCGAGCAGGGCGACGGGCGGGCGCATACCCTGGGCGAGATCGGCTATCGGGCGCTGTATCCGCTGCTCGATCCGCTGCAAAGCCTGCCGCGTGAAGAGAAAATCGCCCTGCTGCACCGTGTCGACAAAGTGGCGCGCGCCGCCGATGCGCGGGTGCAGGAAGTGAACGCCAGCATTACCGGCGTTTATGAGCAGGTGTTGGTGGCCGCCACCGACGGCACGCTGGCGGCGGACGTTCGCCCGCTGGTGCGTCTCTCCGTCAGCGTGCTGGTGGAGCAGGACGGCAAGCGTGAGCGCGGCTCCAGCGGCGGCGGCGGCCGTTTCGGTTACGACTACTTCCTGGAAATCGCCGACGGCGACGTGCGCGCCGATGCCTATGCCAAAGAAGCGGTGCGCATGGCGTTGGTCAATCTCGGCGCGGTAGCGGCACCGGCCGGCAATATGCCGGTGGTGTTGGGGGCCGGCTGGCCGGGCGTGCTGCTACACGAGGCGGTAGGCCACGGCCTGGAAGGCGACTTCAACCGGCGCGGTACTTCGGTGTTCAGCGGCCATATGGGCGAGCTGGTGGCTTCCGAACTGTGCACCGTGGTGGATGACGGCACCCTGCAAGGGCGCCGCGGTTCGCTGGCGATCGACGACGAAGGCGTGCCGGGCCAATACAACGTGCTGATCGAAAACGGCGTGCTGAAAGGCTACATGCAGGACAAGCTCAACGCGCGGCTGATGGGCGTCGCCCCAACCGGCAACGGCCGCCGCGAGTCCTACGCGCATCTGCCGATGCCGCGCATGACCAACACCTACATGCTGGCGGGTAAATCGACGCCGGAAGAGATCATCGCCAGCGTCGAATACGGTCTGTACGCGCCGAACTTCGGTGGTGGCCAGGTGGATATCACCTCCGGCAAGTTCGTGTTTTCCACCACCGAAGCCTATCTGATCGAGAAAGGCCGCATCACTAAGCCGGTGAAGGGGGCGACGCTGATCGGCTCCGGCATTGAGGCGATGCAGCAGATCTCGATGGTCGGCAACGATCTGGCGCTCGATAAAGGCGTGGGCGTGTGCGGCAAGGAAGGCCAGAGCGTGCCGGTGGGCGTCGGCCAGCCGACGCTGAAACTGGATACGCTCACCGTCGGCGGCACGGCGTAATCTTTCCTCAAGGGGCCATGCAGTGGCCCCTTAATCATTCCCCCTGTTGCGGCTTGCTCGCATTCATAACGTTAAGCGCGGCAGGACGTCGCATCCCGGCAGGCGTGCCTGCGCCCATTGATGGAATGAAATTGACGTGGCGAAAAAACAGAACACTTCGAGGATGAGGCGTTTGGCATTATCCGCCCGGCGTTGGCTGCTGGTGCTGGGCGTTCTGTCCCTGACGGGCTGCGCCCGTTCAGATGCGCTGTGGGGCGTGGTCGATAAGCTCTGCATGGCCAACTATCAGCAAAAACGCAATCCGGCCCCGTGCGAGCAGATTTATATGCCGCAGGGTAAAGCGCAGGGCTTTAGCGTGCTGCAAAACCCGCGTTACCCTTATCACTTTATCCTGGTCCCGACGGCGCCGCTCTCCGGCATTGAAAGCCCGCAGCTGCTGGCTGGGGAACGGACGGATTATTTTGGCTATGCGTGGCTGATGCGTTACCGGTTGGCCGCCGAGTATGGCGGGCCGGTGCCGGATGATATGTTGGGCATGGCGATCAACTCCGCATACGGCCGCAGTCAGAACCAATTGCATATTCACCTGACCTGCCTGCGCGAAGATGTGCGGCGTCAATTGCAGGCGGAGCGCCCCTACATACAGGAACAATGGCGGCCTTTGCCGGATAAGCTGTTGCGCCACACCTACTATGCCCGCCGCGTGATGCAGCCGACCGCGATGGGCATTTACCCGATTAAGGACGTCGCGCAATATTTCCATTTGTCGCCGTCGCAGCTGGCGGAATATGGCGTGGCCGTCGTCCCGACCACATTTGCCGGCCGGCAAGGGTTTATCTTGCTGGCCTCGAAACGTGGCTGGGACGTTGGCAATCGCGCGTCGGTAGAATCGTTGCTGGATAAAGAGTGCGCGATTTTGCCACGTTGATCGCGGCGTTCTTCCCTATCTGAACCGCGCATCCCGCGAAAACAGGAAGGCGGCTTCCCGCTGGCGAGCATCGGCTTCCGCCTGAGCGCCCTGGTAACGCAAGATCATGATCAGCGTGGCGTAGACGTTGGCGTCGATACGGCGCAGCAGATAGGCATTGGCCCACTGTCGATAGCCGGTCAACAGGGCGTCATCACGCGTCTGGTTATAGACCAGCAGCGAATGAGATTGCTCGTCGAAGGTTTTGCGCTCCCGGTAGATCCAGGCGGCCGGCGGCGGCATCTGCTCGATGCTGTCGATGGTGGTCAGCATGGTGCGTTCCGACTGGGTGAGCGCCATGCGCCCTTGCCAGGCGAAGACCGCCATCACCAGCACGCCGATCGCCGCCATCGCCACCGTCAGGCTCAGGGCTTTGGCGAACGGCAGCGGGCGGGGTTCGCCGGTTTGGCCGTCCAGCAACGCCAGCAGCAATAGAAACGCCAGCCAGTGCGGCGCAGACAGATAGAAAGGGTATTCCAGCTGAGTGTGCACCAGCATTGGCAGCAGCACCAGAAACAGCCCGACGCGCGCGCCGGCCGGCTGCTCGCGATCCCGTTGCCAGGCGCGTTTCAGCAGCAGCGCGCCGGCGGCGAGGAGGATAACGATACCCGCCAGCGCCGGCAGGCCGCCCTCAACCCACCACAGCAGGATTTCATTGTGTGGATGCCCGGCGACTTCCAACACTTCTCGCCAGGGCATTTCCTGCAGACGGAAATGCGCGAAGCTGTATTCAAAGCCGCCGTAGCCCCAGCCCAGCAATGGTTTGGCCAGGATCATGCTTAGGGTATCCAGCAGCATCGTCAGACGTGAATAATTCGAGCTTTCGCGTGCGATAAAACCAAAACCGGTGAACAGAAACATCAGGCCAAGCGCGATGCCCAACAGCAGCGCGCCGCTGGCCCAGCGGCTTGTGGCCGGATGCTGGCGGGCAAAACGCCACAACAGCAACGCCGCCGCCAATGCCCCGCCCAGCCAGGCGGCGCGCGATTGAATCAGCACCAGC
This sequence comes from Serratia sp. BFP-2025, assembly GCF_050880365.1. NCBI lineage: Bacteria > Pseudomonadati > Pseudomonadota > Gammaproteobacteria > Enterobacterales > Yersiniaceae > Serratia > Serratia sp. BFP-2025. The sequence continues at coordinate 433,623 of NZ_JBPAFV010000002.1, read as the reverse complement.
AGGGCGGAGAAAGCGACCAGCAGCGCGAGCAGCGGAAGTTGTCGCCGCCGTGCCGGCGCAGAGAGAGGGGCAGGCAGCAGCCAGAGTGCTAAAGTCAGCCCGGTGGCGATAAAGCTGCCCAGCACGTTCGGTTGCTGAAAGACGCCGTAGACACGGTTGCCGTTAGGGGATACCCAGGCCAGCGCAGGGGCGAACAGCTGCAGAGCCGCCAGCAATGCCTGAACGCCGACGGCGAACAGCAGGCCGTACAGCAGCAGGCTGCGCTGCCGGGGAGTTGGGCGCAGCTGCAAGCAGGCGACATAGAACAGCCAACCGCCGAGTAAACCGGCGCAGCGCCACAGGGCATCTTCGCGCCACTCGGAGCGGGTATACAGCAGCGGCAGCGCCAGCACGGCGATGCCGAGCAGCAACAGCCGGGCGGTAGGGGTAAGCGAAAGACGGGTACGGCCAAGGCAAACGGTGAAGGTCACTATCAGCGTAGTGAGCGCCATGGCGCTCCAGGCCAGAATATTTTGCGGCAACGCCAGGCCACCGCCGCCCATGTTGGGGTGATAAACCGGCAAAATCACCGCCATCCAGATCAGCAGCAGGGGCAGCACGGCGGCAGTCGGTATGTTAACGGGGGATTTATCGGTCATGGTTAACCCGCCATGTCTCGATATCGGTTATTGAATGCATGTTTTTATTATTCCCTGTCTTTTATTACGGTGTTTAAATTCGCTGATGCTTCAATTCCTAAAAACATTATGAAAATTGAAAGTGCTTCATGTGGAAATGATAATTTATTTTCACACTGAGAATACGGGGTGCTGCTTGTATAAAGAAAGGTTAAGCCGTATTGGTTCACCTTTAAAAGGCATTTTAGGTGTGTAAAAAATAGAGGTGTCATTTTCTCAAATCTATTGCGATTCAGTCAATTTTTCATTAAATAATTTTATTTTTTAATTAAAATCAATAAATTGTACTCATTTTGGTGTGAGCTGGCGCAGTGGGTGAGTACGACGATGGATTGTATCGACAGGCAAGATGGAGAATAAAGGCGTCAATCCTCTGTTAAGTTTATGTTGCCAATGCCGGTGTGGCGACCGCAATTTATTGTATCTTCATCTGTCGCTTTTTTTCATATTTGATTTGAGTGCTGTGATTTTATTTTTTATTAAGATTTTTCTCGTCTTTGAGTGTTTTTCATGGTTTTTATTCAATGCTCTATTGTTAGGAATATTCTGCTGTCTTGAAAATAAAAGAGGCCATGGCCTGAGCCTCACGCTTGACGCGATATGATGCAGACTAACGCGCCCGTAAAAGCGCGTTAATCTCGTCTCTCATTCGCTTACTCCACCTCACCGATCCGCTCCAGCGCATCCACCACCAGATCCCAGAATTTATCCTGATCCAGTTTGACCGCCACCTGGGTGTGGCAATCCGGCGGCGGCGGCGCGCGGAAGTCCGCCACCGTCATGCCTAGCGTCAGGGTGCCGGTCAGTTCGATATCCACCGGTGCCTTGCGCACCGTCATCACGCTGGGATCGATCACGTAGGCGACTGCGCAGGGGTCGTGTACCGGCGGGGCGCTAAAGCCCTGCGCCTGTTGGTACATACGGCCAAAGAATGCCAGCAGTTCGCCGACGAACGTGGCCGGCCGGGTGCCGAGGGCGGCGATGCGTTCGCAGATTGCTGGCGTGGCCAGCGCCTGGTGGGTGAGATCCAGCCCGACCATGGTCAGCGGCCATTTTTCGTTAAACACGATGTGCGCCGCTTCGGGGTCGATTTTGATATTGAATTCCGCCACCGCGCTCCAGTTGCCCACATGATAGCCGCCGCCCATCAACACCACTTCCTTGACCCGTTCGGCGATGCGCGGCTCTTTGCGCACCGCCATGGCGATATTGGTCAGGCCGCCGGTCGGCACCAGCGTCACGCTGCCGGGCGGATGAGCCATCACCGTATCGATGATCAGATCTACCGCATGGCGCGTATCCAACTGCAGGTGGGGCTCCGGCAATACCGGGCCATCGAGGCCGGAGTCGCCGTGAATGTCAGGCGCCACTTCGATATTGCGCACCAGCGGGCGCGGGCAGCCGGCGGCGAAAGGCACGCCGGTGATATTGGCGATGCGCGCCACCGCCAGGGCGTTGCGCGTCACTTTGTCCAGCGTTTGGTTGCCCACCACGGTGGTGACCGCCAGCAGGTCGATCTGCGGATTGCCCCAGGCCAGCAGCAGGGCGATAGCGTCGTCATGCCCCGGGTCACAGTCCAGTATGATTTTTTTCATGGTTATTCCTGATGCAGGGAGAGGTTCCCGCAGCATAACGCAGTGCGGCGAGGTGGGGGAATGCCGATGCGAATTTTGTTAACTACATCAAAGCCTTGCCGATCATTCGATGTAATGAAACGTAAATCCTGCTCGCCGGGCTTTACCCTGGAGTTTACTCCAGGGTTTACAGTGAGGTTCAGCGTTAATGCACAGAGGAGAGGCGTGATGAGCTTACTGAAAAGGTTGTTGGGGCAAGGTGGTGTTAACGGCGGTCATCAGCGCGCGGGTCACCGCGGCGGGCATCATGGCAACCGCTATAGCCAGCATGGCGATCAGGGGCCGCAGTGTCCGGAATGCCAGGCGGTGAATAAATCGGGCGCGCGTTACTGTCACCGTTGCGGCCAGCCGTTTGCCGCGGTGAGCGCCACCTGCGGGCAGTGCGCCGCGCCGCTGCCGCCGGGCAGCCGCTTTTGCCCGCAGTGCGGCGGCGGCGTACCGTGAACCGGGGCGGCTGGACGCTCGCGCTGTTGCTCGGCGCGATGGTGCTGTGGATGCTGCTGGCCTGGGGCGTTGCCGGTATGCTGGCCTGGCTCCCGGCGTTGGCGGAGGCGGCCGGCGACGCATCCCTGCCGGTAAACGGCGCGCTGAGCCTGGTGCCGCAGACGATGCTGGACGCCTGGCTGCCGTGGCTGAAACAGCTGGGCAGCGGGCTGGCGAGCTATTTTCCTCTGTTGCTGACCTGGGCGGGTTACGCCGTTTGGCTGCTGTGGGGCCTCGGCATGTTGGCGCTGATGCTGCTGGGCGCGCTGGCGCGCCGCTATTTGAGCGCCGCTCAGCGATAGCCCTGATAGACCGCCGCTACGCGCTCGAAATAGTCGGTTAAATAGTTGATGCACACCTGCACCTTCAGCGGCAGTTTGTCCTTTTCGGTATAGAGCGCGTAGATCGGCCGCGGATCCGAATGGTAGCTTTTGAACAAGATCTCGATCTCGCCGCGTTTGATCTCTTCGATCACCCACATCAGCGGGGCGTAGGCGATGCCGGCGCCGTTTTTCAACCAGCGGATCATGGTGGAGGAGTCGTTGGTCACGAAACGCCCCTGCGGCGAAATGCGCGTGGTGATGCCTTCCGGCGACATCAATTCAAATTCGCTGTCGGGCCGCACGCTGTATTCCAGCCAGGAGAAGTTAACCATGTCGCTCGGCTTCTGCGGCGTGCCGTGCTGGCTCAGGTAGCTTTTGGCGGCGCACACCACCATCGGCATCTGCCCCAGGCGGCGAGAGAACAGGCTGGAATCCTGCAGCGCCCCGGTGCGGATCACCAGATCCAGCCCGTCGGCGATCAGATCCGGCGCCGGTATGCCGGTCACCAGGTTGACCGTCAGGCCCGGGTACTCTTTCATCATTTCGGCGGTCATGTTCGCCAGCACGTTTTGCGCCATGGTGGAGGAGCTGCCGATGCGCAGCGTGCCGGCGGGCGTATTGTTAAACGCATACAGCTGCTCATGCACTTCACTGACTTCCTGCAGCATGCGCCGGCAGCCCTGATAGTAGATTTTGCCGGCTTCGGTCAGGCCGATGCTGCGCGTGCTGCGGTTCAGCAGCTTGACCTGCAGCTCATTTTCCAGTTTTGAGACGGTTTGGCTGATCGATGAAACGCTCATGTCGAGTTGGCGCGCGGCCGCGGTAAACGACCCGAACTCAACCACTTTGGCGAATACCGACATCCGTTTTAATCTTTCCATTATTCACTCTGGCTTAAAAGTGATTTAGATCACAGATTGTTGATGCCTTGATAGTAAGCAGGCTAATATAACGTGGTCGGGTGAATAGACCTTACCAACGTGCGAGAGCGAGCGGCCCTGCAATCCTGCCGCTCCTCCGGCACCCTCGCAATCCCTGTCGTGGATGTCAGCCCCAAAGTTTAACCTTTTTTCGGGTTCGTGACCTGGACAAGCTGTCCGGTCAAGATTTGTGGCGCGCGCACGCTAAAATGTAAAGAGAATGTGAATGGCAAGGCCCGTCGTCCCCCGGCGCAGTGAACAATAAGGAAAAAGTGATGAGTTTGCTTCCGGTTATGGTCATCTTCGGACTGTCGTTTCCGCCGGTGTTTTTCGAGCTGTTGGTGTCGCTGGCGCTGTTTTTTCTCCTGCGCCGCCTGCTGCAGCCGACGGGGATTTACGATTTTGTCTGGCATCCGGCGCTGTTTAACACCGCGCTGTATTGCTGCCTGTTTTATTTGATTTCATGTCTTTTTGTTTGAGGTCGCTGTGAAAAATTTTTCGATAAAAATAACCCGGATCGCGATCACTTTGATTCTTGTGCTGCTGGGGATCGTTGCGGTGTTCAAGGCCTGGGTGTTTTACACCGAGTCGCCGTGGACGCGCGACGCCAAGTTCACCGCCGACGTGGTGGCGATTGCCCCGGACGTCAGCGGCCTGCTGACCGACGTGCCGGTGGTGGACAACCAGCTGGTGAAAAAAGGGCAGGTGCTGTTCGTGGTCGATCGGCCGCGCTATGAGCAGGCCCTGGCGGAAGCCGGCGCCGACGTCGCCTACTACCAGACGCTGGCGGCGGAAAAACGGCGTGAGGCCGGCCGCCGCGTGAAGCTGGGCGTGCAGGCGATGTCGCAGGAAGAGATCGACCAGTCGAACAACTCGCTGCAGACCGTGCAGCACCAGCTGGCGAAGGCCGTAGCGGCGCGCGAGCTGGCGCAGCTGGATCTGGAACGCACCACGGTGCGCGCCCCGGCCGATGGCTGGATCACCAACCTCAACGTACACGCCGGCGAATACATCACTCGCGGCTCGGTGGCGGTGGCGTTAGTGAAGAAAGACTCCTTCTACATCCTGGCTTACCTGGAAGAAACCAAGCTGAGCGGCCTGAATAAGGGCGACCGCGCGGAGATCACCCCGCTGGGCAGCAACCGCATCATGCACGGCACCGTCGACAGCGTGGCGGCGGCGGTAAACAACAGCAGCAGCACGGTCAACAGCAAAGGGTTGGCGTCGATCGACAGCAACCTGGAGTGGGTGCGCCTGGCGCAGCGCGTGCCGGTGAAGATCCTGCTGGACGCCAAGGATCAGCAGCATCCGTACCCGGCCGGCACTACCGCGACCGTGGTGATCGTCGGCAAGAACGACCGCAATGCCGACAGCGGCTCGCCTTTTGTGCGCCTGATGCACCGGCTGCGTGAGTTCGGCTGATGAACAGCCCAACCTTCATCCGGCTGAGATTTGCCTTCAAACTCAGCTTCGCGATTGTGTTTGCGCTGTTCGTCGGCTTCCACCTCAATCTGGAAACCCCGCGGTGGTCGGCGATGACCGCCGCCATCGTCGCCGCCGGCCCGGCCTTTGCCGCCGGCGGTGAACCCTTCTCCGGCGCCATCCGTCATCGCGGTTGGCTGCGCATCATCGGCACCTTTATCGGCTGCTTCGTCGGCCTGATCATTATCATCACCACCGCCCGCGCGCCGGTGGTAATGCTGCTGCTGTGCTGCATCTGGGCCGGGTTCTGCACCTGGATTTCTTCGCTGATCAAGGTGGAAAACTCTTACGCCTGGGGGTTGGCCGGTTATACCGCGCTGATCATCATCGTCACCGTCGCCACCAGCGAAGCCCATCTGTTGGAAGCGCCGCAGTTCGCTATTGAGCGTTGCAGCGAGATCGTGCTGGGGATCGTCAGCGCCGTGCTGGCGGATCTGCTGTTTTCGCCGCGCTCGATCAAGCAGGACATCGATCGGGCGGTCGATCAACTGCTGGTGGATCAATACCGCCTGCTGCAGATGTGCATCAGCAACGCCGATAAAGAGGACATCGACCGCGCCTGGAGCAACCTGGTGAAGAGTACCACGGCGCTGGACGGCATGCGCAACAACCTGATGATGGAGTCCTCGCGCTGGCAGAAGGTCAATCGCCGGGTAAAAGCGTTGCATACCCTGTCGCTGACGCTGATCACTCAGGCCTGCGAAACCTATCTGATCCTGCTGAATCACCCGGACGCGTTGCAAGCGAGCCTGCGGGAGCAGCTGATGGTGCCGGCGGAAAACCCGCCGGAGATCCACAAACGCATGAAGCTGCTGCGCCAGGTGCTGACCACCCATCGCTCCGATGAAACGCTGCCGACCATCACCGGCTGGGTCGGCGCGGCGACGCGCTACCTGCTGCTGTCGAAGGGCGTGCATACCAACGGCAGCATCAGCGCGGTGGAAGAGGACGTGTTGAGCAAAGAAACCGTAGTCAAACCGACCTCGGCGGAAGGGCACCACGCGATGATCAACGGCCTGCGCACCTTCGTGGCGACGGCCTTCGGCAGCCTGCTGTGGCTGTGGACCGGTTGGACATCCGGCAGCGGTTTTATGGTGATCATCGCGGTGATCACTTCGCTGGCGATGCGCACCCCGGCGCCACGCATGGTGGCGATGGATTTCGTGCTGGGGATGCTGGCGGCGATCCCGGTCGGTTCCCTGTTCTTCATGGTGATCCTGCCGGCGACGCAGCAGAGCATTCTGCTGTTGTGTCTCAGCCTCGGTCTGCTGGCGTTTTTCATCGGCATCGAGGTGCAAAAGCGGCGGCTCGGTTCGCTGGGGCTGTTAGCGGGGACCATCAACATTCTGGTGCTCAGCAACCCAATGGAGTTTAACGTGACCCAGTTTCTCGACGGGGCGCTCGGCCAGTTCCTCGGCAGCTGCGTCGGGCTGATGGTGCTGCTGCTGATCCGCGACAATTCGCGCGAACGCACCGGCCGCACGTTGCTCAACCAATTCGTCAGCAGCGCGGTGTCGGCGCTGACCACCAAGGCGGCGCGCCGCCGGCAGAACCACTTGCCGGCGCTGTATCAGCAGCTTAACCAGCTGCTGATGATGTTCCCGAACGATATCGCCAAGTATCGTCTGGCGCTGAACCTGATCATCGCCCATCAGCGCATGCAGCGGGCGGAAATCCCGATCAGCGAAGAGCTGTCGGCCTTCCACCGCCAGATCCGCAGCACCGCCGATCGGGTGGTCTCCGCCAAGAACGACGTCAAGCGCGCTTATTACTACGATCGCTTGCTGGGTGAAATGAACGAGTACCAGCAAAAGCTGGTAGACAATCAGGCACCGCTCAGCGTCACCGGGCCGGTGAAACGTCTGGCCGACATGCTGCATCGCTATCGTCACGCATTGATCGATTGATGCGTTCCCACCTGTTGCGCCGCGCGATGCGGCGCCTTCCCTGACTATACTGAAAGCAATGCTTGGCACGGCGGGTCGTCTCATGTGAGACGGCCCGTTTTCAGAGAGACTCCGAGTGCCAGAACGGCTGGAAAGTGGCATCATTGTCATGAATGGATGAAACCTTCGCCGCCGCGAAAAAGTTACGCGGCGGTCATCTTAGTTTCATCCAGAACGGCTATATACCTAACTAGCCTGGGGGAGCTGCGGCGCCTCCTGCGGCATAATTTCAGGGAATGTCATGAACAAGCGGATTCTGTTGGCGATCGTCATCGCTGTCGTCATCGCCGTTTTCAGCGCCTTGCGCGGCAACGAGCACCGAGCGATCGGCGGCAACCCGGCGGTAACGCAGGCACCGGCATCGGCGGGGCAGCCGCAGAGCATCGATCGACTCACGCAGCAGCAAACGGTGGTGAGCTACCTGCAGCAGCATCAGCGCCTGCCGGACTATTACGTCACCAAGAAGCAGGCGCGCGAGCAGGGTTGGGATCCGCGTTCAGGCAACCTCTGTTCGGTATTGCCGGGCAAGGCGATTGGCGGCGATCGATTCTCTAACCGTGAGGGGCAGTTGCCGACCGCCGGCGGCCGGGTTTGGCGCGAAGCGGACATCAATTACCAGTGTGGCCGGCGCGGCGCCGATCGCCTGCTGTATTCGAGCGACGGTCTGATCTTCGTCACGCGCGACCATTACAAAAACTTCATTCGTGTGGAGTGAGTTTGATGGCAAAAGTAGAGTTTGATTTTGAGCAGATCCAGGATGTGCCGGCCTTCTACCGCGATTTCGCGCACAAGTTTGCGCTGAACGAGGAGTTTGGCGCCAACCTCGACGCGCTGTGGGACGTGGTGACCGGCGATATCGGTTTGCCGGTGGAAATCGAGTTCACCCACCTGAATGCCCGCAGCAAGCGTCGTTTCGGCGCGATCATTCTGCTGTTTGAAGAGGCGGAAGAAGAGCTGGAAGGCAGCCTGCGTTTCAATATCCGCGAAAGCAGCGGCGAACCGGCGCATCACCGGGGATGAAACGGGTTCATCCCGGGATGGCGGCAGCGCTTAGTCGGTCGCTTCGGCCAGCTCGCGCAGGTATTGGAAGATCTGGCGGTAAGCCTTAGGCGGCTTGTTGGCGGCCTTCTCTTTCTGCGCGTTGCGCACCAGTGAACGCAGCTGTTGGCGATCGGCGGCCGGGTACAGATCCAGGATCGACGGGATAGCGTCATCGCCTTCTTCCACCAGGCGGTCGCGCAGCGCTTCCAGCTTATGGAACAGCGAAACCTGCTGGTTGTGGCGGTTTTTCAGCTTGTCGAGCGCGGTCTGGATCGGCTCGATATCGCGGGCGCGTAGCATCTTGCCGATCAACTGCAGCTGACGGCGACGGCCTTCTTTCTTGATCTTTTGCGCCAGCTCGATGGCGGCGCGCAAATCTTCGTCCAACGGAATGCGGTCCAGCGCGTTTTTGCCCAGATCGACCATTTCGGCCCCCAGGTCTTTCAGCGCTTCGGCATCACGTTTAATTTCACTTTTACTGACCCAGATAATCTCGTCATCGTCCTCGTTTTCATTCTCCGGGACATCGTCGAGCCAGTCTTCAGGCTGTTTGTTCATGGTAGGCTCCGTTAAAAAGAGGCTAATCCTAACAGGTTGCCGGCTTTATGCGAAATTCAACGCGGTTCCTGTTAGACTCAACGGCAGAGATCTCAGGATTTTTGCGCGCCGCCTCGCGTGCACAACTACGCCGCTCCGGCACTTTTCTCAACGATTTTCTGATTAATTATGGCAGATTGATGAAAGTAGTCACTCAAGTTGCAGAACAGCGCAAGGCGCTGGAACAGGCCGTTTCTCAGGCGCTGGAGCTGGCCCGCGCCGGTTCCGACGCGGCGGAAGTCGCGGTCACCAAATCGACCGGCATCAGCGTCAGCACTCGCTTCGGCGAAGTGGAAAACGTCGAGTTCAACAGCGATGGCGCGCTGGGCATTACCGTGTATCACCGCCAACGCAAAGGCAGCGCCTCATCCACCGATCTCAGCCCGGACGCCATCGCCCGCACCGTGCAGGCGGCGTTGGACATCGCGCGCTACACCTCGGAAGATCCTTGCGCCGGCCCGGCGGAGAAAGAGTTGCTGGCGTTTGAGGCGCCGGATCTCGATCTGTTCCACCCGATCGAACTGGACGCCGATCGCGGCATCGAGCTGGCGGCGCGCGCCGAGCAGGCTTCGCTGGCGGCGGACAAGCGCATCACCAACACCGAAGGCGGCAGCTTCAACAGCCACTACGGCATCAAGGTGTTCGGCAACAGCCACGGCATGCTGCAAAGCTACTGTTCCAGCCGTCACTCGCTGTCCAGCTGCGTCATCGCGGAGCAGGACGGCGACATGGAGCGGGATTACGCTTACACCATCGGCCGGGCGATGGGCGATCTGCAAAGCCCTGAGTGGGTGGGTCAGGAGTGCGCCCGCCGCACGCTGGCGCGTCTCGCGCCGCGCAAACTGTCGACCATGAAGGCGCCGGTGCTGTTCGCTTCCGAGGTGGCCACTGGGCTGTTCGGCCATCTGGTGGGCGCCATCAGCGGCAGCAGCGTTTATCGCAAATCCACCTTCCTGCTGGACTCGCTCGGCAAGCAGATCCTGCCGGCGTGGCTGACCGTCGAGGAGCATCCGCATCTGTTGAAAGGGCTGGCGTCGACGCCGTTCGACAGCGAAGGCGTGCGCACCCAACGGCGTGATATCGTCAAGGACGGCGTGCTGCAGACCTGGCTGATGACCAGCTATTCGGCGCGCAAGCTGGGCCTGCACAGCACCGGCCATGCCGGCGGCATCCATAACTGGCGCATTGCCGGGCAGGGCGCCGACTTTGCCGGCATGCTGAAACAGCTTGGCACCGGCCTGGTAGTCACCGAGTTGATGGGGCAGGGCGTCAGCGGCGTCACCGGCGATTACTCGCGCGGCGCCGCCGGTTTCTGGGTGGAAAACGGCGAAATCCAATATCCGGTCAGCGAGATCACCATCGCCGGCAACCTGAAAGACATGCTGCGCAACATCGTCAGCGTCGGCAGCGATATCGAAACCCGCAGCAATATCCAGTGCGGTTCGGTGCTGCTGCCGGAAATGAAGATCGCCGGCCAGTGATCCCCAGCGCAGCCGGCGCCCGCCGGCTGCGCATTATCCTGTCTCAACCTTGCTTACAAATCTCCGGTTTCGATTTCGCCCGGCCTTGCCTATGGTAACGGTGGGTTAATTAAAACAATAACTGGAAGGTGAGCAAACATGCAGAATACCCTGAAAGCGCTGGCGGCGTTGGCGCTGCTGGCGGCCAGTTCGCTGGCGGTCGCCGCCGATCTCGGCGACGATATGGACACCCTGGCGGAAAACTACAAAACGGTGCTGAATACCGACTCCGCCGCCACCCTCAAACAAAGCCTGCAGAACATGCGCGCGGCGGCGCAGGACGCCAAACTAGGCACCCCGCCGAAGCTGGAGGACAAAGCTGCCGACAGCCCGGAAATGCAAGATTTTCATCGCGGATTGGATACCCTGATCGGCCAGATCGATCAGGCACTGGCGCTGGCCAATCAAGGTAAAGTTGCCGAAGCGAAGCAAGTGGCGCAGGGCTTCAAGCAGACCCGCGACGCCAACCACAAGAAATTCCGCTAATCCGTCAACCCTCGCGCCCGTCCTCCGTCAGATAGGCAGAGGGCGCCTGCCCCAGCACGCGGCGAAACATGGTTGAAAACGCCGCGCTGCTGTCATACCCCATCTCCATCGCCACCTGCGTCACGCTGCACCCTTCCGCCAGCAGCGCCAGCGCCAGCACCACGCAGGCGCGCTGGCGCCATTGCGAAAACGGCATACCGGTCTGCGCGCGAAAGAAGCGGCTGAAGGTGCGAATGCTCATGTACAGACGCGGGGCCCACTGCTGCGCGGAGTCGTGGGCGTCGGGATGCTGCAAAAAGGCGTGGCACAGCTCGCCGAGCCGCGGATCGGCGGGCAGCGGGATATGCAGCGGCAAGGGCTGCAGCCGGGCCAGCTCGTGCAGCAGCAGGGTCGCCAATGCCCCGTCGCGTCCCGCTTGCTCATACTCCAGCGGCATATCCACCGCCGCCATCAACAGCTGGCGCATCAGCGGGGTGACGCTGACCACCTGGCATACCTGAGGCTGTGCGGCGGACAAGGCGCCGGGTTCGAGGTACAGGCTGCGAGTGGTGACGCCGACCATCCTCACCGCGTGCGGCATCTGCGGCGGCAGCCACACCGCGTGCTGTGGCGGGACCACCCAATTGCCTTGCTGCGTGAAAACGTGCATCACGCCGGTGGCGCCGTACAGCAACTGCGCGCGCCGGTGGCTGTGCATCGGCAGCAGATGCCCCGGCGGATAGTCGGTCCCGATGGCGATCACCGCGCGCGCTACATGGTCGAAGTCATCAATGCGAACATTGCGCATGTATCCCCTTTGGCGAGCAGATTGGCCGAAACGCAATGATAGTTGGCCCTTCATATAAAGCAAGCCAGCTCCCCGGGTTCTACTATCGGGGCAGAAAAATAATGCTTGTCCGGGGCGCCGTTATTTTATCGGCCAGGAAGCCCGTGCAAGTTTTCACACCGGGGTGGGACGAGCGTTCTCGTTCTCGCAATACAAGAAGTTAATAAGGAATAAAGCGTCTTTTTATTCCAACACCTGAAGCAATAGTTCTTAGCGCAGTTAAATGACTATAAGGTGATATTTCATGTATAAGTTCGGTGTGATTGGCGGCGGAGCCGCCGGGATCTCTTTTGCCTATAACTTTATAAAAAATAAGTCGGTTAATCATTGCAAAAGACCGCTTTCCCTGACGGTTTTCGACAAGCATGGCTTCAAGGGCGGGATGGCATACAGCAGCGATTTTGACAGCCATATATTAAATATGACGCCGGAAAATATGTCGGCGGATATTTTCGACGAAGCGCATTTCGTCGATTGGATCGCCATGCATTTTCCGCAATTTTGTCAGGATCGTTATCCGCCGCGCTGGTTATATCGGGAATATCTCGATTTTATTCGCGACATGACAATGTATATGGCGGCGGACAGTAACGTGATATTGAATTTCGTGACCGCCGAAGTGAACGCCATCGCGCCGCACGAGGCGGGCTATCGGCTGACCACCGCCTGCGGCGCCGTCGAACAGATGAACGCGCTGGTGCTGTGTTCGGGGCACAACCCGCCGGAATGTCTCTATCCGGTGGACGGGGTGATCGCTTATCAGGCGCATCAGGAGCTGCCGCCGATCAACCCTTACTCGGCCATCGGTGTCATCGGCTGCAGCCTGACGGCGATCGACGCCATCGTTGAACTTATGGAGCGTTTGGGGGCGACCGATATCTGTGCCCTGTCGCGTTCCGGTCTGTTCCCCAGCGTGCAGCCGGCGCTGATGCGTCCGCCGCCGGAAGCGTTTGTGACGGAGCTGCGGCGCTTTGTCGCCGGCAATGATTTTATTGATGCGCATCAGCTGGTGCATGCGATCAACGCCGCGCTGGCGCGTCACTATCCGGGGCCGGAGCGGTTGGTGGTGCTTTCGGCGCTGGGGGAAAGGCGCGACTGTTATCGCGATCTGGCGGACAGCCTCGATCGGGCGCGCTTTGCCCGGGAACATATCTGCAGCTATCTGGCGGCGATCCATCCGACAGTCTGCGCCGCCTGGGTCAAGATGGATGCTCATAACCGGCAGGTCTTCATGCGTTTTTACAACTCCTCCTGGATGCGCAATCGGCACGCCATGCCGATCAAAAACGCCAACAAGATCGCGGCGGCCCTGGAGAGCCAGCGTCTGCGCGTCTGTGGCGGCCTGGCGGATATCAGCAAGGGAGCGGACGGGTTTATCCTGCGTTGCCATGATGCTCGGGTGCATACGCAATACCTGTTCAACTGCACCACGCCCTCTTATCAACTGCCGCCCAATCGCCTGAGCCATCAGCTGCTGGAGGATGGGCTGGTGCAGGAGAACCTGTTCGGCGGCGTGAAGTGCGACCCGCATACGCTGAAAATCGCGGACCGCCGCGGTCGCGAGCAGCATCTTTACTCGCTCGGCGCGCCCGCCAAGGGCGACCTTTTCTACACCTCGGCGATGGAATCCATCACGCGGGATATCAGCAAGATCGTGTTCAATAACCCTATTTTCAATGCAAAGAAGGCTGAAGTATGAAAAACGTAGCGCTCTTTGTCGGCAACGACATTTTCTCCTGGCTGGTGTGCCAGGATCTGATCGCCGCCCTGAAGGACGACTGTGCTTTTACGGTGTATTTCCCCCTGGCGAAAAGCGCCGGACGCACACAGGAGCCGGCGGTTCGCCGACTGGGGTTGTATGAGCGCGAAGTGCTGAATGATTTCGTGTTTCCGTTCGTTGGCCGCAACGCCGGCGCCTGCGAGGGCGCCTATCAGCCGCCGGCCCTGTTCCTGGCCGCCGCCGGGGTAAAAGCGCATCGCGTTCTCGACATCAACGACGCCACGTTTATCAGCAGCCTCGGGCATATGGACGGGGTGATCTCCCTGCGTTGTTATCAGAAATTTTCCGCTGACTATGTGCGCGCCTTCAGCCGACGCGGCAAGCTGCTGTGGAACCTGCATCCGGGGGATTTGCCGCGCTATCGCGGGGTGATGACGCTGTTCCGGGCGATGATGAACGGTGACAAGGATTGTGCGGTGACGCTGCATGAAATGGATGAGCACTGGGACGCGGGGCCGGTGCTCGCCCGCTTGCCTGCCGAGCTGCGTCACGACCTGTCGTTCCTGGAAAATATGATGCTGCTGGGCGTGCAGAGCGGCGGCTTCCTGGCGCGCCAGCTGATGCGGGCGGAGCACAGCGAAGCGATAGCGGCGGAGAAGCAGGGCGATTCGCGCTATTGGGGCTTCCCGGACGCGCAGACGCTGGCGCTGGCGGAACAGGCGGGCATTGAGCTGGTGGACCATGACGCCGTGCGCGAGCAGTATCTGGGGCTGTTCGTCGGCGATCGTTTCCACCCGCTGGCGGGGCAGTTCTGCGCCGGGTTCGACGACTTCGTTCGGGCGCACGGCCATGATTGAAACGCTCATCGTGCTGGGTGCCGGTTTTCTGACCGGCATCACCACTATTCTGTTCGGCTTCGGCGGCGGTTTTGTGGTGGTGCCCTTTGTCTATCACTTGATCTCCGCGTCGGGCGAGCAGCCCGGTCAGGCGATGCATATTGCGGTGGCGACCTCGACGGCGGTGATGATCCTCAACGCCAGTTACGCCACCCTGACCAACTGGCGCAGCGGCAACCTGCTGCGCGAAACCATCGTGCCGCTGATCTTTTTCATCGGCATCGGGGCGGCGCTGGGCGCGTTCGCCTCCTCGCTGTTGGCGGACGGCGTAATACGCGGGCTGTTCGTGGTCTATATGGCGGTGACCATCGCCGACTGTCTGTTCCGCCGGGGCTTCCTGATCAAACCGGCGCGCGCCGAACTGTCCACCGCTACGCTGTGGGGCGGCGGGCCGCTGATCGGTGGCATCGCCACTCTGCTGGGGGTGGGCGGCAGCGTGATGACCGTGCCGCTGCTGCGCCGCCATGGTTATGACATGAAGTATTGCGTCAGCGCCGCCAACCCGTTGTCGATCCCGGTGGCGGTGATCGGCGCGCTGATGTATGTCGTGTTGGGGTGGCGCGAGATGAGCGGGCCGCAGTATCTGGGCTACGTCAATCTGAACATTCTGGGGCTGCTGGTGGCGGCGGGGATTGCGGGGATCGTGTTTGCCAGGCGCTGTTTGCCGAAGGTGAGCGATGCACTACATGCCAAAATCTACGTACTGCTGCTGATCGCCGTGCTGATCGCCATCTGCATCTGAGACAGAAAGGGCGGCCGGATGCCGCCCTGATAACCGCTTAACGGTGGTATTCGCCCGCCGCTTCCGGCTGGTACAGCAATTCCAGCACTTCAATCCGCGCTTCTTCACCGTTCGGCAATTGCCAGGAGATCTGCTTGCCGACGTGCATGCCGAGCAGCGCTGCGCCCAGTGGCGCCATCACCGACAGCTGATCGTGGCTGTCTTTCAGCGATGCCGGATAGACCAGCGTGCGCACGTGCTCTTCATCGGTGTGCAGATCGCGAAAACGCACGCGGCTGTTCATGGTCACCACGTTGGCCGGCATCTTCTCAGGCGGCAGGATCTCCGCGCGATCCAATTCGTCGTTCAGCGCGGCGGCGACGTCGGTATTGGCAAAGGCCGGTTGTTCCAATAGCGCATCCAGGCGTTCCGCATCCAGCTCATTAATAGTAATGATGGGTTTGGTCATTCCACTCTCCAGTCAAATCAAAGGGTGCCAGTCTGTGCACCCATAAATTCGGAAAAACAACACAAAGCAACACCCCCGCGCCAGAGGAGCGGGGGTGTGGGTAATGTCGGTTTGTCCTATTGATAGTAGGCGGTTGAGGCGAGAAAAGAAAGAGATCCCGATCACGAAGGCTTTTATCGTCAATCGTGGCAAAAGAAACGGTTAGCTGGGTTATGTATTTGTTATCTCATTTACTTTTTCGCCGCCGCGCCGTTTTGCGAAATGGATCTCCGCGCGTCATTCGATTTCCACTTCGAACTGGAAAAAACCGGTCTACACAGAAAATCCTGGCGGGGGTAGGGTAAAGACATCACAGAAAGCGGGTTATTCAGGTGATGCGCTTTACGGCTTACTGATTAATGTGGGATCTAGGGGTACTGAAAAGTGAATGATGGATCTGCTTCGATAAAAGAAATTGAACAATCCGATGTCAGCGAAGCCGGGGCGATCACCGCTCGGGTATTGGCGGATATTACCGCGATGCTGAATGCTGACAATATTTATACCAATGCGGTGCAGCAACAGATGCTGGAGTCGCATATTCGCGCCATGGTGCTGCGTTCAATAACCGGTGAGCCATTGCCGGAGGTGGATAAATCGTTATTCGACGAAATTTCTGCCGAATCCATGCAAATGGCGGAGCGCGTGGTGAATCAGTTTGGCACATTGCCTATCGAAGAAGCCTATTTGCTGTCCGTGCACTTCGAAGTGGCGAAAGATAATAACGCATAGCGGTTAACGCATCGATTTCAATCAGGAGAATATACCATGGGTCAAATTACCGTAGTGATCGGCGATCGTTTGGGTAAAGGGCAAAAAGTCGGACAAGGCGTTGAAAGCGCAGGCGGAAAAGCGGTGGTTATCCCCGGCGTGGCGGCGGATATGAAGCTGGGCGACGTGATGAAAGCGGAAAATGCACAGCTGGGCATCTCTTTTTGCGGCAGCGGCGGCGCCGGCGCGATTACCGCGCAAACCAAACACGGCTACAAGGCAAAATACGGCATGCGCTCGGTGGAAGAGGGCGTGACGGCAATTAACGAAGGCTACAACGTGCTGGGCTTCGGCTTTATGGATAAAGAAGAGCTGGGCCAGAAACTGGTGGAAGCCTACGTCAAAAAACATGGCAATCCATAATGAAAGAGCAATATACCACATCGGTAAAGGTGGAGGGTAAAGGCGACAGCAAGGCGAAAGCTTTTGCTTCCGCCTTGGCTAATGTGCAGGGCGCGGTATTAAAGTCCACCAATAATATTCTGCTGCGCATCGAGCCGCAGGACGTCAGCGTCTTGAAAGCGGAAGAGAAAATAACTAAAGAGAAATTTCTTTTCTTCTTTTTGCCGCGCGAAAGAAAAAGCTATGCCGTTTCTCTGGAAATAACCGTGAACGTAACCATTATCAACACCGAGAAGGTTGTCTTCGTCACGAAATAAAAACGTTAGCATAAATGAAAGGGTATACTGATGTTTTTAATCATCTTATTTAAATCGATTATTATCGGTGGACTGGTGGGGGTCGGCGTAGGGGCCGGCGCCGCGCGCATGTTCCACGCACCGACCACACAGGGCATGGGGGCGTTTCGCACCCTGGGCGAGCTGAACTCCTGCGAGGGCGATCCGGCTTCCCATTTCTCATTCGGTCTGGGCTTCTTCTTCAACGCCTGGGCGTCTTCCGTGGCGGCGGGTTCCTTCACGCAGGACGTCGACCACCGCATCATTCCGCACTGGGGCGCGGCGGCCTTGATGGTCAAGAACCGCAACCTGGCGCAAACGCTGCACGATCCGAAAAAAATGGCTATCGCCTGCGGCATCATCGGCATGCTGGTGGTGGCCTTCCTCAACACCACCGCTTCCGCTGTGCCCGCCGCGCTGCAGGTCACCGCGATCAAGGTGCTGGTGCCGGCGGCCAACCTGCTGGTGAATACCGTGATGCCGGTGATCTTCTGGCTGGCGGCGATCGACGCCGGGCGCCGTTCCGGCTTCTGGGGCACCATCTTCGGCGGCCTGGCGCAGCTGATCATGGGCAACGCCGTACCGGGCCTGGTGCTGGGCATTCTGATCGGCAAAGGCGTGGAAGAGAGCGGCTGGAACAAGATAACCAAGATCATGATGGCGGTGATCGTGCTGTTGTTCGTGCTGAGCGGCTTCTTCCGCGGCTTCGACATGAAAGTTCTCGAGTCCTTCAGCCTCGGCGTGCCGGGCTGGCTGGACGCCATTCACAACACCCTGAGCGGTAAATAAGGAGCGGGATGATGGAAGAGCAAACCCAAAAAGGCTTCTGGTACGCCGACTGGTCATTCCCGATTTTTGTTGGCCTGCTGTCCTCCGGCGTGTTCGCCGGGACGCACATGTACTACCTGTACGGCATCGGCGCCTTTAACGAAGTGGCGTTCGTCTCCATGCTGCGGGCAGGGATGGATACCGGCGTGTACGGCGCGGTGGCGGCGTTCGGCGCCAGCTTCCTATTCGCGCGCATCATCGAAGGCTCGCTGGTGGGCATCCTGGACATCGGCGGCGCGATCCAGACCGGCGTCGGGCTGGGCGTCCCGGCGCTGCTGCTGGGGGCCGGCATCGTGTTCCCGGTCGCCAACTTCGCCGCGTCGCTGGCCACCGGTCTGATCATCGGCCTGGCGATCGGTTACGTGATCATCCTGGCGCGCAAATTCACCATCAATCAGAGCAACTCCACCTACGGCGCGGACGTGATGATGGGCGCGGGCAACTCGTCGGGCCGTTTCCTCGGGCCGTTGATCATCCTGTCGGCGATGACCGCTTCGATCCCGATCGGCATCGGTTCGCTGCTCGGTGCGCTGCTGTTCTATATCTGGGGCAAACCGATCACCGGCGGAGCGATCCTCGGCGCGATGATCCTGGGAGCGATCTTCCCGGTAGCCATTTCTTAAGAGGCCTGCGCCAGGCGCCGCCCGATGCTGCGGCGGCGCCCGGGCTAACAGGAGCAATGCGGTATGTATGACTTAGTAATCAGAGGCGCCAGACTGGCGGACGATACGCTGATCGATCTGGCGGTAAAGGACGGCAAAATAGCCTCGGTGGGGCGGCTGGCGGCGGACGTCAGCGCCGTTCGCCAACTGGATCTGGCGGGTAACTGCCGCCTGAGCGCCGGTTGGATCGATGCGCACGTGCACTGCTATCCCGAATCGCCGATTTACCATGACGAACCGGATCGGGTCGGTGTCGCCAGCGGCGTCACCAGCGTAGTCGACGCCGGCAGCACCGGCGCCGACGATATCGACGCTTTTTATCAGCTGACGCGCAGCGCCAAAACCAACGTTTTCGCCTTCCTCAACATCTCGCGCATCGGCCTGCTGCGGCAGAACGAGCTGGCGGATATGGCGGACATCGACAAGCGCGAGGCCGGCCAGGCCATCGCCAACCACCCCGGTTTCATCATCGGCATCAAGGCGCGCATGAGCAGCAGCGTGGTGGGGAAAAACGGCACCCGGCCGCTGGTGTTGGCCAAAGAGATCCAGCAGGAAAACCGCCAGCTGCCGCTGATGGTGCATATCGGCAACAACCCGCCGGATCTGGACGAGATCGCCGATCTGCTGACCCGCGGCGACATCATCACCCACTGCTACAACGGCAAACCAAACCGTATTCTGACGCCGGCGGGCACATTGCGCGAGTCTATCCAGCGCGCGCTGCGGCGCGGCGTGTTGCTCGACGTGGGGCACGGCACCGCCAGCTTCAGTTTCGAGGTGGCGCGCCAGGCGATCAAATTGGGAATTTTGCCGCACACCATCAGCTCCGATATTTACTGCCGCAACCGCATGAACGGGCCGGTGCATAGCCTGGCGACGGTGATGTCCAAATTCTTCAGCGTCGGCCTGACGCTGCCGCAGGTGATCGCCTGCGTCACGGAGAACGCCGCGTCGGCGCTGCAGCTGAGCGGCAAGGGCCGGCTGGAGCTGGGCTATGACGCCGATTTCACGCTGTTTGAACTGCGCCGCGAACCGCAGGTCTTCGCCGACGCCGAAGGGCAAACCGCCGAGGGCGAACAGCTGCTGGTGCCGCTGGCCGCGGTGGTGGCCGGGGAAATCCTATTAACCGAACAAGGGGAGGCAAGCCATGTCTTCGATTTATGAAAAATACGGTTTGAAGCAGGTGATCAACACCTCCGGCCGCATGACCATTCTCGGCGTTTCCACGCCGCGCCAGGACGTGATCGACGCCGTTGATTACGGCCTGAATCACTACTTCGAAATCAAGGATCTGGTCAACAAGACCGGCGCCTACATCGCTGACCTGCTCAACGTGGAGGACGCGGTGATCGTTTCCTGCGCCTCGGCGGGCATCGCCCAGTCGGTGGCGGCAGCGATCGTTAAAGATAACGCCAATCTGCTGGTGAACCTGCACTCGGCGCCGATCACCGTGCCGCGCGAGATCGTGTTGCCGCGCGGCCACAACGTCAACTTCGGCGCGCCGGTGGACACCATGGTGGCGCTGGGCGGCGGCAAGGTGGTGGAGGCGGGCTACGCCAACGAATGTTCGCCGGAGCAGATTGAAGCCTGCATCACGCCGCAGACGGCGGCGATCCTGTACGTCAAATCGCACCACTGCGTGCAGAAAAGCATTCTGTCCGTCGAACAGGCGGCGGTGGTGGCGCGCAAACATAACCTGCCGCTGATCGTCGACGCCGCGGCGGAAGAAGATCTGATGTGTTACTACCAGATGGGGGCCGATCTGGTGATCTACAGCGGCGCCAAAGCCATCGAGGGGCCGACCAGCGGCCTGGTGATCGGCAAGAAACAGTACGTCGAGTGGGTGAAGCTGCAGTCCGGCGGCATCGGCCGGGCGATGAAGGTCGGCAAAGAGGGCATCCTCGGCCTGACGCAGGCAATTGAAAGCTATCTGACGCTTGAGAAAACCACCGGGCAACAGATGGTGGAGCGGATGACGCCGTTCCTCGATAGCCTCAACACCCTGACCGGCGTCAGCGCCAAAACCGTCTGGGACAGCGCCGGCCGCGATATCGCCCGCGCCGAGATCACTTTCGACGAAGCAGTGCTGGGGCGGTCGACCTATGACATCGTCCAGGCGCTGAAAACCGGCGATATTGCCATCTACTTCCGCGGCTACAAGGCCAACGAGGGCAAGATTGAGGTCGACGTGCGCAGCGTCGACGAGCAACAGCTGATGACCGTCTTTAGCTGTATCAAGAACCTGTTTACGGAGAAACAAGCATGAAGCTGCAGCCTAACTACTATCGCGACCGCGTCTGCCTGAACGTGCTGGCCGGCTCCAAAGCCAACGCGCAGGACATCTATGCCGCGGCGGAAGGCCATGTGCTGGTGGGCGTGCTCTCCAAGAACTACCCGGACGTCGACAGCGCGGTGACCGACATGCTGCGCTATGCGCGCCTGATTGAAAACGCGCTCTCGGTCGGCCTGGGCGCCGGCGATCCGAAGCAGTCGGCGATGGTCAGCCTGATCGCTCAGCAGGTGCAGCCGCAGCACGTTAACCAGGTGTTTACCGGCGTCGGCGCCAGCCGCGCGCTGCTGGGCCAGAACGACAGCGTGGTCAATGGCCTGGTGTCGCCGACCGGCCGCGTCGGCTGGGTGAAGATCTCTACCGGCCCATTGAGCGCCGAGGCGCCGGACGGCATCGTGCCGGTGGAAACCGCCATCGCCTTGCTGAAGGACATGGGCGGCAGCTCCATCAAGTATTTCCCGATGGGCGGCCTGAAGTGCAAGGACGAATACCAGTACGTAGCCAAGGCCTGTGCCGAGCATGACTTTATGCTGGAGCCGACCGGCGGCATCGATCTGGAAAACTACGAGCCGATCGTCGAGATCGCGCTGGCGGCCGGTGTGAAACGCGTGATCCCGCATATCTACAGCTCGATCATCGACGCCGCCAGCGGCGATACGCGTCCGCAGGACGTGAAAACCCTGCTGGCGATGACCAAAAAGCTGGTGGGTTGAACGCGTAATGGGATGAGGTAAACGCTGGGAGGCGAAGGTTTTCCCGTGGCGCGGCATGCCGCGCCGCCGTTAGCTATAGCCTATAGCTTTCAAGTTGCAGCTAGGCGGCAAGCGCAGGAGCCCCAGGAGCTTACTTAAGTAAGTGACTGGGGTGAGTGCGGGCAGCCAACAACGCTGCGGCTTGAAAGATGACGGATATATACTGAGGATTACTATGCGAAACTGGCAGGCTTCAACCCGACGCACCGCGTTGTTCCTGGCGCTGCTGGCCGTGACCGGCCCGGCGCTGCATGCTGAGGATGCAATGAACTCCACGTCATCTCATTTCGCCTATATCGGCACCTACAATCCCAACGGCGAAGGCGTTTACCGGGTGCAGGTCGATCCGGCCAGCGGCGCGCTGAGCCACGCCACGCTGGTCAGCAAAGTGCCGAATCCGGCGCAGCTGACGCTGAGCGTTGACGGCAAGACGCTGTATGTCGCCAGTGAAGTGGCCGACTTCAACGGCGGCAAACACGGCGGTATCACCGCTTACCGGGTCAATCCGGCCGACGGCGGCCTGATCCAGCTCAACCAGGTGGATTCGCAGGGAGCGGGGCCGGTGTATCTCTCATCGACGCCAGACGGGCGCCATCTGCTGGTGGCCAACTACGTCAGCGGCAGCGTGGCGGCTTTCCCGATCGAAGCGGACGGCAGCCTGGGTGCCGCCAGCTCGGTGCAGCAACAGCAGGGCCCGGCGGGGGCGGCCAAACCGGCGGCGGCAGTGAACGGCAGCTTCGCCATCAGCGATCACAACGGCCCGCATGCCCATATGATCGCCAGCGATCCGAGCGGCAAGTTCGTGTTCTCCACCGATCTGGGCTTGGATCGCATCTACCAATGGCGCTTTGACGCCGCGAGCGGCCGGCTGACGCCGAACGATCCGCCGTGGATCGCCGCCTCGTCCGCCGGTGCCGGTCCGCGCCACTTTGTGTTCCATCCGGACGGCGGCACCGTGCTGCTGGTGAACGAAGAGGCTTCGACATTGACCAGCTACCGTTTTGATCGCCAAAAAGGTACTCTGAAACAACTGCATGCGGTTTCCGCGCTGCCCGCCGACTATCAGGGTACCAGCTTCGCTTCGGGGTTGGCGCTCAGCAAGAATGGCGGCACGCTGTACGTCGCCAACCGGCTGCATAACAGCATTGCCCAGTTCAGCGTGGGCGCCGGCGGTGAGTTGAAACCGGTGGCGGAAACCTGGACCCGCGGTGATTACCCGCGTTCGCTGGCGCTGAGCCCGGATGGCCGCTATCTGTATGCGCTTAACCAGCGCAGCGATAACGTCACCCGCTTCAGCGTCAACCCGACGGACGGCAAACTCAGCTTTGCGGGCGGCTATCTGCCGATCGGCAGCCCTTCGCAAATGGCGTTCCTGCCGCCGCCGAAGTAACCCGTGGCCCGCCCGGTTCGCCGGGCGGGCCGCCTGATTGACGGACACAGAATGGTGCGATTTCCTTACCCGCGTTTGGCTTACTTGTTCGATGCTTTGCAAACCGAGACTTTGCCGCAGGATGAGCTGGCGAAGCGTTTCGCCGTGTCCACCCGCACGGTGCGGGCGGATATCACCGCGCTGAACGAGATCCTGGACAAATACGGCGCGCGCTTCGTGCATAATCGCGGGGCCGGCTATCGTCTGCAGGTCGATAACGCTGCGCTGTTCAGCGCCCTGCAGCAGCAGGAGCGCCGCAAGCAGGCTACCCCGCGCAGCGCGCAGGAGCGGGTGCATTATCTGCTGGTGCGTTTTTTGACCTCAGCCTTCTCTCTCAAACTGGAAGATCTGGCCGACGAGTGGTTCGTCAGCCGCGGCACGCTGCAAAACGACATGGCTGAGGTGAGAGAGCGTCTGGCGCATTATCAATTGACGATCGAAACCAAGCCGCGCTACGGCATGAAGCTGTTCGGCGCGGAAATGGCGATCCGCGCCTGCCTGACCGATCTGCTGTTCCAGCTACAGCTGGCCGACGCCGAGAACCCGTTGCTCAACAACGAGATCCTGCTGCAGCCGCAGGTGGCGGCGTTCGCCGGATTGTTGCACCCGCTGCTGTCGCAATATGCCATTCGCCTGACCGACGAGGGCGAGCAGTATCTGATCTTCTACTGCGCGGTGGCGCTGCGGCGCATCAGCGACGGCTATCCGCTGCCGGACTTCGAAGTGGAGGACGGCGACGAGGCGGTGCGCCAGGTGTCGACCCGCCTGGCGGCAGAGCTGCGTTCGGCCTCCGGCAAAGAGATCTCGATGGCCGAAGAGGCCTATTTGCGGGTCAACATCGCCGCGCGGCGCGTGCAGGACGTGCAGCCGACCGAGATCAACGCCGACGATGAAGAAGCGCTGGTGGACTACATCCTGTCCTACATCAACGCGCACTATAACTACAACCTGCAGGGCGACGAGCAGCTGCGGGCCGATCTGCTCACCCATATCAAAACCATGATTACGCGGGTGAAGTACCAGATCAATATCCCCAATCCGCTGCTGGCCAACATCAAGCAGCACTATCCGATGGCTTACGACGTGACGCTGGCGGCGGTCTCCAGCTGGGGCAAATACACCCCCTATACCCTGAGCGAGAACGAGATCGGCTATCTGGTGCTGCATATCGGCGTGGGGCTGGAGCGACATTACAACATCGGTTATGAACGCCACCCGCAGGTGATGCTGGTGTGCGATACCGGCAACTCGACGGTGCGCATGATCCAGGCGCAGATTGCGCGCAAGTATCCGCAGTTGGTGATGACGCGCATCGTTTCGCTGCGCGATTACGAGATGCTTGCGCATATCGACGAAGACTTCGTGATTTCCAACGCCCGCATCGGCGAGAAGAACAAGCCGGTGGTGGTGATGTCGCCGTTCCCGACCGATTATCAGCTGGAGCAACTGGGCAAGCTGGTGCTGGTGGATCGCACCCGGCCGTACATGCTGGAGAAGTTCTTCGACGCCGAGCATTTCATGGTGCTCAACGAGCCGCTGACGCAGGCTGAGCTGTTCAGCCGGGTGTGCGGCCAGCTGGAGCGAGAAGGGTACGTCGGCGCGGACTTTTATCCGTCGGTGGTCGAACGCGAGGCGATCGTCTCCACGCTGCTGGGCGAGGGCATCGCGCTGCCGCATTCGCTGGGGCTGCTGGCGAAGAAGACCGTGGTGGTGACGCTGCTGGCGCCGCAGGGCGTCGCCTGGGGCGAAGGCGAGGTCGCGCACGTGATTTTCCTGCTGGCGATCAGCAAGAGCGACTATGAAGAGGCGATGGCGATCTACGAGCTGTTCGTCACCTTCGTGCGTGAGCGCTCAATGAGCCGCCTGCTGGGCAGCGACAGCTTCGACAGCTTCAAAGCGGTGGCGCTGGACTGCCTGAGCCGAAGCTGAGTGGGAGATAATATGGGGGGATTGGGCGCAAAGGTGCGCCCTCAGCGGCTAATCTTCATCAAACCCGGAGTTGAACAGCTCGACCACCGCCGCCAGCGCGTTGACTTCGTCGGGGCCGGTCGCCTCGACTTCGATGTGCCGGCCCTGGGCGGAATCCAGCATCAGCAGCGCGATGACGCTGCTGGCTTCGGCCTCGGTGCCGCTTTCGTTGCGCAGCATCACTTCGGCGTCGAAACTTTGCACCAGTTCGAACAGTTTCATCGCCGGGCGTGCGTGCATGCCCAGCTTGTTTTTGATTTCAACCGTCTGTTTGACCGTCATTGTTTGCGCTTTTCCAGCGTGCGGTGGCGCGACTGCACGTTCTTGCCGCGCGAGCGGAAGTAATCGGCCAGCTGTTCCGCCACGTATACCGAACGGTGCTTGCCGCCGGTACAGCCGATAGCGACCGTCAGGTAGCTGCGGTTGTTGGTTTCCAGCATTGGCAGCCATTGCTCCAGGTAGCTGCGGGTCTGGTAGATGAAGTTGTGCACTTCGGTATGGCGATCGAGGAACGACGCGACCGGCTTGTCCAGACCGGTCATCGGCCGCAGCTTCGGATCCCAGTGCGGGTTGGGCAGGAAGCGCACGTCGAACACGTAGTCGGCGTCGATCGGAATGCCGTGCTTGAAGCCGAAGGATTCGAACACCATGGTCAGCTCGCGCTCGCGCTTGCCCAGCAGGCGGGTGCGCAGCATTTCGGCCAGCTCGTGCACCGACATTTCCGAGGTGTCGATAATCAGATCGGCCCGCGAGCGCAGCGGTTCGAGCAGGTCGCTCTCTTCGTCTATCGCGCTTTCCAGCGACAGGTTTTTGCTGGAGAGCGGGTGCAGGCGGCGGGTGTCGCTGTAACGGCGGATCAGCGTGTTGCGATCGGCGTCGAGGAACAGCAGCTGCGGCGAGAAGCTGTCCGGCAGCTGAGTCATCGCGTATTCAAACACTTCCGGCGATTCCGGCATGTTGCGCACGTCGATGCTGACCGCCGCGGAGATATTGCGTTCCGCCAGCGTATTGGCGAGCTGCGGCAGCAGGACCACCGGCAGGTTGTCAACGCAGTAAAAACCCATGTCTTCCAGCGCCCGCAAGGCGACGGATTTTCCGGAACCGGAACGGCCGCTGACAATCATCAGCACCATGTGGCAACTCCCCTGGCATCGCGGCGGCGTTCATCGCCACCGTTGGAAACTTTGTTATTCCGGCCGCAGCCGGATCCATCATCGTGAAACAGTATCGTTATCCGGGCTGGAAGTCACGCCGGCCGGGCATCACTCGGTGATGATTTGGTAAAGTTCTTCGTCGCTCTGCGCGGCGCGCAGGCGGCGGCATACGGTTTTGTCGGCCAGGCGTTTGGCGACCAGCGACAGGGTATGCAAATGGGTTTTGCACTGATCGGCAGGCACCAGCAGCGCGAACAGCAGATCGACCGGCTGATTGTCGATGGCGTCGAAAGCGATGGGTTGGTCGAGACGGATAAACACGCCAACGGCCCGCAGTGTGTCCTCTTCCAGTTTGCCGTGGGGAATGGCGATACCGTTGCCGATACCGGTGCTGCCCATGCGCTCCCGGGTGAGAACCGCGTCAAACACCACCTGCGAAGGCAGATTGAGCTGTTTGGCGGCCAGTTCGCTGATAATTTCCAAAGCCCGCTTCTTGCTGGTGCAGTGTACCGAGCTTTTGGTGCACTCGATGTTTAACACCGAGCTTAATTGCATATATTCGTTGTTCATCTCATCTTCACTTAAAACCGCGCCACCGGGCGGACCCGGCAAGGCGGTTTTTCGTCGGTTTTAACCCTGATTACCGTTCGGCGCGTCACCCATGCGGGTCACGCGCCGAACGGCGAGGCTGCGACGTATGCAACCTCATGGAATGGGTTAGGGTGTCAGTGTTGCTTCAATTTGTCTTTATGTTTGTTCAATTGACGTGCCAATTTGTCGATCAGCGTATCAATTGCGGCATACATATTCTCGTCTTCCGAGGTGGCGTGCAACTCGCCTCCATTCACGTGCACCGTTGCTTCCGCAATTTGCTGCACTTTTTCCACACTTAATACAACATACACCTGATTGATGCGATCAAAATACTGTTCGAGTTTGGCGAACTTGTTGTTCACGAACTCGCGCAACGGATCGGTGATTTCGATGTGGTGTCCGGTAATGTTGAGCTGCATAGTGTCTTCCTTCTCAATAGAGGTCAAACCAACTGTTTGCGTTGGTTCGACGGCGGGATGGACAAAGACTCTCGGTACTTGGCGACGGTGCGCCGCGCCACGATGATCCCCTGATCGGAGAGCAGGGTGGCCAGCTTGCTGTCGCTGAGTGGTTTGGCGGGGTTTTCCGCCGCAATCAATTTCTTCACCAACGCGCGGATCGCCGTCGAGGAGGCTTCGCCGCCGCTGTCGGTATTCACGTGGCTGGAGAAGAAATATTTCAATTCGAAAATGCCGCGCGGGCTGTGCAGAAACTTCTGCGTGGTGACGCGCGAGATCGTCGATTCATGCATCTCCACGGCCTGGGCGATATCCGCCAGCACCATGGGTTTCATAAACTCTTCGCCCTGCTCGAAGAACGCCTGCTGCTGGCTGACGATGCAGCGGGTGACCTTCAGCAAGGTTTCGTTGCGGCTCTCCAGGCTTTTAATCAGCCACTTGGCTTCCTGCAGGTTGCTGCGGATAAACTGGCCGTCGGCTTCGCTGCGCGCGCTGTTGCCCAGCGCGGCGTACTGCTGATTGATCTTTAAACGCGGCACGCTGTCGCCGTTGAGCTCCACCGTCCACTTGTTCTGCGTCTTGCGCACCAGCACGTCCGGAATCACGTATTCCGATTCGCCGGTATTGATAGACTGCCCCGGGCGCGGATCGAGCGACTGAATCAGCAGCATCGCTTCTTTCAGTGTATCTTCTTTTAGCCGGGTTGATCGCATCAGGCTGCGAAAGTCGTGGTTGGCCAACAGATCCAGATGGTCGCTGATGATGAGCCGGGCTTCGGCCAGATAAGGGGTGTCTTTGGCGTATTGGGAGAGCTGCACCAGCAGGCAATCGCGCAGATCGCGCGCGGCGACGCCGATCGGATCGAAACGCTGCACGCGCTTCAACACCGCCTCGACTTCCTCAAGGGTCACGTTCTCGTCGCCCAGGCTTTCCAGAATGTCTTCCAGCGGGACGGTGAGGTAGCCGGTGTCGTCCACCGCGTCGACGATGGAGGTGGCGATGGCGGCGTCGGTATCGGAAAACGGCGTCAGATCCACCTGCCACATCAGGTAATCCTGCAGCGTTTGGGTGGTCTCGCCCTGATAGATCGGCAGCTCATCGTCGCTGTAGTCGGTGCCGGTGCCGGACGGGGTGCCGGCGGTGTAGATTTCATCCCAGGTGGCGTCCAGCGGCAGCTCTTCCGGCATGTCTTTCTGTTCCAACGCCTCGCGGGTATCGAGCCCCTCGGTATCCTGGGTTTCTTTGGCGTCGATTTCGTCGTGCAGATCGGTCTGTTCAAGCAACGGATTGCTCTCTAGCGCCAGCTGGATCTCTTGCTGAAGCTCAAGCGTGGACAACTGCAGCAGGCGGATCGCCTGCTGGAGCTGAGGAGTCATGGCCAGCTGTTGGCTGAGCCTGAGTTGCAAACCTTGCTTCATAGTCTTCTGTCTACTTCCGTTAACGGTGTCGCCCCGCAGGGCGCGCCGGCGCTCAGAGGCGGAATTCTTCGCCCAGATAAACGCGTTTTACCTGCTCGTCGGCCAGAATAGCATCCGGCGTGCCGTGGGCAATCAGTTTGCCCTGGCTGACGATATAGGCGCGTTCACACACGTCCAGCGTTTCGCGCACGTTGTGGTCGGTGATCAGCACGCCCAGGCCGCTGTCACGCAGGTGCTCGATGATTTTCTTGATATCGATAACGGAAATCGGATCCACCCCGGCGAAGGGTTCGTCCAGCAGAATGAATTTCGGGTTGGCCGCCAGCGCGCGGGCGATTTCGACGCGGCGGCGTTCACCGCCGGACAACGCCTGGCCGAGGCTGTCGCGCAGATGGGAGATATGGAACTCTTCCATCAGCTCCTTGGCGCGGTCCTCGCGCTGCTCGCTGGTGAGATCGGGACGGATCTCCAACACCGCCATCAGGTTGTCGTACACGCTCAGACGGCGGAAGATCGACGCTTCCTGCGGCAGATAGCCGATGCCGCGGCGCGCGCGGGCGTGCAGCGGCAGCAGGCTGATGTCTTCTTCGTCGATCACGATGCGCCCGGCGTCGCGCGGCACGATGCCGACCACCATGTAGAAGGTGGTGGTTTTACCGGCGCCGTTCGGCCCGAGCAGGCCGACGATCTCGCCGGATTTCACTTTCAGGCTGACGTCTTCGACAACTTTACGGCCCTTGTAGGCTTTCGCCAGGTTTTCTGCGATGAGTGTTGCCATAAGTGATTAGTTACTCTTTTTTTGCCCGTTTTTGTCTTGCAACTGCGACGGTACCAGAACCGTTGTCACGCGTTTGCCTTTGTCGCTAAACGCCTGCATTTGCTGCTGTTGCACCAGATAGGTGATGCGATCGCCTTTCACGTTGCTGTCGAGCTGCTCCAGATAGGCGTTGCCCGTCAGGGTCACCAGCTGGGTCGCCACGTCGTAACGCACTTTCTGCGCGTGGCCTTTGACCGGTTTGCCGCTGTCCTGCATCTGGTAGAAGGTTACCGGGTTGCCGAACGCTTCAATATAGGTCTTATTCTGATCTCCGCCCGGACGGGTGACCACCACCTTGTCGGCGCGGATATCGATGGTGCCCTGTTTGATCACCACGTTGTCAGTGAAGGTGCTGACGTTGCTTTGCATGTCCAACGACTGCTTGAGCGAGTCGATGCTGACCGGCTGGCTGGAGTCGGATTTCAGCGCCAGAGCAGGGGCGCTGGCGGCCAAAACTAAGCTGCCGATCAACAGATTACGGAGTTGGTTTTTGGTTCTGGATTTCATAGTTGGTCTTAACCTTATCAATCAGCTCAGCGGTTTTGGTCCGCAGGTTCCCACGCATTTTCATGCCGTTAGAGGTAAAATTGGTCCCGTAAAGCGTGACTTCGTCATCGGAGGTGACGTCCTGGGTGACCAGGTTTACCTGAGCGTTGTCCGTCTTAATTTTTTCCAGCTGCGAGGTGGTGGTCAGGCTGTTTACCTCGACGTGACCATACAGATACAGCATCCGGTCTTTTGTCAGTTTGGCGCGATCGGAGCGAACTGACCAGGTGGCCACCGCATTCTCATCGAACAGCGTCATCACCGGCTGGGTGAACCAGCTCAGCTCGCCGGCGGTGTAATACTTCGCGTCTTCCGCCACCAGCTTGTAATTCAGCTTGCCGGCCGGGTTGTACACCACGGTGACCGTATGCTGGCTCTGGTAGGTCGGATCCTGATCGTTGGCCGGGCCAGGCGCGGTGTCGTCGCTGAAGTCCGTCATGTTCCAGCCGATCAGCGCCAGAACGATCACCGTCAACAGGATGGTGATCCACAGTTTGGTTTTACTCATATCGACAGCCCTTTGGCGTCCTCCAGCTTATTTTGAGCCAAAAGAATGATGTCGCACAGTTCGCGCACCGCGCCGCGGCCGCCGGCAATGCGGGTGACATAGTGAGCGCGCGGCGTCAGCAGCGGGTGTGCGTCCGCCACCGCGACCGCCAGCCCGACCTGCGCCATCACCGGCCAGTCGATCAGGTCATCGCCAATATAGGCGACCTGATCCGCCGTTAACGACAGTGTATCCAACAGTTCGCGGAAGGCCAAAAGCTTATCGGATTGCCCCTGATACAGATGGGTGATACCGAGCGTCTGCGCGCGGTCTTCCAGCAGCTTGGCGGAGCGACCGGTGATGATCGCCACCTCAATGTCCGAGGTTTTCAAGCAGCGGATGCCGTAGCCGTCGCGCACGTTGAACGCCTTCAATTCTTCACCGTTGTTGCCCATGAAGATCAGGCCGTCCGACAGCACGCCGTCAACGTCGCAAATCAACAGGCGAATGTTCCCGGCACGCGCCATAACCTCTTGTTCTACCAGCCCGTAGCAGGTTTCTACCATACCCATTCCGTTCTATTCCTTAATTAAACGACGCCGGCGCGCAGCATGTCATGCATATGTACCACACCCAGCAATTGGTCGCCATCGGCAACCAGCAGTGCGGTGATGTGGCGTTGTTGCATCAGGTTCAATGCATCGACCGCCAGGATATTGGGGCGCGCCCGCACGCCGCCCGGCGTCATGACATCGGCGATCTTCGCCTCGTGCAGGTTGATGCCCATGTCGAACACCCGTCGCAGGTCGCCGTCGGTAAAGATGCCGGCGATTTTCATCAGATCGTCGCAGATCACCGTCAGGCCCAGATTTTTGCGGGTGATTTCCAGCAGCGCGTCGCGCAACGAGGCGTCGGCGCTGACGTGGGGCATTTCGTCGCCGCTGTGCATGATATCGCTAACCCGCAGCAGCAGTTTGCGGCCGAGTGCGCCGCCCGGATGGGACAGCGCGAAATCTTCCGGCGTGAACCCGCGCGCTTTCAGCAGCGCGACGGCCAGCGCATCACCCATCACCAGCGTGGCAGTGGTGCTGGTGGTCGGTGCCAGCCCCAGCGGGCAGGCCTCCTGCGGCACCTTGATGCACAGGTGGATATCCGCCGCCTTGCCCATCGAACTTTCCGGGTTGTTGGTCATACAGATGAGGGTGATCTGCTGGCGTTTCAATACCGGGATCAGCGCCAGGATCTCGCTGGACTCGCCGGAGTTGGAAATCGCGAGCACGATGTCCTGCGAGGTGACCATACCCAAATCGCCATGGCTGGCTTCCGCCGGATGAACGAAGAATGAGGGGGTGCCGGTGCTGGCGAATGTCGCGGCGATCTTGCAGCCGATATGACCGGACTTGCCCATGCCCATCACCACCACTTTGCCGCTGCAGGCGGCGATGGTTTCGCAGGCGTGGGTGAAGTCTGCGTTGATGTAGCTGTCGAGCTGGGCCAGCCCTTCACGCTCTATCTGAAGCACTTCTTTACCGGCCTGTTGAAAATCGAAGCCCGGTTGCAACTCAATGTTCGACATACTCATTCCCGTCGGTTTAGCCGAAAGTACTGAAAGGGTTAAAGAACAGCACCGCAAGATACGCAATAAAGCCGCATAATAACAGCGCGCCCGCCAGGTGGCCGATGCGGTGTTTGCGGCCGATGCACAGCACGCTCAGCAGCACGCTGGCCGCCAGCATCACCCAGTAATCGCGCTGGAAGGCGGAGGCGTCCACGCTGCCCGGCGACAGCAGGGCGGGTACGCCCAGCACGATCACCGTGTTGAAAATATTGGAGCCGATGATGTTGCCAATCGCCATATCATCTTCGCCCTTCAGCGCCCCGGCGATGGAGGTGGCCAACTCGGGCAGACTGGTGCCGATGGCGATAATGGTCAGGCCGACCACCAGTTCGCTCAGGCCGAAATAGTGCGCGATCACCGTCGCGTTATCGACCACCATTCTGGAAGAGAGCGGCAGAATGATAAACGCCAGCACCAGCCACAGCACCGCCACGGTGTTGCTGCTGTCCTGCGGCAACTCGGCGATCTGCTCCATGGTCAGGCTGTCGCTGCCCTCGCGCTGCGCCAGACGGGCGATTTTCAGCATCAGCAGGATGAAGCCGGCGGCGGCGGCCAACAGCAGCACGCCGTCCAGCCTGCTGAGGGTGCCGTCCATCAACACGAAACCGCACAATACTGTGACCGCTAACATCAACGGCAGTTCGCGCCGCAGTATTTCGGAGCGCGCCGCCAGCGGGTGGATCAGCGCCGCGACGCCCAGGATCAATAAAATGTTGGTGATGTTGGAACCTAATACGTTGCCAACGGCCATATCTATCTGCCCGTTGAGCGCGGCGGTGGTCGACACGATCAACTCCGGCAGCGACGTGCCGATGCCGACGATGGTCATGCCGATGATCAACGGCGGCACGCCGAGCGAGCGGGAAATCACGGCAGCACCATAAACTAAGCGGTCTGCACCGTACACCAGTAGAAATAAACCAACGATTAATAATGCTATCGCGAGAAACATGCAGGGTCCTTTGTCGGGTATTATCCCGGTTCGTTGGTTAAAGCCGTCAATGCGGCGGTATTGCTTGCCCTCCGTTGCGCGCGTTTGAGTCGCAGCAACGGTTTTTCCCGGCTAATAGTTGAACACTTTCGTTTTTTTTCGTTATGGCGCCAATTTTGACCGGGTGGCGCGGAAAAGTAAAACCAATGGCACCATTGGTTGCGAAATGGCAGTAAGTTTTTGTAAAGATGAGACGGATTGCGCCCATTGCTTTAACATCACGGGTAGATTCAGCAAAAGATGAGTCGTAAAGGGTCCATTAACATGCTCCAAAAGGCAGATAATTTGGTCGAAGTGCGCGACATGAGCTTCTCGCGCGGCGACCGACGGATATTTGAAGACATCAACCTGACGGTGCCTCGCGGTAAGGTCACGGCGATCATGGGGCCATCGGGCATCGGCAAAACCACGCTGCTGCGTCTGATCGGCGGTCAACTGACGCCGGACAGCGGGGAGATTTGGTTTGACGGCGACAACATTCCCGCGTTGTCCCGCCGTCAGTTATACGACGCGCGCAAAAAGATGAGCATGCTGTTCCAGTCGGGCGCGCTGTTCACCGATTTGACCGTATTCGAAAACGTGGCCTACCCGCTGCGTGAACACAGCAACCTGCCTGAACCCCTGCTGCGCAGCACGGTGCTGATGAAGCTGGAAGCGGTGGGGCTGCGCGGCGCGGCCCAACTGATGCCCAATGAACTCTCCGGCGGCATGGCGCGCCGGGCGGCGTTGGCGCGGGCGATCGCGCTGGACCCTGAAATGATCATGTTCGACGAGCCCTTCGTCGGCCAGGATCCGATCACCATGGGGGTGCTGGTCAAGCTGATTGACGAGCTGAACCATGCGTTGGGCATTACCTGCATCGTGGTGTCGCACGACGTACCGGAGGTGCTGAGCATCGCCGACTACGCCTACATCGTGGCCGATCACCGGGTGATCGCCGAAGGCACCACGCAGCAATTGCAGAACAATCCTGATGCGCGCGTGCGCCAGTTCCTGGATGGTATAGCGGATGGGCCGGTGCCGTTCCGCTATCCGGCCGGGGACTATCAGACTGAACTGCTAGGCTTAGGGAGTAAATAAGCTCATGTTATTAAGAGCGTTAGCGTCGTTGGGGCGCAGTGGCATCAACACCAGCGCCAGCTTCGGCCGCGCCGGGCTGATGCTGTTCAACGCATTGATTGGCCGGCCGGAACCCGGCAAGCAGTGGCCGTTGTTGCTGAAGCAGCTCTATAGCGTCGGCGTGCAGTCGCTGTTGATCATCATGGTTTCCGGGCTGTTCATCGGCATGGTGCTGGGTCTGCAGGGGTACATCGTGCTCACCACCTACAGCGCTGAAGCCAGCCTCGGCATGATGGTGGCGCTGTCGCTGCTGCGCGAGCTGGGGCCGGTGGTGACGGCGCTGCTGTTCGCCGGCCGCGCCGGTTCCGCGCTCACGGCGGAAATCGGCCTGATGAAGGCGACGGAACAGATCTCCAGCCTGGAAATGATGGCGGTCGATCCGCTGCGGCGCATCGTGGCGCCGCGCTTCTGGGCCGGGCTTATCAGCATGCCGCTGTTGACCATCATCTTCGTGGCGATCGGCATTTGGGGCGGCTCGGTGGTCGGCGTGGATTGGAAGGGCATCGACAGCGGCTTCTTCTGGTCGGCGATGCAGGGCGCCGTAGAGTGGAAAAAAGATCTGCTCAACTGTCTGATCAAAAGCGTGGTGTTCGCCATTACCGTAACCTGGATTGCCATTTTCAACGGGTACGACGCCGTGCCTACCTCTGAAGGGATTAGCCGGGCGACGACGCGGACCGTGGTGCATTCGTCACTGGCGGTGTTGGGATTGGATTTCGTGCTGACAGCACTGATGTTTGGGAATTGATTCGATGCAAACGAAGAAGAGTGAAATCTGGGTTGGGGCATTTATGCTGATCGCACTGTGCGCCATCGTGTTTATCTGCCTGCAGGTGGCGAACCTTAAATCGATCGGCAGCGAGCCGACCTACCGCGTTTACGCGACGTTCGACAACATCGGCGGCCTGAAGCCGCGTTCGCCGGTGAAGATCGGCGGCGTAGTGATCGGCCGCGTGGCGGACATCGAACTCGATCCGAAAACCTACACGCCGCGCGTGGCGATGGATATCCAGAAAAAGTACGACCAAATCCCGGATACCAGCTCGCTGGCGATCCGCACCTCCGGCCTGCTGGGCGAACAATATCTGGCGCTTAACGTGGGCTTCGAAGATCCTGAAATGGGCACCGCCATTCTGAAAGACGGCGGCACCATTCAGGACACCAAGTCAGCCATGGTTCTGGAAGATCTGATCGGCCAGTTCCTGTATAAAAGCGGCGGTCAGGACAGCGCCAAATCGGGAGACGCGGCCGCTGAGCCGGCTGCCGGCGCTGCACCGCAACCCGCTGTTCCAAATCATTAAGAGAGGATACCTGCATGTTTAAACGTTTACTGATGGTGGCCCTGCTGGTGGTTGCGCCGCTGGCGAGCGCAGCCGACCAAACCAATCCTTACAGCATGATGCAAGAAGCGGCGCAGAAGACCTTCAGCCGTTTGAAGAACGAACAGCCGAAGATCAAGCAGGACCCGAATTATCTGCGCGCCATCGTGCATCAGGAACTGATGCCGTTCGTGCAGGTGAAATATGCCGGCGCGCTGGTGCTGGGCCGTTACTACAAAGACGCGACGCCTGCGCAGCGCGAAGCTTATTTCACCGCCTTCCAGTCTTACCTGGAGCAGGCTTACGGCCAGGCGCTGGCGATGTACCACGGCCAGACTTACCAGATCGCGCCTGAACAGCCGCTGGGCAACGCCGATATCGTGGCCATTCGCGTCACCATCATCGACAACGGCGGCCGCCCGCCGGTGCGTCTGGACTTCCAATGGCGCAAGAACAGCAAAACCGGCTACTGGCAGGCATATGACATGATCGCCGAAGGCGTCAGCATGATCACCACCAAGCAGAACGAGTGGGCGTCTACGCTGCGTACCCAGGGCATCGACGGCCTGACCAAACAGCTGCAGGCCGCCGCCGCGCAGCCTATCACGCTGGACAAGAAAAACTGATGTCGGCAGCGCTCAGCTTCGAATCACAGCAGCAGACGCTGATCCTGCGCGGTGAACTGGACCGGGAAACGCTGCAGCCGTTGTGGCGGCAGCGCGACGCGTTGATGGCGGATAAAACCGCGATAGACGTGGCGCAACTGCAGCGTGTGGACTCCTCCGGGCTGGCGCTGTTGCTGCATCTGCAGGAAGAGCAGCGCCAACGCGGCGTCGCGCTAAAAATTTTCGGCGCTACCGAGCGCTTGAAAACGCTGATCGCGCTCTACAACCTGCAGGCGATAATGCCTGTCGATACCGCCGGTTAGCGGCGCTTTACGCCGCCTTTACGTGGTAAAGCGATACAAAGCCCCTGTTACGCAGGGGCTTTTTCTTTAGTTTAAGAAAACATCGTATTCCACTAAGATACTAGGCTGTTTATGATCCTTTAGCGGCAGAACTGGATACTATGGAAACCAACGAGATTAAAGACGTGCTGATGCAGGCATTGGCACTGGATGAAGTACATGTGACGGGCGACGGCAGCCACTTTCAGGCGATCGTGGTCGGCGAACTGTTCGCCGGCATGAGCCGCGTCAAAAAACAGCAGACGGTTTACGCGCCGCTGATGGAATACATTGCGGACAACCGCATTCATGCCTTGTCTATCAAGGCGTACACCCCTGAAGAGTGGCAGCGAGACCGCAAACTCAACGGATTTTAAGGCTGTTTGCCCTGCCGGGCGGGCAGCTTCAGATTAGATAACAGAGAGTAGTCAGATGGATAAATTTCGTGTGCAGGGTCGGACTCGCCTGAGCGGTGAAGTGTCTATTTCCGGGGCCAAAAACGCCGCCCTGCCGATCCTGTTCGCCGCCCTGTTGGCGGAAGAGCCGGTCGAGCTGCAGAATGTCCCTAAACTGAAGGACATCGACACCACCATTAAACTACTCAACCAATTGGGTACCAAGATTGAGCGCAACGGTTCAGTCTTTGTGGACGCCAGCGGCGTGAACGAGTTCTGCGCCCCTTACGATCTGGTGAAAACCATGCGCGCTTCCATCTGGGCGTTGGGGCCGCTGGTGGCGCGCTTCGGCCGCGGTCAGGTTTCTCTGCCGGGCGGCTGCGCCATCGGCGCGCGTCCGGTCGATCTGCACATCACCGGCCTGGAGCAGCTGGGCGCCGAGATCAAGCTGGAAGAAGGTTACGTCAAGGCGTCCGTCGATGGCCGCCTGAAAGGCGCGCACATCGTTATGGACAAGGTGAGCGTGGGCGCGACTGTGACCATCATGAGCGCTGCGACCCTGGCGACCGGCACCACCGTTATCGAGAACGCCGCGCGTGAGCCGGAAATTGTCGATACCGCCAACTTCCTCAACACGCTGGGCGCGAAGATCAGCGGCGCCGGCAGCGACAAGATCACCATCGAGGGCGTCGAGCGTCTGGGCGGCGGCGTGTATCGCGTGCTGCCTGACCGCATCGAGACCGGTACCTTCCTGATCGCCGCCGCAGTTTCCGGCGGTAAAGTGATGTGCCGCAACACCCGTCCGGACACGCTGGATGCGGTGTTGGCCAAGCTGCGCGAAGCCGGTGCCGATATCGAAGTGGGCGAAGACTGGATCAGCCTGGACATGCACGGCAAACGTCCGAAGGCGGTCACCGTGCGCACCGCGCCGCACCCGGGCTTCCCGACCGACATGCAGGCCCAGTTCAGCCTGCTGAACCTGGTGGCGGAAGGCACCGGCGTCATCACCGAGACCATCTTCGAAAACCGCTTCATGCACGTGCCGGAATTGATCCGCATGGGCGCGCACGCGGAAATCGAGAGCAACACCGTGATCTGTCATGGCGTTGAACAGCTGTCCGGCGCTCAGGTGATGGCGACCGACCTGCGCGCTTCCGCCAGCCTGGTGATTGCCGGCTGCATCGCCGACGGCGTGACCGTTGTCGATCGCATCTATCACATCGATCGCGGCTATGAACGTATTGAAGACAAGCTGCGCGCGCTGGGTGCGAACATCGAGCGTGTGAAAGGCGAATAACGCATTAGCGCCGGCGCGGCTGCGTCGGCAGGATGAAAATCAAAGGGCCGGCTATCAAGCCGGCCCTTTTTTAATTGCTGTCTTCCGGGAATTCACCCACCGTCATTTTCAACGTAATGCGCTTGCCGTCGCGCAGCACGATAACCGGTATCTCGGTGCCCGGCCTGATCTCCGCCACCTGATCCATGGTTTCCAGCACGGACACCGCCGGTTTGTTATCCACGTTGATGATGATGTCGTTGATCTGGAAACCGGCGCTGCTCGCCGGACCGTTTGGCGTAATCTCGGTTACGATGATGCCCTGCAGGCGATCGATGCCGGAATTGGACGAGCGCAGCGGGATGATCTCTTTGCCCTGAATGCCGAAATAGCCACGGATCACGCGGCCGTCGCGGATCAGCTTGTCCATGATTTTGGTGGCCAGTTCGATCGGAATGGCGAAGCCGAGGCCCTCCGGCGTTTCGCCGTCGGTGATTTTGTCATAGGTCAGGGTGTTGATGCCGATCAGCTCGCCCAGCGAGTTGACCAGCGCGCCGCCGGAGTTGCCGCGGTTGATCGAGGCGTCGGTCTGCAGAAACGTCTGCCGGCCGGTGGTGCTCATACTGATGCGCCCGGTGGCGCTGAGGATGCCCTGAGTGACGGTCTGCCCCAGGTTATAGGGATTGCCGATCGCCAGCACCACGTCGCCGACGTGGGCAACGCGATTTTTATTGGTCGGGATCACCGGTAAATTGCCGGGATCGATCTTCAGCACCGCCAGGTCGGTCAGGCCATCGGAGCCGACCAGCAGCGCTTCGTAGCGGCGGCCATCCTGCAACACCACGGTGATCTGCTGTGCGTCTTTGATCACGTGGCGGTTGGTGATGATATAGCCGCGTTCGTTCATGATCACGCCGGAACCGAGCGACAGCACGTTGGCGGCGCCGTTCAGGTTGCGGTTGTAGATGTTCACCACGGCGGGCGCAGCACGGCGCACCGCTTTGTTGTAGCTCACCGGCGTT
This sequence comes from Serratia sp. BFP-2025, assembly GCF_050880365.1. NCBI lineage: Bacteria > Pseudomonadati > Pseudomonadota > Gammaproteobacteria > Enterobacterales > Yersiniaceae > Serratia > Serratia sp. BFP-2025. The sequence goes on along the minus strand of NZ_JBPAFV010000002.1, from coordinate 394,306 downwards.
TCGTCGCTGGTATTCTCGGTTTTTTCTGCAAACAGGCCGTTGGAAGAGCGCAGCATGGGCAGGGCGGCCAACAGCAGGCCGGCAACGATGAGACCGATAACGACAGAACGCAAGAGCTTAGCAAACATGGAGTTTTCGTGGTGTGGTGAACGATGTTCGGAGGATAGCATGAGTTAACCGGGCGCAGTATGTCACCGAGCCCGGTTTTTGCACAAATTAACGCAGCAGCAGATAAATGGTTTCGTTACCGCGCACGATATTGAGCGCCATCACCGGCGGCTTGGCTTCCAGCACCTTACGCAGCGCAGTGATGCTGTCCACGCGCTGGCGGTTGACGCCGATGATCACGTCGCCTTTTTGCAGACCGATCTGCGCCGCCGTTGAGCCTTTATCCACGTTCTCCACCTTCACGCCCTTGTCGCCGCTCGGCAGCGCGCCGTTGCTGAGGGAAACCCCCTGCAGCGCCGGCGACAGCGTTTCGGCGTTGGTCGAGGCGCTCTCGCTGTTGTCCAGCGTGACCGAGACTTCCTGCGCTTTGCCGTCGCGCAGCAGGCCTACCTTGAGGGTTTTGCCCGGCGCGGTGGTGCCGACCTTGGCGCGCAGCTCGGCGAAGCTGTTCACCGGCTTGCCGTCGACGGAGACCAGAATATCCCCGGCTTTGATGCCGGCCTTGGCGGCGGCGGATTTCGGCAGCACTTCGCTGACGAAGGCGCCGCGCTGCGCGTCGGTGTTGAAGGCTTTGGCCATGTCCGGGGTCATTTCGCTGCCCTTGATGCCCAAGAGGCCGCGCTTCACTTCGCCGAATTCGATCAGCTGCTGGCTCAGGTTCTGCGCCATATTGCTCGGAATGGCGAAGCCGATGCCGACGTTGCCGCCGCTCGGCGCCAGGATGGCGGTATTGATGCCGATCAGCTCGCCGTTCAGGTTAACCAGCGCACCGCCGGAGTTGCCGCGGTTGATCGAGGCGTCGGTCTGAATGAAGTTTTCCAGCCCTTCCAGATTCAGGCCGGTGCGGCCCAACGCCGAGATAATGCCGGAGGTGGCGGTTTGGCCCAGGCCAAACGGGTTGCCGACCGCCACGGCGAAGTCGCCGACGCGCAGCTGATCGGAGTCGGCCATCTTGATGGCGGTCAGATTTTTGGTGTCGCTGAGCTGCAGCAGGGCGATGTCGGATTGCTCATCGCGGCCGACCAGCTTGGCGTCCAGCTCACGGCCGTCGTTCAACTGCACGCGGATTTTATCGGCGTTGTTGATGACGTGGTTGTTGGTCAGCACGTAGCCTTTGGCGGCGTCGATGATCACGCCGGAACCCAGCCCTTCAAACGGGCGGGAGCTCTGCTGTTGGCCGGGGAAATTGGGGCCGAAGAAGCGTCTGAACTCTTCCGGCAGCTGTTGGCGCTGCACCTGAGTGCCTGCGACATGCACGCTCACGACGGCGGGCAAGACTTTTTCCAGCATCGGCGCCAGGCTCGGCAGCGGCTGACCCTGAACGGCGACGGGCAGGGCCGCGTTAGCCGCCGGTACGGAGCTGAGCGCCAGGCCGAGGCTCATTGCCAATGCGCTAAGAATTAACGATTTTTTCTTCATTGATGATAACTCTCTCAATACCTGCCGATGAAAATTTGATGATAAGGCAATCACCTTGTCATAGTGAAGGGTAAGACCGTGAATTTGCGTGCAAAGTTCAGTAAAGGTAATGCGAAGGAAGGTCAATCAGGCAAACGGAGAAATAAACCCGCGGGTGGCCCCGCGGGCGAAGGGCGAGATGTTAGTCGCGGCGCGCGCCTTGGCCGCGCAGCAGGCCGGAAGCGCCTTCCGAATAGTCGCGCGGCATTTCCACCGGCGCCTGATCGTTGTCCGCTTCCGCTTCGGTCAGGCGATAGCGGAACGGGTTCTCCTGCATCGGCAGATCCGGCAGCAGGTTGTTGGAGCTTTTCGCCATATGCTGATACAGCTGGCGATAATCACGCGCCATGTTGTCCAGCAGCTCGGCGCTGCGGGCGAAGTGGCCGACCAGCTCCTGACGGTACTCTTCCAGCTCGGTTTTGCTCTTGTCCAGCTCATTCTGCAAGACTTGTTGTTGACGCAATTTACGGTTGCCAAAACGCATCGCCACCGCACCAATCACGATACCGACGACCAAACCAATCAGCGCATACTCCCAGGTCATGATGACTCCTATTTTGACTTCGTTGTTCCGCAGGGATTTTTCACTTAATAATATCCACTATAACCGTTAACCTTGTCCGAGTGGAATCCTGATGCGCTTCCACCCAGTGTTTACAGGGGTTTTCAACGGCGCCCGCAGCGGGCATTTGTGGCGATAACGGTGCGAATCGGCATCAACTTGCCGCCAACGTTGGCTAAATAATTTCTAAGCGTTCTTAGGGAACATCGAACAGATGCAGGCACTATCACCGTTATCTCGCTACCAGCAGGCGCTGGATGCGGGGGAATATCAGGCCGATGAGGTTCAACGCCGGGCCGTCACTCAACTGGATCGCATTTATCAGGCCCTGCTGCAAAAACCGGCGATGAGCGCACCTGCCGGCGGGCTGCGCGGCAAGCTCAGCCGTTTGCTGGGCAAGGGCGGCGAAACGGCGCCGCAGCGTCCGGTGCAGGGGCTGTATATGTGGGGCGGCGTCGGGCGCGGCAAAACCTGGCTGATGGACATGTTTTTCCACAGCCTGCCGAGCGATCGCAAAATGCGTCTGCACTTCCACCGCTTCATGCTGCGGGTGCATGAAGAGTTGACCGAGCTGCAAGGGCAGGAAAACCCGCTGGAAATCGTCGCCGACGGCTTCAAGGCCGAAACCGACGTGCTGTGCTTCGACGAGTTCTTCGTGTCCGACATCACCGACGCCATGCTGCTGGCCACGCTGCTGCAGGCGCTGTTCGCGCGCGGCATCACCCTGGTGGCCACCTCGAACATCCCGCCGGACGATCTGTACCGCAACGGCCTGCAGCGGGCGCGTTTTCTGCCGGCCATCGATCTCATCAACGAATACTGCGACGTGATGAACGTCGACGCCGGCATCGACTATCGCCTGCGTACCCTGACCCAGGCGCACCTCTATCTGACGCCGCTGGGCGAGCAAACGCGCGAGACCCTGGATCGGATGTTCGTCAAGCTGGCGGGCAAGGCGGGGGAAGAGGCGCCGGTGCTGCAGATTAACCATCGGCCGCTGCAGGCGATCCGTTCGGTGGACGGCGTGCTGGCGGTAGATTTCCACACGCTGTGCGAAGAGGCGCGCAGCCAGCTGGACTATATTGCGCTGTCGCGGCTGTATCACAGCGTGATCCTGTATAATGTGCAGGTGATGGGGCCGCTGAAAGAGAATACCGCGCGCCGTTTCCTGGCGTTGGTGGACGAATTCTACGAGCGGCACATCAAGCTGGTGATCGGTGCCGAAGCGTCGATGTTCGAGATCTATCAGGGGGTGCAACTGAAATTTGAATTCCAGCGCTGCCTGTCGCGCCTGCAGGAAATGCAGAGCGAAGAGTATCTCAAGCTGCCGCATCTGCCCTGAGTCCGCAGGCTTGTCGCCGCCGTATCGCCGGTTGTCCGCCACCGGCGATAAATTTATTTTCCATTCAAAAACCGTTCGATCTTTGTGAGCGACTTCTCTATAATCTTGCGACCCCACGTTACAACAAAGTTTTTTTTCCCAAAAACTTTATAGTGCCGGCAATGGCTATTCGAAGGGGTAGGTTTGCTGGACTTGTATGGTCGTGTGAGCCTCAACTGTTTTCGAGCGTTTGGGTGTTCACCAACGTGTAACTAATTATTGGGTAAGCTTTCTAATGAAAACTTTTACAGCTAAACCAGAAACCGTAAAACGCGACTGGTACGTTGTTGATGCAGATGGTAAAACTTTAGGCCGTCTCGCTACTGAACTGGCTCGTCGCCTGCGCGGCAAGCATAAAGCGGAATACACCCCGCACGTGGATACCGGTGATTACATCATCGTTCTGAACGCTGACAAAGTTGCTGTAACCGGCAACAAGCGTACAGACAAAGTGTACTACCACCACACCGGCCACATCGGTGGTATCAAGCAAGCGACCTTTGAAGAGATGATTGCCCGCCGTCCTGAGCGCGTGATTGAAATCGCGGTTAAAGGCATGCTGCCAAAGGGCCCGCTGGGTCGTGCTATGTTCCGTAAACTGAAAGTTTACGCGGGCACCGAGCACAATCACGCGGCACAGCAACCGCAAGTTCTGGACATTTAATCGGGATTAATGGCAATGGCTGAAAATCAATACTACGGCACTGGTCGCCGCAAAAGCTCCGCCGCTCGCGTCTTCATCAAGCCGGGCAACGGTAACATCGTTATCAACCAGCGCAGCCTGGAACAGTACTTCGGTCGCGAAACTGCCCGCATGGTAGTTCGTCAGCCGCTGGAGCTGGTCGACATGGTTGGCAAACTGGACCTGTACATCACCGTTAAAGGTGGTGGTATCTCCGGTCAAGCTGGCGCTATCCGTCACGGTATCACCCGTGCACTGATGGAGTACGATGAGACTCTGCGTTCTGAACTGCGTAAAGCTGGCTTCGTCACCCGTGACGCTCGTCAGGTTGAACGTAAGAAAGTCGGCCTGCGTAAAGCACGTCGTCGTCCGCAGTTCTCCAAGCGTTAATTTTCGCTGCTTCGGCAGTGCGATTTACGCAAAAAACCCGGTGCTGCACCGGGTTTTTTTATGCCTGAAATCCGCCGTCCCCGACTAAAATCTGTGGCATATCAGACAATTCAACATGAATTCGCCGCACCGTCCCCACAAAACAAGCAAAATCTGGTAAACTATCACCCACTTTTGCGCCTGTTCGCCGTGCAGTTGACCGCCTGGGCCGGTTTTTCATGGGCTCGGGTCGCGCTGCGTGCTGCCGGCCTGCGGCAAGATTATTCAGGATAGCAGCCTGTCAGTTGGCTATTCGCAGTATTTTCTAGATAACTTGGAGGTTTTCATGGCTGTCGCTGCCAACAAACGTTCGGTAATGACGCTGTTCTCTGGCCCGACCGACATTTTTAGCCATCAAGTACGCATCGTACTGGCGGAGAAAGGTGTCAGCGTCGAGATCGAGCAGGTCGAAATGGATAACCTGCCGCAAGATCTGATTGACCTCAACCCTTACCAGACGGTGCCTACGCTGGTCGATCGCGAACTGACCCTGTATGAATCCCGCATCATCATGGAATACCTGGATGAGCGTTTCCCGCACCCGCCGCTGATGCCGGTTTACCCGGTTGCCCGTGGCGAGAGCCGTCTGATGATGCTGCGCATCGAGAAGAACTGGTACTCGCTGATGGACAAGATCGAGAAAAGCAGCGGTCAGGAAGCGGAGTCCGCCCGTCGCCAACTGCGCGAAGAGCTGCTGGCGATCGCGCCGATCTTCGGTCAGGCGCCGTATTTCATGAGCGAAGAGTTCAGCCTGGTGGATTGCTACCTGGCACCGCTGTTGTGGCGTCTGCCGCAGCTGGGCATCGAATTGAGCGGCGCCGGCTCCAAAGAGCTGAAAGGCTACATGACCCGCGTCTTTGAACGCGACGCTTTCCTGGCTTCTCTGACCGAAGCCGAGCGTGAAATGCGCCTGCAAACCCGGGGCTAAGCGCGATGGACATGTCTCAGATGACGCCGCGTCGCCCGTATCTGCTGCGGGCGTTCTACGACTGGCTGCTGGATAACCAGCTGACGCCGCACCTGGTGGTCGACGTGACTCGCCCTGATGTTCAGGTGCCGATGGAATTCGCGCGTGACGGCCAGATCGTGCTGAATATCGCGCCGCGCGCGGTAGGCAACCTGGCGTTGGGCAACGAAGACGTGCAGTTCAACGCGCGCTTCGGCGGCGTGCCGCGTCAGGTTTCGGTGCCGATGGCCGCCGTGCTGGCGATCTATGCGCGTGAAAACGGCGCCGGCACGATGTTCGAACCGGAAGCCGCCTACGACGAGAGCGAAGGCGTGTTCGAAGGTCTGGACAATGAGACGATCCCTTCGGAAACGCTGATGTCAGTGATCGACGGCGATCGCCCGGATACTGCGGAAGACAACGGCCCGGATGACGAGCCGCCGCAGCCGCCGCGCGGTGGCCGCCCGGCGCTGCGCGTGGTGAAATAATCCCGCCAGAGCGAACGAAAAAGCACCCTAAGGGGTGCTTTTTTTTTGCCCGGCAGAAGCGGGTCAGCCTTTCAGGGCGGCAATGCAGGCATCGCGGGGCGCGCTGAGATCGCCGACGCGCACGGTAGACAGGGCGCGGGTTGCGCGCTGGCGGAAACTGGTGATGGCGGTGTCGCCTTGCACCTCCGGCGGCGCGGTGCAGATGTCATTAAGCGGCAGATCGTTGCCTTGGTTGAGCGCCTGCAACACCGCCGCCGGATTGTAGATCAGGGCCGCGGAAAGGGCCGATTTGATACCGGCGGTAAAGCCGGCGTTGCCGCCGCCGGCCAGCTTGGGCGCCAGGGCAATCCAGTTGTCGTCCCCCAGCCGGATGCTGTTTTCTACGGCGCTGAACTGCCCGGCCTTACCCAACTGCGCCACGACCGGCCGCGCGCCGCGCGCTTCGATATTGTAACCGACCTCCTGCGAATCCGGCGCCATGGCTGAAGCGCTGAAACTGGCGGCCAGCAGCGCGCCGGCCAACAGGGAAATGGAGCATTTCATGTTCGCTATCCTTATCTCGGTGTCAGGCGCAGCCGCGCCCCGCAATGGTGCTAACTCAATACTATAGCGCGTTGAGGCGGTAAGGAGAGGGGAGGTTGTTACAAAGCGTGGCAGGCTAAAAACAGAGGCCCGTCAATGTGCCGGGCCTCGGATGGTACGGGAGGTTTACACTTCCAGGTAGTTCATGATGCCGTCTGCCGCTTTGCGGCCTTCGGCGATCGCCGTCACCACCAGGTCGGAGCCGCGCACCGCGTCGCCACCGGCGAAGATTTTCGGGTTGCTGGTCTGGAACGCGTTGTCGTTGCCTTCCGGTGCCAGGATGCGGCCCTGTTTGTCGAGCTGCACGTCATGCGCCGCCAGCCAGTCCATGCGGTGCGGGCGGAAGCCGAACGCCATCACCACCGCGTCGGCGTCGATCACGTGCTCGGAACCCGGCACCTGCTCCGCCGCCTGACGGCCGTTGACATCCGGCGCGCCTAACTGAGTGCGCACCATTTTCACTCCGGCTACGCGGCCGGCGTTGTTCAGTTCGATGCTCAGCGGCTGCAGGTTGAACTGGAAGTCCACCCCTTCTTCCCGGGCGTTCTTCACTTCGCGCTTGGAGCCCGGCATGTTGGCTTCGTCGCGGCGGTAGGCGCAGGTGACCTGCGTCGCGCCCTGACGCACCGAGGTGCGCACGCAGTCCATGGCGGTATCGCCGCCGCCTAGCACCACCACGCGTTTGCCTTCCATGCTGACATAAGGCTCGTGCTGCTCGGTTTCATACCCCATCAGCTGCTTGGTGTTGGCGATGAGGAACGGCAGCGCGTCGTACACACCCTGCGCCTCCTCGTTCTCCAGACCGCCGCGCATTGACTGATAGGTACCGACGCCGAGGAACACCGCATCGTACTCGCTCAGCAAAGTCTCCATGCTGACGTCTTTGCCCACTTCGGTATTCAACTGGAACTCGATGCCCATCTCGCTGAAGATGCCGCGGCGTTTGATCATCACGTCCTTTTCCAGCTTGAAGGCCGGGATACCGAAGGTCAGCAGGCCGCCGATCTCCGGATGACGATCATACACCACCGCTTTGACACCGTTGCGGGTCAGCACGTCGGCGCAGGCCAGCCCGGCGGGGCCGGCGCCGACGATCGCCACGCGCTTGCCGGTTGGCTGCACGTGCGACATGTCCGGCTTCCAGCCCATTTCGATGGCCTTATCGCTGATGTAGCGCTCGATATTGCCGATGGTGACCGCGCCGAACTCGTCGTTCAGGGTGCAGGAGCCTTCGCACAGGCGATCCTGCGGGCATACGCGGCCGCACACTTCCGGCAGGCTGTTGGTCTGATGCGCCAGGTCCGCCGCTTCCATGATGCGGCCTTCGTTGGCCAGCTTCAGCCAGTTCGGGATGTAGTTGTGCACCGGGCACTTCCACTCGCAATACGGGTTGCCGCAGGACAGACAGCGATCCGCCTGGGCCTTGGCCTGGGTTTCCGAAAACGGTTCGTAGATCTCGACGAACTCGATTTTGCGGATTTTCAGCGGTTTCTTTGGCGGATCAACACGCTGCAGGTCGATAAATTGATAAACGTTCTGGCTCATTAATGACCTACCTCTTACTGCGCCTGCACCCGCAGCTCGGCTGCGGAACGGCTACGGTGACCCAACAGCGCTTTGACATCGCTGGACTTCGGTTTGACCAGGGCGAACTTCGGCGCCCACTCCGGCCAGTTGGCCAGGATCTCTTCCGCGCGGGAAGAGCCGGTCGCCTGCACGTGTTCGGTGATCAGGCCGCGCAGGTGCTCCTCGTGGATCGCCAGCTGATCGACATCCAGCACTTCCACCAGCTCCGGGTTCACGCGCTTGCGGAACTCGCCGTCTTCGTCCAGCACGTAGGCGAAGCCGCCGGTCATGCCGGCACCGAAGTTGATGCCGGTTTTACCCAGCACGCAGACGATGCCGCCGGTCATGTATTCACAGCCGTTGTCGCCGATGCCTTCCACCACGGTGATGGCGCCGGAGTTGCGCACCGCGAAACGTTCGCCCGCGCGGCCGGCGGCGAACAGTTTGCCGCCGGTGGCGCCGTACAGGCAGGTGTTGCCGACGATGCTGGCTTCATGGCTGCGGAAGGCGGAGCCGATCGGCGGACGTACCGCGATGCTGCCGCCGGCCATGCCTTTACCGACATAGTCGTTGGCGTCGCCGGTCAGGGTCAGCTCGACGCCGCCGGCGTTCCAGACGCCGAAGCTCTGCCCGGCGGTGCCGGAGAAGTGCGCCTTGATCGGATCGGCCGCCATGCCCTGATCGCCGTGCGCGTTGGCGATAGCGCCGGACAGCATGGCGCCCACGGAGCGGTCAGTGTTGCGAATGTCGAAGTAGAAGGTTTTGCCCTGTTTCGCTTCGATGTGCGGCTGCGCCTGCGCCAGCAGCTCTTTGTTCAGCAGGCCCTTGTCGAACGCCGGGTTGCTGCTTTCGGTGCAGTACACCGCTTTGCCCGGATGCGGCGTGGCGGTTTTCAGCAGCGGCGACAGATCCAGCTTGTTCTGCTTGGCGGAAATGCCGTCCAGTTCGGTCAGGAACTCGGTGCGGCCGATCAGATCCACCAGCTGGCTCACGCCCAGCTGCGCCATGATCTCGCGGGTTTCACGCGCGATAAACTGGAAGTAATTCGTCACGCGTTCCGGCAGGCCGTGGTAGTGATCGCGACGCAGTTTGTCGTCCTGAGTCGCGACGCCGGTCGCGCAGTTGTTGAGATGGCAGATGCGCAGGTATTTGCAGCCCAGCGCCACCATTGGCCCGGTGCCGAAGCCGAAGCTTTCCGCGCCCAGGATCGCCGCTTTGACGATGTCCACGCCGGTTTTCAGGCCGCCGTCCACCTGCAGGCGGATCTTGTGGCGCAGGCCGTTGGCCACCAGCGCCTGCTGGGTTTCCACCAGGCCCAATTCCCACGGACAGCCGGCGTATTTCACCGAGGACAGCGGGCTGGCGCCGGTGCCGCCGTCGTAACCGGCGATGGTGATGAGATCGGCATAGGCTTTCGCCACGCCGGTGGCGATGGTGCCGACGCCCGGTTCGGACACCAGTTTCACCGAGATCACCGCCTTCGGATTGACCTGCTTCAGGTCGAAGATCAGCTGCGCCAGATCTTCGATCGAGTAGATATCGTGGTGCGGCGGCGGGGAGATCAGGGTCACGCCCGGCACCGAGTAACGCAGTCTGGCGATATACGGGGTGACTTTGTCGCCCGGCAGCTGGCCGCCTTCGCCCGGCTTGGCGCCCTGCGCCACCTTAATCTGGATCACATCGGCGTTCACCAGATAGGCCGGCGTCACGCCGAAGCGGCCGGAGGCCACCTGTTTGATGCGCGACACCTTGTTGGTGCGGTAGCGCGCCGGATCTTCGCCGCCTTCGCCGGAGTTGGAGAAACCGCCGAGGCCGTTCATGGCGATCGCCAGCGACTCGTGCGCTTCCGGGCTCAGTGCGCCGATCGACATCGCCGCGGTGTCGAAGCGTTTGAACAGCGACTCCGCCGGTTCAACCTGATCGACCGGGATCGGTTCGCCTTTCGGCGTGATGGCCAGCAGATCGCGCAGCATGGCGACCGGCCGCTCGTTCACCAGCTTGGCGTAGGCTTGATAGTCGCTGTACTCGCCGCTGTGCACCGCTTTTTGCAACGAGTTCACCACGTCCGGGTTGTAAGCGTGGTATTCGCCGCCGTGCACGAACTTCAGCAGGCCGCCTTGCTCCAGCGGTTTGCGTTTCAGCCAGGCACGCTTGGAAAGGTTCTGCAGATCCTGCTGGAAGTCGCTGAAGCTGGCGCCGCCGATGCGGCTGACCACGCCCTGGAAGCACAGATCTGCCAGATCGCGGTGCAGGCCGACCGCTTCGAACAGCTTGGAACAGCGGTAAGAGGCGATGGTCGAGATGCCCATTTTGGACATGATCTTGTACAGGCCCTTGTTGATGCCGTTGCGGTAGTTCAGCATCACGTCGCGGTATTTCTTGTCGATCGCCTGGCTGTCCACCAGCTTGGCCAGGGTTTCATAGGCCAGATATGGGTAGATGGCGGTCGCGCCGAAGCCGAGCAGCACGGCGAAGTGGTGCGGATCGCGGGCGCTGGCGGTTTCAACGATCAGGTTGGCGTCGCAGCGCAGGCTTTTCTCCACCAGGCGGGTTTGTACGGCGCCAACTGCCATCGGGGCCGGTACCGGCAGGCGGCCGGGCGCGATGGCGCGGTCGGACAGCACCAGCAGCACCGCGCCTTCGCGCACCTTGCGTTCCGCTTCGTCGCACAGGGCGCGAATGGTCTGCTCCAGATCCTGCTGTTGCGGATCGAAGGTCAGATCGAGGGTCTCGGCGCGATAGTATTCGCCTTCCAGCGTGGTGAGCTGTTTGAAATCGGAGTACAGCAGGATCGGCGATTTGAAGCTCAGGCGGTGCGCCTGGCCTTCGGCTTCGCAGAACACGTTCATTTCACGGCCGATGCTGGTGGCCAGCGACATGACGTGCGCTTCGCGCAGCGGATCGATAGGCGGGTTGGTGACCTGCGCGAACTGCTGGCGGAAATAGTCGTAAACGATGCGCGGCCGGCTGGAGAGCACGGCGAACGGGGTATCGTCGCCCATCGAGCCGGTGGCTTCCTGGCCGATCTCGCCCAGCACGCGGATCACCTGATCCAGCTCTTCGCTGCTGTAGCCGAACTGTTTCTGGTAGGTCTCGAGCTGTGCGTCGTCGAGCTCGCGGCTGCCAACCTGATCGTCCGGCAGATCTTCGAACGGCACCAGACGTTTGACGTTTTTCTCCATCCACTCTTTATACGGATGGCGGCTTTTCAGATCGTTGTCGGTTTCCGCCGAGTGCAGGATACGGCCGCTGCGGGTGTCGATCACCATCAGCTCGCCGGGGCCGACGCGGCCTTTTTCTACCACTTCGTCCGGCTGGTAATCCCAGATGCCGACTTCGGAGGCGCAGGTGATCAGCTTGTCTTTGGTGATCACGTAGCGCGCCGGGCGCAGGCCGTTGCGATCGAGGTTACAGGCGGCGTAGCGGCCGTCGGACATCACGATGCCGGCCGGGCCGTCCCACGGCTCCATGTGCATCGAGTTGAAGTCGAAGAAGGCGCGCAGATCGCCGTCCATGTCCGGGTTGTTCTGCCAGGCCGGTGGCACCAGCAGGCGCATGGCGCGGATGAGATCCATCCCGCCCGCCAGCAGCAGCTCCAGCATGTTGTCCAGCGAGCTGGAGTCGGAGCCGGTTTCGTTGACGAACGGCGCGGCGGCCTGCAGATCCGGGATCAGCGGCGTTTGGAATTTATAGGTACGGGCGCGCGCCCATTGGCGGTTGCCGGTGATGGTGTTGATTTCGCCGTTGTGCGCCAGGTAACGGAACGGCTGCGCCAGCGGCCAGCGCGGCACGGTGTTGGTGGAGAAACGCTGGTGGAACAGGCAAATGGCCGATTCCAGGCGCAGGTCCGCCAGATCGAGATAGAAGCGCGGCAGATCCGCAGGCATGCAGAGGCCTTTATAGATCGTCACCAGGTTGGAGAAGCTGCAGACGTAGAAACTGTTGTCCTGCACGCGTTTCTCGATGCGGCGGCGCGCCACGAACAGGCGGCGTTCCATATCGCGCGGGCGCCAGCCGGCCGGGGCGTTAACGAAGATTTGCTCGATGCGCGGCAGGGAGGAGAGGGCGATTTCACCCAGCACGTCCGGGTTGGTCGGCACTTCACGCCAGCCGACGATCGACAGCGTTTCGTTTTGCAGCTCTTCTTCCACGATGCGGCGGCTGAGGCGCGCTTCCTCTTCATTCTGGCTGAGGAACATCATGCCGACGGCGTAGTTCTTGGCCAAGCGCCAACCGCGCTCTTCCGCCACCATGCGGAAGAAGCGATCGGGTTTTTGCAGCAACAGGCCGCAGCCGTCGCCGGTCTTGCCGTCGGCCAGGATCGCGCCGCGGTGCTGCATGCGGGCCAGCGCGTGAATGGCGGTGCGCACCACCTTGTGGCTAGGTTCGCCTTCTATGTGGGCGATCAGGCCGAAACCACAGTTGTCCCTCTCTTGGGATTTATCGTACAACATATCAGTGAACCTCCCCAGGCTCTGCGTGACTCTCACAACCTACTGCGAGGGGGCTTCCCAATTTCAGGCAGAAGTCCAATCAGCAAGTTAACCCCGCCAATCTGCTTTTCCGCCCTCCATCAATGGCCTCTCGTGACGGTCTCACAAGTGGTATAGGACTTGTTTTAAGAGGGAGTCTTCAATTACTGCATAAATATGACGAGACGTTTGCCCGTCCAGAAAGCTTCCAGCGGACTTCCAACTTAGCGAGAAAGAATTCGCAGGTCAAATGTGGGCTTAAGATAGATTCTTATCGAATTGATGATGTTTATTTATTTGAAAAATAAGTGTTTTAATGCATTTTTGCACTATCGTGGGGCAACGCGGATCCCCGCAGAAGTGTGAGCTGTCTCACTATAGTGCAACCCCTTAATCTCTGCACCATGCTAGTGCGGGGGTTAATAGCAGAGTTTTATTCTATAAGATATTGCTTTGTTGATGTTTATGACTATTTTTCACCGCATTGTCATATTGCCGTTAACGGTTGCGTGACGATTAGAATAATTCATCAGAATTATAGTGAATTTATTTGCGTTTATGATGAATGGTTATGCGTGATGGCGCCTTGCGGGGAAAGCGTTGATCTCTGTCATCGCGGGAAAAACCGTTTCTTATTAGCATCGCGGCTTTGAACACAGAGAATCACCAAGATTATGCAGTTGCCGCAATTAGTCAATATGTTTGGCGCGGATCTCCAGCGCCGCTATGGCGAAAAGATCCATAAACTCACGCTACACGGCGGATTCAGCTGCCCAAACCGCGACGGCACGCTGGGACGCGGTGGCTGTACATTTTGCAACGTCGCGTCGTTCGCCGATGAAACGATGCAGCAGCAGAGCATCGCCGAACAGCTGGCGCGGCAGGCCGCGCGGGTCGACCGGGCGCGGCGCTATCTGGCCTATTTCCAGGCCTATACCAGCACCTATGCGGAGGTCGAACTGCTGGCGTCGATGTATCGGCAGGCGCTGGCGCAGAGCGACATGGTCGGCCTGTGCGTCGGCACCCGGCCGGACTGCGTGCCGCCCGCCGCGTTGGACCTGCTGGCGGGCTACCGCGAACAAGGCTATGAAGTGTGGCTGGAACTGGGGCTGCAGACGGCGCACGATAAAACGCTAAAGCGCATCAACCGCGGCCATGATTTTCGCTGCTATCAGCAGACCGCACGGCTGGCTCGACAGCGCGGTCTGAAGGTGTGCTGCCATCTGATCGTCGGGCTGCCGGGAGAAACCCAGCGCGATCATCTGCTCACGCTGCAGCAGGTGACGCAGACCGGCGTCGACGGCATCAAGCTCCACCCGCTGCACGTCGTCACCGGCAGCACCCTGGCGCGGGCTTGGCAGGCCGGGCGTTTGTCCGAACTGGCGCTGGAGGATTATGCCGCCAGCGCCGGGGAGATGATCCGCCATACGCCGGGGGACGTGGTGTACCACCGCCTTTCCGCCAGCGCCCGCCGGCCTACGCTGCTGGCGCCGCTGTGGTGCGAAAACCGCTGGAGCGGCATGCAGGCGGTCGGCGCTTATCTGCAACGGCACGGCGGGCAGGGCAGCGCGCTGGATGAAAAGCGGCGCTACCGCCCTGGCATGCCGCTCTGAAGTGCAATCTTTGCCACACTTCGGCGTTTGCCGCCTTATCTCACCGCTGTTTTACGGTATGATTCAAAAGATTGTGTCTGATGGGAGCCGCTATGAAGCAAATCCGGGTGTTGGCCCAGTACTACGTCGATTTAATGGTAAAACTGGGGTTGGTGCGCTTCTCGCTGCTGCTGGCCTCGGCGCTGGTGGTGCTGGCGATGGTGGTGCAGATGGCGGTGACCATGCTGCTGCGCGGCGAAGTGGAAAGCATCGACGTGGTGCGTTCGATCTTCTTCGGCCTGCTGATCACCCCGTGGGCAGTCTATTTCCTCTCTGTGGTGGTGGAGCAGCTGGAGGAGTCGCGCCAACGGCTGGCGCGGTTGGTGGACAAGCTGGAGGAGATGCGCCACCGCGATCTGGAGCTCAACCAGCAGCTTAAAGACAATATCAGCCAGCTGAACCAGGAGATCGCCGACCGTATCAAGGCGGAGGAAGAGCGTCTGCAGGTGATGGAAAAGCTGACGGAAGAGATGGAACAGCGCGAACTGGCGCAGATTGAGCTGGGCCAGCAATCGGCGCTGTTGCGTTCCTTCCTCGATGCCTCGCCGGATCTGGTTTATTACCGCAACGAAGACAAAGAATTTTCCGGTTGCAACCGCGCGATGGAGCTGCTGACCGGCAAGAGCGAGAAGCAGTTGATCGGCCTGACGCCGTTCGACGTCTACGGCCAGGAGATCGCCGAAAAGGTGATCGAAACCGACGAGAAGGTGTTCCGCCACAACGTCTCGCTGACCTACGAACAGTGGTTGGTGTATCCCGATGGCCGCAAGGCCTGTTTCGAGCTGCGCAAGGTGCCGTTTTACGACCGGGTGGGCAAACGCCACGGGCTGATGGGCTTCGGCCGCGATATTACCGAGCGTAAGCGCTACCAGGACGCGCTGGAGAATGCCAGCAGGGAGAAGACCACCTTTATCTCAACGATCAGCCACGAGCTGCGTACGCCGCTTAACGGCATCGTCGGCCTGAGCCGCATCCTGCTCGATACCGAGCTGAACGATGAGCAGCTGAAATACCTGAAGACCATTCACGTCAGCGCCATCACCCTCGGCAACATCTTCAACGACATTATCGAAATGGATAAGCTCGAGCGGCGCAAGGTGCAGCTCGACAACCAGCCGGTGGACTTCACCGGCTTCCTGGCGGATTTGGAGAACCTCTCGGGCCTGCTGGCGCAGCCGAAAGGGCTGCAGTTCGTCATGGAGCCGCAGACGCCGCTGCCGCAGCAGATCGTGACCGACGGCACCCGCCTGCGGCAGATCCTGTGGAACCTGATCGGCAACGCGGTGAAATTTACCCAGCAGGGCCAAATCGTGGTGCGCGTGCGGCGCGAGGCGCCGGAGAAGCTGGTGTTCGAGGTGGAGGACTCGGGCATGGGCATCCCGCAGGACGAGCAGGACAAGATCTTCGCCATGTATTATCAGGTGAAAGATCAGCGCGGTGGCCGCCCGGCCACCGGCACCGGCATCGGGCTGGCGGTCTCCAAGCGGCTGGCGCAGAGCATGGGCGGCGACATCACCGTGCGCAGCGAACAGGGGCACGGTTCTTGCTTCACCCTGACCATCAAGGCGCCGGCGGTGCAGGAAGCCGTCAGCGCGGCGCCGGAGGAAGAGGAGCTGCCGTTGCCGGCGCTGCACATCCTGCTGGTGGAGGATATCGAACTGAACGTGATCGTGGCGCGCTCGGTGCTGGAGAAGCTGGGCAACAGCGTCGAGGTGGCGATGAACGGCCACGACGCGCTGGCGATGTTCGATCCGGACGAGTTCGATCTGGTGCTGCTGGACATCCAACTGCCGGACATGACAGGGCTGGATATCGCCCGGGCGCTGCGTGAGCGCTATGCCGGGCAGGCGCTGCCGCCGCTGGTGGCCCTGACCGCCAACGTGCTGAAAGACAAAAAAGAGTATCTCGAGGCGGGCATGGACGATGTGCTGAGCAAGCCGTTGTCGGTGCCGGCGCTGACCCAGGTCATCAAACACTATTGGGATCATCAACCTTCTCACACTTCTAAGAAAACGGAGCACAAGGCGATGCAGATTAATGAGTCGTTACTCGATACCGCGATGCTGGAGCAGTACATGGACCTGGTTGGCCCGCAGTTGATCCACCAAAGCCTGGAGATGTTCGAACAGATGATGCCGGGCTATCTGGCGGTGCTGGATTCCAACATGACGGCGCGCGATCAGAAAGGCATCACCGAGGAAGGGCACAAGATCAAGGGCGCCGCCGGTTCGGTCGGTCTGCGTCACCTGCAGCAGCTGGCACAACAAATTCAAACGCCTACGCTGCCGGCCTGGTGGGATAACGTGCAGGATTGGGTGGATGAGTTGAAACAAGAGTGGCGCAACGATGTGCAGGTGCTGCGGGCTTGGGTTGAGAACGCTGAAAAAAAATGACCCCGACCTAAGCCGGGGTGCGCGAATATTGCGCCAACACCAGGGAAATTGTGAACCTGCGTATTGGTTTCAGTGTTCTGGTCGAGCAGGTTGTAGCGAATTCCTAAACATCATACAGCCAACAACATAGCAAATGTAAGCGCTCTTGTTAGAAGATTCATTAAAATGTGTGATGTAGATTAGTGTTTGTCAACTCCGAGCACGAACCAGTTGACAGCAGCGACAGGAGTAAGAGTGATGAAAAAGGTGGGTGTCGTCCTCAGCGGCAGCGGCGTTTATGACGGTACAGAGATCCATGAAGCGGTGTTGACGCTGCTGGCGTTGGACCGCGCCGGCGCCCAGGCGGTGTGCTTTGCGCCGGATAAACCTCAACGCCATGTTATCAATCACTTATCCGGTGATGAGATGGCGGAGTCGCGCAATGTCCTGATTGAATCGGCGCGCATCGCCCGCGGCGCTGTGCAGCCGCTGGCGCTGGCGGAAGCCGCGCAGCTGGATGCGCTGATCGTGCCCGGCGGCTTCGGCGCCGCCAAGAATCTCAGCAATTTCGCCGAAGCCGGCGTGGAATGTTGGGTCGATGAAGATTTGGCGCGCCTGACGCGCGAGATGCATAAGGCCAACAAACCAATTGGCCTGATGTGCATCGCGCCGGCGCTGTTGCCGAAGCTGCTGGATCAACAAGCGCGGCTGACCATTGGCAACGATCCCGACCTGGGGGAAGTGATTGACGCCATGGGCGGAGAGCCGGTGATTTGCCCGGTGGACGACATCGTGGTGGACCGCGAACATAAGATCGTGACCACGCCGGCCTATATGCTGGCGCCGTCGATCGCGCAGGCGGCCCTCGGCATCGACAAACTGGTGGCGCGGGTGCTGGAACTGGCTGAATGAGAAAATCGCTCGGCGGATGGCGGCGGCTGCGCCCGTGGTATTGGCTGAAGCGCGGCGTCATCGCGATTATCGGCCTGTGGGTGCTGGGCATTGTGGCCTTTGCTTTCCTGCCGGTGCCGTTTTCCGCCGTGATGGTGGAGCGGCAAGTCAGCGCCTGGTTGAGCGGCGACTTCGGCTACGTCGCTCATTCTGACTGGGTGTCGATGGACGATATCTCGCCGCAGATGGCGCTGGCGGTGATGGCGGCGGAAGATCAGAAGTTTCCCGATCATTGGGGCTTCGACGTGGCGGCCATTGAAAAGGCGCTCAGCCACAACGAGAAACGCCCGACGCGCATCCGCGGCGCGTCCACGCTGTCGCAGCAAACCGCCAAGAATCTGTTTCTGTGGGATGGCCGCAGCTGGCTGCGCAAAGGGCTGGAGGCCGGGCTGACGTCGGGCATCGAGCTGGTGTGGACCAAGCGGCGCATTCTGACGGTGTATCTGAACATCGTAGAGTTCGGCGATGGGGTGTTCGGCGTGGAGGAGGCTTCACAACGCTTTTTCCATAAGCCGGCCAAGCGCCTGACCGCAGCCGAAGCGGCGCTGCTGGCGGCGGTATTGCCGAATCCGCACCGTTTCAGGGCCGATGCGCCGTCCGGCTATGTGGTGCAGCGTCAACAGTGGATCATGCGTCAGATGCGGCAGTTGGGCGGGGAAACGTTTTTACGCGAGAACAAGCTGGATTAAGCGAGCGGGAACGGCGTAGCGCCGCTCCCGCAGAGAGGGTTACTTCACATAGGTAAAGGCGGTAGTGACGTGCTTCACGCCGCTGACCTGGCTGGCGATCTGCGCCGCCGATTGCCCTTCCTGCTGCGTGACCAGGCCCAGCAAGAACACTTCGCCGTTTTCGGTGGTGACCTTCACGTTGGACGATTTCACCGTATCGCTGGTCAACAGCTGCGAACGCACCTTGGTGGTGATCCAGGTGTCGGAGGAGGCGGTGCTCAGGCTGACCGGCGTGCCCTGGCGGATTTCGTTATACACTTCGGTGGTGCCTTCCACGCCCATGGCGATCTGCTTGGCGCGCGCGGTGAGGTCGGCGTTAGGCGACTGACCGGTCAACAGCACCTTGCCCTGATAGGCGGTGGCGACCACCCGGGCTTCTTTCTTCAACTGCTGGTCTTTGCTCAGGGCGCTCTCGACCCTGGCTTCCAGCGTGCCGTCATCTACCTGAGTCCCTACGCTGCGCGGGTCGGTGGCGGTTTTGGTGGCGACGGCCGCACTGCCGACGACGACGCCGGCGATACAGCCTTGCAACAGCAGGGCGCTGGACAGCACTGCAAATGTGGCTTTTAGCTTCATCTCAGTTCCTTAATCGTCCTGGTGGGGGAATAACGTATTGTCTATCAGGTCGCACAGGCAGTTTACGGTAAGCATATGCATTTCCTGAATGCGCGAACTGCGGTGCGACGGGATGCGGATCTCGACATCCTGTTGGCCGAGCAACCCGGCCAGTTCGCCGCCGTCGTAGCCGGTGAGCGCGACGATGGTCATGTCGCGCGTGACGGCCGCTTCGACCGCTTTCACAATATCACGGCTGTTGCCGCGGGTGGAAATCGCCAGCAGCACGTCGCCGGTGTGCCCGAGCGCGCGCACCTGCTTGGCGTACACTTCGTCGTGCAGCCGATCGTTGCTGATCGCCGTCAGCACCACGTTGTCGGCATTGAGGGCGATGGCCGGCAGGCTGGGGCGCTCGGTTTCAAAACGGTTGATCATGCTGGCGGCGAAGTGCTGCGCGTTGGCCGCCGAGGTGCCGTTGCCGCAGCACAGGATTTTGTTGCCGTTGAGTAAGGATTGAACCAGCGTCATCGCCGCGCGGGAAATGGCGTCAGGCAACGCTTCCGCCGCCGCGATCTGGGTTTGGATGCTTTCGGTAAAACAGACTTTAATTCTATCCAGCACGTTGTATTAATCCACTAAGTCAAAGGGCCGGTCTGCGCCGCAAAACCCCGATTAATCCGCATTGAAGGCGTTGGGTATCCATTCTAACTGGCTACCGGTAATGGCCAAAACATCAAAACGGCAAGATGATGTGTCAAAACTGGCTCCGCGTCCCGCCAACCAGACGGCGGCGGCGTGCAGCAACCGCTGCTGTTTGCGAGAGGTGACGCTGGCGGCCGCGCCGCCGAAAGCGTCGTTGCGGCGGTAGCGCACTTCGACGAACACCCAGGTGGCGCCGTCGCGCATGATGAGGTCGAGCTCACCGCCGCGCACCGCGACGTTGGCGGCGCAGAAGGTGAGCCCGGCGTGTTCCAGATGACGGCGGGCCAGTAACTCATAGCCCGCCCCTGAGGCGCGTGGGTTCAAGAGACCGGGACGACCGTACCCTGACGGTATTGCAGCCAAGGCAGTTTGCGGTTGATCACGCAGTTCGGCGACGCGCTCAGCGTACCGGTGGTGCCGGAAACCTGGAAGCCCGGCAGCTGGCGCATTTCAGCAAAATGGTTGGCCAATGTCCAGGCATCCATCCCCATTGCATACAGGCGCACCAGCGAGTAATCGTTGCGGAAACGCGCGCTGGCCTGCTGCAGCAGCTGAGGGTTTGAGCCGGCCAACAGCGGAATATCGCTGAACTGCAGGCCTTCCATTTCCAGACGGAAGTCCGGGCCGGCGCCGGCCTGGTAGCTGCGCGAGCTGGCGTACATCGCCGGTTTGCCGCGCGAGCTGGTGGCCATGTCGATCATCGGTTTGATCAGCGTCAGCTGGGACTGGGTGGCGACGATATATACCGCGTCGACGTTGCCGCCGGTGGCGGCGGGTACGTCGCTCGGCGGCGCCGGAATGGTCAGCCCGGCGATGGTGACGCTCTGCGGCGCCGGGGCGCTCGACATCGGCGTGCCGGTCATGCGGATGCCGCCGCTGTTCACCATCTGGCGCAGTTCACCGGCGGAGCCGATGTCCTGACGCAGCACGGTTTGCCCCCCCTGTTTCTGCCATTCCTGGTTAAAGGCCTTGGCGACGCGATCGCCGAAGGCACCGCGCGGCACCAGCAGCAACGGCTGGCGCTTCTGTTGTTCCCAGATGTGGCGGGCGGCGTCGCGCGCTTCATCTTCCGGCGACAGAGCGAAGTAACAGATGTTCAGGTTATCCTTCGGCGTTTCCGGCTGGTTGAGCGCCAGTACGTTCAGCGTGGTGGTGCT
The DNA here is from genome assembly GCF_050880365.1 of Serratia sp. BFP-2025. Lineage (NCBI taxonomy): Bacteria > Pseudomonadati > Pseudomonadota > Gammaproteobacteria > Enterobacterales > Yersiniaceae > Serratia > Serratia sp. BFP-2025. The sequence goes on along the minus strand of NZ_JBPAFV010000002.1, from coordinate 373,455 downwards.
GGCGGACAGTTGGTCGACGTTCTCTTTCAGCAGCGGCCCGACCACCAGAGTGGCGCCATCCTGCTGCGCCTGGCTTAGCAAGGCGGCCAGCGGCTGGCTGGTGGTGTCGTACACTTTGACCTGCGCATTGGCGGCCTGCAGCGGCGTTACCGGCGCGCTGGACGGTGCGGCGGGTTGCGCGGCGGTCACTGCAGGCTGGCTCTCTTGCGCTGAAGGGCTGACCGCGCCGTTGGCGTTGATGTCACCCGCAGCGGCCTGGTCGGCCGGCGCCGTTTGGGCCGCTGTGGCAGCCGGTTGTGCGGCTTGAGGCTGTGGCGCCGGCATGGAGCCGCCGTTTTTCGCCGCTTCGAAGCCTTGCTGGATGGCGTCGGCGAACACCTTCGCCTGGCCGTTCAACGGCAGCAGCAGGGCGATTTTCGAGGTAGAGGCTTGGGTGAAGTTCAGCACCTGGTTCAGGCGAGCCGGCAGCGTTTTGGCCGCCGGGTTTTTCGGATAACGGTTCTGCCAATCTTTGATGCCGGCCTTCAGCAGATCGGGATCCTGCTTGTTGTCCTGATAGACGCGCAGCAGATCCAACCAGCCTTGCAGCACGTTTTCATCGGCGTTGATCACCAGGCTGTTCATCTCCTGCGGCGTCAGCTGCAGCAGCGCCTGCCAGGTCTGGTCCAGGTTTTCCTGGTGCGGTTTACCGGTCAGCAGCGGCTCCTGCGCGATATAGGCGCGGATCAGCGGCAGCGACGCTTTGCCCTGATTGGCGGCGATCTGCGCCTGGTAGTAACGCACCTTCTGATTCGGCGACAGCGAACCGCTGTCCAGGTGGCCCAGCGTGCTGCGGGCGCTGACGTAGCTCTTGTTGGCGATCTGCAGTTCGGCGGTCAGCAATTGGCGTTCGGTCTGCTGCGCGCCGCTGAGGTTTTTCGGCAGTTGATTCAACTGGTCGCCGGCCTGCGGCAGTTTTCCTTCACGCAGCAAGGCGCGAATAGCAAGTAATTGCCAGTCAGCCTTGTTATCATCGCTGCTTTGCTGCAACTGCTGCAGGTAGTAATCGGAGCTGGCGCTCGCTTCGTCCTGTATATTGGCGGGCGGCGTTTGCGGGGCCCGACTTGGACAGCCCGCCAGGAAAAGGGCGGCGGCGATGACTGCGGTCAGTCGGACAGGCTTGGAACGCCCTGCTTTGGTACGAACGAATGTTGAGGAAAGCATACTGTATCCAGTGATGTTTTTTTCAAGATGCTCAATATTAAATCGGCAACCCGGATGAAACAATGAATCAACACCAACAATCAGTCATTTCTGCATCAACGCTGTATGTGGTGCCCACTCCAATCGGCAATCTGGGCGATATTACCCACCGTGCGTTAGAGGTACTGAAAAGCGTTGATCTGATCGCGGCGGAAGATACGCGCCATACCGGATTGCTGCTGCAACACTTCGCGATCAACGCGCGCCTGTTCGCACTGCACGATCACAACGAACAGCAAAAGGCCGATCAACTGCTGGCGAAACTGCAGGAAGGCCAGAGCATCGCGCTGGTGTCCGACGCCGGAACGCCATTGATCAACGATCCCGGTTATCACCTGGTGCGCCGTTGCCGCGAGGCAGGCATTCGCGTGGTGCCGCTGCCGGGCGCCTGCGCCGCCACGACTGCGCTGTGTGCTGCGGGCGTCGCTTCCGACCGTTTCTGCTACGAAGGCTTCCTGCCGGCGAAAACCAAGGGGCGCAAGGATACGCTGATGGCGCTGGCGGAGGAGCCGCGCACGCTGATTTTCTATGAGTCCACCCATCGTCTGCTGGAAAGCCTGCAGGACATGGTCACCGTCTGGGGCCCGCAGCGCTATGTGGTGCTGGCGCGCGAACTCACCAAGACCTGGGAATCCATCCACGGCGCGCCGGTGGGCGAACTGCTGGCGTGGGTGCAGGAAGATGAAGTGCGCCGCCGCGGCGAAATGGTGCTGATCGTCGAAGGCCACAAGGCGCAGGAGGATGCGTTACCGCTCGAGGCGCTGCGCACGCTGGCGCTGCTGCAAAAAGAGCTGCCGCTAAAAAAGGCGGCGGCGCTGGCGGCGGAAATCCACGGCGTGAAGAAAAATGCGTTGTATAAGCACGCGCTGGAGCAACAACAGCCGTAAAGCGGTTGACCTGCCGCCGTCGCGACGCTACTATCCGCGCCGGAGTTGACCAGACAGTCGCCGCTTCATTGCCGTCCTCTTCGGGGAGACAGATGGAGGGGAGGAAAGTCCGGGCTCCATAGGGCAGGGTGCCAGGTAACGCCTGGGAGGCGCAAGCCTACGACTAGTGCAACAGAGAGCAAACCGCCGATGGCCCGCGCAAGCGGGATCAGGTAAGGGTGAAAGGGTGCGGTAAGAGCGCACCGCGCGGCTGGCAACAGTTCGTGGCACGGTAAACTCCACCCGGAGCAAGGCCAAATAGGGGTTCACATGGTACGGCCCGTACTGAACCCGGGTAGGCTGCTTGAGCCAGTGAGCGATTGCTGGCCTAGAGGAATGACTGTCCACGACAGAACCCGGCTTACCGGTCAACTCCCTCGACAAAAGAAAACCCCGCGCAACGTCAGTTGCGCGGGGTTTTTCGTTTTCCGGCCGGTTTGGTTTACACCGGCAGGTCGATCAGCAGCGCGCGCAGCGGCGTCTCGGCGCGGATCGTCAGGCGATTCTCCTCGCGCACGAAGGCGCCGTCGCCGCAGGTCAGACGCTGTTCTTCGTGGTGCTCGCCGTTGGCGGTGATGGTGCCGTGGATCGACTGCAAATAAGCGCGCGGCCCGTTAATCGCCAGCGTCAGCTGTTCACCCGCTTGCAGATCGAGATGGTGGATCCAGACCTGCTGGCGCAGCTGCAGGCTGCCCTGCGCGCCGTCCGGCGAGGCCAGCAGCAGGTTGCCTGCCGCCGGCAGCGTCAGGCGCTGCACCCGCTCGTTGCTGCGTTCCGGACAGGCGTCCAGCCACAGCTGCAGACGGGTGAGCGGCGTGTCGCCGCTGACGTTCTGCTCGCTGTAACTCAGGCCCGGCTGGGTGGCCAACAGCAGCGCTTCGCCGGCTTTGGCACGCACCGTGTTACCGTCGCTGTCGCGGTACTCCGCCTCGCCCTGCAGGATCAGGTTCAGGATGTCCACGCTGGGATAGGTGCGCGGCTGGAACGACGCGCCCGGTGCCAGCACCTCCTGATTCAGTACCCGCAGCGAGGCGTAGCCCATCAGTTTGGGATCGAAGTAGTGACCAAAGGAAAAGGTGTAGCGAGCCTGCAGCCAACCAAAGTCAGCTTGCCCGCATTGTTGTGCTGTTCTGCATGTAATCATGGCAATCGGCTCTCTAAATTCATTATCCAAATGGTAAGCATCTGGACGTCGGATTGTTAGCCAGTTAATCTGGTCGGCATATTCAAATTTCCTGACAGAGGGATGTGATGGCCAGAGATCGGGCGCTCACGCTTGAGGCGCTGAGAGTGATGGACGCGATCGACCGGCGTGGCAGTTTCGCCGCGGCCGCCGACGAATTGGGCCGGGTGCCGTCGGCGCTCAGCTACACCATGCAAAAATTGGAAGAAGAATTGGACGTGGTGCTGTTCGACCGTTCGGGCCACCGCACCAAGTTCACCAACGTGGGGCGCATGCTGCTGGAGCGCGGGCGGGTGCTGCTGGAGGCGGCAGACAAGCTGACCACTGACGCCGAAGCGCTGGCGCGCGGTTGGGAAACCCACCTGACCATCGTCAGCGAAGCGTTATCACCGCCGAGCCTGCTGTTCCCGCTGGTCGACAAGCTGGCGCTGAAGGCCAATACCCAGGTGTCGATTTTCACCGAAGTGTTGGCGGGCGCCTGGGAGCGGCTGGAGCAGGGGCGCGCCGACATCGTGATCGCACCGGATATGCATTTCCGCGCATCCTCGGAGATCAACACCCGCAAACTGTACAAGGTGATGAGCGTCTATGTCGCCGCGCCGGATCACCCGATCCATCAGGAGCCGGAGCCGTTGTCCGAGGTGACCCGCGTGAAGTACCGCGGCATCGCCGTGGCGGATACCGCCCGCGAGCGCCCGGTGTTGACCGTTCAGCTGCTGGATAAACAACAACGTCTGACGGTGAGCACCATTGAAGACAAGCGTCTGGCGCTGCTGGCCGGGTTGGGGGTGGCGACCATGCCGTATCCGATGGTGGAGAAAGATATCGAAGCCGGGCGGCTGCGGGTGGTGGGGCCGGAATACAGCCGCGAAGCCGACATCATCATGGCCTGGCGGCGCGACAGCATGGGAGAGGCGAAAGCCTGGTTCCTGCGCGAAATTCCGCGCCTGTTCGCACAGCGTTAACGTTCGTTGAATGACATCCCCTTGCCGGGCGGCAAGGGGATTTTTTTCGTCTTAACCGAAGCGCTGGTCGCGGCCGTGCGGCTCGTCCAGATCCTGCGCCGGCCCGATGGAAATGATGCCATACGGGTTGATGGTGGCGTGGCTGCGGTAGTAGTGATTGCGAATGTGCGGCAGGCTGACCGTCTCGGCGATGCCCGGCATCTGGTAGATGTCGCGCAGGAAACCGTACAGGTTCAGGTAGTCGCTGATGCGGTGTTTGTCGCACTTGAAGTGGGTGACGTATACCGGATCGAAACGCACCAGCGTGGTCCACAGCCGCAGGTCGGCCTCGGTCAGCCGATCGCCGGTCAGATAGCGGTGCTGCCCCAGGATCTGCTCCAGGCGCTCCAGCGCGCTGAATACCCCGTGGACCGCTTCGTCATACGCTTCCTGGCTGGTGGCGAAACCGGCCTTGTACACGCCGTTGTTCACCCGATCGTAAATCCAACCGTTCAGCTCATCGATCTTGCCGCGCAGTTCGGCCGGGTAGTAATCGCCCGCGCGGGCGCCCACGCCGTCAAATGCGCTGTTGAACATGCGAATGATGTCGGCGGATTCGTTGCTGACGATGGTTTGCTGCTGTTTATCCCACAGCACCGGCACGGTCACGCGCCCGCTGTAGTGCGGGTCGGCCCGCAGGTAGATCTGGTACAGGAAGTCGGCGTGATACAGCGGATCGCCGGTGGTCTCAGGAAAATCCTGGCCAAAGGTCCAGCCGTTTTCCAGCATCAGCGGGTGCACCACGGAAACTGGAATGATCTGCTCCAGCCCTTTCAATTTGCGCATCAGCAGCGTGCGGTGCGCCCAGGGGCAGGCGAGAGAAACATACAGGTGATAACGGCCCGCTTCGGCCTGGAAGCCGCCCGCGCCGTGTTCGCCCGGCTGACCGTCGGCGGTCACCCAATTGCGAAACTGAGCGGTTGAACGTTTGAAACGGCCGCCGGTAGATTTCGTGTCATACCAGATGTCTTGCCAAACGCCATCGACGAGTTGTCCCATGGGAATCTCCTTGGTGTCCGAGTGAAAAACGACAGGGCCCGGCATGCCGGGCCCTGAATGACAGTTTAGATTACCATTTCTTGTTCAGAATACGGTCGATGCTGAAGCCGCCTGGGCCTGCGACCGCCAACACGATGAAGCCGCCGGCGATGGTCAGGTTTTTCATGAACATCAGCTGGTTTACTTCGTTCGCAAAATCAGTGTGGAACAGCAGCGCGGTCAGGATGGTGAAACCGGCGGTGAACAGCGCCACGGTGCGGGTCAGGAAACCGAACAGGATCGCCAGGCCGCCGCCAAATTCCAGCAGGATGGTCAGCGGCAGCAAGAAGCCAGGCACGCCCATCGATTGCATGTATTGTTGGGTACCGGCGTAGGCGTCACCCATTTTGCCGTAGCCTGCCACGATGAACAGGATTGGCATCAGAATACGAGCAACCAGCAAACCTGTATCTTCTAATTTTTTCATCATCAACTCCAAAAGTGTTTTTGTGCGCCTGTTCGGCGGTAGTCATATCAGCGGGCGGCGTAGCGGGTCTCTGACCCTGTCCGGTCCGTATCGTATTGATGGAGTGAATGTTAAGCGGGAAGTGCTCAGGTTGTTAGCAAGTAAAACTGTCGTAATTTTTCAAAAAATCTGAATCTTTAGCGTGCTAATAAATTGCCGTTGGTCAGCAGGTTGCCCGGCCCCGGGATTAGGCATGCTGTTTCAGGGGGAAAAATGGGGGCAGAGCAACAGGAGGTTTGAAGGAAAAACGCGGCGGCTTACTTGGTGGAGAACGTCTTCTTAAACAGACGGATAGCGCTCCAGGCGCCGAAAGCGCGGCGCGACCAGCGGATCATCTTGCTGGGATGGCGGATGCCGTACAGCGCCATGATGCTGGAACCGAGCACCAGATAGCGGCGCAGGCCAAACACCGTTTGCCAGCCGCGGTCGATGCGTTCGGTCTTTTCCAGCCACAGAGACTTGTGTTCGGCCAGATCCAGACGCTGTTGCTGGATCTGCCGAATCAGCCTCTCTTTCTTCCATTCCAGGTAGCGGCGGCGGCTCATGGTTCGCGCTCCAGCTCGGCGCGGTCGAGCTCCAGCTGCTTGCGCGTGGCGCCCAGCAGCGTGGTGCGACGGGCCTTGACCAGCGTCCAGATGGTGCCGACCACGGCCAGGAACAGCAGCACGCCGGTCGTGGCACCCAGCGCCACCAGCCGGTAGACCGGATCGATGGCCCAGAAGATCAGGATCAGCAGGCTCATCAAACCGAAGGCGGTGAACAGCAGCGTCATACCGGCCATGATCAGCAGCTGAATGAGGTTGGCTTTCTCCTCTTCCAGCTCGACGACCGCCAGCCGGACACGGGTTTCCACCATGCCGACCAGGATCGTGACGATGCGCTGACCGATATCCAGGACCCCTTTGGCGGGGCCCTGCGCGCGCACTTGCGGTTGTTCAGCCATGATTAGCGACGCGCGAGCAGCACGCCCAGCACCACGCCGACCGCCGCGCCGATACCGATGCCGGTCCACGGGTTGTCGCGCACGTAGTCGTCGGCTTGGCCGGCGATCTGTTTGGTTTGCGAAGCCAGCTTGTCACCGGCGTCGCTCAGGCGAGCGCGGGTCTCTTTCAGCGCGCCTTCCGCTTTCGAACGCAGCTTCTCCAGCTCGGCTTTCGGCTTGTCGGTGGAGGAGTTCAGCACTTCCTCCAGCGTATCGGCTAAGGACTTCAGTTCAGCGCGTAAGTTTTCTGCATTTGAATCATGTGCCATGTGATTATTCCTTAACGTTTATTTCGACAGACTTTTAACATAGCGGATTTTTTCGCCGGAGCAAAGGGGTGATGGCTAGCAGATAACACCAGACATCACTTTTATATGCTTAAGAAATCCCGCGTGATGGGGCTCTCATCGATAAATCCGCTGGTGTAAAAAAATTATTCCGCCTGGGCGCGTTTCAACTCAGCCTGCGCTTCAGCCAGCTTTTGCTGCTTCTTGGCGACCTTGTCCAGCTTGCCGGTTTGCTGCGCTTCTTTCAGCTCTTCCCGGCGTTCGTCAACCTTGCGCTGTTTCTCCGCGATATTTTTCTGGCGTTCGGCCTGCAGACCGGCTTCGGTGCAGTGGGTCTGCACTTCGCTCAGCGCCTTTTTCAGCCCGTCCACGCGGTGGGTATTGCCGTGCTGGGTGGCGTAGTCGATTTGTTGCTGGATGCTTTGCGCTTTGGCGGCGCAGCCGCCCTCAGCGGCCGAAGCGAGTGCCGGCAGCGCGCAGAGTGGCAGCAGCAGTAACAGTGAATGGCGTAATTTCATCTTTCAGTTCCTTTTCATGGGATGCCTGCACAGGCATCCGCTTTCCTGACTGCCGAAGACGGCAGCGCGAGAGGAGGGCGTTCATCGCCGGCTGAAGTTACCCTTCAGCATAGTCATGAAACCGGCGTGCCCCCAAAGAATCAGCCGCGGTCTGGTGTCGACTGACTGATTTTTGAGCTAAACGGTGCGAATGAAAATGAAGATAGCGGCAGCGAAAGGAAACCCCTTCATCTGAAGGGGGATTATCCCAGATTGAGTGGGGAACGCGCAAATTCGCGCACCCAATGCGACGGCACCGGAGACTCGCTCAATGCGATGTGGTAACCGGGCGGCAGGATGGTTTGCAACGCTTCGCGCGCCAGCAATTGCTGCTCCGGCGAATCCAGGCGAATGACCAGGCCATCGCCTTCTGGCGTGATGCTCTTGATGCGGATGCCGCGCTCATCGAGGCGCTGGTAGACATAAAATCCGTCGGGCAGCGACAGCCCCTGCTGGCTGGCGCGAATGCGCAGCTCGCTCTCGGTGCGCACCATGCAGGGCACCAACAGCGTCGCCAACGCCAGCAGGGCGAGCGCGATCATCAGGACGTATTGCCAGCGCGGGCGCTTTGCTGTCACGCCCCTTTCCCCGGGTTCTGGCCACTGGCGCGTTTCTTGCGCCACAGCACGATCAGCGAGCCGACCAGACCGACCACCAGCAACACCAGCGGCAACATCATCAGGCAGAACATCAGCTGATCTTCATACTTGCGGAACACCGGGGTTTTACCCAGCGCGAAGCCCAGCGTCGTCAGGATCAAGACCCACAGCAGGCCGCTCATCCAGTTGAAGAACTGGAAGCGCGCGTTGCTCAGGCCGGACAGCCCGGCGATGGTCGGCAGCAGGGTGCGCACGAAGGCCAGGAAGCGGCCCACCAGCAGGGCGGAAAGCCCGTGGCGGTGGAACAGGTTGTGCGCCCGCTGATGGTAGTGGGCCGGCAGGTGCGAAAGCCAGCCTTGCACCGTTCGCGTATTGCCGAGCCATCGGCCCTGTATGTAACTGACCCAGCACCCCAGGCTGGCGGCGACGGTCAGGATCACGACGGTCAGCGGGAAGCCCATGGTGCCTTTGGCGATCAGCACGCCGACCAGGATCAGCAGGCTGTCGCCCGGCAGGAAAGCGGCCGGCAGCAGGCCGTTTTCCAAAAACAGGATCATGAACAGCAGGATGTAGAGGGTCCACACCAACGAAGGGTTCGCCAGCGTCTCAAAATCCTGCTGCCACAAGGCATGTATCAGTTCTTTAATGATATCCATCCGGTGTTCCTAAAACGTCATTGTTTATTTTTATCTCAGCGGCGGAGCGGACGTGGGCTGAAAGCGCGCGGCGATCCTGATTGCTGATAACGATGAAACGGCGTTGCTTTAAAGTTTCTAAGCGGTGCGACACCGGTCATAGGTGGTAAGTCAGCGTGCCACGGTACTGCATGTTACTTTCTTTCCAGCCGGCTTGCCGACTCTGTTGCCTGGAGGCGTCCAGCATCCAGTCGACCTGGGCAAGCCGGTTGGGGGCCGGGGTGTCCTGGCGGGGGAAACGAATTCGGTAGCCCGGCTCTGCGGCCAAGGTATAGACCGGCGCCAGCAGGGAAAATGCGAGCAGCGAGCCGGAGAAAGAGTGCGCTCTGGGCAGCAGCAGCGGCAGCTTGCCGGGGGCTTTGCGGCGCGCTTCGGCCGGCGCCCGATATACATGATCATAGGGGGAAAGCGCCGGCTCCGCCAGCAGCGGCAGGCTGCTCAGCGCGCTGGGGGTGGGCTTGGATGACGCCACGCAAAGCTGTTGGCCGGAGACCGAACCGGTCCAGCAGAAAAGAGCAATCAGCATGGCAAACAACCAGCGCATTTATTCGCGTTCCGCCCCTGCAGCAATGGGTAAAAAAGTGGGCTAACTCTACCAAAATAGCACGATTGGCAACAGGGAAATCTACGTTGCCAGCGGTGAAATAGTACACGGCAAACGGCGGTTACGGCATCGATTCAGCGGATTTTACATTACCTGACATAAGCCGACGGTTTTTGACCGCAGTGGCTATTTCGGCTCGTGGCTCACGCCATCCAGATGCACTACCGGATTCTCGGCGAACAGGTAGCGGTCGGCGTTGTATTCGAAATCGTCGCTGGTGGCGTTGAACAGCATCTGCTTGGTGTTTTCCAGATGTTGCCACATTGCCAGCTTGGCGGCGTAAGGGTCTTTGCGCATCAGCGCCTTGAGGATTTGATCGTGATCGTCGCACCAGCTGGCGATCGAGCGTTCGTCGATGTGCTCGTGCAGCTTTTTCCAGTAAGGGTTGTTGACCCGCTGCACCCACATTTTTTCCACGATGGTGGCCATGGCGGTGTTCTGAGTGGCCAGCGCCACCTGCACGTGGAACTTCAGATCCCACTGCGAGTCGCGGAAGCGATCCTCTTTGCGGGCGTGCTCCTGGATCTCCATCAGTTGCACGATATCCTGCTTGGTCACCTGGGTGGCGGCGAATTCGGCGATGTTGCTTTCGATCAGCTGGCGCGCCTGCAGCAGCTCAAACGGGCCGGCGGTGGCGAATTCGATGCTGTCGCCCGGCACCACCAGGTGCTTTTGCTGGTTGGAGACCACGTGGATCCCGGATCCTTTGCGCACGTCCACATAGCCTTCCACTTCCAGCATGATGATCGCTTCGCGCACCACGGTGCGGCTGACATTCATCTCTTCGGCGATGTATCGCTCGGCCGGCAGTTTGTCGCCCACCGGGTAGCGGCCGCTTTCGATACGGTGCTTAAGCTCGGCGGCCAGTTGCTGATACAGGCGTCTGGTTTCAGTGAATTCCATAGTGAATGCTCTATACGGTGCGGTGGGAAGGGGCGCGTAGCCATTGGATTTGTTATACCACTTATTCGGCACTGCTGCCAGAGGGGTAAGGGGCCCGGCGCGGCGGCCGGGCGGTGGGATCAGCTGCGCGCCGGGGTCGGCTGCAGCGCGGTTGACTGCGGTTCGGCGGCCGGACGGTTTTGCAGCACCGTCCAGATGACGATCGCGCCGAGAATGTCGAATACCGACAGCGCCGCGAACAGCGGGCTGAAGCCGAGCGTATCCGCCAGCGCGCCGACCACCAGGGCGAACAGTGTGCTGGCGGTCCAGGCCGCCATGCCGGTCAGGCCGTTGGCGGTCGCTACCTCATTGCGGCCGAATACGTCGGAAGAGAGGGTGATCAGCGCCCCGGACAACGCCTGATGGGCGAAGCCGCCGACGCACAGCAGCGCGATGGCGGCGTAAGGGCTGGTGAACAGGCCGATCATGCCGGGGCCGATCATCAACACCGCTCCCATCGTCACCACCAGCTTGCGCGAGACGATCAGATTGACCTTGAAATACTTCTGGAACAGCGGCGGCAGGTAGCCGCCGACGATGCAGCCGAGATCGGCGAACAGCATCGGCATCCAGGCGAACATGGCGATCTCTTTCAAATTAAAGCCGTAGGCCTTGAACATGAACAGCGGGATCCAGGCGTTGAAGGTGCCCCAGGCCGGCTCCGCCAGAAAGCGCGGCAGCGCGATGCCCCAGAACTGGCGGTTGCGCACGATCTGCCAGGCCGACATCTTTTTGGCGTGGGTGGTCTGGTGTTGCGCTTCCTGGCCTTCGAGGATGTAACTGCGCTCTTCCTGACTCAGTTTCTTCTGATCTTTCGGATGTTTGTAGAACAGCAGCCAACAGATGGCCCAGATCAGGCTCAGCACGCCGGTGATGATGAACGCCATTTCCCAGCTGTGCGCCACGATGGCCCAGACCACCAGCGGCGGGGCGATCATGCCGCCGATCGACGACCCCACGTTGAAATAGCCGACGGCGATCGAACGTTCTTTGGCCGGAAACCACTCGCTGCTGGCCTTCAGCCCGGCGGGGATCATCGCCGCTTCGGCCATGCCGACCGCGCCGCGCGCCAGCGCCAGGCCGCCCCAGCTGTTGGCCAACGCGGTGCCCATGCAGAACAGCGCCCACAGAATGGCGAACATGGCGTAGCCGATTTTGGTGCCCAGTACGTCCAGCACATAGCCCGCCACCGGCTGCATCACGGTGTAGCAGGCGGAATAGGCGGCGACGATATAGGAATACTGTTGGGTGGTGATGTGCAGCGTATCTTCCAGCGTTGGCGCCGCGACGGCGATGGCGTTGCGGGTCAGGTAGCCCAGCACGGTGCCGATGGTCACTAGTCCGATCATGTACCAGCGTAACCCTTTAATTTTACGCATCCGAAAAGTCTCCCCGTTTGAAGGTGTGGCCGGCGATGCGGCTGGCGAGACAATAACCTGTCATACAGGTTTAAAAGTTGAGTGATATCACAAAAGGAATTATTCGCCTGAGCGATACTGTTGCCGGTGAAATAGTGCGTTTATGCCGCACATTTGCCGTAAAACTGAGCGAAAAAGGGATTGAAGGACAGCAAAACGGCAAATGGCGGGAAAAATTTGCTGGACGCTCATTAAAATTGGTGTGATAACTTTTGCGATTCGATTCCCGTGCCGCACGGCAAGTAAGGAGCCCGAAATGGCGACGTTTTTGAGCGAAGATTTCCTGCTGGACAGCGAGTTTGCCCGGCGCTTGTATCACGACTATGCGGCGCCGCAGCCGATTTTCGATTATCACTGCCATTTGCCGCCGCAGCAGATCGCGGAGAACACCCGCTTCAGCAACCTGTACGATATTTGGCTGCGGGGCGATCACTACAAATGGCGGGCGATGCGCACCAACGGCGTAGCGGAGCGGCTGTGCACCGGCGATGCGGGCGATCGCGAGAAGTTCGACGCCTGGGCCGCCACGGTGCCGCATACCATCGGCAATCCGCTCTATCACTGGACGCATCTGGAGCTGCGCCGGCCGTTCGGCATCACCGGCACGCTGCTGTCGCCGGCCACGGCGGACGAGATCTGGCAGCGCGGCAATGCGCTGCTGGCGCAGGATGAGTTTCGCGCGCGCGGCATCATGCGCCAGATGAACGTGAGAATGGTCGGCACCACCGACGATCCTATCGACGATCTGCGCCATCATCGGGCGATCGCCGACGATTGCAGCTTCGAGATCAAAGTGCTGCCGAGCTGGCGGCCGGACAAGGCTTTCACTATCGATGCACCGGGCTTCAGCGACTATCTGCGGCAGCTGGAGGCGGCGGCAGACACTGCCATCGGCCGCTTCAGCACGCTGTGCGATGCCCTGTACCAGCGCATGGATCACTTTGCCGCCCACGGTTGCAAGGTGGCCGACCATGCGCTGGACGTGGTGGTGTTCGGCGAGGCCGATGAAGCGACGCTGGATGCGATCCTGCTGCGCCGCCTGAACGGCGAGCTGCCGACGCCGGAACAGAGCGCCCAGTTCAAAAGCGCGGTGCTGCTGTTTCTGGCCGGCGAGTACCGGCGCCGTGGTTGGGTGCAGCAGTATCACATCGGCGCGCTGCGCAATAACAACAGCCGTATGCTGGCCGCCGTTGGCCCGGATATCGGTTTCGATTCGATCAACGACCGGCCGTTGGCGGAACCGCTGTCGCGGCTGCTGGATGCCCAGGCGCGGCAGGGCGGCCTGCCGAAAACCATTCTCTACTGCCTCAACCCGCGCGATAACGAAGTGATCGGCACCATGGTCGGCAACTTCCAGGGGGAAGGCACGCCCGGCAAGATGCAATTCGGCTCCGGCTGGTGGTTCAACGATCAAAAGGACGGCATGCAACGGCAGATGACGCAGCTGGCGCAGCTCGGGCTGCTGAGCCGTTTCGTCGGCATGTTGACCGACAGCCGCAGCTTCCTGTCGTACACGCGCCATGAATACTTCCGTCGCATCCTTTGCCAGATGATCGGCCGCTGGGTGACGGATGGCGAAGCGCCGGCGGACATCGCGCTGCTGGGCGAGATGGTGCAAAACATCTGCTTCGACAACGCCAAAAACTATTTCGCCATTGAACTGGCGTAGCCGTTATCCGGGACCGGTTTATGCAAAGTACGATAAAGATTCATGAGCAGGATAACGTAGCGGTGGCGCTGCGCGACCTGGCCGCTGGAGAAACGGTTGAGCTGGAAGCGGAGAGCGTTCGATTGGCGCAGCCGGTGGCGCGCGGGCACAAGTTTGCGCTCGGCCCGATCGCCGAGGGTGAGGACATCATCAAATATGGTCAGCCGATCGGCCATGCGCTCGCGGCCATCGCGCCAGGGGAGCATATTCATTCGCAAAACGCCAAAACCAACCTGAGCGATCTGGACAGCTACCGTTACCAGCCGCAGTTCCCCGCGCTGCCGCCGCAGGCGGCGGATCGCGAGGTGCAGCTGTATCGCCGGGCCGGCGGCGAAGTGGGGATCCGCAACGAGCTGTGGATCGTGCCCACCGTCGGCTGCGTCAACGGCATCGCCCGCCAGATCCAGCAGCGCTTTTTACAGCAAACTCAGGCGGACGGGATCGACGGCGTGCATCTGTTCAACCATCCGTTCGGCTGCTCGCAGTTGGGGCAAGATCATGCCAATACCCGCATCATGCTGCAAAACATGGTCCGCCATCCCAATGCCGGCGCGGTGCTGGTGATCGGGCTGGGTTGCGAGAACAATCAGGTGGAGGCCTTTCGCGCCACCTTGGGGATCGAGGACGATCGGCGGCTGCGCTTTATGGTGTGCCAGCAACAGGACGACGAGGTGGAGGCCGGACTGGCGCTGCTGCACGAGCTGTATCGGGAGATGCGCCACGATAGGCGCGAACCAGGCCACTTGAGCGAGCTGAGGTTTGGCCTGGAGTGCGGCGGTTCGGACGGGCTGTCGGGCATTACCGCCAACCCGCTGCTGGGGCGCTTTTCCGACTATGCGATCGCCAACGGCGGCACCACGGTGCTGACCGAAGTGCCGGAGATGTTTGGCGCCGAGCGCATTCTGATGAGCCGCTGTCGCGATTGGGAAACCTTTGGCAAGACCGTCGACATGATCAACGACTTCAAACGCTATTTCATCGCCCACCAGCAGCCTATTTATGAGAATCCGTCGCCGGGCAACAAGGCCGGCGGCATCACCACGCTGGAGGAAAAATCGCTCGGCTGCACCCAAAAGGCGGGCCTGAGCCAGGTGGTGGACGTGCTGAAATACGGCGAGCGGCTGCGCGTGCCGGGGCTGAACCTGCTCAGCGCGCCGGGCAACGATGCGGTGGCGACCAGCGCGCTGGCCGGCGCCGGCTGCCATATGGTGCTGTTCAGCACCGGACGCGGCACGCCGTACGGCGGTTTTGTACCGACGGTGAAGCTGGCCACCAACAGCGAGCTGGCGGCGAAGAAACCGCACTGGATCGATTTCGACGCCGGCGGCTTGATTCACGGGATAACCATGGACGAGCTGCTCAGCCGCTTCGTCGATCTGATTGTCGAGATCGCCAACGGCCGCCCGGCGCGCAATGAAGCCAACGATTTCCGCGAGCTGGCGATATTTAAAAGCGGGGTGACGCTGTAAGACTGACAAAAAAGGCGCTCGAAAGAGCGCCTTTTCTATGAGGCCAGGTGGGATTAACGCACCTTCAGCGGATCTTCATTCGCCAGCCGTTGGTCTTCCGCCTGGCAGGCGGCGGCGGTGAACAGCACGTCGGTGGAGGAGTTGAGGGCGGTTTCCGCCGAATCCTGCAGCACGCCGATGATAAAGCCGACCGCTACCACCTGCATCGCCACGTCGTTCGGAATGCCGAACATATTGCACGCCAGCGGGATCAGCAGCAGCGAGCCGCCCGCTACGCCGGAGGCGCCGCAGGCGCACAGCGCCGCCACCACGCTAAGCAGCAGGGCGGTCGGTACGTCCACCGCAATGCCCAGCGTGTTCACCGCCGCCAGCGTCAGCACGGTGATGGTGATCGCCGCGCCAGCCATGTTGATGGTTGCGCCCAGCGGAATGGAAACCGAGTAGGTGTCTTCATTCAGGTTCAGCTTCTTGCACAGCTCCATGTTCACCGGGATATTGGCGGCCGAGCTGCGGGTGAAGAAGGCGGTCACGCCGCTCTCGCGCAGGCAGGCGAACACCAGCGGGTATGGGTTGCGGCGGATCTTCCAGTAAACGATCAGCGGGTTGAGCACCAGCGCCACCAGCAGCATGCAGCCGAGCAGCACCATCAGCAGCTGGGCATAGCCCCACAGCACGCCGAAGCCGGTTTCCGCCAGCGTGGAAGCCACCAGGCCGAAGATGCCGAGCGGCGCACAGCGAATGACCGCACGCACCACCAGCGTAACCGCATGGGACATGTCGTTGATCAGGTTTTTGGTGGTTTCGGAGGCGTGGCGCAGCGCCAGCCCCAGCCCGACGGCCCAGGCCAGAATGCCGATGTAGTTGGCGTTAATCAGCGCATGGAACGGGTTGGCCACCACGCTCATCAACAGGCCCTTCATGACGTCCACGATACCGCCTGGCGGGGTGATGTCCGTCGCCCCGGTGGTCAGCGCCAGCGTGGAAGGGAAGATAAAGCTGACGACCACCGCCACCAGCGCGGCGGCGAAGGTGCCCAGCAGGTAGAGAAACAGGATCGGACGAATATTGGTCTTCTGCCCCTGTTTATGATTGGCGATGGAGGCCATGACCAGAATCAGTACCAGCACCGGCGCCACCGCTTTCAGCGCGCCGACGAACAGGGAACCGAGCAGGCCGACCGCCGTTGCCGCCGCCGGCGAAACCAGCGCCAGCAGAATGCCGGCCACCAGGCCGACCATGATTTGTTTGACCAGGCTGCCCTGTGTGATCCTTTGTAGTAGTTTTTGCATAGTGCTTCTCTTCCTGATGTTATCTGGCCGCCGCGGCGGGAACGACGCCGGGTAGCTTTATGTGATTCTGTAACTAAGTGTGTTTGCCGAATCAGTATTCAGCAATAGAATGATGTTGGAAAGAGGCGAGGGTGAAATTCTGAGCGCGGATCAACACTTGATAACATACTGGTTACATTTGTGTGATCGTAATAACGTTTGGCGTTTTGCGGGAATTGCCAAACAATCACGGGGCGACTAGCGCCCCGGATAACAGATTATGGTTATTTCTTCGCCAGGCGATCGTTGCGGCGATTGACCCAGGCGTTGATCAGCAAGGTGAGCGCCAGGATGCCCGCCACCACGCCGAGCGACACGCCGATCGGGATGTGGAAGAAGTCGATAATCAGCATCTTGATGCCGATAAACACCAGGATCACCGACAGGCCGTATTTCAGCATCGAGAACCGCTCCGCCACGTTGGCCAGCAGGAAGTACATGGCGCGCAGACCCATGATGGCGAACAGGTTAGAGGTCAGCACGATGAACGGATCGGTAGTCACGGCGAAGATCGCCGGAATGCTGTCCACCGCGAAGATCACGTCGCTCAGCTCTACCAGGATCAGCACCAGCACCAGCGGGGTGGCGAACAGGATGCCGTTGCGGCGCACGAAGAAGCGCTCGCCTTCGAGGCTGTCGGTCATGCGCAGGCGGCTGCGCAGCCATTTTACCAGCGGCTTGTCGCCGATCGCCGAGTCATCTTCCTTCGCCAGCGCCATCTTGATACCGGTGAACAGCAGGAAAGCGCCGAACAGATACAGCAGCCACTGGAACTGGCTGACCAGCCAGCTGCCGGCGAAGATCATGATAGTACGCAGCACGATCGCGCCCAACACGCCGTAGATCAGCACTCGCCGCTGCAGGTTGGCCGGCACGGAGAAGTAGCTGAACAGCATCAGCCAGACGAACACGTTATCCACCGCCAGCGCTTTTTCGATCAGGTAACCGGTCAGGAAGGCCAGCGCCTGGGTGTCGGCGACGGCGCGCCCGGCGGTTTCGTTCAGGTAGTACCAGAAACCGAAGTTGAACAGCAGGGAGAGGCTGACCCACACCAGCGACCAGCTGGCGGCCTGCTTCAGGGTCATGGTGTGCGCGCCTTTACGGCCCTGCAACAGGAGGTCGATTGCGAGCATCACGACTATGACGGCGGCGAAGCTGCCCCATAACCACGGTGTGCCAACGGTATTCATCATCAGAGGTATCCTTCAAAAACAAAAACGGCCAACGTCGGAAGACGCCAGCCGCTCTGTGAACGCTGCAAGCAAACCTCGCCTTCCGGCAAGGTCTCACTTACAACGTTGATGAAGGTAGTTACACCTTTGACATCAGGTTGCCCGGTAACCGGATGCTTGCGCATCGTAATGACGATTGACCGGCAATGAAGTTACTCCCCTTTGCAGAGCAGAAAGTAATGCAAAATATGTCGGCGGTCAACGTGAATCGCGTTAGCCGGCCAACGCTTTTTGCGCGCCGAGGCTGACGACGAATCCCTGCAGCAGCAGGCGGCTGAACGGCGTATCGCTAACCTGTTGTTGTTTCTGCTGATAGAGGGATTGCTGCTCGGGATGCAGCTCACCGAGCCACTGCAGATACTGGCTCATCACCGCGCCGTTGAATTCCGGGTGGAACTGAGTGGTCAGGGCATGATCGCCATAGCGCAGGATCTGGTGCGCATCCTGTTGCGAACGCGCCAGCGTCTGCGCGCCGGCGGGCGGCGCCAGCACGCTCTGCGAGTGGATAAGATTGGCCTTGAAGCGTGGCGGCAGCAGGGTGAGCCGCCGATCGTCGGCCGCGGCGGGCAGCAGCTCGATCTCCAGCGTGCCGACCTCCATGCCCTGCGGGTGGTAGCCCACTTCGCCGCCAAGCGCATAGGCCAGCAGTTGGTGACCATAACAAACACCGAACAGTGGCAGTTTGATCGCCATCGCCTGACGCAGCCACTCGGCGGCCTCTTCGCTCCACGGCAGCTGTTCGGTCACCATCGCCGGCGAACCGGTGATCACCACGCCGCAATAGGTGGCCGGCGGCAGTGGCCGCTCGCCGGCGGGCAGATGCACGATGTGCGCGCGTTCGGCATCGATATTGCCCTGTTGCAGGAACATGCCTTCGAAGTTGGCCAGTTCCTGACGAATGGCCTGCGGCGCATCGCCGGTTTGCATGACGAGCAGCGGTTTCATCTTATTCTCCGTCGGCGGGGAAGACGACGCCGGTCTGGCGGCGGATGTCGGTCAGCAGGCGGGCGACGATAAGCGAATGCTCCAATCCCGGATGCTCGACCTGGTGCTTCTCAACCCGCTCGGCAAAGGCCAGCGCTTCATACAGCATGGTGTTGATGTGCTGCGTCTGGCTCAGATCCTGGCGGTTGCCGCCGCGCGGCGTCAGCGCCACGCCCTGGCACTCGGAAATCTTGTCGATAATCAGTGTGCCTTCTTCTCCCTGGATCTCGCTGGGGAGCGCCGAGTCGCTGACCTTGGAATGGGAAAGCGTAACGTCGAAATCGCCGTAGTTCAGGCAGACGGTGCCGTGGGCGTCCACGCCGGTATCCAGCAGCGTGGCGCTGGCGAGCACCGACTGCGGCGCGCCGAACAGCGCCACCGCGCTGGCCAGGCAGTAGTAGCCGATGTCCATGATGGAGCCATTGGAGAACTGCGGGTTAAAGGTGTTGGGGTTCTCGCCGGCCAGATAGCGCGGGTAGCGTGACGAGTATTGGCAGTAGTTGATGAAGACTTTGCGCAGCCGGCCGACTTTCGGCAACGCCTGCTGCAGCGCCAGGAAATTAGGCAGATAGGCGCTTTTGAACGCCTCGAACAGCACCACCTGATTTTCCCGCGCGCAGGCCACCAGCTGTTCCGCTTCGCGTTGGTTGGAAGCCAGCGGCTTCTCGCAGATCACGTGCTTCTTATGGCGCAGGAACAGCAGCGATTGCGGGCAGTGCAGGGAATTGGGGCTGGCGATATACACCGCGTCTATGACGTCGGACTGGGCCATTGCCTCCAGCGAGTCGAAAAACTGCGTGACCTGATAGTTGGCGCCAAACGCCTGCGCCTGTTCCAGCGAGCGTGAATACACGGCGCTCAGCTTGAGTTTGCCGCTTTCATGGGCGGCATCGATAAAACGTTCCGTAATCCAGTTGGTGCCGACGACGGCAAAGCGAATCATGGCGAGCTCCGGTCCAGGCCTAAAACCGCAGATTATCACGCCCCCACTCGCTATGCATACAGCTCGCCGAACAGCGAAAGGTGCGTCAGATACAGCCGGGTATCGAACTCCAGCTGGTGGTAATCCGGCTCCATGTGGCAGCACAGGCTGTAGAACGCCTTGTTGTGATCTTTCTCTTTCAGGTGCGCCAGCTCATGCACCACGATCATGCGCAGGAACGGCTCGGGCGCGACTTTGAACACCGTCGCCACGCGGATCTCCGCCTTGGCCTTCAGCTTGCCGCCCTGCACGCGCGAGATGGCGGTATGCAGGCCAAGCGCATGCTTCATGACGTGGATCTTGCTGTCGTAAGCCACCTTGCTCAGCGGCTGGGCGTTGCGCAGATACTGATTTTTCAGATCGACGGTAAACTGATACAGCGATTTGTCGGTGGTACAGTCGTGCACCTGCGGATAGCGCTGCAGCAGCACGTCACCCAGCCGGTTTTGATGGATCAGTTGCTGCACCTGACTTTGCAGATGCGTTGGGTAGCCTTGCAGGTAGGTCAATTCAGACATTCTTGTTCCGTATCAACGGCCATTCAGCTGGTCATTCTATGCTGTTTTTTCGCTCAAATCCTGACATACGCAATTTATCCGAAAAAACATTTTACTGATGGGCGTTTTTAGGGGATAAACAGCCCAAATTTTATCAGTCAGGAGGGGCAATGAGCCAACTCGATCTGGGAACACAGCAACTTGAGCTGGAGCGTTATCCCCAACAGGAAGAATCCACCCAACTGCAGGCGTGGGAAGCGGCGGACGAATATCTGCTGCAACAGCTTGAAAATGTAGATATCGGCGGCCGCCCGGTGCTGATTTTCAACGATAACTTCGGCACCCTGGCCTGTGCGTTGCACGCGCATCGCCCTTACAGCGTCAGCGACTCGTACATGAGCCAGCTGGCGACGCGCCACAACCTGAAGCTCAACGGATTGGATCCTGAGCAGGTCACGCTGTTGGACAGCCTGGCCGAACTGCCGGCGGCGCCGGCGGTGGTGCTGATTCGCGTGCCGAAAGCGTTGGCGCTGCTGGAACAGCAGCTGCGCGCGCTGCGCCACGTTGTTACCGAAGACACGCTGATCGTCGCCGGCGCCAAAGCCCGCGACGTGCACACCTCGACGATGCAGCTGTTTGAAAAGGTGCTGGGCCCAACGCGCACCAGCCTGGCGTGGAAGAAGGCGCGCCTGATCTTCTGCCAGGCGGCGGACATCGTCCCACCGGCGGCGGCAGAAACCACCGACTGGACGCTGGACGGCACCGATTGGCTGATCCACAACCACGCCAACGTCTTCTCGCGCGGCAGCCTGGATATCGGCGCGCGCCTGTTTATGCAACATCTGCCGCGCGGCCTGAACGGCCACATTGTTGATCTGGGCTGCGGCAACGGCGTGATTGGTCTGACGGCGCTGGCGCAGAACCCGGAAGCGCAGGTGACCTTCGTCGATGAATCATACATGGCGGTGGCCTCCAGCGAACTGAACGTGGAGCACAATCTGCCGCAAGAGTTGGATCGCTGTCAGTTTGAGGTGAACAACGCGCTGGCGGGCATCGAGCGTGAAAGCGTGCAGGCGGTACTGTGCAACCCGCCGTTCCACCAGCAACACGCCATCACCGATCACACTGCCTGGCAGATGTTCTGCGACGCCAAGCGCTGCCTGCAGGTGGGCGGCGAACTGCGCATCGTCGGCAACCGTCATCTCGACTATCACCAGAAGCTCAAGCGCCTGTTCGGCAACTGTACGCTGGTGGCCTCGAACAAGAAGTTCGTGATCCTTCGAGCGGTGAAATCTGGCGCGCGTCGCTGAGAGTGAATAACAAGGGGCGCCGGGCGCCCCTTTTTTATAGCGCCATCGCCAACCGCGTACCCTGATCGATCGCGCGACGAGCGTCTAACTCGGCGGCCACGTCGGCGCCGCCGATCAGGTGCACGGTTTTGCCCATCGCCAGCAGCGGCTGCTGCAGCTCGCGGCGCGGTTCCTGCCCGGCGCAGACGATCACCGTGTCCACCGGCAGGCAGCTATCTTGCTCGGCGCGGGTGATGTGCAGCCCTTCGTCGTCGATCAGCCGATAGCTGACGCTGTTGAGCATCTTCACGCCGCGCATCGCCAGGCTGGCGCGGTGGATCCAACCGGTGGTTTTGCCCAGGCCTTCACCCACTTTGCTGGTTTTGCGTTGCAACAGGTAGATTTGCCGGGCGGCGCGCGGCGCCTGCGGCCCTTGCTCCGCCAGCCCACCGCGCTGCTCAAGGCGGCCGTCGATGCCCCATTCGCGGTTGAATTCAGCCTGATCCAGGCTGCTGGACACGCCGTGCTGGCTGAGGTACTCGGCGGTATCGAAGCCGATGCCGCCGGCGCCGATGATCGCCACGCGCTGGCCGACCGGTTTTTTATCGCGCAGCACGTCCAGATAGCTCAGCACCTTGGCGTGCCCGATGCCGGGAATGTCCGGGGTGCGCGGCACGATGCCGCAGGCGAGGATCACCTCATCGAATTCGCTTAAATCCGCCGCCTCGACCTTAACGCCCAACCTGACCGTCACTTCACGCAGCGCCAGCTGGCGGCGGAAGTAGCGCAGGGTCTCATGGAATTCTTCCTTGCCGGGGATCTGCTTGGCGATGTTGAACTGGCCGCCGATCTGATCGGCGGCGTCGAACAGCGTCACCTGATGGCCGCGGCTGGCGGCCGTGGTGGCGAAGGCCAGTCCGGCGGGGCCGGCGCCGATCACCGCCAGTTTTTTCGGTTTCTCCGCCATCGTCAGCGGCATTTCAGTTTCGCGGCAGGCGCGCGGGTTGACCAGGCAGGAAGTCAACTTGCCTTCGAAGATCTGGTCGAGACAGGCCTGATTGCAACCGATGCAGGTATTGATCTCGTCGGCGCGCCCTTCGGCGGCTTTTTGCACAAAGGCAGCGTCGGCGAGGAACGGACGCGCCATCGACACCATATCGGCGCAGCCGTCCGCCAGCACCTGCTCGGCCACCGCCGGGTCGTTGATGCGGTTGGTGGTGATCAGCGGGATGCCGACCTTGCCCATCAGCTTGCGGGTCACCCAGCTGAACCCGGCGCGCGGCACCATGGTGGCGATGGTCGGGATGCGCGCTTCGTGCCAGCCGATGCCGGTGTTGATGATCGTCGCCCCCGCCTGTTCGACCGCCAGCGCCAGCTGTTCGATCTCCTGCCAGCTGGAGCCGTCTTCCACCAGGTCGAGCATCGACAGCCGGTAGATCAGAATGAATTCCGGGCCCACCGCCTGGCGCACCGCCCTGACGGTCTCGACGGCGAAGCGCATGCGATTGGTGAAGCTGCCGCCCCATTGGTCGTCGCGCTGGTTGGTGCGCGTCGTCAAGAATTGGTTGATCAGGTAGCCTTCGGAACCCATCACCTCAACGCCGTCGTAGCCGGCCTGCTGCGCCAGCGCCGCACAGCGGGCGAAATCGGCGATGGTTTGCTCAATCTCCGCTTCGCTGAGCGCGCTCGGCGTAAACGGGTTGATCGGCGCCTGCAGCGCGGAAGGGGCCACCAGTTTAGGTTGATAACTGTAGCGGCCGGTGTGCAGGATTTGCAGCGCAATTTTGCCGCCCGCTTGATGGACGGCTTCGGTCACCGGGCGGTGGTGAGGCAATTGCGCCTCGTTGTTGAGGATCGATCCGCCGCGAAACACCACGCCCTGTTCGTTCGGGGCAATGCCGCCGGTGACGATCAGCGCTACGCCGGCGGCGGCGCGCTCGGCATAGAACGCAGCCAGGCGCTGCGGGCCATCGGGCAGCTCTTCCAGGCCGGTATGCATCGATCCCATCAGCACCCGGTTTTTCAGGGTGGTGAAACCGAGATCCAGTGGCGCCAGCAGGTGAGGGTAATTGCTCATTGCACTCTCCATCGGGTGAAATCAGGGCCCGTTGTTATTATTATGTGAACAAAAGTGGTCGGATGAGATAAATCTAGCCGTTGTCGCGCCGCTTGGGAATCTGTGTTGTGCCGAATGTGATAGACATCATGAATCTCAGACTCTGTTTGCATAACGAACAAAAGATCGGTTAGCCTTTGTGCGTTGCAAATTCCTTCTCTCTGCGGAGCCATAACCGAAAATGAACAACCACGCCTGTTGATATCTGGTCCCACGCCGTGCGCTCTCGCGCCCTGTGGGGATGTTTTGATCTCATTCAGGAGTGCTTATGGCTCATTTTGCGCAGTCCCCTTATTTCGTTTTACATCAACTGACCTACCAATTTGCTGACGGCGAAACGCTGTTCGGCCCGTTGGATCTCGCTTTCGATCGGCAGCGCTGCGGCCTGGTAGGGCGCAACGGCGTCGGCAAAACCCAGCTGCTGCGCCTGATCGCCGGGCTGGATCAGCCGGGCAACGGGCACGTCGAATCCCATGCCGCATTGGCTTACGTTGCGCAGCAGCCGGAGATCGGCGCGGACACCACGCTGGCGCAGCTGCTGGGCTACGGTGAGGTGTTCGCCGCGCTGGCGCGTCTCGATCAGGGGCGGCCGCTGGCGGACGATATCGATCGTCTGGAAGGGCGATGGGATCTCCACGATCGCCTGAAAAATGCCTTCGCTGCCGCCGGGCTGCCGGCCTTCGATCCTTTGCGATCCGCACACTCTCTGAGCGGCGGCGAGCGGATGCGCGCGGCGCTGTGCGGCGCCTTGCTGGGCGAGGCGGACTTTCTGCTGCTGGACGAACCGACCAACCACCTCGACAGCGCCGGCCGCGCCTGGCTGTATCACCAGCTGGATCAGTGGCGCGGCGGGTTGCTGATCGCCAGCCACGACCGGCAACTGCTGGCGCGCATGGAGCGCATCGTCGAACTGACGCCCGGCGCGCTGCGCAGTTACGGTGGCAACTACGACGACTACCGGCGCCAGCGCGATGCGCAGCAGCAGGCGGCGCGCGCCGATCTGGAGCATGCGCGCGAAGAGCGCCGCCGCACTCGCGCCCGTCAGCAGAAAGAGCACGACATGAGCCAGCGGCGCTCGGCACAAACGCTGCGCGTCGTCGATACGTTGAATATCGCCTCTTTCGAGCGGGTGGCCTACAAATCAGCGGCGAAGGAGAGCCTCGGCACGCTGCGCAAACAGCATCAGGATCAGCGCGACAGTCTCGATGCGGCGGTGCGCGAAGCCTATCAGCGGGTAGAAGAGGAACAGCCGGTGTTGCTGGCGTTGCCGGGCAGCGAAGTGAGCGCAAATAAGCAGGTGCTGGTGCTCGAGCGGCTGCAGCTGCCGTTCGTCAGCGCGCCGCCGCTGGATTTGCGGATCGACGGCCCGATGCGCGTGGCGTTGACCGGCCCCAACGGCTGCGGCAAATCCACCCTGCTGAAGACCGTTCTCGGCCAGCTGACGGCGCTTTCCGGCCATTGTCATTGCCCGCTGTCGACGGCCTACCTCGATCAAACCCTGTCGCAGCTCGACCCGAGCCTGTCGGTGATGGAACATCTGGGGCTGCAGGATTCACCGCTGGCGGAAGGCGCGTTGCGCACCCGTCTGGCGCAGCTGCAGCTCGGTGCGGACCGCATCGCGTTGCCGCTGGGCTCGCTCAGCGGCGGTGAACGCTTGAAGGCGGCGCTGGCCTGTGCGCTGTGGCGGCGACAACCGGCGCAGCTGCTGTTGCTGGACGAGCCAACCAACCATCTGGATCTGGCGTCGTCGCTGGCGATCGAAACCGCCCTGGCGGATTTCCCCGGCGCGATGCTGGTGGTGTCGCATGACGAGGACTTCCTGCAGGCGCTGCGGCCGACGCATCGCCTGCACCTACGGGCGGACGGTTGGCGACTGCAGGCCTGGTGAGGCAGGCGGGCGGCGCTCTGACCTAGTGCGGGGCGTTGATGCACGCCAGCAGTTGGGTGAAGGCGGCGGCCATTTGCTCTTCCGGCACGCAGGCGAAGCCCATCAGCAGGCCGCGTCGGCGGTTGGGCAGCATGTAATAGCGCGACAGTGGCCGCACCAACACCCCGCGCGCGCCGGCGGCGGCGGCGATCGCCACGTCGTCGGCCTCGTCCGGCAGGTTGAGGATCAGGTGCAAGCCGGCGTTGCTGTTGAACTCGCTGAGCGCCTGCTTGCCGAGGTGCTGTTCGATCAACCCGGTCAGGAAGGCGCGCCGCCGGGCGTACAGCAGTCGCATGCGGCGGATGTGCGCAGTGTAGTGCCCCTCCTGAATAAACTCCGCCAGCGCACTCTGGATCAGCAGGTGCCCGCCGCGGTACAGCTCGGCGTGGGCGGTTTTCAGCGCCTGCACCAGCGGCGGCGGCAACACCACATAGCCGAGGCGCAGCGCCGGGTAGAGCGTTTTGCTGAAGGTGCCGATGTAGATCACCGGCGCGTCGGCTTCCAGCCCCTGCAATGCCGGGATCGGTTGGCCGGAAAAGCGGAATTCGCTGTCGTAGTCGTCCTCGACGATCCAGCCGCCGGCATTGCGCGCCAGCGCCAGCAGCCGTTGGCGGCGCGCCAGGCTCATCACCGAACCGAGCGGGTACTGGTGCGACGGGGTGACAAAGATCAGGCGCGGCGGGTTGACCGGCTGCTCCGGCGGCACCAGCCCGGCCTCGTCCACCGCCAGCGGGCAGATGTTCAGCGCATTGATGCGCAGGATATTGCGGATCCCCCAATAGCCCGGCTCTTCGATCCAGGCGTCATCCCCCGGATTGCACAACATGCGCGTCACCAGATCGATCGCCTGATGGATGCCCTCGGTGATCAGGATCTGTTCCGGCGAGCAGCGCACCGAGCGCGCCACCCGCAAATACTCCACCAACGCATGCTGCAGCTCCGGGCTGCCGCCCTGATTGCTGTAGGTCAGCCGCTGCGGCGCCGGGCGGCGGCTGAGGCGCGCCTGGATCTTGCTGAACAGCTGGTGGGGAAAGGCGTTGACGTCGGGCACGCCGGGAATAAACGCCCCCCACTGTTTGGGGCTGGCGCTGGCGTGGTGCAGCAGCGTGGCACCGCGTTCCGACAGCTCGATGCGCCGCGGTTGCCCGCTGTCGTCCGCCGGAGCGCCGCCGGTGGACAAGCAGCTGTCCGGCACCGTTTCGGCGACGAAGGTGCCACTGCCGGCGCGCGCCGACACGTAGCCTTCCGCCAACAGTTGTTCATAAACGGTTAACACAGTGTTGCGTGACAGGCTGAGCTCCTGCGCCAGGTCGCGCGAGGCGGGCAGGCGGCTGGAGGGTGGCAGGCTGCCGTCGAGAATGCTGGTGCGAATCGCGTTGTAAAGCCGCTTGTGCAGCTTGTCATCGGGCTGTTCGCCAAGGCGCTGCAGCAACAGATCACCACTCAATGAGCGCAATTGGATCCCTCAATTATTCGTAACTGGCACTCGATTATAGGGCCACATCCTGTGTAAATAAACGGCATTGTTTCACGAATGTGAACGAAACGTGTAACTGGCACCGACCGGAGAGAACAGCATGAAAAACGCAGAATTGAACCAACGCCGTCAGGACGCCACCCCGCGCGGAGTGGGCGTGATGTGTGGTTTTTACGCCGAGCGCGCAGAGAACGCCACGCTGTGGGATGTGGAGGGCAAAGAAGTGATCGACTTCGCCTCGGGGATTGCCGTGCTGAACACCGGCCACCGTCACCCGAAGGTGATCGCCGCGATTGAAAAGCAGCTGCAGGCCTTCACTCACACCGCCTATCAGATCGTTCCTTACGAAAGCTATGTCTCGCTGGCGGAGCGCATCAACCAGCGCGCGCCGATCGCCGGCCCGTGTAAAACCGCCTTCTTCACCACCGGCGCGGAAGCGGTGGAAAACGCGGTGAAGATCGCCCGCGCTTATACCGGCCGCCCGGGGTTGATCACCTTCGGTGGCGGCTTCCACGGCCGCACCTACATGACCATGGCGCTGACCGGCAAAGTGGCGCCTTACAAACTGGGCTTTGGCCCATTCCCCGGTTCGGTGTTCCACGGCCAGTACCCGAACGCGCTGTACGGCGTGACCACCGAAGACGCGATGAACAGCCTGGACCGCCTGTTTAAAGCGGATATCGATCCCAAGCAGGTGGCGGCGATCGTGCTGGAGCCGGTGCAGGGCGAGGGCGGCTTCAACGTGGCGCCGGCCGAGTTCATGCAGGCGCTGCGCACGCTGTGCGATCAGCACGGCATCCTGCTGATCGCCGACGAAGTGCAGACCGGCTTCGCCCGTACCGGCAAGCTGTTCGCCATGGAACACTACAGCGTTAAGCCCGATTTGATCACCATGGCGAAAAGCCTGGCGGGCGGCATGCCGCTGTCGGCGGTGGCGGGCCGCGCCGAGGTGATGGACGCGCCGGCGCCGGGCGGGCTGGGCGGCACCTACGCCGGTAACCCGCTGGCGGTGGCCGCAGCGCACGCGGTGCTGGACGTGATCGACGAAGAACAGCTGTGCCAGCGCGCCCAACGCCTCGGCCAACACCTGGTGGAAGTGCTCCAGCAGGCGCGTAAAACCAGCCCGGCGATCGCCGATGTGCGCGCGCAGGGGTCGATGGTGGCGGTGGAGTTCAACGATCCGGCTACCGGTAAACCTTCAGCCGATATCACCCGTCAGGTGCAGCAGAAGGCGATGGAGGAAGGGCTGCTGCTGCTGAGCTGTGGCGTGAACGGCAACGTGATCCGCTTCCTGTATCCGCTGACCATCCCGGACGATCAGTTCACCAAGGCGATGGGCATTCTGTCCCGCGCGCTGGCCCACTAAGGAGCGAACGGCATGAAATTGAACAATCCCGAGCTGTTGCGCAGCCAGTGTCTGATCAATGGCGAATGGTGCGACGCCCTGAGCGGCAAGCGCGAAGCGGTGATCAACCCGGCCACCGGCGCCGAGCTGGCCAGCATTCCGCTGGTCAGCGAAGAGGAAACCCAGCAGGCGATCGCAGCGGCGCAGCGGGCGCAAAACGACTGGAAACAGCTGACCGCCAAGCAGCGTTCCGCGCTGCTGCTGGCTTGGGCCGATAAGGTGTTGGCCGCGCAGGAGGATCTGGCGCAGCTGATGACCGCCGAGCAGGGCAAATCGCTGGCGGAAGCGCGCGGGGAAGTGGCCTACGCCGCATCGTTCATCACCTGGTTCGCCGAAGAGGCCAAGCGGGTAGACGGCGCGGTATTGCAGGCGCCGCAGGCTTCGCAGCGCCTGGTGGTGGTGAAGCAGCCGATCGGCGTGTGCGCGGCCATCACCCCGTGGAACTTCCCGGCGGCGATGATCACCCGCAAGGTGGCGCCGGCGCTGGCGGCGGGCTGCGCCATCATCGTCAAACCGGCCGAGCAAACGCCGCTGACCGCGCTGGCGCTGGCCAAGCTGGCGCAGGATGCCGGCATTCCCGCCGGTGTGTTGCAGGTGGTGACCGGCGAAGCGGCGCAGGTGGGCAAGGTGCTGTGCGACAGCCCGGTGGTGCGCAAGCTGAGCTTTACCGGTTCGACCGAGGTCGGCCGCATCCTGATGGCGCAGTGCGCGCCGAGCATCAAGAAACTGTCGTTGGAGCTGGGCGGCAACGCGCCGGTCATCGTGTTCGACGACGCCAATCTGGACGCGGCGGTAGCGGGCATCATGGCCTCCAAGTTCCGCAACAGCGGCCAGACCTGCGTGTGCGCCAACCGCATCTACGTGCAGGATGGCATCTACGAGCGGCTGGCGGAGAAGCTGGTGGCGGCGGTCGAGCAGTTGAAAGTCGGCGACGGCAGCCACGAAGGCACCACCCAGGGACCGCTGATCGACAGCGATGCGGTGGCGAAGGTGCAGAGCCACATCGATGACGCGCTGATCAAAGGGGCGCAGATCGCCACCGGCGGCCAGCCGCACGCGCTGGGCGGCACCTTCTTCCAGCCGACGGTGGTGACCGGCGTGACGCAGAAGATGCGCTTCGCCAAAGAGGAGACCTTCGGGCCGGTGGCGCCGCTGTTCCGTTTCCATGACGAGGCGGAAGCCATCGCCATGGCCAACGACACCGAATTCGGCCTGGCCGCCTACCTGTTCACGCAGAGCGCGGCGCGCCAGTGGCGCGTGCCGGAAGCGCTGGAGTACGGCATGGTCGGCATCAACACCGGGCTGATTTCCAATGAAGTGGCGCCGTTCGGCGGCGTGAAACAGTCAGGGCTCGGGCGTGAAGGATCGCGCTACGGGATAGAAGAATATCTGGAGCTGAAATACCTGTGTATCGATGTGAGCTGTTGAGCGTCAGGACGTTAACCCATCCCGGCGGCCAGCGTCGCCGGGCGATAAAGGATGATGCATGTCTGAAAATATCTCTGTTTCTCCGGCGCTTGCCGCCGGGGTGCGAGCACCTGCACCCGCCAAATCGTTAAGTTTCCTTGAAGGGGTGGCGATGATCGTCGGCACCAACATCGGTGCCGGGGTGCTCTCCATTGCCTATGCCTCCAGCAAGGCCGGTTTCCTGCCGCTGCTGTTCTGGCTGGTACTGGTGGGGAGCCTGACCACCATCACCATGCTGTACGTCGCTGAATCCACGCTGCGCACCCGCGCGCATCTGCAGCTGAGCGGGCTGGCGAAGCGCTACGTCGGTGGGCTGGGTGCCTGGTTGATGTTCGCTTCGGTGTGCGTCAACAGCGTCGGGGCGCTCACCGCCTATATGACCGGCAGCGGCAAGCTGCTGCAATCGCTGTTCGGCATCTCGCCGGCGCTGGGCAGCCTGCTGTTCTTCGTACCCGCCGCCGGCGTGCTGTACCTCGGTTTGAAAGCGATCGGCCGCGGCGAGAAATTCATCAGCATCGGCATGGTGGTAATGTTGACCGCGCTGGTGGCGGCGACGCTGCTGAAAGACACCACCCAGATGCGCAACCTGCTGGACGGCGACTGGCGCTATATGGTGCCGGTGTTCAACGTGGTGGTGTTCTGCTTCTCGGCGCAGTACATCGTGCCGGAGATGGCGCGCGGCTTTGCCGACAAGCCGGAACAGCTGCCGAAGGCGATCATCGTCGGCATGGCGGTGACCTTCATTCTGCTGGCGGCGGTGCCGATGTCGGTGATTGCGCTCAGCGGGCTGGATGACATCTCCGACGTGGCCACCATTTCCTGGGGCCAGGCGCTGGGGCAGTGGGCGTTCTTCTCCGCCAACATCTTCGCGCTGTGCGCGATGTTGACCTCGTACTGGGGATTGGGCGGCAGCTTCCTGACCAATATTTTCGACAAGTTCCGGCTGGGCAACGACGAGCTGCCGCTGCGCCGCTTCGGCGTGCTGTTGCTGGTGGTGGTGCCGCCGTTCGCGCTGGCCTACAGCGGGCTGGTGTCGTTCGTCAACGCGCTCTACTTTGCCGGGGTGTTCAGCGGGGTGATCCTGTCGATCATGCCGATGTTGATCCTGCGCGGCGCGCGCAAACACGGCGACCAGACGCCACGCTGGCAGTGCAACTGGATCACGCACCCGCTGCTGCAGATCAGCATTGTGTTGCTGTACCTGGCCAGCGCGGTGTACGCCATCGCTTCATTGTTAGGCTATCTGCCCTCTGGATGGTGATTTGCCTTCCCTCAAGCAGTGATGTTGTTTCTCGGCATTGAGAACGGCGGCGTCGTGGCCGCCGATTTTTTTTCTCAGGCGCGCCGCTTTTCCGACAGCGCCAGCCAGGCCTGCACCGAAGGGCGCTGCCACTGCTTGTGCGCATAATGGCGAACGCGCTCCGGCACCGTATCGCCGTGCATCACCAGCCGATTGAGCATCAGCGCCAGATCGGTGTCGGCGATGCACCATTCCCTGAACAGATTATCCTGCCCGTGGCTCAATAGCTTTTCCACGGCGGCGATCAGTTTGTGCGCGGCCTGTTGAGCCGCTTCGGACAGCGGCGGGAACTTACCGTTGCTGAACACCACTTCGGTTGGGCGCTCTGCGCGGATCGGCAGCAGATCGCTGCGCAGCCAGGCCTGGATTTCGCGCGCCTTGGCGCGCAGCTTTACGTCGCGCGGGTACACGGCGTGAGCCGGGTGGATGTCTTCCAGATATTCGGCGATCGCCGAAGACTCCGAGAGCTGAAATTCGCCGATCGCCAGCGTCGGCACCCGGCGGGTGAGCGACAACGCCGCATAGGCCGCCTCTTTGTTCTCCTCTTTCGCCAGGTCTACCGGCTTCACGGTGAACGGAATGCCTTTTTCCGTCAGCACGACAAAGGCGGACATGGCGTACGGGCTGAAAAATTCACTGTCGGTATAAAGTTCGGTGATCGATTGAGACATCGGCGGTTCCTCGGGGTTAAGGGGGGAACATTGATCATTGTCGAGGGGAGGCTAAAAATCAATCTGTTAGGCCAAAAGTTCTTTTAGGGCAGGGTGCGCGGCGGCGCTGGCGCGATGTGATATATTTGTTGCCAACAAGTGAATTGAGTCGTACCGGGTAACATGAAGACGCAGTGGATAGAACGAGTGAAAGTGGGATGCGCGCGCCTGTGGCCGCATCCGCTGGCGGTGGGCAAGCGAGAAATGCTGATTTCCAGCGTTGGTGCCGGTTTGGGGTTGATGCTCGCCGGCTGGATCAGCCACTTTATTTTGGGTGAGGTGAACCTGTGGTTTATCGCGCCGATGGGCGCTTCGGCGGTGTTGCTGTTCGGCGTGCCCAACAGCCCGCTGGCGCAGCCCTGGTCGATCGTCGGCGGCAATGCGCTGGCGGCGACGGTGGGCGTCAGCGCCGGCCTGCTGATCCCCGATCCGGGCCTGGCCTGCGGCGTGGCGGCGGCGGTGGCCATCGGCCTGATGTTCAAGCTGCGCTGCCTGCATCCGCCGGGCGGAGCGGTGGCGCTGACCGCTATCCTCGGCGGCCCCGGCATTCATCAGATGGGCTACCACTTCGTGTTGTACCCGGTGTTGCTGAATTCGGTGCTGCTGGCGGCGCTGGCCATTCTGTTCAATAACCTGGCCGGGCGCCGCTATCCGCACGCGCTGGCGCCGGCGGAGGCCAAACCGGCCAATCTGCCGATCGATGCGGTTTCCATCACCCGCGCCGATCTGCACGAGGCGTTGATGGAGGGGGATCTGTTCGATATCGATGAGGACGATCTGCAGGAGATCCTGCTGCGCGCCGAGCAGCTGGCGCATCAGCGGCAAAGCAGGACCGCCTGATCAGCCCAGCGTTTTGCGGTAAAACACCACTCGTTCCGTTTCGGCAAAGCCCAGCGCGGCATGCAGGCGCTGGGAGTCCAGATTGGCGATATCGGTATCCGATGCCAGCTCGCTGCAGCCTTGCTGCTTGGCCCATTCCTGCACCTGTGCGATCAATCGCGTGGCCCAGCCCTGGCGGCGGGCGCGTTCGACGGTATAGATCCCTTCCAGAAACGCCACCGGCGATGACTCGCAGCCGTTGACGTAATCGTAGCGTAGCGCCACTTCGGCAAAGCCGATGAAAGCGCCGTCCAGCCCCCGCGCCATAAACGCGGTGTGGTGCGGCGAAGCCAATATTTCGCGCATCTCCGCGCGGTGCTCTTCAGGCGAGCTGGATGGCCACAGCGCCGCGCGCAGCGCCAGCCAGGCGTCGAGGTTGTCGTGGTCGCAGATGACGATCATGCGGGATCCTTATTCGGCAACTGAAGGGAGTGGGGCGATAATATCACGTTGCGCCGCCAGCGAGCGGCCGGATACGTCGGCGCATGAGATTAGCCTGCCCTGGATCGTTCGTCGCAGATTGTGATCCCATCATCAACGTCATCGGAAGATGGGGATCGTGCCCGAGGCCGTACGCCGCTCGCCGGCCTCTTTAAGTCTGCGCCCCAGTTCGGCGATGCGACGTTCGCCGGCTTCCAGCGCGGATGCTGAGGTATGTACCGAATAGGAACCGAGGTGCAGCGGATACGGGTGAGGCACGGCTGAGCCGAGAACGAATACGGCATCTTCATTGCCGGATGCTTCGAGCTCTATGGGCATTTCCCCCGGTTCGAATACCACCATCTCGCCCGCGTTGATAGGCGCGTCTGCGCTGAGCCGGCCTTTGGCCAGCGCGAGCCAGCCGACTGAATGCTTGGCTGGCGGGAGGTAAGTCCAGCTTTCGCCGGGTTTGAGGGTGACGAGCAAATAATTGATGTCTTCGTGCGCGGGCACCGGGCTTTGCACGCCTTCATGGTTGCCGACGATGATATGCGCCGGCCCGATTTGGCGCATGTTCCGGGCTTCGATATAACGGCTTTCCTGTTCACCGTTCTCCAGCTCGGCGGGCAGGGCCAACCAGAGCTGGAATCCTCGGATGCGCGGCGTATCCGTGGCGGACAATTCTTTGCCGTGCCACATCCCACCGCCGGCACGCGCCCACTCTACCGCGCCATAGCCGAGCGTCCCGACAGTGCCACTGGCGGGATCTTCGTAGTGAAAAGCGCCTTCGAGCGGCACGGTCACGGTGGCTATGCCTGAATGCGGATGCAGCGGCATGTTGGCCAGCATTGCCATGGTGCGCTGATCCGCATCGAACAGATCGAGGAAGACGAAAGGTTTAATCACCTGGCCCAGGTCGGACGGGCTCATCAGTCGGGTTATCGGGCCCTGCCCGTGGCCGCGAGTGCGCTGCGCAATACGTCGTGAGCTGGGGGAACGTGGTGTGGAAAACATGGCGTTCATGATGGTGGCTCCTGCGGGTTGCCGGTCTGGTGCAAATGGTTGTTGGGGAGCAATATGGCGCTGGGCCGTATGCCCAGTGCTCAGCCCCGAAAATGAGGCTGAGTCGTCAACATGACAGTGCTGTTCCGAATTGGCCGAAGCTCAAGCGGTCAGGCTGCCAACCTGAGACACCGCCGCGTCGATGGCGGCCGTGCGATTTTCCGGGCCGAGCGCCAGTCCCTCAGCTCGAATGAAGGTGATGTCCGTAATGCCAAGGAAACCGAAGAAGCTGCGCAGATAGGTTTCCTGATGGTCGAGAAAGGCCGACGGCGCGCCTTCGCCATACAGACCGCCGCGGGTGGAGGCAACGATAACGCGTTTGTCCTTGGCCAGCCCTTCCGCGCCGTTTTCCGCGTAGCGGAACGTCTTGCCGGGTACCGCGAGCCGATCAAGCCAGGCGCGCAGCTGAGTAGGCAGCGTGAAGTTATACATAGGGGCGCCGACGATGATGATATCGGCGGCAAGGAAGTCGTCGACGAGTTTGGCGTTACGGACAACGGCCTGTTTGACGTGCTCGTCTTGAGGTTCCACGCCCTGCAGGGCCAGAAATTCGGCGCTGGAAAGGTGGTTAATCGGGTCGGCGGCAAGGTCGGTATGAATGAGCCTGGCGTCTGGCTTAGCCGCAGACAGATGTTTGACGATCGCCGCCGTGAGCTGGCGGCTAACCGACTGCTCGTTGAGAATGCTGGAGTCGACATGAAGCAGTGTCATAGAGAGATCCTTAGGTATAAAATGGTAACTAGGGATAACAATATAACCATGTCCTAAAATGGCAGACAATAAGGCACATTAGGAGAACCCGGTATCATGAATGTGACTAATCAACCTCGAGATTTAAGACATGCTGACTGCCAAAAGATCAGTCAGGTATTGGCGCGCGTTGGTGAAAAATGGAGTGTCCTGATCATTATGTTCTTGGCGAACGGGCCGCGCAGATTTACTGAAATAAAACGTACAATCAATGGGATATCTCAGCGGATGTTGACGCTGTGCCTGCGCAGTATGGAGCGGGACGGATTGGTCAAGCGGACGGTTATTGCCGTCATGCCGCCGCATGTCGAATATGAATTGACGCCGCTCGGTTGCTCATTGACGGTGCCGGTCATCGCGCTGGGAACCTGGGCGAATGAACATATTGCCGACATTGATGCGGCCAGAACCGCATTCGATGAGCAAAACCGAGAGGCTTGTGACGATGCTAAGTCACGGTAAGAGGCTGCAGGGAGGCGAATGAAATTTGCGTTCGGTTGCCAAAAGGGGCGAATGCCTGGTTGCGCCGCAGAAAAAACTAAGGGGCTACGCTGTGAACGTAACCCCTTGATAATTTGGTGGCCCCTGTTGGGTTTGAACCAACGACCAAGCGATTATGAGTCGCCTGCTCTAACCACTGAGCTAAGGGGCCAAGCCGCGAGATTATAGGGAATCCTTAAGCATCGGTCTACTGTTACCCGCCCGTATGTTGCTTTTCTGCGCAGTTCTAGCCTGTTGTAATTGCTGGCGGATTTTGCGATAACCGCAGTAAATCCCTGCAATGGACTCACGATACTCATGGAACTTCTGGCGCCCAACCTGCGGGTGGTGTTTTGCGGCATCAATCCCGGCCTTTCTTCCGCCCATCAGGGCTATCCTTTCGCCAACGGCAGCAACCGCTTCTGGAAGGTGATCCATCAGGCCGGCTTTACCGCGAGCCAGCTGGCGCCGGAGCAGTGGCAACAGCTGAAGGACAACGGCTGCGGCATTACCGCACTGGTGGCGCGCCCGACGGTGGCAGCCAGCGAGCTGTCGCGCGATGAGCTGCGCAGCGGTGGCGAGGCGCTGCAAGAGAAGATCCTGCGCTATCAGCCGCGTGCGCTGGCGATTCTGGGCAAGCAGGCGTTCACCACCGCCTTCGAGGTGAAAAACGCGCCCTGGGGCAAGCAGGTGATGATGCTGGGGGAAACCGAGGTGTGGGTATTGCCCAACCCCAGCGGATTGAACCGCGCCACGCTGGAGCAGCTTACCGCCAGCTATCGTGAGCTGTTCCTGGCGCTGCAATGACATAAGGGAGTGTGCGATGACATCGATGATGAAAGGCTGTTTGATGGCGCTGCTGTTGGTGACCGGCGCCGCGCAGGCGGGGCATTCGCCGCAGGAAGTGCGCAACCAGCAGAACGTGCTGGAGTTTTATCGGCAGGGGCTCAACAACAAGGATTTTGCGGCGGCGCGGCCGTTTTTGGGTGAGCAGTACAAGCAGCATAACCCCAATGCCCAAGACGGCGTGGAGGGATTTCGTCAATTTGTCGAGCTGCTGAAAACGCGTTACCCCAACTCGCACAGCGAGATTAAACAGGCGTTCGTCGACGGCGACTACGTGATCCTGCATGTGGAGGTCAGCGGACGCGAGGCCGGCAAGACGGCGGCGATCGTCGATATCTTCCGTCTCGACAGCGCCGGAAAAATCGTCGAGCACTGGGACGTGACGCAGCCGGTGCCGGAGAAGACCGCCAGTGGCAACAGCATGTTCTGAGGCATAAAAAAACCCCGGCAGGCCGGGGTTTTTTGTTTTTGATGCGGCAGCCGGACTTAGTCGTCCAGGAAGCTGCGCAACACTTCGGAGCGGCTTGGGTGACGCAGCTTGCGCAGCGCCTTGGCTTCGATCTGACGAATACGCTCACGGGTAACGTCAAACTGCTTGCCTACCTCTTCCAGCGTGTGGTCGGTGTTCATGTCGATACCGAAACGCATGCGCAGCACTTTCGCTTCGCGCGCGGTCAGGCCGGCCAGCACGTCGTGGGTGGCGGAACGCAGGCTTTCCGAGGTCGCGGAGTCCAGCGGCAGCTCGAGGGTGGTATCCTCGATGAAGTCGCCCAGATGCGAATCTTCGTCGTCGCCGATCGGTGTTTCCATCGAGATTGGCTCTTTGGCGATCTTCAGCACCTTGCGGATCTTGTCTTCCGGCATCAGCATGCGCTCGGCCAGCTCTTCCGGCGTCGGCTCGCGGCCCATCTCTTGCAGCATCTGGCGCGAAATACGGTTGAGCTTGTTGATGGTCTCAATCATATGCACCGGAATACGGATGGTGCGTGCCTGGTCGGCGATGGAGCGGGTGATAGCCTGACGGATCCACCAGGTGGCGTACGTCGAGAACTTGTAACCGCGGCGGTATTCGAACTTGTCTACCGCTTTCATCAGGCCGATGTTGCCTTCCTGGATCAGATCCAGGAACTGCAGGCCGCGGTTGGTGTATTTCTTGGCGATAGAAATAACCAGACGCAGGTTGGCCTCAACCATCTCTTTCTTCGCGCGGCGAGCTTTCGCTTCACCGATCGACATGCGACGGTTGATGTCTTTGACCTGCTCGATGGTCAGGCCGGTTTCTTCTTCGATCTGACGCAGTTTCTGCAGGCTGCGCTGCACGTCTTCAGCAACGTCTTTCAGCTTTTCCGACCATGGCTTGGCCATCGCCAGCGCGGCTTCAAACCAGGAATCGCTGGTTTCGTTGCCGGCGAACAGGGTGACGAAGTTTTTCTTCGGCATTTTGCACTGTTCAACGCACAGCTTCATGATGATGCGTTCCTGGGTGCGAACGCGGTCCATCATGGTGCGCATGCTGTTGACCAGGAAGTCGAACTGTTTCGGCACCAGGCGGAACTGCTTGAACACTTCAGACAGCTTCAGGATCTCGTCCGCGGCGCTGGCATGGCTGCGGCCGTTTTTCTTGATCATCTGACGGGTTGCTTCGTACTGATCGCGCAGCTCGGCGAACTTCTGACGCGCCAGCTCAGGATCGATGCTGTTGTCGTCTTCGGTATCGTCGTCTTCGGCGTCCTCATCTTCGTCGTCGTCGTCTTGCTCTTCGCTCGACAGTTCAGAACCGATGTGGGTGGCGGTTGGGGCGATGTCCTCTTCCGCGTTAGGATCGACGAAGCCGGTGATCAGGTCGGACAGGCGCGCTTCGCCCGCTTCGACACGATCGTACTGCTCAAGCAGATAGGTGATGGCTTCCGGGTATTCGGCAACCGAGCACTGAACCTGGTTGATGCCGTCTTCGATGCGCTTGGCGATGTCGATTTCGCCTTCGCGCGTCAGCAGTTCGACGGTACCCATTTCGCGCATGTACATGCGCACCGGGTCGGTGGTGCGGCCGATTTCGGATTCCACGCTGGACAGAACCTGTGCGGCGGCTTCTTCCGCATCTTCGTCCGTGCTGTTCGAGTTTTCGGCGAGCAGCAGGTCATCGGCGTCCGGTGCTTCTTCCATCACCTGGATGCCCATGTCGTTAATCATCTGGATGATGTCTTCGATCTGATCGGAGTCGACGATATCTTCCGGCAGATGGTCATTGACCTCAGCATAGGTCAGATAGCCTTGCTCCTTACCACGGGTGACAAGTAGCTTCAGCTGTGACTGCGGGTTTTGCTCCATAAGACGGTATCCACACTTCAGAGTATTTAGGTTGGTGTCGGTCGGCGAAACCGCCAACAATAGCATTTGGGGCGTTTTCGTTATCGCCGCGGCCCACTATGGCGGCACTGTGCAGGGCTCTGCCCTCGCAATTATCGGCACTTAAGCCGTTTGGTATTCAGTTTTTCTTCGCTAAAACCTGGTTGAGAGAACGGACTTCTTCACGTTCCTCCGGGCTCAGGCCGCGCGTTCTGGCCTGGGCGATCAGCGTTTCCAGCCGTTGCTCGAGCACCGAGTCGTACAGGCTGGCCAACGTATCCAAAAAGGTCTGTTCGACCATGTCCTCAACGATCATATGGTTCCATGTCGCCAAGGTTTCAAGCTGCTGGCTGAATTTGTTGTCGCGATACAGCTCCAGCAATTGCCCGGTAGTCAGGCCCGGCTGCGCCAAACAGGTCTGCACCAGTTCGACGAACAGCGGCAATCCCGCCTGTTTGGTCTGCTCCAACCCTTCCAGCGAAGGGATAAGTGTAGCCAACTGCGGATTTTGCACCAGTAACCCTATCAGTATACGCATGGTTGTGCGTTTTAGCTGGGGCGCCTGATAAGGATTCGCATTTTCAGCCTGCTTGGGCATCAGCTTGTCGAGCTGGCTGTCGTCCAGCAGCCCCAGCTTGTTGCCGAGCTCCTGACGCAGGTACAAGCGCAACGTTTCGCCCGGCACCTGAGTAATCAGCGGCAGCGCCAGCGTGCTCAGCTTGGCGCGCCCGTCCGGGCTGCTCAGATCCACCTGCGGTAGCAGGCTTTCGAACAGGAACGTGGACAGCGGTTGCGCCTGCTCCATTCGCTGTTCGAAGGCTTCTTTGCCTTCTTTGCGCACCAGCGTGTCCGGGTCTTCGCCGTCGGGCAAAAACATGAACCGCAGCTGGCGCCCGTCGTTCAGGTACGGCAGCGCGGTTTCCAGCGCTCGCCAGGCCGCTTCACGGCCGGCGCGGTCGCCGTCGTAACAGCAGACGACGTTGTCGGTGGCGCGGAACAGCAGCTGAATGTGTTCAGCTGTCGTCGAGGTTCCGAGCGAGGCGACGGCATAATCGATGCCGAATTGCGCCAACGCCACCACGTCCATATACCCTTCCACCACCAGCAGCCGCTGCAGGGTAGGGTGGTTCTGCTGTGCTTCATACAGGCCGTACAGCTGGCGGCCCTTATGGAAAACTTCGGTTTCCGGCGAGTTCAGGTACTTCGGCATGCCGTCGCCCAATACGCGGCCGCCGAAGGCGATCACGCGCCCGCGCTTGTCGCGGATGGGGAACATCACCCGTTCGCGGAAACGGTCGTACGAACGCCCCTGATCGTTAGTCACCAGCATGCCGGCATCGTTCAATGCGCGGCGCGAGTCGGCGTCGCGGCCGAAACGCTTCAGGGCGTTGTCCCATCCCGCCGGCGCGAAGCCGATGGCGAAATGGCGAATAACGTCGTCACTTAATCCGCGCTGCTGCAAATAGTTGCGCGCCGGCGCCCCGGAGGACTGCTGCAGTGACTGTTGATAGAACGCGCTGAGCTGTTCCATCAGTTGGTACAGGCTCTGGCGCTGATGGCGTTCGATCTGGGTTGGCCCGGTGCCTGCTTCGTAAGGCACTTCCAGCCCGTGCATGGTCGCCAGCTCTTCGATGGTTTCGACAAACTCGAGTCGGTCGTAATTCATCAAAAAGTCGACGGCGTTGCCGTGCGCACCACATCCAAAACAGTGATAAAACTGCTTTTCGCCATTAACGGTAAATGAAGGCGTCTTTTCGTGGTGGAACGGACAGCACGCGTGGTAGTTCTTGCCTTGCTTCTTGAGCTTCACGCGGGCGTCGATCAAATCGACGATGTCGGTGCGAGCCAGCAAGTCATTGATAAATACGCGCGGAATTCGTCCAGCCATAAGCCCTTACTTCATTAGCCTATAAACGAGAACAAGCCGCGCATTCCTTTCGGAAAGCACGGCCTTCGTATGCAACTACTCGGTCTGCGCGATTTTGAAAATCAGAAATTCACGCGGTGGGGTTGCCCCCGAAGAATTAATACAGACGAGTGCGGCGTGCGTTTTCGCGAGCCAGTTTCTTCGCGTGACGTTTCACAGCAGAAGCTTTAGCGCGTTTACGTTCGGTAGTTGGTTTTTCATAAAACTCACGACGACGAACTTCAGCTAAAACACCCGCTTTTTCGCAAGAGCGTTTGAAACGACGCAGAGCAACGTCAAATGGCTCGTTTTCACGTACTTTAATTACCGGCATGTGCCTCTCACCTCAATAAAATTCGGTTTGCTGCTGGCCAAGCGCCAGCCTTTTCAAAATGGTGCGGAATTTTACTCCAATGGATGCTGCTTTGTAAAGCATCACCGCAAATTGAAACCCGCGTCGCTCTGCCGCAACGTGCGCAATTTTGCACCGGGCGCTGATTATAGACTAATCAGAAAAAAATGCTCGTGTTTAATCGCGCGGGCATTTTCTGGATGAATCATCGACATAGGCGCGAGCCGGTGACAAGATGCGCTGCGCCGGCGGTAAATGCGGCGGAATGTGGTAGACTGGCGGCCGCACGTGAATGATGGGAAATGTAATGCGAGTACTGGGTATAGAAACGTCCTGCGATGAAACCGGAATTGCAGTGTATGACGATCAAACCGGTTTGTTGGCCAACCAATTATACAGCCAGGTGAAGCTGCACGCCGACTACGGCGGCGTGGTGCCGGAACTGGCTTCCCGCGATCACGTGCGCAAAACCGTGCCGCTGATTCAGGCGGCGCTGAAAGAGGCCAACCTGACCCCGGCCGACATCGACGGCGTGGCTTATACCGCCGGGCCGGGCCTGGTGGGGGCGCTGCTGGTCGGCGCTACCGTCGGGCGCGCGCTGGCGTTCGCCTGGAACGTGCCGGCGGTGCCGGTGCACCATATGGAAGGCCACCTGCTGGCGCCGATGCTGGAAGATAACCCGCCGGCGTTTCCGTTCGTCGCGCTGCTGGTCTCCGGCGGCCACACTCAGCTGATCGGCGTCACCGGCATCGGTGAGTATGAACTCCTGGGCGAATCGATCGACGACGCCGCCGGCGAAGCGTTCGACAAAACCGCCAAGCTGCTCGGCCTGGATTACCCCGGCGGGCCGATGCTGTCGAAGATGGCGCAGCAGGGCACGGCGGGGCGTTTCACATTCCCGCGGCCGATGACCGATCGCCCTGGGCTGGACTTCAGCTTCTCCGGCCTGAAAACCTTCGCCGCCAACACCATTCGCTCCAACGGCGACGACGATCAGACGCGCGCCGACATCGCCCGCGCCTTCGAGGATGCGGTGGTGGATACGTTGGCGATCAAATGCAAACGCGCGCTGGAGCAGACCGGTTTCAAACGGTTGGTGATGGCCGGCGGCGTGAGCGCAAACCGCACGCTGCGCGCCAAACTGGCGGAGATGATGCACAAGCGCGGCGGGGAAGTGTTCTATGCCCGTCCGGAATTTTGCACCGACAACGGCGCGATGATCGCCTATGCCGGCATGGTGCGCCTGAAGAGCGGCGCCAACCCGGAGCTGAGCGTTTCGGTGCGGCCGCGCTGGCCGCTGGCGGAACTGCCTGCGGTATAAAAAAAGGGCCGGATCATCCGGCCCTTCTGCTATTCGTCTTTCGGCTGGTCGCCGTTATCCGCCGCGTTTTTCTTCTTGCGGAACTTGCCCCAAATCTTGCCTTCCTGCCCGCGCCACAGGCGCTGAATATTGTCGTGATGCCGCATCAGGATCAGACAGGAGAGCATCGCCACCGGGAAGGTGAACTGCGGTTTGAACCACCAGACGTAGAACGGGGCGATCAGCGCGCTGACGATGGCGCCGAGCGAAGAGTAGCCGCTGAGCAGCACCGTCAGCAGCCAGGTGCCGG
This sequence comes from Serratia sp. BFP-2025, assembly GCF_050880365.1. NCBI lineage: Bacteria > Pseudomonadati > Pseudomonadota > Gammaproteobacteria > Enterobacterales > Yersiniaceae > Serratia > Serratia sp. BFP-2025. The sequence goes on along the minus strand of NZ_JBPAFV010000002.1, from coordinate 330,970 downwards.
TCATCAGGCCGGTCAGATCCCAGCCGATAGGCGCGATGGCGCCAAACGCCGTCGCCACGCCTTTGCCGCCGCGGAAGTGGAAGAACACCGGATAGATGTGCCCCAGACAGGCGGCGATCGCCGTCAGGCCGAGGTACAGCGGCGGCACATCGAGTTTGTAGGCCAGCCAGACCGGCAACATCCCTTTCAGAATATCGAACACCAGCACCGCCGCCGCCGCCAGCCGGCCGCCGATGCGCAGGACGTTGGTCGCCCCGGGATTTCCTGAGCCATGCTCACGCGGATCCGGCAGCCTGGCGATCCGGCAAACCAGGATCGCACTGGAAATCGAGCCGCACAGATACGCGAAGATAATCATGCCAAGCGCGGTAGCACTCATAACGCGGTTCCGTTTAATAATGGTCGTTTTACTCGCAACATCTATGGATAATACGCACATTCCGCTGGAAGTGGTATCCGGCAAGGCCAAAAACAGAGAATGACGTGATGGATATCGTATTTATTGAAGAGCTTACCGTAATTACCACCATTGGCGTTTATGAGTGGGAACAGGGCATTCGTCAGAAGCTGGTGTTCGATATCGAAATGGGCTGGGATAACCGACCGGCCGCCGCCAGCGACGACGTAACTGACTGTCTGAGCTATGCCGACGTCAGCGACGCCGTGATCCAGCACGTGGAGTCGAACCGTTTTGCGCTGGTGGAACGAGTGGCGGAGGAAATATCTGAAATTTTGCTTCAGCGCTTCAATTCCCCCTGGGTCCGTATTAAGGTCAGCAAACCGGGCGCTGTAGCACATGCCAGCCGGGTCGGCGTGATCATTGAGCGCGGCACTCGTCCCGCATGATTTTATGTCATTTGCTTGCAACGAAAGGCCGTTAACCTGGTCTTAATCCTGAGAATTGTTTTAGCGGCATTGTCTTTAAACATTGCCGCTTTTTTATGTGATAGCCGTTATTTTATGGGGTGAGCGAAGCACATGGCAGACATGCATTCATTGTTTATTGCGTTTGTTCTTGGGGTCGTCGAGGGATTAACCGAGTTTCTGCCGGTGTCTTCCACCGGGCATATGATCATCGTCGGCGAGTGGCTGGGCTTTACCGGCGACAAAGCCAAAACCTTTGAAGTCATTATCCAGCTGGGGTCAATCCTGGCCGTGGTGGTGATGTTCTGGCGCCGGTTGTTCGGCCTGATCGGCATTCATTTCGGCGGCAAGCCGGTGGAGCATGAAGGCAAAACCAGCGGTCAGCTGAAGCTGGGGCACATCCTGCTGGCGATGATCCCGGCGGTGGTGCTGGGCCTGGCCTTCCATGATTTCATCAAGTCGCTGTTTGCGCCGAAAAACGTGATGTACGCGTTGGTGGTCGGCGGCCTGCTGCTGCTGGCGGCGGAATGGTTGAAGCCGAAGAAACCGAGCGCGGAAGGGCTGGATGACATCACCTACCGCCAGGCGTTCATGATCGGCTGCTTCCAGTGTCTGGCGCTGTGGCCGGGCTTCTCCCGTTCGGGTTCCACCATCGCCGGCGGCATGCTGGTGGGTGTGAACCGCTATGCGGCCTCCGAGTTCTCCTTCATCCTGGCGGTGCCGATGATGATCGGCGCCAGCGGCCTGGATCTGTACAAGAGCCTGCACTTCCTGACCTGGGGCGATCTGCCGATGTTCGCCGTCGGTTTCATCACCGCCTTCGTGGTGGCGCTGATTGCGATCAAGACCTTCCTGTCGCTGATCAAACGCATCTCGTTTGTGCCGTTCGCCATCTACCGTTTTATCGTGGCGGCCGTGGTTTACATGGTGTTCCTGTAAGCCTCTATGCCAGGAAAAACCCCGCTCAGCGGGGTTTTTTTATGCCTGATCGTTGATGATGGTTTGGCTGCGCTTCCACTCGGCCAGCGCCTGTTGGCGGCGGCGTTTGAGCTCGTCGCGGATCGCGGTACCCTGCAGCCCGCTGGCCACCACCTCTTTGATCGATACCGCGTTCGCTACCTGATACGCCTGGCGCAGATAGTCGCCCTGCGGATAAGGGTTCTCCTCAAAGCCGGTGCGGCCGCGCGCGTCCGCTTCGCTGGTCAGGATCATCTGCTCCAGCCGCTGCGGCTTGCGCCAGACGTCGATGGCGTCGAACAACTTCAACAGGGTCTCCGGCCGCAGCTTGTTCACGGTGTGGATCAAATCATGGTACTCCGCCACCAGCTTGCTCAGATCGCGCACCGGGTTGGGCACCCGCAGCCGTTGGCACAGCGCTTCGACCAGCCGCACGCCCGCCGGGCCGTGGCCGTGGTGATGCGGCCAGAACTCTTTTGGCGTCAAGCCCTTGCCGAGGTCATGACACAGGGTGGCGAAGCGTACGTCCACCTCGGGCGTGAGGCGGGCGGCGATCGCCAGCGCCATCAGCGTATGTACGCCGGTATCGATCTCCGGGTGCCACTTGGCGGGGGCCGGCACGCCGAACAGCGCGTCGATTTCCGGGAACAGCACCGCCAGCGCCCCGCAGTCGCGCAGGACCTGAAAATAGACCTGCGGGCTCTGGCTCTGCAGCGCCTTTTCGGTTTCCTTCCAGACGCGTTCGGCGGTCAGCGCGGCCAGTTCACCGCTGTGCGCCATCTGGCGCATCAAAGCCAGCGTTTCGTCGGCGATGCGAAAACCCAGATGGGCGAAGCGGGCATTGAAGCGCGCCACGCGCAGTACGCGCAGCGGATCTTCGCCGAAAGCGTCGGAAACGTGGCGCAGCACGCGCGCCTGCAGATCGGCCACGCCGCCATAAGGGTCAATCAGCTCCCCCTCGGCGGAACGGGCGATGGCGTTGAGGGTCAGATCGCGCCGCAGCAGATCTTCTTCCAGCGTCACGTCCGGCGCGGCATAGCAGGTAAAGCCGGTGTATCCCTGGCCGGATTTGCGCTCGGTGCGCGCCAGCGCATACTCCTCGTGAGTATCGGGATTGAGGAACACCGGAAAATCTTTGCCGACCTGCTGGTAACCCAACGCCAGCAGCTCTGCCGGCGTGGCGCCCACCACCACCCAATCATGATCGACCACCGGAATGTTGAGCAGGCTGTCGCGAACGGCGCCGCCGACCAGATAAATCTGCACTGTTGACTCCTGAATATCGTGTAAGGCTCTGTCTATCAGATTACATGAATTGGCCGTGGGATGTCGGCACCAATGAAAAGGGCGCCCGCAGGCGCCCATACTCAAACTGAACGATACTGAGATCAGTTCATCCAGCGATTGTTGTTTTTGCGGCGAGGGATCAGGTGCGGCAACAGTAGGCCCAGCAGCAAACCGACGCCGGCGACGCCGCCGCCGTACATGAACCACTGCAGGATAATGGTGCGCTGTTTGTCGTCGAGCTGCAGGTTAACGGCGTTCACCTTCTTCTGCGCGACCACCAGCTGGTTTTTCAGATCCTGGTTTTCCTTCTGCAGGCTGCTGATGGTGCTGTCGCTGCCCGCGACTTTTTCCTGCATTTCCGAGGTGCGCTGGTTCCAGGTGTTATCGATGTTGGCCAGCTTGTCGGTCAGGGTTTTCACCTGTTGTTCCAGCTCCGGCACGCGGGTGCGCAGGCTTGGCGTCTGGCTGAGCTGATCGAGCGGGATCCAGGTGGTGCGGCCTTTCGGATCGCGGATTTGGCCGTAGTTGGTGCTGTCGTTGACGCTCAGCAGGGTGACTTCTTCACCGGCGTTCAGAGTGCCGACAATACGGTACTGATTACCTGGGCCGCTATGGACGTAAGTGCTTAACTCATCGGAGATATAGCGTTTATCTTCGGCATGTGCGGCCCAAGTGATGCTGAAGCTCAGCGCGGCAAGGCAAATCAGGCGTAATTTCTGCATTAGTTCATCGTTTCTGGGTGAATTTATGGAACGATAGTAGAGCGTTCAGTCTGACGACGCAACGCCAAAACCGGAATGAGAACTATCTTACTGTGGCTGATTCTGTGAGTTGCGCAGCGTTTTATAACGTAACAGGTTTTTTCTACAGTCAGCAGGGTTAAGGCGCCGGAAATCGCGGTAAGATAATGGCAACTGTGCGTCATTGGGCAGCATGCGGCGGACCGAGCGCGCCGCGCTGAAACAGACGTGAATGCGTAACTTATTGGTGTTAAAGAATTATGACCGTTGAAATTGAACTGAAATTCATCGCCGCGCCAGAAGCGGTGGCCGCGTTGCCGCAATGGCTCGCCGCCTGGCCGCATCAGCATTCCGCGCCGCAAAAGCTGACCAACATTTACTTCGAAACGGCCGACAACTTCTTGCGCAGTCACGATATGGGGCTGCGCATTCGCGGTTTTGACGATCGCTATGAAATGACCATCAAAACCGCCGGTAAAGTGGTGGCCGGCCTGCATCAGCGCCCGGAATACAACGTCGCTATCGCCGAGCCGCAGCTGGCGTTGGCGCAGTTCCCTGCCGACATCTGGCCGCAGGATTGCGATATCACGGCGCTGCAACAGGCGTTGCAGCCGCTGTTCCGTACCGACTTCGCTCGTGAAAAGTGGGTGGTTACTTACGGCCAAAGCGAGATCGAGATTGGCCTGGATCAGGGTGAGGTGCGCGCCGGCGATCTCAGCGAAGCCCTGAGCGAGATCGAACTGGAGCTGCTGAACGGCAACACCGCCGATCTGCTGGCGTTGGCCGGCGAGCTGGCGGCGCATGGCGGGCTGCGGCAGGGCAGCCTGAGCAAGGCGGCGCGCGGCTACCATCTGGCGCAGGGTAATCCACCGCGCGAGGTGCGCCCGCTGCGGGTGCTGAAGCCGGCGGCGAAGGCGACCGTGGAGCTGGGAATGATCGCCGCCTTCGAGCTGGCGCTCAGCCACTGGCAGTATCATGAAGAGCTGTGGCTGCGCGGCGATGCGCAGGCGCGCGCTGCGGTCATCGAGGCGGTCGGCACGATCCGCCAGGCGTTGGTGATCTTCGGCGGCCTGGTGCCGCGCAAGGCCAGCGCCGATCTGCGCGCCCGCCTGACCGAGCTCGAACCGCTGTTGGCGGACAAAGCCGCGCAACCCGAGAGCCTGTGCTACAGCGCCGCTTATCTACAATGTAAGTTGGCACTCACATCATGGCTGGTGAGCGGCGCCTGGCGGCCGTTTATCGACGCCAAAGCGCAGGCCAAGCTGGACGGTTCTTTCAAACGCTTCAGCGATATCATGCTGGGACGCAGCGGCGCCGAGCTGAAAGAAGCCTTCAGCCGTACGCTGAACGAAGATGAATATCAGGAACAATTGCCGCGCCTGACGCGTCAGATTGCGGCGCTGATCCTGCTGTCGGGCGCCTACCCCGACGAGCAGACCGGGCCTTATATCGACGCCTGGCGCGAGCTGCAGGCGGCGCTGAGCGAGCGCCGCCAGGGCTGGTATGAAGCCAGCCGCAAACAGGCCTTATCGCATGCGCCATTCTGGTTAAACGGCGCGCTTCGTTAATCCAGCCGGCCCGCCAGCCGTGGGCCGCAGAACGGGTCATACACTATGTCGCCACTTTCAGCCGCGTTGCAGGCTCAGGCACAGCAGGTTGTGCAGCGTTTTCAGGAAGTTCACGGCGCAGACTGCGCCTTTAGCGAGCAAGAGCAGTGGGTGCTGGCGTCGAGCGATTTCGTCAGCGACGCGCTGCTCGCCCAGCCGGCCTGGTTGGCGACGCTGCGCGAACAGCCGCCGGCGCCCGGCGAGTGGCAACACTACGCCGCCTGGCTGCAGGACGAACTGGAAGAGGTGCGCGATGAAGCGCAGCTGATGCGCACGCTGCGTCTGTTTCGCCGCGAAATGCTGGTGCGCATCGCCTGGGCGCAGGCGCAGGGGCTGTGTTCGACCGAAGAAACGCTGCTGCAGCTGAGCGGATTGGCGGAAACGCTGATCGTCAGCGCGCGCGACTGGCTGTACCAAACCTGTTGCCGCGAGTGGGGCACGCCGTGCAACGCCGCCGGCGAACCACAGCCGCTGCTGATCCTCGGCATGGGCAAGCTGGGCGGCGGCGAGCTGAACTTCTCGTCGGATATCGATCTGATCTTCGCCTACCCGGAAAACGGCCAAACCCAGGGCGGGCGGCGCGAGCTGGACAATGCCCAGTTCTTCACCCGCCTCGGCCAGCGGCTGATCAAAGCGCTGGATCAGCAGACCATCGACGGCTTCGTCTATCGCGTGGATATGCGGCTGCGGCCGTTCGGCGACAGCGGCCCGCTGGTGATGAGCTTTGCGGCGCTGGAGGATTACTACCAGGAGCAGGGGCGCGACTGGGAACGTTATGCGATGGTGAAGGCGCGCCTGATGGGCGGGGCGGAAGACGCTTACAGCCAGGAGCTGCGCAAAACCCTGCGGCCGTTCGTGTTCCGTCGCTATATCGATTTCAGCGTCATTCAATCATTGCGCAACATGAAGGGCATGATCGCCCGTGAAGTGCGGCGGCGGGGCCTGAAGGATAACATCAAGCTGGGCGCCGGCGGCATTCGCGAAATCGAGTTTATCACTCAGGTGTTTCAACTGATCCGCGGCGGCCGCGAGCCGGCGCTGCAGGGGCGTTCGCTGCTGCCGACGCTGCAGGCGGTGGGAGAACTGGGGCTGCTGGAGAACGAGCAGGTGCGGGCGCTGAGCGCCGCTTACCTGTTCCTGCGGCGGTTGGAGAACCTGCTGCAGGCGATCGGCGATCAGCAAACCCAGACGTTGCCGCAGGATGTGCTCGATCAGGCGCGGCTGGCTTACGGCATGGGGCTGGCGGATTGGGCGGCGCTGATGGCGGCGTTGGACGCACATATGCAGGCGGTGCGTGCGGTGTTCGACGACCTGATCGGCGACGATAGTCCGGATGTCGGCGAAGATCCCGACTATCAGCACTACCACAGCCTGTGGCAGGACGCGCTGGAGGAGAACGAGCTGGCGCCGCTGACGCCGCACCTCGATGAAGAGGGGCGCCGACAGATGCTGCGCACCATCGCCGATTTCCGCCATGACGTCGACAAGCGCACCATCGGCCCGCGCGGCCGCGACGTGCTCGATCAGCTGATGCCGCGCCTGCTGGCGGAGGTGTGCCCACGGCAGGACGCGCCGACCGCGCTGGTGCGGCTGGCGCAGCTGCTGCTGAGCATTGTCACCCGTACCACCTACCTCGAGCTGCTGGTGGAGTATCACGCGGCGCTCAGCCATCTGATCCGCCTGTGCGCCGCGTCGCCGATGGTCGCAAACCAACTGTCGCGTTACCCGCTGTTGCTGGACGAACTGCTGGATCCGGCCACGCTGTATCAGCCGGTGGCGCTGGACGCCTATCGCAGCGAGCTGCGTCAGTACCTGCTGCGGGTGCCGGAAGACGACGAAGAGCAAAAGCTGGAGGCGCTGCGCCAATTCAAACAGGCGCAGCAGCTGCGCATCGCCGCGGCGGATATCGCCGGGGCGCTGCCGGTGATGAAAGTGAGCGATCACCTGACTTACCTGGCTGAGGCGATCATCGACGCGGTGGTGCAACAGGCCTGGAGCGACATGGTGGCGCGCTACGGCCAACCGACCCATCTGCAGGAGCGCGAAGGGCGCGGCTTTGCGGTGATCGGCTACGGCAAGCTGGGCGGCTGGGAGCTGGGCTACAGTTCCGATCTCGATCTGGTGTTCCTGTTGGATTGCCCGCCGGAGGTGATGACCGACGGCGATCGCTGCATCGACGGCCGTCAGTTCTATCTGCGGTTGGCGCAGCGGGTGATGCATCTGTTCAGCACCCGCACCTCCTCCGGCATTCTGTATGAAGTGGACGCGCGCCTGCGGCCTTCCGGCGCTGCGGGGATGCTGGTCAGCACCGTCGAGGCGTTCGCCGACTACCAGCAAAACGAAGCCTGGACCTGGGAGCATCAGGCCCTGGTGCGTGCGCGCATCGTACATGGCGATCCGGCGCTGCATCAGCAGTTCGACGCGATCCGGCGCGAGATCCTGTGCAAAACGCGCGATGCGGAGGTGCTGAAGCGTGAAGTGCGCGAGATGCGCGAAAAGATGCGCAACCATCTCGGCAACAAACAGCGCGATCTGTTTGATATCAAAACCGATGAGGGCGGCATTACCGACATCGAATTTATCGCCCAATATCTGGTCTTACGCTATGCGCCGGGCGAACCGCGCCTGACGCGTTGGTCGGACAACGTGCGCATCTTCGAGCTGATGGCCAATTACGACATCATGCCGGAAGAGGAGGCGCGCGCGCTGACCCAGGCCTATGTCACCATGCGCGACGAGATCCACCATCTAGCGCTGCAGGAGCATTCTGGCAAGGTCGGCAGCGAGCAGTTCGCCGCCGAGCGTGAGCAGGTGCGCGTCAGCTGGGCCAAATGGCTGGATTAATACCTTTTTGCGGGTATTCCGGCGGTCTGTGGTAATATCTGCGCCACTAAAATTTTGTTCTTTTTTGGAGTTATCGGATGAAAGTTACGCTGCCTGATTTTCGCCGCGCCGGTGTGCTGGTGGTCGGTGACGTCATGTTGGATCGCTATTGGTATGGGCCGACCAGCCGCATTTCACCGGAAGCCCCGGTGCCGGTGGTCAAGGTCGATACCATCGAAGAGCGTCCCGGCGGCGCGGCTAACGTGGCGATGAACATCGCTTCGCTGGGGGCAACGTCCCGCCTGGTGGGCCTGACCGGCATCGACGATGCGGCGCGGGCGCTGAGCGCCAAGCTGAATGAAGTCAACGTGCGCTGCGACTTCGTCTCGGTGCCGACCCATCCGACCATCACCAAGCTGCGCGTGCTGTCGCGTAACCAGCAGCTGATCCGTCTCGACTTCGAAGAAGGCTTCTCCAACGTCGATCCGCAGCCGATGCTGGAGCGCATTCAGCAGGCGCTGCCGCAGATCGGCGCGCTGGTGCTGTCCGATTACGCCAAGGGCGCGCTCAGCCAGGTGCAGGGCATGATCCAATTGGCGCGCGCCGCCAAAGTGCCGGTGCTGATCGATCCGAAAGGTTCTGATTTTGAACGCTATCGCGGCGCGACGCTGCTGACGCCGAACCTGTCCGAATTTGAAGCGGTGGTGGGCCATTGCAAGGATGAGGCGGAACTGGTGGAACGCGGCATGAAGCTGGTGGCGGATTTCGAGCTGTCGGCGCTGCTGGTCACCCGTTCCGAGCACGGCATGACGCTGCTGCAGCCTGGCGTTGAGCCGCTGCACTTGCCGACCCAGGCGCAGGAAGTGTTCGATGTGACCGGCGCCGGCGACACCGTGATCGGCGTGCTGGCCGCCTCGCTGGCCGCCGGCAACTCGCTGGAAGAGTCCTGTTTCCTGGCCAACGCCGCCGCCGGCGTAGTGGTGGGCAAACTCGGTACGTCCACCGTGTCGCCTATCGAGCTGGAAAACGCGGTGCGCGGCCGTGCCGAAACCGGTTTTGGCGTGATGACCGAAGCGCAGTTGAAACACGCCGTGGCGCAGGCGCGCCAGCGCGGCGAGAAAGTCGTGATGACCAACGGCATCTTCGACATTCTGCATGCCGGCCACGTTTCCTATCTGGCCAACGCTCGCAAACTGGGCGATCGCCTGATCGTGGCGGTGAACAGCGATGCGTCGACCAAGCGTTTGAAAGGGGAAACACGCCCGGTCAACGCGCTGGAGAATCGCATGATCGTGCTGGGCGCGCTGGAAGCGGTGGATTGGGTGGTGCCGTTCGAAGAAGACACGCCGCAGCGTCTGATTGCCGACATTCTGCCGGATCTGCTGGTGAAAGGCGGTGATTACAAACCGGAAGAGATTGCCGGCAGTGCGGAAGTGTGGGCCAACGGCGGCGATGTCAAAGTGCTGAACTTTGAAGACGGCCTGTCGACCACCAACATCATCAAAGCGATCAAAGACGGGCGCGGCTAACGCCGGGCGACGTAAAGAACAAGGGCGCGCGGTGCGCGCCCTTGGCGGGAATTACTCGTCTTCCTGTTTGGCCGCCGGCGCCGCGCTCAGTTTACTTTCCAGCTCGGCCATGCGCTGTTCCAACAGCGCGAGCTTCTCGCGGGTGCGCAGCAGCACCTGAGTCTGTACGTCGAACTCTTCGCGGTTAACCAAATCCAGGCGGGTAAGCTGCGACTGCAGTACCTGACGGATTTTTTTCTCAACGTCTTCCCCGAATTCACGAACGCCTTTAGGCATGGACTCATGAACCTGGCGTGCGATTTGTTCGATTTTTTTCGGGTCAATCATGGCGTATCCCTTTCAGAGTTTAATAGCTGCCGCTTAGTGTAATGCGAGTTGCCCGCCGGATAAACCATTAAGCGCATTCGCCGTGCGTGGCCGAATTGTGCTTTTGCCAATTGCCCTGCCTACCCATTAGCGTTATAGTCATCCTGCTTATTCTCAGGGCGGGGTGAAAGTCCCCACCGGCGGTAAATCACCTTCTACGGTGAAAGCCCGCGAGCGCTCAGCCAGCCTGTAAAGGCCGGTTAGAGGTCAGCAGATCCGGTGTAATTCCGGGGCCGACGGTTATAGTCCGGATGGGAGAGAGTAACGGTATCTGCCGGGCTTGCGCCCGCTTGCGTTATTTTTTTAGCTATTGTTAGCTACTCCTCAAGATCGCCCTGGTTCTGGTAATCCATAATTTTTAATGAGGTTTTTTACCATGAATCAGACGCTACTTTCAGACTTCGGCACGCCGACAGAACGCGTTGAACGCGCGATCGACGCACTGCGCAACGGGCGCGGCGTGATGGTGCTCGATGATGAAAATCGTGAAAACGAAGGTGATATGATCTTCGCCGCGGAAACCATGACCGTTGAGCAGATGGCGCTGACCATTCGCCACGGCAGCGGTATCGTGTGCCTGTGCATCACCGAAGAACGCCGTCAGCAGCTTGAGCTGCCGATGATGGTGACCAACAACTCCAGCCAGTTCCAGACCGCCTTCACCGTGACCATCGAAGCGGCGCAGGGCGTGACTACCGGGGTTTCCGCTTCCGATCGCCTGACCACCATCCGTGCGGCGGTGGCAGACAGCGCCAAGCCGAGCGACCTGAACCGTCCGGGCCACGTATTCCCGCTGCGCGCGCAGCCGGGCGGCGTGCTGAGCCGCCGCGGTCACACCGAAGCGACCATCGATCTGGTCTCCATGGCCGGCTTCAAACCTGCTGGCGTGCTGTGTGAACTGACCAACGACGATGGCAGCATGGCGCATGCGCCGGAAGTGATCACCTTCGCCAAACAGCACGACATGGTGGTGCTGACCATCGAAGATCTGGTGGCCTACCGCCAGGCGCACGAGAAAAAAGCCAGCTGATAGCCGGCCGCTTTCAACGATAAAAAAAGCCGCTCAACGCGGCTTTTTTTTGTGGCTACTGTTTTGACAGGTGTTCGCCGATGCGGCTGGCGTAATTCATCACGTGGAAGGTGTAGTTCTCCTCTACCGTACCCTGGAACAGATGCGCCCAGGGGCCGATGGCGTAGATGCCGAGATCTTCCCCGCCGTGCGTCTCACTTTTCAGCGGCACCAGCGCTGGCTGAATAAAGTCGGGCGCAGTGGCCTGCTCCATGGTCAATGCCGGGCGCTCGGTCAATGGGATTGTGCCGCCGGGGCCGTTGGCGAAGCCGACGGTGGTGTAAGGCTTGCCGTCGCTGCCCAGCCGCGGTTTGCCGTCGACGCCGACGGAAATGCCGAGGATGGGATTACCTCGCTTGGCATAGCCGGCAATGGTCAGCGTGTGGCTGTGATCGCCGGTTACGATCACCAGGGTCTCGTCCAGATTGACCTTGTCGACGATGGTTTTCACCGCTTCGTTCAGCGCGACCGCGTCGCTCAGCGTGCGGTAGGCGTTACCGTTATGGCTGCCGTGATCGATGCGTCCGCCCTCCACCAACAGCAGGTAGCCTTCGGGATTCCTGGCCAAAATATCGATGGCCTTGCCGGTCATTTCCGCCAGCGAAGGCTCTCCCGCCGCGTCTTGCCGCCGATCGTGCTCGAAGTTCATGTGCGACGGTTCGAACAGGGCCAGCAGGTGGTCGACTTTGGCCGGATCGATTTTGTCGAACTGCGCTTGATTCCATACGTATTGCCCACGCTCGCCGTAGCGTTGCAGCCAGGCCTGCGTCAGGTCGCGGCCATCCTTTCTGGCGCCTTTCTTGTCGGGGTATTCCGGATCGCTCACGCCGTCGGGCAGGAAGTTGGCGCGCCCACCGCCCATCGCCACGTTCAGGCCGTTGCCGTATTTCATTTCCACCAGCTGGCGTGCGATGTCGCGGCAGCCTGCGGCCAGAGCATCCGCCGGCATTTTGGCGTCGGATTCCCAGTCGCGGTTGGCGATATGGGCATAGGTGGCGCCCGGCGTGGCGTGGGTAATGGTCGCGGTCGTCACGGCGCCGGTGGACATGCCGAGCGTTGCGGCCATCTCCCACAGCGTGGTGACGGCCTTGGTTTGCTGGTCTTCGCAATTGTTGAGGGCGGCCGTATGGTTGAGGCCCATCAGATCGTTGATGGTTTTGACACCGGTGGTCATCGCCACCGCGCTGGGCGCGGAGTCGGTGATTTGGGCGTCGGCGGAATAGGTTTTGGCCGCCGCCAGATAGGGGAACGCTTCCCAGGCCAGCACGTTGGATTCGCCGTCCACGCCGCGCTGCTGCCCTTCAAAAATGCGAGCGGCGGTCACGGTGGAAAACCCCATGCCGTCGCCGACCACCAGAATGACGTTTTTGGCGCGGTTGGTGTTTGGTGTTTGCTTCAGCCGCTGTTGCAGCTGAGTTTGCGCCTGAAGGAAATAAGGGTCTTCGCGCTGCGTCAGCTGCGCTTTGTCCGCCGCGCCGACGGCTGCCGTTGCGGTGGCCAGCAAGGTCATGGAAAGCGCCAGGCGGGTTGCCAGTCTGAGTCTGAACATGAATTCCTCCTTGGTGAGACGTGATTCCCGTAGCGCCGACGGGCTGCCAACACCCTGTCGACTGAAAGAGGAGTGTATCGACTGCGTTAACAAAAAATACATAAATTGTTCACAAATTAGATCTGTGTGGCAGTAATGCCATGGTATTCACAGAATTTATTAATTAATTGAAAAGTATGTGTTTTTTAACTTTCTGTTGGTCGGTGCATTTTTGCGCTTTTTAATTCAAATTTATTGAAGATCATCATCACGGTTATCCGGCTGTGTTGCTGCGGCAAAGCGCGTAATGTAACGCCATAGCACAATTTGAACTAAGGATCCCCCTATGAACACCTCTCGTATGCCGGCACTGTTCCTGGGCCATGGTAGCCCGATGAACGTGCTGGAAGACAACCGCTACACCCGGGCATGGCGTGCGTTGGGTGAGTCATTGCCGCGCCCGAAGGCGATCGTGGCGGTTTCCGCGCATTGGTACACCCGCGGCACTGCGGTCACCGCGATGGAAAAACCCAAAACCATTCACGACTTCGGGGGGTTCCCGCAGGCGCTGTTTGATACCCGCTATCCGGCGCCGGGCTCTCCCACGCTGGCCGCGCAGCTGCAGCAAATCCTGGCGCCGGTGCCGGTAACGGCGGATCTCGGCGAGTGGGGATTGGATCACGGTACCTGGGGCGTATTGATCAAAATGTATCCCGATGCTGATATTCCGGTGGTGCAGCTCAGCGTCGACGGCACACATCCGGCGGCCTATCACTATGAGCTGGGCCGCAAACTCGCCGCGCTGCGGGACGAGGGCGTGATGATCGTCGCCAGCGGTAACGTGGTGCACAACCTGCGCATGGTGAAATGGCAGGGCGATACCAGCGCCTACCCGTGGGCGGAATCATTCAATAACTTTGTCCGGGATAACCTGCGTTATCGGGGCGATAACCATCCGCTGGTGGATTTCATGCGCCATGAGGGGGCGGCGCTGTCGAATCCGACGCCGGAACACTATCTGCCGTTGCTGTATGTGCTTGGCGGTTGGGATGGAAAAGAGGCCATCAGCGTGCCGATCGATGGTATCGAAATGGGGGCGCTGAGCATGCTGTCGGTACAGGTGGGATAAAGAAAAAACGCCAGTCTCTGACTGGCGTTTTTGCCTTCAGCGGTGCGATCAGCCGAGGATGGTGTGCGGATAGAAGCGCGACAGATCCTGCGTGATCAGTTCGCGATCTTCGCGCAGGCCGATACCGCAAGGTTGATCGTTCACCAGCCAGCTGCCGATCAGCGTGTAGCTGTCTTCGAACTTCGGCAGCGGATGGAACTGCTGCACGATCATGCCTTCTTCGCCGTACGGCCCATCGACGCGCGCCACTTCCTGACCGTTTTCGACGATCTGGATATTGGCGCCTTCGCGTGAGAACAGCGGCTTGGTGACGTAATGATCCATCGGCGGATGATCGTCTTGCGCGAAATAAGCCGGCAGCAGGTTAGGGTGGTTCGGGAACATTTCCCACAGCAGCGGCAGCAGCGCCTTGTTGGAGATGATGCTCTTCCAGGCCGGCTCCAGCCAACGCACGCCGGCGTCTTCCAGCTTGGTGGAGAACATCTCGCGCAGCATGAACTCCCACGGGTAGAGCTTGAACAGGTTGCCGATCACCTGGTCCTGCAGATCGGTGAACTGGCCTTTCTCGCCAAGGCCAATGTCTTCCATGAACAGGAATTCGGTCGGCAGACCGGCTTCCTGCGCGCAGTCCTGCAGATATTGCACCGTGCCGCGATCTTCTTCGCTGTCCTGGCAGCACGCCAGGTGCAGCAGACCGAAGCCGTGGTGCGCTTTCAGCTCGGCGAAACGCTCGATCAGCTTCTCCTGCAGGCTGTTGTACTGATCCGATTGCGGATCCAGCTTGCCGGCGTTGATCTGGTCTTCCAGCCACAGCCACTGGAAGAAGGCCGCCTCATAGAGTGAGGTCGGCGTATCGGCGTTGTTCTCCAGCAGCTTCGGCGGGTTGACGCCGTCGTAGGCCAGATCGAGACGCGAATACAGCGACGGCTGGTTGGTGCGCCAGGAGCTGCGTACGAACTCCCAGGTGTGTTTCGGGATGCAGAACTTGGCCATCAGCTCGTCGCTGGCGACCACTTTCTCCACCACCTGCAGGCACATCTGGTGCAGCTCGGCGGTGGCGCTTTCGATCTCTTCAATCTGCGCCAGCGTGAACTGGTAATAGGCGTCTTCACACCAGTACGGCTCGCCGTACATGGTGTGGAAACGGAAACCGAACTCGGTCGCTTTTTCGCGCCAGTCCGGGCGCTCGGTAATGGCAATACGTTTCATGCATCAACCGCCCATGCTGCGAGAGCTGGAGTTGGAGGTAGCGCTGCTGCGCTGCATGCTGGTCTGTTTGGCCACGGTCTCGCCGAAGCCGCCGCGGGTCACGGTGTTGGTGACCGCAGGCTTTGGCGCCATCGCGGTTTTCGGCACCGTCATGGTGCGGCCGCCGGCGGTGGCCGGGCCGTAGCTCTTGCCGCTAGCGTCGACAAATTTGCCGTTCGCCGGGCTGGCGGCGTTCTTGGAGGTGAACAGCGGCTGCTGCGCGAAGCCGGAACCGCCCATCAGGCGGCCCATCATGTAGCCCGCCATCAGCGGCATCCAGAAGCTGCCGCTGCTTTGCGATTCCGCCGCCATGCCGGCCTGCGCCGGGGCCGGCGCCTGAGTGCACTGCGCTTCGCCGAATTCGGCGACGCAGTCCTCGCGGGTCGCGTATTTAGGCGCGGTTTTCGCCGCTTCTTTCAGGGCGTTGTTGTAGGCGGTGGTGCACTGCTCGCTCATCGAAGGGTTGGCGCGCGAACAGTCATCGGCATTCTGATACAGGGAGACCGTTTCATCGCTCTTCTCGCAGCCGGCCAGCATAAAGACGGCGCTGATCGCCAAGGCCACGGGCGCGACACGGTAGCTGCGCCAGGATTTGCGGAACGTCTCTTGGTTGATGTTTTTTGTCCGTTTCATCGTTATCAATCCCATCATGCGGGCTGTTTTCGCCCTTTCCCAGTAGTGGCGCTAAGGATAGGGGAAACATGGTCAAAATTAAAGCTGAAACGCCCGCAGAAGCCACTCTTTACGCAGTTATACGTTGGGGTGTGCGCCAGTTCGCTTTCACGGCGAAAAAACGCGCGTTGGCGTTTCATCATGAAACGTTAGCGCTATGATGATGTTCCATAATGGAACAAAAATCGCGAGGCTCGCCAGGTGGACGGCAGGCGCTCATAGTCGAAGCACAACAACAAGCCGGCGGCGAAGTCGGCGCGTCATCACCTGATATCTGAACGTTACCATCGCCAATTCCCTACAAGGATCCGGTTATGTTGAGAATCATCCAGTCACCAGGCAAATACATTCAGGGCGCCAATGCGTTGGCCGCCGTCGGCGAATACGCCAAATCCCTCGCCGATCACTATTTCGTGATCGCTGACGACTTCGTGATGCAGCTGGCGGGCGACACCCTGATGGGCAGCCTGCAACAGCACGGCGTGAAGCATCATGCGGCCCGCTTCAACGGCGAGTGCTGCCGTAAAGAGATAGACCGGCTCGGCCGCGAGCTGCAGGCCCACGGTTGCCGCGGCGTGATCGGCGTCGGCGGCGGCAAGACGCTCGACACCGCCAAGGCCGTCGCACACTACCAACGGCTGCCGGTGGTGCTCATCCCCACCATCGCCTCCACCGATGCGCCGACCAGCGCGCTGTCGGTTCTCTACACCGAACAGGGCGAATTCGCCGAATACCTGATTTACCCGCGCAACCCGGACATGGTGGTGATGGACAGCGCCATCATCGCCAAAGCGCCGGTGCGCCTGCTGGTGGCGGGCATGGGCGACGCGCTCTCCACCTATTTCGAGGCGCAGGCCTGCTTCGACGCGCAGGCTACCAGCATGGCCGGCGGCAAATCGACGCTGGCGGCGCTCAGCCTGGCGCGGCTGTGTTATGACACGCTGCTGGCCGAAGGGGTGAAGGCCAAACTGGCGGTCGAGGCCGGCGTGGTGACGGAAGCGGTGGAACGCATCATCGAAGCCAATACTTACCTGAGCGGCATCGGCTTCGAGAGCAGCGGATTGGCGGCGGCGCACGCCATTCACAACGGCTTCACGGTGCTGGAGGAGTGCCACCACCTGTATCACGGCGAGAAAGTGGCGTTCGGCACCCTGACGCAGCTGGTGTTGCAGAACAGCCCGATGGCGCAGATTGAGACCGTGCTGGCGTTTTGCCACAGCATCGGCTTGCCGATCACGCTGGCGCAGATGGGCGTCGCCGGCGATGCGACGGCGAAGATGATGGCGGTGGCCGAGGCCAGCTGCGCCGCCGGCGAAACCATTCACAACATGCCGTTCGAGGTCACCCCCGCCAGCGTGCAGGCGGCGATCCTGACGGCGGATCGGCTGGGCGCTGCCTGGCTGCAGCGTCATTGATACCCTTGGGGCGCGGTGCGCCGCGCCCCTGTTCTTACAGAGGAAACCATCGTGAAAAAACTGATCAATCAGGTCGAGTCGGTGTTGGAAGAGCAGTTGCAGGGGCTGGCGGAAGCCCATCCCGAGCTGCTGGTGCACGCGGATCCGGTGTTCGTGACCCGCGCCGACGCGCCGGTGGCGGGCAAGGTGGCGATCCTGTCCGGCGGCGGCAGCGGCCACGAGCCGATGCACTGCGGTTTCGTCGGTGAAGGGATGCTCGACGGCGCCTGTCCGGGCGAGATTTTCACCTCGCCGACGCCGGATAAAATGTACGAATGCGGTCAGGCGATCGACGGCGGCGCCGGCGTATTGCTGCTGATCAAAAACTACACCGGCGACGTGCTCAACTTCGAAACCGCCACCGAGCTGCTGCACGACAGCGGCGTCGCGGTGGCGACGGTGCTGGTGGATGACGACGTGGCGGTCAAAGACAGCCTGTTCACCGCCGGGCGGCGCGGGGTGGCCAACACCGTGCTGATGGAGAAACTGTTGGGCGCCGCAGCGGCGCGCGGCGACGACCTGGACAGCGTGGTGACGCTGGGGCATCGCATCAACAACCACGGGCATTCGATCGGCATTGCGCTGGGCGCCTGTACCGTCCCGGCCGCCGGCAAGCCGTCGTTCACCCTGGCGGAGAACGAGATGGAGTTCGGCGTCGGCATTCACGGCGAGCCGGGTATTGCGCGCCGCCCGTTCACCACGCTCAATGCGGCGGTGGATGACATGTTCCATACGCTGATCGACCACGGTCACTATCAGCGCACGATCCGCGTCTGGGATCGTCAGCAGGGCGAGTGGCGCGACGAGATGCAGACCAAGCAGCCGCTGACGCGCGGCGATCGGGTGATCGCGTTGGTCAACAACCTGGGTGCCACGCCGCTGTCCGAACTGTACGGTGTGTACCATCGGTTGGCGGAACGTTGCGCCGAGGCGGGCATCATCATCGAACGCAACCTGGTGGGCGCTTACTGCACCTCGCTGGATATGCAAGGCGTGTCCATCACGCTGTTGAACGTGGACGACGAGCTGTTGTCCTTGTGGGATGCGCCGGTGAAAACGCCTGCGCTGCGTTGGGGTTGCTGAGGAGGAATCATGGCGTTGACCAAACAACAGGTCGTCGATTGGCTGATGCGTTGCGGCGAAGTATTCAGCCGGGAGCGCGATTTTCTGACCCAGCTGGACACCGAGATCGGCGATGCCGACCACGGTCTGAACATGAACCGCGGTTTCAATAAGGTGGTGGAAAAGCTGCCGTCGGTGGCGGACAAAGACATCGGTTTTATCCTGAAAAACACCGGCATGACGCTGCTGTCGAGCGTAGGCGGCGCGAGCGGCCCGCTGTTCGGCACCTTCTTCATCCGCGCGGCGCAGGCGGCGAACGCCAAGCAAAGCCTGGATCTGACGGAGCTGCATCAGGTAATGCAGGAAGGGGTTGAAGGCGTGGTGATGCGCGGCAAAGCGGAGCCGGGCGACAAGACCATGTGTGACGTTTGGTGGCCGGTGGTGGCGAGCCTCGATCAGTCCGCGCAGCAGAACCTGAGCGTGGCGGAGGCGTTGCAGCGCGCCGCCGACAGCGCCGAGCGGGCGGTGGAGAGCACCATCACCATGCAGGCGCGCAAGGGGCGGGCCAGTTACCTGGGCGAGCGCAGCATCGGCCACCAGGATCCCGGCGCCACTTCGGTGATGCTGATGATGAAAACGCTGGCCGAGGTCGCCGGCAGTTAGCAGGAGGCGAGATGATTAATATCGTGGTGGTTTCGCACAGCGCGTTGCTGGCGCGCGGCGTTGAGCAGTTGGCGCGGCAGATGATGCGTGGCGACGGCTGCAAGCTGGCGCTGGCGGCGGGCGTGGATGACGAGGAGCACCCGATCGGCACCGACGCGGTCAAGGTCATGGAGGCTATTGAATCGGTCGCCGACGGCGATGGCATTCTGGTGCTGATGGATTTGGGCAGCGCGCTGCTCAGTGCGGAAACCGCGCTCGATCTGCTGGATCCGGAGTTGGCCGCCAAGGTGCGGCTTTGCGCCGCGCCGCTGGTCGAAGGCACGCTGGCGGCGGTGGTGGCCGCCAACTCCGGCGCTTCGCTGGAGCAGGTGGTGGCGGAGGCGCAGGGCGCGCTGCAGGCCAAGCAGGCGCAGCTGGGCGAAGGCTCACCGGCCGCGAAGAACGCGGCTTTGCCGCTGGCGCAGGGCAAAAGCATAACCTGGACGGTGCAGAACCCGCACGGGCTGCACGCGCGCCCGGCGGCGCGGCTGGTCGAGGCGCTGGCGCCGTTCAAGGCCGAGCTGGTGCTGGAAAAACAGGGGCAGTGCGTCGATCCGCGCAGCCTCAATCAGCTGGCGCTGCTGCAGGTGCGTCACGGCGACACCATTCGCCTGATCGCCGACGGCGCGCAGGCGGACGAAGCGCTGGCGGCGTTCAAGGCGCTGGCGGAGCAACACTTCGGCGAGACGGTCTCCGAGCGGCAGCAGCCTTCGCTGCATGGCATCCCGGTGGCGGAAAGCGTCACCAGCGGGCCGGTGTTTCAGGCCCGCAGTTTCTGGCCGCCAGCCGCCGATCGACGGATTGGCGCGGACGAGGTGTTGGGCGAACAGCAACGCCTGCGGGAGGCGCTGCAGCAAACGTTGAGCGATCTGAACCGGCTGGCGGAGCGCACCGGCACGCTGATCGGCAAGCCGCAGGCGGCGATCTTCGGCGCTCACAGCATGCTGCTGGACGACCCGGATCTGCAGCAGGCGGCTTACACTCGCATTGCGCAGCAGCTGTGCAGCGCCGAGCAGGCCTGGCGACAGGTGCTGGAGGCGATCGCCGAAGAGTACCGCGAGCTGGATGACGACTACATGCGGGCGCGCGAACTGGACGTGCGCGACATGCTGCGCCGCACGCTGTGCCATCTAGAGGGGCAGGCGCTGCCGGCCATCGCGCTGGCAGAACCGTCGATACTGGTGATGGACGAGCTGATGCCCTCAGAGGTGGTGATGCTCGACCGCCGGCTGGTGCTCGGCATCTGCCTGAGCGGCGGCAATGCCCTGTCGCACAGCGCCATTTTGGCGAAGGCGATGGGCATTCCGATGGTGGTCGGCATGCAGGATTGCCTGAGCAAAACCCGCAGCGGGCAGAAAGCGATGTTGGACGCCGCGCGCGGGGTGTTGCAGCTCAGCCACTAAGCGCGCAGCTTGAACTGGCGGATGTCGATCCCGTGCTGTTTGATCTTCCGCCACAGGGTGGTGCGGCCGATGCCCAGCAGCTGCGCCATCTCCGCCAGCTGGCCGCGGCTGACGGTCGCCGCGCGGAGGATCGCCTGGCGCTCCATGTCCGTCAGCGTCAACAGCGGCGCGCCGGGCTGCGGATCGCTCTCCAGCAGCGACGGCTGGCCGAGCAGGTGCGCCGGCAGATCCGCCAGCTGGATGTGGTGGCCGTGGCAGATCATCGCCGCGCGCTCCACCACCCCTTTCAGTTCCAAATCGTTGCCCGGCCACAGGTAGAGCGCCAACTGGGTCATCACTTCGTCATCCACCCGAAAGCGGCACTGAAAATGCTGCTCCAGCGTGCGCAGATGGTGTTTGACCAGCAGCGGAATATCGCTCAGCCGCTGACGCAGCGGTGGGATCTGGAGCTCGAACGCCTGCAGGCTGTAAAACAGCTGGCGGCGGAAGCGGTTTTGCTGCACCAGCAGCGGCAGATCGGCGGCGCTGCCGGCGATCACCCGCACATCGACCGGGATCACCCGGCTGGAATTGAGGCGGATCACTACGCCGGTTTTCAGCACCTGCAGCAGCGCCGACTGCATCTCCGCCGGCAGGTATTCGATCTGTTCGAGGTACAGCGTGCCGCCGTTGGCCAATTCGAATTTGCTGAGCTGACCGGCCTCTTCTTCGCTGGCGTCGCTGCCCAGCAGTTCACGCAGCCCCTGCGCCTGCGGCAGCAGCTGGCAGTTGAGGGCGATATACGGCCCGGCGGCGCGTTCGCCGGCGTTGTGGATGGCCTGGCTGAGCAGCTCTTTGCCGACGCCTTCCTCCCCGCGCAGCAGGATCGGATGCTGGCCTTTGGCCGCCTGCTGCCCATAACGGATCAGCCGCCGCATCTCCAGCGAGGCGGAGGGCATCTGCTCGAAGCTGTGGCTGACGCGCCCCAACTGGCTGCTGACATACTGGCGCAACCGCTCGAGCGGGTGCAGCAGGGCGATGAAACTGCAGCGATCGCCGTCGAAAATCGGCTTTAGCGTCAGCAAGGCGGCGATAAACTGCCGCTGACTTTCGAAGGTGACCTCGACGTGTTGCAGCGGTTGCTGATCGGCGATGGCGCGTTTGAGTAGGGCTGGCAGCGTCAGCAGTTGCGCCAGCGGTTTGCCCTGGCTCTGCTGTTCGTCCAGCTTCAGCAGGCCGGCGGCGCGTTGGTTGATGTATTGCAGGTAGCCGCGGTGATCCCAGGCCATCACGCCGTCGTCCACGCCGTCCAGCAGGCCGTAAAGCTGATTCAGATGACGGTTGGACTCCGCCAGCAGGCCGTCGGCGTTCAGTGAATTGCCGATTTCGCGGGCGATGGCCAGCGTCAGCGACAAATCGCCGGCGGCGCAATCGGCCAGCAGGCAGCCCAACGCGATCGAGCCGCGCTGACGGCCGCTGTTGTCGTAAACCGGCGTGGCGCAGAACGACCAGCCGTGCAGCGCCCGGCGCACATGTTCTTCACCGCTCACTCGCACCGGATGGCCTTCCGCCGCCGCCAGCGCCGGGGCGTTGGTGCCGATCTGCCCCTCTGCCCAATAAGCGCCGGGGGCGAACCCCAATTGCTGCAAATGCTCCCAGGTTTGGGCGTCGCCGCAGTGCCACAGCATGCAGCCGCTCTCGTCGAGGATCATCAGCAGGCAGCGGCGCGGCTCCATGTATTCGCAGGCGTCTTCCAGCGCCGCCTGGCCGAGCGTCAGCAGGTCGTTCTTGCGGCGACAAATCGATTCGAAGGTGGCGCCCTGCGCGCGGTGAGGCGCTTGCCAGACCTCGGGCTGCATCAGGCTGCGGCAGCGCAGCCAGGAGGCGTAAACCGCCTGCGTCGGGCGCAGTGGCGGCGGCAGTTCGCCGTCGTTAATCAAACGCTGCCAACGTGAATCGTTGTCCATCGAACCTCATCCAGACTGCGAAAACGAGAGTGACGATGATACCACCTGGCGCAGCGGCGGCTGTGAGGCGGTGGGCAGAAGCGGGGAAATGGGGCAAAAAAAACGGGGTGCGGCGCAGGCCGAACCCCGTGTTTATCAACGTGCGCGCATCAGTTGCGGAATGGGTTACCGCTGTTGCGAACCGGCTGCGGCTGGCTGACGGCTGGCGCGGCAGCGCGGGTAGCGGTTGGCGCAGGCGCGGCGACCTGTTGCATCGGCGCGTTGTCCTGATAGCCGTCCGCGTAGGCGTCCTGAGCACGGTTCTGCGGCGCGACGGCGTCAGGTGCGGTCGACACCGGTTTGCCCAGTGCGCCGTTCAGCGTCAGCAGATCGTTCTGGTTCAGCGTGCCGAGCGCCGACTTGATGTTCAGCTGGTTGATCAGGTAGGTATAACGCGCGCTGGAAAGCTGCTGCTTGGCGTTATACAGGGTACTGGTGGCGTTCAGCACGTCGACGATGGTGCGGGTACCCACCTGGTAACCGGCTTCCATCGCATCCAGAGAGCTCTGCGCGGAGATCACCGCCTGTTTGTAGGCGTTGATGCTGCTGATCGAGGCGTTGACGTTGTTGAACGACGAACGCACGGTCTGCACCACGCCGCGGTGGGCGCTTTCCAGCTGCTCGCTAGCGCCGACAAAGCCGTACTGCGCCTGTTCCACCTGCGAGTTGGTTGCGCCGCCGCTGTACAGCGGCAGGCTGATCGAAACGCCCACCTGGTTTTGGCCGGCATCAGAATTGCTGTAACGGCTGGAGCTCAGCGTGTCGTGAGTGGCGGAACCGTTGTAACGGGTATTGGTGATCCCGGTCGACGCATTCAGGTTGACCGTTGGCATATAGCCGGTCTGCGCAGAGCGGATCTGCTCGCGCGCCAGGTCCTGGCTCAGACGGGCGGACAGCAGGCTCAGGTTGCGCGCTTCCGCTTCTTTCAGCAGGTTGTTCACCGCTTCCGGGCGCTGGGTGCTGAAGCGATCGGTATTCAGCGAGGCCAGCTCCGGATAGAAGGTGCCGGTGATCTGGCGCAGCGCTTCCAGCGCGTTGTCCAGGTTGTTGCGGGCGGTGACTTCGGCCGCCAGCACGGTGTCGTAGGAGGAACGGGCGTTCTGCACGTCGGTGATCGCCACCAGGCCTACGTTGAAGCGCTGGGTGGTTTGATCCAACGTACGGTAAACCGCTTGTTTGTTCGCCTGGGTATAGGAGAGCGTGTCAATGGCGCTCAGCACGTTGAAATAGGCGGTAGCGGTATTGAGGATCAGCTGCTGTTCCGCCGTCTGGAAGGTCACGTCGGAGATGCCGGCGGTCTTTTCCTGCAGCGTCAGCGCGCGCCATTTCGACATGTCGAAAATGGTTTGGGTCAGGCCGAGCGAAGCGCTGGTGACATTGCTGTTGACGCCGTTGCTGTCGCGATAGCCGTTATTGTAGTTGTAACCAGCGCTCAGGCCGAGCTGCGGCAGCAGCGGGCTGCGCGCTTCATTGATCTTTTCGAATGCGGCGTCGCGGTCAGCTGCACTTTTGCGCAGATCCGGGTTACTTTCCCTGGCCTGTTTGTAGACCTGCAGCAGGTTCTCTGCCTGGCTCATTGCACTGAAGCCGCCCAGGCTTAGTCCGATAAGAAGGGGGAGCAGTTTCTTCATTTGCATTCCTTGTTGTGCAGCAATATTGCTATGTTAGCGCTGACGATAGACGAAATAGTTGCCGATTCTAGCAGAGTCTGCGGTGCGCATCAGGTGGCTGAATGTGCCATCTCGCGCAACTTTTACCTTTCAGACCGCCTATTTACCTTGGCGTACTGCCCGGGTCGACTGCAGCTGATATTATGGCTGACAATCCGGATTGTTTCCCACTATTACATGCGAGCGCACAAACGTGCCGCATCCGGCGGCGAAAAACAGCCTAACATAAAGCCGCGGCGGACAGTCCCGCTGTTTCTGTCATCAAAACCGTTTATTTTATCGGCATACTCACGCAGGAGAATTCGTTCATGAACCGTTCGCAGCCGTCGCCCGTCACTTTCGACAAAAAAGATGTAGAGATTATTGCACGCGAGACGCTGTACCGTGGTTTTTTTTCACTCAATTTATACCGGTTCCGTCATCGCTTGTTCAATGGCGAAATGAGTCCTGAAATCACGCGTGAAATTTTCGAGCGCGGCCATGCGGCGGTGCTGCTGCCTTACGATCCGGTGCGCGACGAAGTCGTGCTGATTGAACAACTGCGCATCGCCGCGGTCGATACCAGTAATTCGCCCTGGCTGCTGGAAATGGTGGCGGGTATGATCGAAACCGGCGAAAGCGTCGAAGACGTGTGCCGCCGCGAAGCGCAGGAAGAGGCCGGCGTGGTGGTCGGACGTTGCAAACCGGTGCTGAGCTACCTGGCGAGCCCCGGCGGCACCAGCGAACGTCTGTCGATCATGGTCGGCGAGGTGGACGCCGGCACCGCCGAAGGCATCCACGGCCTGGCGGAAGAGCATGAAGATATCCGCGTCCACGTGGTCAGCCGCGAGCAGGCTTACCGTTGGGTCGAAGAGGGCGCGATCGATAACGCCGCATCAGTGATTGCATTGCAATGGCTGGCGTTGCACCATGAATCGTTGAGAAAAGAGTGGGCCAACTAATGAAACAGCGCTATACCCCTGATTTCCCCGAAATGATGAGATTGTGCGAAACCAACTTCGCGCAATTGCGCCGCTTGCTGCCGCGCAACGACGAAGCGGGTGAAACGGTAACTTATCAGGTGAACGGCGCCGGCTATCGTTTGACCATCGTTGAGTCCACGCGTTACACGTCGCTGGTGGAGATCGAGCAGATTTTTCCGGCGGTCAGCTACTGGAGCCTGCCCGCGATGACGGTGCGGTTATACCATGACGCCATGGTTGCGGAAGTGTGTTCCAGCCAGCAGATCTACCGCTTTAAAGCGCGTTATGATTATCCTAATAAAAAGTTGCATCAACGCGACGAAAAGCATCAAATTAACCAGTTTCTTGCTGATTGGCTGCGCTACTGTTTGGCGCATGGAGCGATGGCGGTTCCGGTTTGTTAGACAGACTGAAATAACAAAGGACACCATTTGGAAAGCCTGTTTAAACTGCCTGTGGCGAGTGGGGCCGCGGTCAGGATTCTACAAATAACAGATACCCACCTTTTTGCCGGCGAACACGAGACGCTGCTCGGCATCAATACCTATCGCAGTTATCACGCGGTGCTGGAGGCCATTCAGGCGCAGCGCCGCGATGTCGATCTGATCGTCGCCACGGGAGATTTGGCGCAGGATCATTCGCAGGCGGCGTACCGCCACTTTGCCGCCGGCATTGCGCAACTGCCGGCTCCCTGCGTGTGGCTGCCGGGCAACCACGATTTTCAACCGGCGATGGTCGACGCGTTGGCCGCCGCCGGCATCGCCCCTTCCAAGCAGGTGTTGCTGGGCGACAGCTGGCAGGTGCTGATGTTGGACAGCCAGGTATTCGGCGTACCGCACGGCGAATTGAGCGAATACCAGCTCGAATGGATGGAGCGCTGCCTGCAGGCTCACCCCGAGCGCTATACGCTGTTGCTGTTGCACCATCATCCGCTGCCTTCCGGCTGTACCTGGCTCGATCAGCACAGCCTGCGCAACCCGCATATGCTGGGGGCGATCCTGCTGCGCTACCCGAAAGTGAACACCGTGGTGTGCGGGCACATTCACCAGGATTTGGATCTGGAATGGCAAGGCCGGCGTCTGCTGGCGACGCCGTCCACCTGCGTGCAATTCAAGCCGCACTGCACTAACTTTACCATCGACGACGTCTCTCCCGGTTGGCGCTACCTCGATCTGCTGCCGGACGGCCGCGTCGAGACGCAGGTGTTCCGCCTGGAAAACGACGACTTCCGCCCCGATATGGACTCGGATGGATACTGATGCCTTCGACACTGCTCTACCTGCACGGTTTCAACAGCTCGCCGCAGTCGGCCAAGGCGGTGGCCTTCAAGGCTTGGCTGGCCGAGCGTCATCCCGATATCGAGATGCTGGTGCCGCAGCTGCCGGCGTTTCCGGCGGAGGCCGCCGAGATGCTGGAGAACCTGGTGCTGGAACGCGCCGGGCAAACGCTCGGGCTGGTGGGCTCATCGCTGGGCGGCTATTACGCCACCTGGCTGTCGCAGTGTTTTTCGCTGCCGGCGGTGGTGGTCAACCCGGCGGTCAAGCCGTTTGAGCTGCTGGTCGACTACCTCGGCACCAACGAGAACCCCTACACCGGCCAGCAATATGTGTTAGAGTCTCGGCACGTTTACGATCTGAAAGTGATGCAGATCGATCCTTTGGAGTCGCCGGATTTAATCTGGCTGCTGCAGCAAACGGGCGATGAAATTCTCGATTACGGCCAGGCAGTGGCGTATTACACCGCGTGTCGGCAAACGGTGGAGTCGGGTGGAAACCACGCCTTCGTCGGTTTCGAGCACTACTTCCCCCAGATTGTGGATTTTTTAGGGCTAAACGCGGTCTGACGGACCGTTCCGGCACCTCCCTTTAACCACGAAAAAATAATCAACGATGACTCAATCCAGCTATAACGCTGATGCCATTGAAGTACTCAGCGGTCTAGAACCAGTGCGCCGTCGTCCCGGCATGTATACCGACACGACGCGCCCAAACCACCTCGGCCAAGAGGTGATCGATAACAGCGTCGACGAAGCGTTGGCCGGCCACGCCAAGCGCATCGACGTGATTCTGCACGCCGATCAGTCGCTGGAAGTGATCGACGACGGCCGCGGCATGCCGGTGGACATCCACCCGGAAGAGGGCGTGCCGGCGGTTGAGTTGATCCTGTGCCGGCTGCACGCCGGCGGTAAATTCTCGAATAAAAACTACCAGTTCTCCGGCGGCCTGCACGGCGTTGGCATCTCGGTGGTCAACGCCCTGTCGAAGCGGGTGGAAGTCAACGTGCGCCGCGACGGCAACGTTTATAGCATCGCCTTCGAAAACGGCGACAAGGTGCAAGATCTGACGGTGACCGGCACCTGCGGCAAACGCAACACCGGCACCAGCGTGCACTTCTGGCCCGACGAACAGTTCTTCGACAGCCCGCGTTTCTCGGTATCGCGCCTGACTCACCTGCTGAAAGCCAAAGCGGTGCTGTGCCCCGGCGTCGAGATCTATTTCATCGACAAGGTGAACAACACCGAACAGCGCTGGTGTTACCAGGACGGCCTGACCGATTACCTGATGGAAGCGGTCAACGGCCTGATCACCCTGCCGGAAGCGCCGTTCGTCGGCAACTTCGCCGGTGACACCGAAGCGGTGGACTGGGCGCTGCTGTGGCTGCCGGAAGGCGGTGAGCTGCTGACCGAAAGCTACGTCAACCTGATCCCGACCATGCAGGGCGGCACCCACGTCAACGGCCTGCGTCAGGGGCTGCTGGACGCGATGCGCGAGTTCTGCGAATTCCGCAATATTCTGCCGCGCGGCGTGAAGCTGTCGGCGGAGGATATCTGGGATCGCTGCGCCTACGTGCTGTCGGTGAAGATGCAGGATCCACAGTTCGCCGGGCAGACCAAAGAGCGTCTCTCCTCGCGTCAGTGCGCGGCCTTCGTTTCCGGCGTGGTGAAAGACGCCTTCAGCCTGTGGCTGAACCAGAACGTTCAGGCGGCGGAACAGCTGGCCGAGCTGGCGATTTCCAGCGCCCAGCGCCGTCTGCGCGCCGCCAAGAAAGTGGTGCGCAAGAAGCTGACCAGCGGGCCGGCGCTGCCGGGCAAGCTGGCGGACTGCACCTCGCAGGATCTGGCCATGACCGAACTGTTCCTGGTGGAAGGGGACTCGGCGGGCGGATCGGCCAAGCAGGCGCGCGATCGCGAATATCAGGCGATCATGCCGCTGAAGGGCAAGATCCTGAATACCTGGGAAGTCTCCTCGGACGAAGTGCTGGCCTCGCAGGAAGTGCACGACATTTCCGTGGCGATCGGCATCGATCCGGACAGCGAAGACCTCAGCCAGCTGCGCTACGGCAAAATCTGCATTCTGGCGGATGCGGACTCCGACGGCTTGCACATCGCCACGCTGCTGTGCGCGCTGTTCGTGCGCCACTTCCGTTCGCTGGTGAAAGGCGGCCACGTCTATGTCGCCATGCCGCCGCTGTACCGTATCGATCTCGGTAAAGAGGTGTTCTACGCGCTGGATGAAGAAGAAAAAGCCGGCGTGCTGGAACAGCTGAAGCGCAAGAAGGGCAAGCCGAACGTCCAGCGCTTTAAAGGCCTGGGCGAGATGAACCCGCTGCAGCTGCGCGAAACCACCCTCGATCCGAACACCCGCCGTCTGGTGCAGCTGACGGTGGCGGAGGATGACGTCGATCAGACGCTGGCGGTGATGGACATGCTGTTGGCCAAGAAGCGCTCGGAAGATCGCCGCAACTGGCTGCAAGACAAGGGCGACATGGCCGAATTGGCGGTCTGAGCCTGACCCTGGCCCGGCGGTTCGTCGGGCCTGCTTTCCCGCAGGGCGTTCATGCGGCGCCCGATAACCTGGGGCGGAGTGCATGAAGATCACGCTCGAAGAATTGCTGGCGTTCACCTCGGTGGTCGACAGCGGCTCCATTACCTCCGCCGCCGATCAGCTCGGCCAGACCACCTCCGGCATCAGCCGCGCGCTCAGCCGCCTGGAGAACAAGCTCGATACCACCCTGATGCGCCGCACCACGCGTCGCTTAGAGCTGACCGAAGAGGGGCAGAGTTTCCTGAGCCATGCGCGTACGATCATCAGCTCGGTGGAAAATGCCGAGGAGCAAATGGCGGTGCGCCGGCAAATGCCTGCCGGGCGGTTGCGGATCAACGCGGCCGCGCCTTTCATGGAGCACGTCATCGTGCCGATGGTGGCCGGGTTCAGGGAACGCTACCCGCAAATTTCGCTCGAACTGAACACCGACAACCTGATTATCGATCTGCTGGAAAAACGCACGGATATCGCCATTCGCATCGGCGTGCTGCGTGATTCGACCATTCACGCGCGCGCGCTGGGGGCCAGCCGGCTGCGCATTCTCGCCAGCCCGGCTTATCTGCAGCGGTGCGGTGTGCCGCAGAGCGTGGATGAGCTGCATCATCATTGCCTGCTGGGTTTTACCCAGCCGGAATCGCTGAACCAATGGCCGTTGCGTTATCGCCAGGCGCCACATTTCACCATCACGCCAACCCTGGCTGCATCCAGCGGTGAAACGCTGCGGCAATTGGCGCTGCGAGGCGAGGGGATCGTACAGCTGGCAGACTTCATGACCCGCCGCGATCGTGAAGAGGGCCGGCTGGTGACGTTGCTGGAACAGGAGACGCTGGACGTGCGCCAGCCGATCAATGCCGTTTATTACCGCAATACGCAATTGGCGGCGCGCATCACCTGTTTTCTTGACTACGTCAGCGCGCACATCGACGCGCAGACGTTATAAGGCGGGGTTTACAGGGCGTTTTCCAGAATGTAGATCTCGGTGCCCAGCACGCTGTCCTTGATGGTGTCGCGGTGTTTGAGCATGTGCTCAATCGCCAGGTGTTTTTCCAGATGCGCCATGCTTTCCCATTTCTCCAGCATGAATACCGAATCCGGCGACAGCTTCTGCCAGGGGGCTTGGGTATTGCTGTCGATCATCGGCGTATATTCGCCGCAACCTTCTTCCGCCAGCACCAGCGGCACCAATTTTTCAATGGCTTGCAGTACGGTGGCGCGGTGGCCCGGTTTGGCTTTGATTTCTGCAATTACAGTGATCATGCTTGCCTCGTTAATGAAGATATTCTGGCTCAGTTAAGCAAAAATTTTCGCCAGATGCTCGCGATAACGTGCGATATCCGTCTCGATATCCGGTTGTTTTATCACGTCATTGCAGATAAAGGTCGGCAGCGCTTCCATTCCCAGGAACTGATTGGCTTTGTGGAAGTGCAGATAAACGCCATCGACGCCGACGCCGTGGAAGAACTGATCGGGATCGGTGAAAGCTTCCAGCGGGGCGTTCCAGGTCAGGCTCAGCAGGTATTTCTTGCCCTGGATCAGGCCGCCGGAGCCGTATTTTTTACCGGCGTCGGTGCGGGTGCGGCCGTCGCTGGCGTACAGGCTGCCGTGACCGGCGGTGAACACTTCATCGATGTATTTTTTCAGGATCCAGGGCTCGCCCATCCACCAGCCCGGCATTTGATAGATGACCGCGTCGGCCCACAGGTATTTCTGTACTTCGGCCTCGATGTCATAGCCGTCGTCGACCACGGTGACCTGCACATCGTGCTGCAGATCGCGCAGGAAGCTTTCCGCCACGTCGCTCAGGGTTTGGTTGAGTTCGCCGTTAGAATGGCCGAATTGCTTTTTAGCGTTGATAATCAGGATATTGCTCATCTTTCGCGGCTCCCGTCAGAGTTAAGATATGGCATGCTTCCCGCCGCAAAGGGGGAAACTACCTAGCTGGCGATGAGTGTAATCGTTAGCCGCGCAGGTAAAAATGCGATCTGGCGCACAACAGTGTTGACTGTCAGTCAATAAACAGGCCGCCAGAGAGCGAAATTTTGCATAAACCGCATAGCGCAACCGGCCGTCGCCGGCGATCCTTGCGCCAACTGTGACAGCTACCCCGCAGATGGGTTACTATCGCGGGCAGAATCGACAAGCGATGCCTTTTGTCGTCCAAGGGATTGCCAAGCCACGGTCTGAGGATAATTGAGTAATGAGTGATCTGACTCATGACGGTGTAGAGCGTTTACCGCTGCACACATTCACTGAAAACGCCTATCTGAACTATTCCATGTACGTCATCATGGATCGGGCGTTGCCGTACATTGGCGACGGTTTGAAGCCGGTACAACGCCGCATCATCTACGCCATGTCTGAGCTGGGGCTGAACAACAGCGCCAAATTCAAAAAATCCGCCCGTACCGTGGGCGACGTGTTGGGTAAATACCACCCGCACGGCGACAGCGCGTGTTATGAAGCCATGGTGCTGATGGCGCAGCCGTTCTCGTACCGCTATCCGCTGGTGGACGGCCAGGGGAACTGGGGTGCGCCGGACGATCCCAAGTCGTTCGCGGCGATGCGTTATACCGAATCGCGCCTGTCCAAATACGCCGAAGTGTTGCTGGCCGAACTGGGTCAGGGCACGGTCGACTGGATCCCGAACTTCGACGGTACGCTGCAAGAGCCGAAGATGCTGCCGGCGCGTCTGCCGAACATCCTGCTGAACGGCACCACCGGCATCGCGGTCGGCATGGCGACCGATATTCCGCCGCATAACGTGCGCGAAGTCGCCGCTGCTGCGGTGGCGCTGCTCGACAAGCCGGGCGCTTCACTCGACGATCTGCTCGAATTCGTGCAGGGGCCGGACTTCCCGACCGAAGCCGAGATCATCACCCCGCGCGATGAAATTCGTAAGATCTACCAGAGCGGCCGCGGTTCGGTGCGCATGCGCGCCGTGTGGAAGAAAGAAGACGGCAGCGCGGTGATCACCGCCTTGCCGCACCAGGTGTCCGGTGCCAAGGTGCTGGAGCAGATCGCCAGTCAGATGCGCGCTAAAAAGTTGCCGATGGTTGAAGATCTGCGCGATGAGTCCGACCACGAAAACCCGACGCGTCTGGTGATCGTGCCGCGCTCCAACCGCATCGATCTGGAGCAGGTGATGAATCACCTGTTCGCCACTACCGATCTGGAACGCAGCTACCGCATCAACATGAACATGATCGGTCTGGACAACCGCCCGCAGGTGAAAGGGCTGGTGGAGATCCTCACCGAATGGCTGGCCTACCGTCGCGATACGGTGCGCCGCCGCCTGAACTACCGCCTCGAGAAGGTGCTGAAGCGCCTGCATATCCTCGAAGGTTTGCTGGTGGCGTTCCTCAACATCGACGAGGTGATCCACATCATCCGCAGCGAGGATGAACCGAAGCCAGTGCTGATGCAGCGTTTCGGCATCTCCGACACCCAGGCGGAAGCGATCCTCGAGCTGAAACTGCGTCACCTGGCCAAGCTGGAAGAGGTCAAGATCCGCGGCGAACAGGATGAGCTGGCGAAAGAGCGCGATCAGCTGCAGGCGCTGCTGGCGTCCGAGCGCAAGCTGAACACGCTGATTAAGAAAGAGATCCAGGCCGACGCGCAGACATACGGCGACGATCGCCGTTCGCCGCTGACCGAGCGTGCGGAAGCCAAGGCAATGAGCGAGCACGACTTCGTGCCGTCCGAGCCGGTAACCATCGTGCTGTCGGAAATGGGCTGGGTGCGCAGCGCCAAGGGTCACGATATCGATCCGAGCGGTTTGAGCTACAAGGCCGGCGACAGCTTCCGTGGCGCAGCGCGCGGCAAGAGCAACCAGCCGGTGGTGTTCATCGACTCTACCGGGCGCAGCTATGCGCTCGATCCGATGACGCTGCCTTCGGCGCGCGGGCAGGGCGAGCCGTTGACCGGCAAGCTGACGCCGCCGCCGGGCGCCACCATTGAACAGGTGCTGATGGCGGCCGACGATCAGAAACTGTTGATGGCCTCCGACGCCGGTTACGGCTTCGTTTGCACCTTCAACGATCTGGTGGCGCGCAACCGCGCCGGCAAGGTGATGATCACGCTGCCGGACAACGCCAGAGCGCTGCCGCCGATGGAGATCCACGGCGCAGACGACATGCTGCTGTCGATCACCGCCGCCGGGCGCATGCTGATGTTCCCGGTCGCCGATCTGCCGCAGCTGTCGAAGGGCAAAGGCAACAAGATCGTCTCCATTCCGGCGGCGCAGGCCGCGGCCGGCGAAGACAAACTGGCCTGGCTGTTCGTGTTGCCGCCGCAGGCCTCCGTCACGCTGCACGTCGGCAAACGCAAGCTGACGCTGCGTCCTGAAGATCTGCAGAAATTCCGTGCGGAACGCGGCCGTAAAGGCACCCAGCTGCCGCGCGGTCTGCAGCGCATCGATCGCGTGGAAGTGGATGCGCCGGTGCGGGCTGCGGGCGGCGACAGCGAAGAGTAAGCGTTGGCGCTGGCGTTAACGGGCGGTCGCAGCGTGCTGTGGCCGCCTTATTTATTTTTGCTGGCGTTTATTTTCCAAATAGTTAACATTTCTGCGCATAAAATTATTGTGCGTACTGCCGCCTGGCGGGAAAATAGCGAGAAATGCAGGCGACATGGGCGTGCTTTCCGCCTTGCCGGCAAATAATGAGTAAAGGAATCTGCGCAGCGAAGTAAACTGCGTTGGCAGTGTGCTAATGAGGTTGTTATGTTATTGATTTTGCGTGCCGTTCTCGCCACTCTTTTCTGTATTCTGGTGTGTATTTTCGGTTCTGTTTATTGCTTGTTCAGCCCGCGCGACCCTCGCCATGTGGCGACCTTCGGCCATCTTTTCGGCCGTCTGTCGACGCTGTTCGGCATCAAGGTTGAAACCCGCGTGCCGGCCGATGCGGCCAACAACGGCAACTGCATCTATATCGCCAACCACCAAAATAACTACGACATGGTGACGGCCTCCAATATCGTGCAGCCGCGCACCGTGACCGTCGGTAAAAAAAGTCTGGTGTGGATCCCGTTTTTCGGCCCGCTGTATTGGCTGACCGGTAATCTGCTGATAGATCGTGATAATCGCGCCAAGGCGCACGGCACCATCGCCCAGGTGGCGGAGCAGTTCAAGAAGAAAGACATTTCGATCTGGATGTTCCCGGAAGGGACCCGCAGCCGCGGGCGCGGGCTGATGCCGTTTAAAACCGGCGCGTTCCACGCGGCCATCGCCGCCGGCGTGCCGATTGTGCCGATCTGCGTATCCACCACCAGCGGTAATATAAATCTTAACCGTTGGAATAACGGTCATGTGATCGTCGAGATGTTGGCGCCGGTGGATACCAGCAAGTACGGCAAAGAAAACGTGCGCGAGCTGGCGGCCCATTGCCGCGAGCTGATGGAGGCGAAGATCGCCGAATTGGACGCCGAAGTTGCCCAGCGCAACGCCGCAAAAAAATAAGAGTCTACCGGCTTCAAAGAATAGGGTTTTAATTGGCGTTCAGCGCCGTTAACGCCTGAACGCCTGCTAATCTTGATTGGCGGGCGTTTGGGTTTTGCACACGGTTTAGTTATTGCTTTTCATGGAGAAAATATGTCACTCAGTCGACGTCAGTTTTTACAGGCATCGGGCCTGGCGCTGTGCGCGGGCGCCGTGCCGCTGAGGGCTGAGGCGAGCGGAACGCAGACCCCGTTACCCATTCCCCCGCTGCTGGAATCTCGCCGCGGTCAGCCGCTGTTCCTGACCTTGCAGCGCGCCCACTGGGCGTTTATGGATAACCGCAAAGCGGCGGTGTGGGGCATCAACGGCATGTACCTGGGGCCGACGGTGCGGGTTTACAGCGGTGATGACGTCAAACTGATCTACAGCAACCGTCTGCAGGAGCCGGTGGCGATGACCATCAGCGGTCTGCAGGTGCCGGGCACCCTGATGGGCGGCGCGCCGCGCATGATGTCGCCTAACGTTGACTGGTCGCCGGTGCTGCCTATTCGCCAGGCGGCGGCCACCTGCTGGTACCACGCCAACACGCCAAACCGTATGGCGCCGCACGTATACAACGGGCTGGCCGGGCTGTGGCTGGTGGAGGACGCCGTCAGCAAAGCGCTGCCGTTGCCCAACCACTATGGCGTCGACGACTTCCCGCTGATCATTCAGGACAAACGCTTCGATAACTTTGGCACGCCGCAATACGATGCGCCGTCGCAGGGCGGTTTCGTCGGCGATACGCTGCTGGTCAACGGTGTGCAAAACCCGTATGTCGAAGTGTCGCGCGGCTGGGTGCGTTTGCGTTTGCTCAACGCTTCCAATGCCCGGCGTTATACCCTGCAGCTCAGCGACGGGCGGCCGTTCAACGTGATCGCCAGCGATCAGGGCTTCCTGCCTGCGCCGGTCGCGGTGCAACAGCTGTCGTTGGCGCCGGGGGAACGTCGGGAAGTGCTGATCGACATGTCGAAGGGCGACGAGGTGACCATCACCGCCGGTGAAGCGGCGGGCATCATGGATCGCCTGCGCGGCCTGTTCGAACCGTCGAGCATTCTGGTGTCCACTCAGGTGCTGACGCTACGCCCAACCGGCCTGCTGCCGCTGGTGACCGACAACCTGCCGATGCGCCTGCTGGCGGATCAGCTGTTGGACGGCAGCGCCAGCCGCACCCGCGATTTCCGCCTGGGTGAGGGTGGCGTCGGCATCAACGGCGCGATTTGGGACATGAATCGCATCGACGTGCAGGCGCAGCAAGGCACCTGGGAACGCTGGAACATTCATGCGGATACGCCGCAGGCGTTCCATATTCAGGGCGTGCAGTTCCTGATCAAACGCGTTAACGGCGCGCAGCCGATGGCGGAAGATCGCGGCTGGAAGGATACCGTCTGGGTCGATGGCGACGTTGAGCTGTTGGTGTATTTCAACCAACCCACCTCCGAACACTTCCCGTTCCTGTATTACAGCCAGACGCTGGAGATGGCCGACCGCGGCACCGCCGGCCAGCTGATGGTGCAGCCGGCGATGTAACCTGCTCTGCGGGCCGCTTACGGCGCCCGCAGCATTTCCAAAAAGGCCTGCACCACCGGTGTCACGCTGTCGGTGCGGTATACCGCGTACAGATCCGCCGAAGGCGCGTGCTGCAGCGAGCAAAACCGCACGCCGGGCCATGGGATACGGCCGTAGCTGTCCGGCAGCAGCGTAATGCCGCAGCCTTCCGCCACCAGCGCCAGCAGGGTCTGCGGCTCGTTAACCTGATACGCGACGTCCGGCAGGAATCCCTGTTGCAGGCACAGATTGTGCAGATACAGCCCCAGGCTGGCCTCATGCGGCGGCAGCACGATGAAGCTGTCGTTCTGCAGCGCCGCCAGCGGAATATTTTCCTGCTGCGCCAGCGGGTGATCGAGCGGCAGCACCACGGCGATGTTTTCGCACGCCAGCCGTTGGCTGGTCAATCCCGGCAGCGTCTGCTGCTGCGCCTCTCGCCATACCCCGATATCGATATGCCGCTTTTGCAGCGCGGCGATTTGCTGGCTGGGCGTCAGCTCGTTCAACGACCAAGTGACGCCGACGCTCTGCTCGCTGAAGCGCCGCAGCGCCGCGATCAAACCGCCCCAGGCTGAGGTGCCGACCATGCCGACCACCATGTGGCCGCCTTCGCCGCGCCCCATTTGTTGTACCTGATGCAGCGCGCTGTCGGCCTGATCCAGCAGCCGTTCGACGTTGCGCAGTAGCGTGCGGCCGGCCGGCGTCAGCGTCATGGAGCGGGTGGTGCGTTTGAAAAGCACTACCCCGAGCTGGCTTTCCAGTTCCTTGATGTGCTTGCTGAGCGGCGGCTGTGACATATTCAGCCGCCGCGCCGCCTGAGTAAAATTCATCTCTTCCGCCACCACGCGGAAATAATGCAGCAGGCGGAAGTTAATCCGACCGGGGTCGGGCAGGGCATGGGGCGGGTTCATCCGGGGTAGCGCCTCCTGTGACGCAGCTCAACTTATAGGTAAATGGAATAAATCGGCCGCCAAGAATGTATTGGTCTCGGCCATGCCTCGCTCTCTACTATGGGCATTATTGTCCCCCGCTGAAAGAGAGAATACGATGTTTAATCAAGAAGATGCTTTTACCTGCGCCGATGTCGTCCGCGCCCGCCTGCCGGGTTTCCAGCCGAAGGCGGCCTTGATTCTCGGCTCCGGGCTCGGCGCCCTGGCGGAGGTGATGACCGAAACCGTCACCATCGATTACGCGGAGCTGCCAGGTTTCCCGGTGAGCGGCGTCGCCGGCCACGCCGGGCAACTGGTTGCCGGCAAGCTGGAGGGCGTGCCGGTATTGTGCATGAAAGGGCGCGGTCATTTCTATGAAGGGCGTGGCATGCAGGTGATGACGACTGCGGTGCGCACCTTCAAGTTGCTGGGCTGTGAATTCCTGCTGGCGACCAACGCCGCCGGTTCGCTGCGCCGCTCGGTGGCGCCGGGCAGCCTGGTGGCCATTACCGATCACATCAACTTCATGCCGGAATCGCCGCTGGTCGGCGCCAATGACGATCGCTTCGGGCCGCGCTTCTTCAGCCTGGCGAACGCTTACGATCGCGATCTGCGCGCCCAGTTGGCGGCGGTGGCCGAAAGCGCCGGCATCCCGCTGGCGGAAGGGGTGTTCGCCGCCTACACCGGGCCGAACTTCGAAACGCCGGCGGAGATCCGCATGATGCAGACCCTCGGCTGTGACGTGGTGGGCATGTCGATCGTGCCGGAAGTTCTGACGGCGCGCCACTGTGGCCTCAAGGTGCTGGTGGTGTCCGCGATGACCAACTACGCCGAAGGGCTGTCGGATACCCCGCTCTCCCATGAACAAACGCTCAGCTGTGCGGCGCTGGCGGCAGACGATTTCATGCGTCTGATCCGCGAGCTGTTCAAAACGCTGTAACACCGCAAGCATACCGGCGGCGGGCTGCAGGGGGCCCGCCGCACCAATCATCGTTGAAAGCATAATAACAAGGTGATGGCGATGGCGATAAAAACACGATTGAAGGTAATGATTTTCCTGCAGTTCTTTATCTGGGGTGCTTGGCTGGTGACGCTGGGCTCCTACATGATCAACACGCTGCATTTCAGCGGCATGCAGGTGGGGATGGTCTACAGCGCCAAGGGCATCGCGGCGCTGATCATGCCGGGGCTGGCGGGCATCATCGCCGACCGGTGGATGAAGGCCAACTACCTGTATGCGCTTTGCCACCTGCTCGGGGCGCTGGCGCTGTACTGCGCGGCGCAGGTTGAACAACCGATGCTGATGTTCTGGGTGATGCTGTTTAACGCCATGGTCTATATGCCGACCATCGCGCTCTCCAACGCCATTTCCTATTTCTGCCTGGAGAAACACGGCTTTGACACGGTGAAGGACTTTCCGCCGGTGCGGGTGTACGGCACGGTGGGATTCATTCTGGCGATGTGGCTGGTCGGTTTCAGCCAAATCGAGCTCAGCAACCTGCAGCTGTATCTGGCATCTGCGGCCTCGCTGCTGCTGTCCGCCTACTCGCTGACGTTGCCGCGCTGCCCGACCAACCGCGCGGCCGAGTCGAAGAGCTGGGTCAGCGTGCTGGGGTTGGATGCGCTGGTGCTGTTTCGCCAGCGGCGCATGGCGCTGTTTTTCCTGTTCGCCATGTTGCTTGGCGCGGCGCTGCAGATAACCAATACCTTCGGCAATCCGTTCCTGCACGATCTGTCGCTCAATCCGCTGTATCAGGACAGCCTCAGCGTCCGGTATCCGGCGGTGCTGCTGTCGCTGTCGCAGATCTCCGAAGTGTTCTTTATCCTCACCATTCCCTTCTTCCTGCGCCGTTACGGCATCAAGCAGGTCATGTTGATCAGCATGGCGGCCTGGACGCTGCGCTTCCTGTTCCTGGCCTATGGCACGCCGGTCGGCTTTGGTTTCGTGCTGCTGCTGCTGTCGATGATCGTCTACGGCTGTGCGTTCGACTTCTTCAATATTTCCGGCGCCATTTTCGTCGAGAAGGAGGCCGATCACCGTATCCGCGCCAGCGCGCAGGGGCTGTTCATGACCATGGTCAACGGTTTGGGCGCCTATCTGGGGGCGCTCGCCAGCGGCGAGGTGGTGGACTTCTTCAGCCATGACGGCGTGAAAGACTGGCAGAGCATCTGGCTGGTGTTTGCGCTGTATACGCTGGTGCTGGGGATCGTCTTCGCGTTGAGCTTCAACTACCGCCACCAGCCGCAGGAGAACGCGGCGGCGGCGCAGTGAGGCAGAGGGCGCAGCCTGGCTGCGCCCGGCAACGTCAGGCCTGAGGGAAGCGCTGTTGCAGTTGCTGCCGGCTCGGCGGATTGGCTGCGCCGAGGCTGGCCACCACGCAGGCGGCGACTCGGTTGGCCAAATCGACCGCCTGCGGCAGCGGCCAGCCGGCGGACAGGCCCGCCAGCAAACCGGCGCAGTGGGCATCGCCCGCGCCGATGGTATCGACCACGTCCACCGGATAGGCGGGAACGTGCAGCGGCGGCGTGCGGCCATCGCAGATCCATGCGCCGTCGCGATCCAGGCGGCAAATCAGCGTCAGATTACGCGCGGCGGCATAGCGCTGCGCGGCTTCCACGGCGTCACCGGCGCCGCACAGCGTGGCCACCTCGTCGCGGTTGAGCGTCAACAGGGTGTGGCTGTCGCTGAGCATGGCGAAGAAATCTTCGCTGAGCTGAGCGATGCGCGGGCCGGGATCGATCAGGCGCGGTTGGTCGAACGGCATACGCGTCAGCCACTCGCGCAGCGCCTCGCCGCTTTCGCCCGCCAGTTCGTAACCGCTGGCGTAGATCAGAGTGTGCTCCGCCAGCGGCAGCGTGGCCAGCTGCGCTTTATTCCACTGGCTTTCACAACCGGAAACCGTGATGAAGGTGCGTTCGCCGTTCGGTTCCACCAGCGCCAGGCACCAGCCGTTGTCCATCTGGCCGTGGCGCAACAGCACCTCCAGCCCGAGCTCGCCCATGGCGGCTTCGATCGCCGCGCCCCATTCGCCGTTGCCGACCGGCATGCCGTTGATCACCGGCGCCTCGAGGTGCACCAGCGCGCGCGCCACGTTGAACGCGCAGCCGCCGATTTGCCGCGCCTGCGGCTGGGCTTCGATATCTTCGCCGCTGGTCGGCAGGCGCGGCAGCGTCATCACCAGATCGCCGACCGCGCCCCCAATCACCAGGACAGGTGTTACAGCTTCCCACTCACTCATTGATGTTCTCTGCGTTGGGTCAGGTACAGACCGTAAGCGATCAGACTAACCGCAAACGACACAAACAGCCCCAGGCTGGAATCGGCGAACAAGCCTTTGGCCAGCGGGCCGTCGATAAAACCGGTTTTGGTGACCAGCAGGCCGCACAGGGCGCCGAGGAACCAGCAGAACAGCGGGGCTTTGCGCACGCCGCGGTTCTGGCCATGCAGGCCGTACAAAGCGTTGCCATCATACCCGTGGCGGCGGCGCAGGCACAGGTAATCGAGCAGGAAAATCGCCTCCCAGGCCGCCAGGAATACGCCGCAGAACACCAGGAAGGAGATGAACGGCCCCATAAAGTCGCCGGAGATGAACAGCACATACAGCGCGATGCCCAACACCACTACGGCGTCGATCGACACCGCCAACCACTGTTTGACCTGCACGCCGATGGTCAGCAGGTTAAGGCTGGCGGAATACAGGCTGAGCACCGCGATGGTGACGATGCCGGCGGTGGCGGCCAGCAGATAAGGAATGGCCATCCAGGCGGGCAACACCGAGCCAATCAGTGCGATGGGGTTGGCGGCGCTGGCCAGATCGGGCAACTGCACGGAAAGCAGGATGCCGGCCAGCATCAGCAGCATCAGCGGCAAGCAGGCACCGCCCATCACTGCGGCGAAAATGCTTTTGCTCGAGGAGTTCGGGCTTTGATAGCGGCTGTAATCGGCTCCGGCGATCGCCCAACTGATGCCGGTGCCGGCGGCGATCACCGAGACCGCAGGCAGGAAGCCGGTCAACCAACTGCCGGAAGGCAGCGCCAGCACCTGGCTCCACTCGGTATTGAACAGGATATACAGCACCACGATCAGCGTCATGGTGCCGAAGATGCGGCTGAACCAGCTTTGCATCCAGACCACGGTATTTTGCCCCAGCAGGCTGACAACGATAGTGAGCCCGCCGAACAGCAGCAGGCTGAGCGCGGTCAGCAGGTGGCTGGTTCCGAGCCCGAAGGCCTCGAACAGCGCCGCCAGCGTCAGGGTGCCGGTGATCACGTTGACCGCTTCCCAACCCATCAGATTGATCCAACTGAACAGGGTCGGCGCCACGTTGCCCTTCAGGCCGAAAATCACCCGCGAGAGCGTCAACGTAGAGGTGCGCCCGCGCTTGCCGGCGAAGCTGGTGAGGCCGACCAGCACGAAACTGGCGACGCCGACCAGTGCGGCGAGTACCGATTGCAGGAATGACAAGCCGAAGCCGACGATGATGGCGCCGTACACCACGCCGAGAATGCCGATATTGGCTGCCGACCAGATCCAAAACAGCTCGATGGGCTTACCGGTTTGCTCCGCGTCAGGCACCCGGTCGATACCGGTGCTCTCTACCTTCCATGCTTCATTGCGATTGATATCGGTCATAGCAAATGATCCCTGTTGCGCAGGGCCGCGAGGGCCGCCGCAGTTGACTGAAAATCGATTCCGTTGGCGCGGTTGACACTGGCTATCCCGCGGTCGGGACAGGTGTCGATACCGCGCAGTGTATAGCGGCTGATGCCGCCAGGTCTGTCAAAGTGAGGGCGATGCCCGTCTTTTCGGGTGAGGCACGTCGGCCGCACGGCGCCAATGAGTGTAGTCAAAGAGTGGGTCTGCAGCGGGGGGGCGAAGCGGGAACGTTTCTATATGCCGACATCGATCCGTGTCGCCCGCCGCAAAGGGATCCTGTGATATGGCTATGAGCAGTGAGCAAGCTATCCATTAGCTCCGTTGCTTATTATAGGGCGTTTATGCTGACAGTATATACCCGCTGCCGACCATCAAGGGTATCCTTTAGGCGCGGCAGCGGGTTTTTTATTGTTTTTAAAGTGGGTCCCTGGTGTTGGTGCGATTGATGTATCAACATCAATAAGCACAGATTACGCGCGATCTAGATCCAATGAAAGTCCATTGAGCAAAAATTGTGATGTCACTCTGAAAACATTAGCGATATTTTAGTTATGGTGAAGGGCTTTGTCGCCGAACCGGCGATAGGATAACGGCGAACCAGGGACAAATGGCGAGACAAGAGGGTTGGCGAATGACGGATTTTATGGCCTGGTTGCGTGAACATCTGGCGCAGGGAACGGCGGCGCCGCGCTATATTCAGCTGGCGACGGCGATAGAAACCGCGATCAGGCAGCAGGTGTTGGCGGCTGAGGCGTTTTTGCCGGCGGAACGGCAACTGGCTGAGGGCTTGACGCTGTCGCGCGTCACCGTCAGCAAAGCGATGAAACTGCTGGAGGAGAAGGGATTGATTTCGCGGCAGCAGGGCGTTGGCACCCGCGTGGCGATGCGTATCGGCTATTCCCTCGATAAGGACAGCGGCTTCACCGCGCAGGCGCTGCGTCACGGCAGCAGCGTCAGCAACTGCTGGCTGCTGCGTACACGGGTCGGCGCGCCGGCCAAGGCCGCGGCGGCGCTGGGGTTAACGGAAGGGGATGAGGTGGTCAAGCTGCGGCGTCTACGCTTGTTGAACGGCAGCCCGGTATCGCTGGAAACCACCTATATCCCGCCGCGCTTCCTGCCTGAGCCGGCGCAGCTGGAGCACTCGCTGTATGCGTTATGGCAATCGCGCGGCATCGTGCCTGAGGATAAACACTTTTTGCTGAAGGCGGTGTCCTGCAGCGACGAGGTCGCCGAACTGCTGAACGTGCCGTGCGGCGCACCGCTGTTGCATATCACTCAGACCAGCCGTAACGCCAAGGGGGAGGCGCTGGAGTTCAGCGATATTTTGTGCCGCAGCGACGTATATGAATTCGAAGTGAACGGTTAGCGAAATAACCATGCTCTTTTTGTCACTAGTGCGTATAATCGCCGCCCGGCGATTAATTAACCTGTAAAAAGAGCGGCAGAATGAGCACCACCAGCCTGATCCAACCCGATCGTGAACTGTTTTCCTATAAGCCCTATTGGGCCGAATGTTTTGGCACCGCGCCGTTTTTACCGATGACGCGGGCAGAGATGGATCAACTGGGCTGGGACAGCTGCGACGTGATCATCATCAGCGGCGACGCCTATGTCGATCACCCGAGCTTCGGCATGGCGATCATCGGCCGCATGCTGGAAGCGCAGGGCTTCCGCGTCGGCATCATCGCGCAGCCGGACTGGAGCAACAAAGAAGATTTCATGCGGCTGGGCAAACCGAACCTGTTCTTCGGCATCACCGCCGGCAACATGGACTCGATGATCAACCGCTACACCGCCGATCGCAAACTGCGCCATGACGACGCCTACACCGCCGGCAACGTCAGCGGCAAGCGCCCGGATCGCGCGACCCTGGTCTACAGCCAGCGCTGTAAAGAAGCATACAAAGACGTGCCGATCGTGCTGGGCGGCATCGAAGCCAGCCTGCGTCGCATCGCCCACTACGATTACTGGTCGGATACCGTGCGCCGCTCGGTGCTGGTGGATTCCAAGGCCGACATGCTGATCTACGGCAACGGCGAACGCCCGCTGGTGGAAGTGGCGCATCGCCTGGCCGCCGGCGAGAAGATCGGCGATATCCACGATATTCGCAATACCGCGGTGATGCGTAAAGAAGCGCTGCCGGGCTGGAGCGGCGTGGATTCCACCCGCCTCGACAAGCCGGGTCGCATTGAGCCTATCCCAAACCCGTACGGCGACGACCTGCCTTGCGCCGACGGCGCCAAGCCGGCAGAGCCGGAAGCCAAACCGATCACCGTGCGCGCCGCCAAGCCGAAGCCGTGGGAGAAGACCTACGTGCTGCTGCCGTCCTTCGAGAAAGTGAAGGGCGACAAGGTGCTGTATGCGCACACCTCGCGCATTTTGCACCATGAAACCAACCCGGGCTGCGCCCGCGCGCTGATGCAAAAGCACGGCGATCGCTATGTGTGGATCAACCCGCCGGCGATCCCGTTGACCACGCCGGAGATGGACAGTGTCTTCGCCCTGCCTTATCAGCGCGTGCCGCATCCGTCCTATGGTCAGGATCGCATTCCGGCCTACGACATGATCCGCTTCTCGGTGAACATCATGCGCGGCTGCTACGGCGGCTGTTCGTTCTGTTCGATCACCGAGCACGAAGGGCGCATCATCCAGAGCCGTTCAGAAGATTCGATCATTCGCGAAATTGAAGAGATCCGCGACAAGGTGCCGGGCTTTACCGGCGTGATCTCCGATCTGGGCGGCCCGACCGCCAACATGTATATGCTGCGCTGCACCAACCCGCGCGCCGAACAGACCTGCCGCCGCGCCTCGTGCGTGTATCCGGAGATCTGCACCTACATGGATACCAACCACGAGCCGACCATCAAGCTGTATCGCCGCGCGCGTTCGCTGGAGGGCATCAAGAAGATCCTGATCGCCTCCGGGGTGCGTTACGATCTGGCGGTGGAAGATCCGCGCTATATCAAAGAGCTGGCGACCCACCACGTCGGTGGCTACCTGAAGATCGCGCCGGAGCAC
Source organism: Serratia sp. BFP-2025 (assembly GCF_050880365.1). Taxonomy (NCBI): domain Bacteria; kingdom Pseudomonadati; phylum Pseudomonadota; class Gammaproteobacteria; order Enterobacterales; family Yersiniaceae; genus Serratia; species Serratia sp. BFP-2025. Next base: position 286,467 of record NZ_JBPAFV010000002.1, on the reverse strand, counting down.
ACCGAAGAAGGCCCGCTGTCGAAAATGATGAAGCCGGGCATGGGCAGCTACGATCGCTTCAAACAGCTGTTTGATCACTACTCGAAGCAGGCGGGCAAAGAGCAGTACCTGATCCCGTACTTCATCTCTTCGCATCCGGGCACCCGTGATGAAGACATGGTGAACCTGGCGCTGTGGCTGAAGAAGAACCGTTTCCGCCTCGATCAGGTGCAGAACTTCTATCCATCGCCGATGGCCAACTCGACCACCATGTACTACAGCGGCAAAAACCCGCTGAGCAAGGTGGGGTACAAGAGCGAAGACGTGGTGGTGCCGCGCGGCGATCGCCAGCGTCGTCTGCATAAGGCGCTGCTGCGTTACCACGATCCGGCCAACTGGGCGCTGATCCGCACCGCGCTGGAAGAGATGGGGCTGAAGCACCTGATCGGCAGCCGTCGCGATTGCCTGGTACCGGCGCCGAGCATCGATGAGCAGCGCGAAGCGAAACGTCTGCAGCGCCATACCCGTCCGGCGTTGACCAAACACACCGACATCAATCGGCAGCGCACGCCGTCCAACCGGCCGCCGCGCAAACCGATTCGCAAGGCCAAGCCGTAACGGCCAGGCTCACGCGCAAACAAAAAGGAGAACCCTCGGGTTCTCCTTTTTATTTACTTTGGTTCATCACAACCGTTCGTAAGCGGCTTCCACTTTCATCAAATGACGCGGCGCCTGCGGTGCGGGATGATATTTGCGCACGTGCCAGTTAAAGGCTTCCGGCGACAGGTTGTTAATCATCGCGATGGCCTGCTGACGGTTGCTGGAGAAGGTGCGCAGCAGTGCGCCGGTGCCGTTGACATAGGCGATGATGGTGGCGTAGCGCAGCGTGACGGGATTGGCGATCCCTTTAAGCTGTTGTTTTTGCAAGATGGCCAGATAGGCGGCGCCGAGATCGATATTGGTGTCAGGATCCCGCAGGTCATCGTCGTCCGGGCAGCCGCGTTTCCCTTTGTAGCGATAGGCGTCGCAGCCGGCGGTATCGGCTTTCAGCTGCATCAGGCCGATCGCATTGGACTTGCTGACGGCGGCGGGGTTGAAGCCGGACTCCACCTGGATCATGGCGGTGATCAGCTTGGCGTCCACGCCGTATTCGCTGGCGGCGTCTTTGATGGCGCCATCAAAGGCGTGGCGATCGTAGCTGACGCGCTGTTTCTTGCCGGCGCAGCCCGCCAGCACCAGCATGACGCAAAGCATGCCCAGCCGTGACCAGTGTGAGAAAGAGGGTTTCATGGTGCTCCGTGCTTGTCTGTTTTTTAACGGCGTTAACCGGCGGCCGGGGTCTCCGGCGTTGTCATCATAACGTCAGGCAATGGAAGGGAGCAATGCGCGGAAAGGAAAAGCCCTCCTCGGCGAAGAGGGCTTGGGGAGGGATTACAGGGTATCCGGATCCGGCCCGAGGCGGTTGCCGACGTCCAGTTTGGCGATCTCGCCCAGTTCGTCCTTATCGAGTTTGAAATCAAACACCTCGAAGTTTTCGCGAATGCGCGACGGCGTGACCGATTTCGGGATCACGATGAGGCCGCTGTCCAGGTGCCAGCGCACCACGATCTGCGCCGGCGTTTTCTCGTATTTTTCGGCCAGCGCCTTGATCAGCGGCTGGTCGAACACCCCTTCGCCGCCTTGCGCCAGCGGGCTCCAGGATTCGGTGGCGATGTGATGGGTGGCGTTCCAGGCGCGCAGCTGGCGCTGTTGCAGCAGCGGGTGCAGTTCGATCTGATTGACCACCGGCGCTACGTTGGTTTCATCCAGCAGGCGCTGCAGGTGCGGCGTATGGAAGTTGCACACGCCGATGCTTTTCACCAAGCCTTGATCGCGCAGCTTGATCAGTTCGCGCCAGGCGGAGACGTATTGATCCTGCTGCGGGCGCGGCCAGTGGATCAGATACAGATCCACATAGTCCAGCTTGAGTTTTTCCAGGCTGGTTTCCAGCGCCGCCAGCGGATCGCCCTGATCGTCGTTCCACAGCTTGGTGGTGATGAACAGGTCGCTGCGCGGCAGCGAGCTGGCCTGCAGCGCGGCGCCCACGCCTTCCTCGTTCTTGTAGATCGCGGCGGTATCGATGGAGCGGTAACCGATCTCCAGCGCTTTGCTCACCGCGCGGGTGGTCTCTTCAATACTCGCCTGCCAAACGCCGAGACCCAACTGCGGCATCAGATTACCATCGTGGAGTTTGATGATGGGTTGTTGCGTTGTCATGCGCTTCTCCTTGTGTACGGATTGCGGCGCCTGCGGCGCCGAAACGGCTATAGATAAATTCTAGTTGGCAAAATGGGCGGTTGCCGGGTTTGCCAGCCTAATTTCAGCGGTGACGGGAGGGCGACTTTCTCCCCGCTCTCCCTGCGAATGAGCGGTAAGACGGGTGGTACGAAACGATCGGCGGCGCATTGAGGCGCCCGGCGATCGGCCGGGCGCAGGATGCCAGACGGAGACTAAAGCCTAGCAAAAAATCGCCGTTTTGCGATCAACGAGCTGCTTCGTAAATGCGGCGGCTGACGTCCAGGGTGATGTCCTGGTGCTCGCCTAAGGCGGTCATGCCGTGCTGATGCAGCTTGTTGAGCAGCGCCGGAATGCTGCTGCCGTCGAGCCCATAATCCGCCATGCGGGTCGGCACGCCCATTTGTTCGAAGAAGGCGCGGGTGGCGGCGATGGCGCCGTCGATGCGGCTCTCTTCGCTGCCTTCGCGCAGGCCCCAGACGCGTTCAGCGTACTGCAGCAGTTTTTCGCGCTTCTGCGCTTTCTTCTCGTGCAGCAGCGCAGGCAGCACGATGGCCAGCGTTTGCGCATGGTCGAGATCGTGCATGGCGGTCAGCTCGTGGCCCAGCATGTGAGTCGCCCAGTCCTGCGGCACGCCGGCGCCGATCAGGCCGTTCAGCGCCATGGTGGCGCTCCACATCACGTTGGCGCGCACCGCATAGTTTTCCGGCTCGGCCAGCGCGCGCGGGCCGTCTTCCAGCAGGGTCAGCAGCAGGCCTTCGGCGAAACGATCCTGCACCTTGGCATCGACCGGGTAGGTCAAATACTGTTCCAGGGTGTGTACGAAGGCGTCGACCACCCCATTGGCTACCTGGCGCGGCGGCAGCGAGTAGGTCACCACCGGATCCAGCACGGCGAAGCGCGGCTGCACCAGCGGCGAGAAGAAGTGCTGCTTGTCGCCGCTGCTTTTACGAGTGATCACGGCACCGCTGTTGGATTCTGAACCGGTGGCCGGCAGTGTCAGCACGCAGCCCATCGGCACCGCGTCGGTGATGTGGCTGCCGACGGTTTGCAGAATGTGCCAGGCGTCGCTGCTGGCCGTATAGCGGGCGGCGGCGGCGATGAACTTGGTGCCGTCAACCACCGAACCGCCGCCGACCGCCAGCAGGAAATCGATGTTTTCCGCTTTCACCACCTCGACCGCTTTCATCAGCGTTTCGTAGGTCGGGTTAGGCTCGATGCCGGAGAACTCCCGCACGTCGCGGCCGGCCAGCGCGCTATGCACCTGATCCAACACGCCGTTTTTCTTTACGCTGCCGCCACCGTAGGTGATCAGGATGCGTGCGTCCGCCGGGATCTGGCCGGCCACGTCGGCAATTTGCTCCTTGCCGAACAGGATTTTGGTTGGGGTATGCAGAATGAAGTTTTGCATGGCTAATTTCTCTCTTTCTGTCAGGCGGGCGCCAAAGCGGCGCAAAGGTGTCTGGCCCGTATTGTCAGGAACCGGGCGGCAACGCACAATGCATATTCCTGTCTGGTTCTTGCCTATTCCTACAAGTCGATGTAGAAATAGAGAGTTTTAAATTATTATTTATGCCGAATCGTTCTGACTGTAAGAGGGTGTTTCCGTGATTGAAATCGATGCGCTGCGCGGCCGCATGGCGCGCCAGGCGATGGCTATCGCCAGCGGCAATGGCTACACGCCGTCGCCGGTGCCGCGGGTGAAGATTTTGTATGTCGATCGCCACAGTCCGCGTCAGCCGGTGATGTATGAACCGGGGATCGTCATCGTTTTTCAGGGGCACAAGGTCGGTTATTGCGGCAATAAGAAGTTCCAATACGATCCGCGCAACTACCTGCTGATGACGGTGCCGCTGCCGTTTGAATGCGAAACCTTCGCCAGCCCGGAACTGCCGCTGGTTGGGTTGGCGGTCAATATCGATACCCAAATGCTGCAGGACTTGCTGATCGACATCGGCGACGACGACTACCTGATGCAACCGCGCGCCCAGAGCAACGGGGTGAACCTGGCGGAAATGACGGAAGAGTTGCTGTGCGCCACCGAGCGTCTGCTGGACGTGATGGCCAATCCGCTCGACGCCCGGGTGCTGGGGCCGCAGATCGTACGGGAGATTCTCTACTATGTGCTGCGCGGCGCCTGCGGCGCCTCGCTGCAGGAACTGGTGAATCGCCATACCCACTTCAGCCAGATCGCCAAGGCGCTGCGGCGCATAGAAAATCAGTATGCTGACAATCTCAACGTCGAGCAGCTGGCCGGCGAAGTCAATATGAGCGTGTCGGCGTTCCATCACAACTTCAAGGCGGTGACCAACACTTCGCCGCTGCAGTATGTGAAGTCGTACCGGCTGCACAAGGCGCGCCTGCTGATGGTGCATGACGGCCTGAAGGCCAGCACCGCGGCGATCCGCGTCGGCTACGAAAGCGCGTCGCAGTTCAGCCGCGAGTTCAAACGGCTGTTCGGCATGACGCCGAGCGACGAAGTCGCCCGGCTGCGCGACGCCAACCCGCTGCTGTTGGAGGGGTGAGTCGCCGCCGGGCGGTGGGTTATGGAGTCAATACGATCTTGCCGAACGGCCCGCGATCGAGGTGATCCAACGCCTGGGGCAGTTGATCTAAGTGGTATACCTGATCGATCACCGGCTGCAGTTTAACGGCGTCCACGGCGCGCACCAGGTCTTCCAGCGCGCGGCGGTGGCCGACGCCGATGCCCTGAATCACTGCGGATTTCAATAGCAATGGGCCGGCGGGGGCGGAGATTTCGCTGCCTTCCAGGATGCCGATTACCGAGATACGTCCTCCCACCGCCACGGCGCGCACCGAGTTGCCGAGATTGGTGCCGCCCACGGTATCCACCACATGGTCGATGCCGCGATCCTGGGTCAGCTGATAGACCTTCTCCACCCAGTCGCCATGCAGACGATTTATGCCGTGGTCGGCGCCCAGCGCCTTGGCGCGCGCCAATTTTTCGTCGCTGCCGGAAGTGACGTACACCTCGGCACCCTGCGCTTTGGCGATCTGCAGCGCGAACAGCGCCACGCCGCCGGTGCCTTGTACCAATACCGAGTCGCCGGCGCGCAGTCTGCCTTGCTCCACCAGTGCGAACCAGGCGGTCAGCCCGGCGCACGGCAAGGTGCTGGCCTGGGCATCGTCCAGCGACGCCGGCGCCGCCACCAGCCAATCTTCATGCAGTATCACGTATTCCGCCAGCACGCCCTGATAAAAACCGCCGAGGGTGTGATAAGGCACCCGGCGCGCATCGCCGTAGGGTTTTTGCTCGCCGTCGAGCCAACCGGGGCTGAAGGTGGAAATGACGCGCGCGCCGGGCTGAAAGCGGCTGACGCCGGGACCGATGGCATCGACCTCGCCGGCCATGTCCGAGGCGGGAGTGAACGGCTGCGGCAGCGTGAGCCCCATGCCGCTTTCTATCATCAGTTTGTCACGGTAATTGAGTGAGATAGCCTTCACTTTCACTCTGATTTCGTGCGGTCCCGGCTGTGGGATGGCGCTTGCGCTCAGCTGCAGGTGCTCACGCCCCAGGGCGCTCATCGTCCAGCGTTGCATGGTGTTGGTCATGATGTTCTCCAAAGTCAGCGATTAACAGACCTGCCGATAATATCGTTGATAAAGGTTCGCCAGTGGCGATAAGATTTCCGCAGATTGTTTCTTTCAGAGCGACAAATCATGAGCGATCGGTTGAGCGGCATTTCGGTATTCGTTATCGCCGTGGAGGCGGGCAGTTTTGCAGTGGCGGCCAGCCGGCTGCATCTTTCGCGTTCGGCGGTCGGCAAAACCATCGCCCGGTTGGAGCAGCGGCTGGGGGTGCGGCTGTTTCATCGCACCACGCGCAGCCAGAGCCTGACCGACGACGGTGCGCTGTTCTACGAGCGTTGCCTGCGGGCGCTGGAGGAGATCCGCGGCGCAGAAACGCTGCTGGAGTCGGGAAAACGACAGGTCAGCGGCCGGCTGCGAGTGTCGATGCCGGTGCTGTTTGGCCGCATGTGCATTGCGCCGCTGCTGACCGAACTGACGCGCGAGCATCCTGGGTTGGAGTTGGAGCTGTCGTTCAGCGATCGGGTGGTGGACCTGATTGAGGACGGTTTCGATATGGCGATTCGCAACGGTACACTGGCCAACAGCAGCGGCTTGGTGGCGCGGCGTATCGGCGATCACCGCATGGCGCTGTGCGCCTCGCCGGCCTATCTGCAGCGTCGCGGCGAACCGCATAACATCGAGCAGTTGGCGCAGCATGAGGCGGTGACCTACATGCGCGCCGGCGCGCGGCGCAGCTGGCGGGTGCTGGACGAAGGCGGCAAGCCGCAGGAGGTGATGCCGAACAACCGGCTGCAGATGGACGACCTGCAGGCCATTGCGGATGCGGCGACGGCAGGATTCGGTATCGCCTGGCTGCCGTGCTGGCTGGTGCGTGAACAGCTGCTGAGCGGGGCGTTGGTGCGTTTGCTGCGCGATCGGCCGGGTGCGGCCTTTGAAGCGCATGCGGTATGGCCGCACACGCCCCATCTGCCGCTGAAGGTGCGGCTGGCGGTGGATACGCTGGTGAGCAAGTTGCCCCCCAGCCTGGCGCTGGTCGAAAAGGCGCTATAACGCGCCGGGCTTAAGACGAGGCGGCGCGCTTCTTGCGCCAGATCACCAACATGGCGCCCAATAAGCCGACAAACAGCAGCAGCAGCGGCAGCAACATCAAGCCGGTCATCACCTGACTTTCGTGGCGTTTCACCAGCGGGATTTGGCTGAAAGCGTAGCCGAGGCCCACCAGCGCACAGACCCAGATCGCCGCGCTCAGCCAGTTAAACACCTGAAAGCGCGAGCTATTGAGCCCGGAGATGCCGGCCATGGTTGGCAGCAGCGTGCGCACGAAACCGAGGAAGCGGCCGATCAGCAGCGCCGTCAGCCCATGGCGGTTGAACAGGCTGTGCGCGCGCTGGTGGTATTGCGCCGGCAACTGCAGCAGCCAGCCTTTTACCAGGCTGGTATGGCCCAGCCAGCGGCCCTGGATATAGCTCAGCCAGCAGCCGAGGCCGGCGGCGGCGGTCAAAATCAGCAGAGTGGGGGCAAAGCCCATCACGCCTTTGGCGATCAGCGCACCCGACAGCAGCAGCAGGCTGTCGCCGGGGAGGAAGGAGGCGGGCAGCAGTCCGTTTTCCAAAAACAGGGTGGTGAAAAGCACGGCGTAAACCACCCAAATCACGCTTGGATCGGCGAGGGCGACAAAGTCCTGCTGCCAAAGCGCATGAATAATCTCTCGTAATACATCCATTTTATGTCCTGTTGCATGCCGGTTGCGCCCGGGGTCACGTTCTCCAGGGTGCGGCGGTTACCGTATCTGACAGTTACCCGGTTAGTGTACCGCTAATAGCTTAAGCCGACATTAAACGAGACGAAGAAAATTACCGGAATCCGCCTTAGCGCACGCCGCTGAGGCGATCGAAACCGGCCGCCAGATCGGCGATCAGGTCTTCGACGTTCTCCAGGCCGATGTGTAAGCGCACCAGCGTGCCGGAGAAGTCGACGCCGCCCGCCGGGCGGATCGCTTCCAGTTCTTCCGGTTGGTTGGCCAGGATCAGCGACTCGAAGCCGCCCCAGGAGTAGGCCATGCTGAAGTGGCTGAAGTTGTCCAGGTAAGCGGCCAACTGCGTATCGTCCAGCCGTTCCTTCAGCACGAAAGAGAACAGCCCGTTGCAGCCGCTGAAGTCGCGGCGGTAGAACTCGTGGCCCTTGCAGCTCGGCAGGGCCGGATGATTGACCGTCGCCACCTCCGGCCGCGCGGCCAGCCAGTTGGCTACCTCGATGCTGCTGCGTTCGTGCTGTTTCAGCCGCACGCTCAGGGTGCGCAGGCCGCGGCTCGCCATGTAGGCGGTGTCGGCATCCACCATCTGCCCCATCAGATAGGAGTACTCGCGCAGTTGGTCCCAACAGCGCGCGTTGGCGACGGCGGTGCCGAGCATGTAATCGGAATGGCCGATCAGATACTTGGTGCCGGCCTGAATAGAAATGTCGATGTCGAAATCCAGCGCCTTGAACAGCACGCCCGCCGCCCAGGTGTTGTCGATCATGATCACCACGTCCGGCGCCACGGCGCGAATGGCCTGCACCATGGCCGGGATATCCTGCACTTCCAGGGTGATGGAACCGGGGGACTCAAGGAACACCACGCGAGTATTGGGTTGGATCAGATTGGCGATGTCGGCGCCGATCAGCGGATCGAAATAGGTGGTGCTGACGTTCATGCGGCCGAGGATATGGGTGCAGAAATCCTGGGTTGGCTCGTACACCGAGCCTGTGACCAGCAGGTGATCGCCGGCGCCGACGAACGACAGGATCGCATTGGCCACCGCCGCCGCGCCGCAAGGGTACAGCACGCAGCCGGCACCGCCCTCAAGCTCCACCATCGCATCCTGCAGCGCAAAGTGGGTCAGGGTACCGCGTCGGCCATAAAACAGCTCGCCGTGGGCGCGCTGTGCGGTGGCGTGTTTTTTGGCGGCGACGGAGTCGAAGACCAGGGAAGAGGCGCGTTGCGTAACGGGATTGACGGAGCCCTGGGTGTAGCGTTTGCCGCGGCCGGCGCCGATCAGCGTGGTTTCGATGTGTTTTGACGTCATGGTACCTGGCTCACCTCTGGTTGCTCTGCACGTGCCCGTTTGCGATAGCCCTTACGTTAGCATGAGTTAATATAGCCATCCAGACGTTTTAACTTCTGGATATAGAAACGGCTATAATTGGCTGCCGGTCACGCATTTCTCGTGTCATCCTTCTGCCGAGTGGGAAGAGAGAAGCCCATTCCTCGGCTGAGGCGCCGTTCGGCAGCGTGGTCTTGTTGCACCGTTGTGGGATAAAAGTAACGAAATCGCCCTATAAAAGGGGCTTTTAGCGCTGAACGGACGCGGATTGGCACTTTGCGGCAAGGCTGTCTAAAATTTTCTCGTTTATTTGGTAAATAATAATGAGAACTACTATCAATCCCCGGTTGGTTTGATATGATCGCACGCTGAATTATTCCTTAATTTTGATCGGTAATGGGTGGAGGCACAGCGTGAAAACGGCTGGCAAGAATTTAAATCAAGGATCGTTCGGTCAGGGCCGGGCGCAGTGGGGCAAGGCCTTTGGCCGCAGCCTGATGGCTTCTATGGTGCTGGTCGTGGGGCTGGCCGGCAGCGCGCAGGCCGCGCCGGCGACCAACCCGGCCGTTACCGAAAGCGTTGCGCCGAGCACCGCGCCTGCGCCTGCGCCGGCAGCCGCCGCGCCTGAGAGCATCACGCCGGTGAACCCGGCACCAACGATCCAACCACCGGAAACTCGCGGCATGGACCTGTCCGTCTGGGGCATGTATCAGCACGCCGACGCGGTGGTGAAAGCGGTGATGATCGGCCTGGTGTTGGCCTCGATCGTGACCTGGACCATTCTATTCTCCAAGGGCAGCGAACTGCTGCGCGCCAAGCGCCGTCTGCGCCGCGAACAGCTGACGCTGGCCGAAGCGCGTTCTCTGGATGAAGCCTCCGAACTGGCGCAAAACTTCTCACCGGAGAGCGTCAGCGCGGTATTGCTGAACGACGCGCAAAATGAGCTGGAGCTGTCTGCGGAATCCAACGACAACAACGGCATCAAAGAGCGCACCGGTTTCCGCCTCGAGCGCCGCGTAGCGGCCTACAGCCGCAACATGGGCCGCGGCAACGGTTTCCTGGCCACCATCGGCGCCATCTCGCCGTTCGTCGGTCTGTTCGGTACCGTGTGGGGCATCATGAACAGCTTCATCGGCATCGCCCATTCGCAGACCACCAACCTGGCGGTCGTGGCGCCGGGCATCGCGGAAGCGCTGTTGGCGACCGCACTAGGTCTGGTCGCGGCTATCCCTGCCGTCGTTATCTACAACATCTTCGCTCGCGTCATCAGCGGCCATCGCGCCCAGGTGGGCGACGTAGCGGCACAGGTCTTGCTGCTGCAGGGCCGTGATTTGGATCTGGCCGCGACGGCGGAAGCCAAGCGCTCACAGCACGCACACCAACTGCGGGCGGGGTGAGTCATGGCGATGCGCTTAAATGAAGATCTGGACGACAGCGGCGAACTGCATGAAATCAACGTAACGCCGTTTATCGACGTCATGTTGGTGCTGTTGATCATCTTTATGGTGGCCGCGCCGCTGGCAACGGTAGATATCCGCGTCGATCTGCCGGCCTCCTCCGCCAAGCCGCAGCCGCGGCCGGAGAAACCGGTGTTCCTGTCGGTGAAGGCCGACAAGCAGCTCTACGTCGGCGATCAGCCGGTGAATGCCGATCAGCTGACTTCGGTGCTGGATCAACGCACTCAGGCGAACAAAGAAACCACCATCTTCTTCCAGGCGGACAAGAGCGTGGACTATGAAACGCTGATGAGCGTGATGGACACTCTGCGTAAAGCCGGCTACCTGAAAGTGGGGCTGGTGGGCATGGAAGGCGCCGCCAAATAGCGGGCTGATGAAACAGAAAAGGGCGCTTCGGCGCCCTTTTCTGTTTCAGAGATATCACTCTCCGGCCAACAAAGCCCGGGAACCGGCATGGCGCCAGCGGATACGGCCCGGCAGATAAAGCGCGTTCTGTTCCAGCGGCCGCTCGTCGATCAGTGCGGTGACTTGGTCGAAGCTATATTGCGCCAACGCCCGGCAGTCCTGTGCGACGGTGTCGATCTTCAGCGTCATGCAGTCGAACAGGTAGTGATCGTCGAAGCTGCACAGGTGGATGTCGCTCTCCATCAGCTGATGTTGAGTCAGATAACGCAATACCCCTTCCAACAGGCCGCAGGCGGCGGTAAACAGCGCTTTGGGCGGCCGCCCCAACTGTGCGCAAAGCTGAGCGAACATCTCGTAACCTGAGCTGGGATGATAGTTGCCGTTGATGATCCATTCCGGTTTGCACGTTATGCCGGCGCGCTGCAGGCCAAGCTGGAAACCGGCCAGCCGATCGCGGGTCGGCGAAATGCGCGGCTGCCCGCCGAGAAAATAGATCTCGTCCGGATGTTGGCGCGCGACCTTTTCCACCAGGTCGGCGGTCGAGTTGACCGAATCGGTGATCACCAGCGGCAGTTCGGAACCGGCGATCAGACGATCCATCTGCACCACCGGCAGCCCGGCGTTGATCTTCTGGTATTCGGCATCGTTCAACTGGCTGGAGGCGACGATCAAGCCGTCCACCTGCCGCTGCACCAGACTGTTCACCGCCATCATTTCCTGCGCTGGGTTTTCATCGGTGCAGGCGATCAACAGCTGCAGCCCGGCTTCGCGGCATAGCGTTTCCAGCTCGCGCGAAATCACCGCAAAACCGTAGTTGGTCATCTCCGGTACGACCAACCCCAGCGTGTGGCTGCGGTTGGAGCGCAAAGAGCGGGCGTGGATGCTGGGCTGATAATGGTGTTCGTGCGCCAGCGCCAGAATGCGATCGCGGGTGTCGTCGGACACCCGGTATTCCTTGCTGCGGCCGTTCAGCACCAGGCTGGCGGTCGATTTCGACACCCCGGCCAGCGTGGCGATGTCACTGATGGTAATGCGTTTATTTTTTTTCACTGACGCCATCTGAAGTCATCGGAGGATGCGTCATTCTAGCATGCATGGCGTCAGCGGCCAGTATTCCAACGCCAGCGGCGCGCTCCCGCACAGCCGCAGTTGCGGCTCACCAGCCGGGAAGTAGCGTGCGCTCATCACCGCCTCGCCATGATTGATGAAAATCTCCACGCTGGAACGATCGAACAGCAGTTGCAGATGCGTGACCGGGCCGCGCCAGTAACGGTGCTCCGGCCGGCCGTCGGCCAGGGAAGCTCGCGTCAGCTGCAGCCTTTCGCCGTCCCAGTTCAGCGTCATCGCGTCGCCAAAGGTTGCGTTGAACGGGCCCTGTGGCGTTAATTGCAGCTCTGCCGCGCCCAGTGCGTAGACGGGGGCGTCATCGGCGCGCCCCTGCCAGCATGTTGGTTCGCCGCGCAGCTGTTGCAGCTCGCGTGCCGGGCGCTGGTGGAGGCGGCCATGCTGCAGCAACAGCTCGCGCGGGCAGGTCATGGTGTGGAGCCAGCCGTAAAGGCGCGTCGGATGGGCTTCTTCATCTTGTTCGGGTACGCCCATCCAGCCGAACATCAGGCGGCGACCATCTTCCGCCAGCGTTGTCTGCGGCGCATAAAACTCGAAGCCGGCGTCCAGTTCGCGAAATTCGCCGTGACGGAAGGCTGCCTGCTGGTAATCCAGCTTGCCGAGCAGATAACCGGCCTGATAGCGATTGAGGTAACGTTCCGGCTGCGGCGTCAGTCCCTGCGGGCAGCAGATCAACACCTCGTCACCGTCCAACGAGAACAGATCCGGGCACTCCCACATGTAGCCGAATTCACTCAGACCGTTCAGGCCGGAACCGGCGATTTCTCCCAGCGCTTGCCAGTCGCGCAGATCGCTGGAACGACATAGCAGCACCTTACCGCGATCCTGCAAGTCACGTGCGCCGAGCACCATGTACCAGTCATTTTGATGACGCCACACTTTCGGATCGCGTACGTGACCGCTGTAGCCCTCCGGCAGCGGCAGCACCGGCCCGAGTTTGCGATATTCGCCCCGCTCGCTTTCCTGAGCCAGGCATTGGTAGGCGGTGCGTGAGCCGTCTGGGAATTTCACGTTGCCAGTGTAGATCAGCGTGATTTTGTCTTCCGCCACCACGGCCGAGCCGGAGTAACAGCCGTGGCTGTCGTAACAGGCGCCGGGCGCCAGGGCGATCGGCTGGTGCTCCCAATGCAGTAAATCGGCTGACTGCCAGTGTCCCCAGCATTTGTTGCGGTGATCGCAACCCAGCGGATTCCACTGATAAAACAGATGATAAATGCCGTTGTGCTGGATAAAGCCGTTGGGATCGTTCAGCAGGCCAACGCTGGGTGCCAGATGCCAGTCCGGTCGGTGCGGATCGCGCCGCGCGAGCGGCTGGCCGTTCATTAACGCCCGCATTGCCTGCTTGATTAAGCTGAGTTCTTCCATCATTGCGCGTCCGTTTTGTATTTCAGCAATAGGGAGAGGACAAAGGCGCTGCCAAAGGCGATCGCCAGACCAATGATATAGCTGACCAGAGAACTGGCCTGCACGATCGCCATGCCGGGGATCGCCGTCAGCCCGACCGCGTTCATGCCGACATGGTTGGCCACCACCCAGGCACCGCCGAGCGCTCCGCCCGCCAGCGCCGCCAGAAACGGTTTCACGAAGCGCAGGTTGATGCCAAACAGCGCCGCCTCGGTGATGCCGAGCATGGCGGAAAAGGCCGAAGGTACCGCAATAGCTTTGATTTTGGCGTCGCGGGTTTTGAAATAAACCGCCAGACAGGCGCCGCCCTGAGCGATGTTGGCCATCGACCAGATCGGCAGCAGGAAGTTGACGCCGATATTGGGGTTGCCGAGCAGCCCGGCCTCTACCGCGTGGAAACTGTGGTGGATGCCGGTGATGACGATAGCGGAATAGAGACCGCCGAACAGCAGCCCGGCGAACCACCCCGCATGGACAATCAGCGTGCTGAGCACGAAGGAGATGCCGTCGCCCAGCGCCCGACCGGCGGGGCCGATAAACAGCAGGGCGACAAAGCCTGAGATGACCACCGTCAGGAACGGCGTCAGGATCAGATCGAGCGCGTTGGGGATCACCTTGCGCAGGCGTTTTTCCAACAGGCTCATGAACCATACCGTCAGCAGCACCGGGAACACGGTGCCCTGATAGCCGATCATGGCGATTTCCAGACCGAAGAGGTTCATGGTGTGGAACCCTCCGGCGACGCCCCAGGCGTTGGTCAACGCCGGATGTGTCAAAATGCCGCCGAGCGTGGCGCCCAGATAAGGGTTGCCGCCGAATTCGCGTGCGGCGGTGAAACCGATCAGAATCGGCAGGATAATGAACGCCGCCGAGCTGAACATATCCAGCATGATGAACAACGCACTGTCGGCATCGGCCCAGCCGTAGGTTTTCACCATGCCGAGCAGCCCCATTAACAGACCGGAAGCGACGATCGCCGGGATGATTGGCACGAAGATGTTCGACAGCAGGCGGGCGATGCGCTGCAGCGGGTTGAGTTTTTTCGCCGCGATATCGGCGGCTTCGGCCTTGCTGGATTCGCTGACGCCTGCCGCCTTGATGAATTCCGCATGCACCTTGTTGACCAGCCCGGTGCCGAAGATCACCTGGATCTGACCAGCGTTGCTGAAGCAGCCTTTGACGCCGTCCAGTTTGCCGATGGCCTCTTTGTCCACCTTGCTGTCGTCCACCAGCACCAGGCGTAAGCGCGTGGCGCAGTGGGCGGCGCTGGCGATGTTCTCTTTACCGCCGAGCAGCGGCAACAGCGCGTTGGCGGTTGCGGTAATGTCCATGTTGTCCCCTTGCTAAATTAAAATGTCGCCGTGCAGTTTGCGGCGCAATTCCGTGAATCGGTGTCAGAAGAAATACTTGAATCTGGCGCGCACGCCGTAACGCTGGTCGTTGTCGCCGTTGGCGATCTTGTTCTCGGCGTTGGCTTCCAGCAGCGAAACATAGGCGCCTAAATACACATTGAAATTCTTCATATTCATAATATTAGGTATCTGATACGACGCATGAACGGTGTGGATGTCGTAGTTGCCCGGCTCGCTGAGCGGATTGTGGATATCGGCGGCGATCCCGGCGGTATTGAACTCTTGGATGTTGTTATGGGCATAGATATAACCCAGTTCGAAGCGCCGCCACAGCACGTTAACGCCAGCGGTAAAGTCTTGCTCGCCTGACGCATCCAGATAGGCGGTGCTCAGGTTGGCCACCATGCCGTTATCCGGATCGGCCGCGTTGGTGTTCCAGCTCATGGTCATGCCGTAGCCGTTGCGCTTCGATTGATCGACGAAGCGGCCCTGGCTGTCCTGATAGCCGTAGGCATTATTCACCACGTTGCTTTCCATCGCCGCCGCGATGCTGAAGGCATCTTTCTTCCAGGCGATCACCGGGCGCAAATAGGCGACGTTTTTCTTATTGTCCAGCGCATTGCCGTGGTAGCTGCTGTCCTGGAACAGCGAAGTGCCGTCTTCCACCAGCGTGTTCAGTTCGAAATAGACATCCCCGGCGTATTTGCTCAACATCAGGTTCCCGCCGCTGCTGCTGCGGCCACGGCCTTCTTTCATCATATAGATATAGCCAAAGCCGTCAGCGTACAGATCGTTGGCGGTATTGCCGGAGTATTGAATGAAGGTGTCCTGATTCAGCGGGAACATGTCGTAGGCTTCGAAGCGGCCGATTTTGGTTTGCCAGTTCTTTTCATTGCCGAAGAAGAAAGCTGCGTCGTCCAGGTTCATTTTGCCGGTCATGTCCGCCAGCGGCTGGACGCTGAAGCCGGAAAAGTTGCCGCCCGGATTGCGGCGATAGCCGTCCAGCCCCACCAGAATGCGGCCGTTGATATCCCAGCGCTCTTTGTTGCCGGGTTTCCAATCCTTGTGATCGCTGCCTTTCAACGACGTCAACTGGCCGCTGCGGCTGGCGCCGTCCAGATTGAACTCCACGTCGCCGTACAGCTTCAGATCGTTGAAGCCGTTCAGTTTCAGCGCGCCGGTCGAGGGAGATTGCGTTTCCGGCGCGGCGGCACGTTGCGCGACCTGAGCGGTTTGCCTTTCGGTGTTGGCGGTGCGCTGTTCCAGCTGTTGCGCCCGACGTTCAGCCGCCGTGGCGCGGGTTTCTGCCTGTGTGGCGCGCCGTTCCGCCTGCGCCAGACGTTGCTCCAGCGCGTTGAGACGCGCCTCGATACTGTTGCCGCTCGAGGCCGCTGCGTTGGAAGCGGAGAGGAAAAGCCCTGTTGTTATCGCCAAATAGCTGAGTTTTTTCATCATCGTCTATCATCCGGGAAGGGTTGTTATTATTTTCTGCTAAATTGCTAAACCGGTTTTTCAAGGCGAAAGATAGCGATCGAGAAGCGGACTGGCAATCAAGTTTGCTAACCCGATTCAGCTATTGTGATCGAGTACGCAAATCGTGGGCTAAAAGACCACGGCGCTAAGGAGAGCGCCGTGGACGCAGAGAGTCAACGCAGGAAAGCAGCCAACTCGTCGGCGCAGGGCAGGGCGGTCATGGCGCCTTTGGCGGTGGTGGCCAGCGCGCCGCAGGCCTGAGCCTGGGCGATGATCGCCGACCATTGTGCTTCTTGCGGCAATTCGTGAAGACGTGCCAGCGCCGCTAACAGCCCGGCGACGAAGGCATCGCCGGCGCCGGTGGTATCTACCGGCACGACAGGCGGCGCGGGGAAATGGCGCAGACGATGCCCATCGTGTACGCAGACGCCATCGCCGCCCAGCGTTACCAGCAGCAGGCGCAGCGGATAGGTTTGCATCATCCAGCGAATGGCGTTCTCCAGATCGTCAAGATGGCTGATAAAAGCCAGCTCTTCGCGCGACAGTTTCACCACGTCCGCCAGCAGCAGCGCCTTTTGCAGACAGGGGCGCAGCGCTTCCGGCTGGCGCCAGACCTCTTCGCGGATGTTGGGATCGAAACTGACCCGGCCACCGGCCGCCCGGATGCGTTCCATCGCGGCAAAGGCCGCGCTGCGGCTGGGTTCCTGAGAGAGCGCGATGGAGCAGAGGTGCAGCCATTCCCCCTGTTGGAAAACCGGCAGATCGTCGGGCTGCAAAAACAGATCGGCGCTGGGCTGCACCATAAACGTGAATGAACGCTCACCCTGCTGATCGAGATCCACCACGACCGTGGAGGTGTGATGTTCGGGATCCGGCCGCATATGGCCGATATCCACCCCTTCATCGCTTAGCACCTGCTGCAAAAAGGCGCCGAAGCTGTCTTGCCCCACCCGGCCGATAAAGGCGCTGTCGCCACCGAGGCGGGCGATACCTACCGCCACGTTAGCCGGCGCGCCACCGGGGCATTTGAGATAGCCGTTGGCATTTTCCGGCACCAGGTCGATCACGGCGTCGCCCAGTACCCATACGCGATTCATCATGCATAATCCCTGTTTTTGTCCTTGTTAGATGGGTTGCTAAAATAGAAGAACCGGTTTAGCAAGGCAATGAAATAATGCGTTAAGGTGTTTGGAGGGTGAGGAAGATCAATCTTTCTGCTTGGCCTGGGGAAGGGAGTCTGCCCCGCGAACCGGCGCGGGGCGAGATAACGGGGTGGCTTAGCCCATCTTCGGGTAGACGCCGGGGCCGATTGGCAACCCAAGCGCATACCAGGCCAGCAGCAGCAAAATCCACACGCTGAAGAACACCAAAGGATAGGGCAGGATCAGCACGTAATAGGTGCCGAGCTGCGCGTCTTTGCGGTAGCGCTGCAGGAAGCCGAGGAACAGCGGCAGGAACGGCGACATTGGCGCCAGCGGCAACACCGCAGAGTCGGCGATGCGAAAGATCATCTGGGCGAATGCCGGGTGAAAACCGAGCAGCATAAACATCGGCACGAAGATCGGCGCCAGAATCGACCAGATCGCCGAGCCGCTGGCGATGAACATGCACAGGAAGGCGGAGAGGAACATCAGGCCGAGAAACGCCGGTGCGCCGCTCATGCCGGCGGCTTCCAGCATGTCGGTCAGGCCGACGGCCATAAACTTGCCCATGTTGCTCCAGTTAAAGAACGCCACGAACTGCGACAGCGGAAACACCATCACGATAAAACCCGCCATGCTTTTCATCGGATCGAGCAAGTGGTGGGGAATATCGTCCGGCCGCCGGATCTGTTTGGTGACCACGCCATAGGTAATGGCGACGGTGAAGAAGAACAGGATGATGATCGGCACAATGCCCTTGATGAACGGGGAAGGGATCACCGAACCGGTGTGCGGATCGCGCAGCGGCGCGGCCTCCGGCACCACCAGGGCGGCGATGATGGCGATAAACACCAGCGCGGCGATGCCGCTCATCATTAGCCCCCGGTTCTGCAGCGGGGTCAGCGCTGCGATTTTGTCTTCGGCGCTGCCTTGCCACTTCGGCAGTCGGGGTTCGATAAACTTGTCGGTGAGCAGCGCGCCGGCGATGGTCAGCACGATCACGGAGGTGGCCATAAAGTACCAGTTGTCGATCACGCTGACGTGAACCGCGCCGTCCACCGCCTTGGTGGCTTCGGTGCTGATGCCGGAAAGCAATACGTCGGTGGTGACGATTAACAGGTTGGCGGTAAAGCCGGAGGCGACGCCGGCGATCGCCGCCAGCAGCCCGGCTATCGGGTGTCGGCCCACCGCGATAAACATCAGCGCGCCAAGCGGCGGCATCACCACCAGCGCGGCGTCCGATGATATATGGCTGAAGAAGGCGATAAACAGCACCATATAGCTGGCGTAGCGGGCGCTGACGCGCGAGGCCATTTTGTACATCAGCGCCTGCAGCAGGCCGACCTTTTCTGCCAGGCCGGCGCCTATCACCAGCGCCAAAATAGCCCCCAGCGGCGCAAAGCTGCTGAAGTTATGGATGATGTTGGGGAATATCCATTGCATGCCCGCCACGCTCATCAGGTTATTTACCTTGATGAGTTCGCCGGTGGCCGGGTTTTTCACCGCCACGTCGAGCCAGGAAAACAGTGCGGTGGCTAGCATAAGCACCATGATCAAATAGACGAACAGGAGAAACGGATTGGGGATCTTATTGCCGATGCGTTCCACCCAGTAAAAAATGCGTCCGGGGCTTTTATTGATTGGCGTTGTGGCCTCACTCATGATTTTACCCTCTGTGTTTGCTCTGTTGTGTGATTGTTATTATTTGATTTATTTATAATTATGTTTATTGGCCCGATTGCCCGGGCCCTGTCTGTTCATGTTATTTCAATGGCGATGGTTGCACCTCCTGCGGGATTGGGCAGCGGTACGGCTGTTCGGCGCGTTGGCGCTCGAACTCGCTGCGGCAGCGCGCCAGCAGGGCGCTGTCGCTCAGCAGATCGATGGCGGTCGCCGCCATCACCTTGCCGGCCAGGCACATGCCCTTATGGGCGATAGCGGTGCGGCCCTGCGCCACCAGTTGCCAGGTGTGCAGCGGAGTGCCGAGTGCGAAACAGGGACTGAAGCATTGGGCGGTCGGCGCCACCCAGCTCACGTCGCCAACGTCGGTAGAGCCGTACAGCAGGTCGTCGGATTCCACATAAGGCGCGACCTCGTCCATCAGCACCTTATCTCCCAGCAGTTGCACCCACTCGCGCCCGGCCGCGCCGCCGGTGCGGGCAATATTGAGTTTGGCGTTGCGCAGATCGTCGCGGCTCAGCGTCTGGCGGATTTCCTTGGCGAAGCGGCGTTCGGCGTCGCTGTACTCGGGCAGACCGAAATCGCACAGGTTTTGATACATCGCCCGTTCCAGACTGCGGTTCGGCACATAATTGGAGCAGGCTTTATCGAAGCGCACCTCCATCTGGGTGTCAGTCATCAACGCTGCGCCCTTGGCGATGTTGATCACCCGTTGGTAAATGTCCTGCGCCTGATCGAGCTGCGGCGCGCGGATCAGGTACAACACTTCGGCGTCGGCCTGCACCACGTTGGGCGAGCTGCCGCCGGTGTTGGTGACCGCGTAGTGCAGCCGCGCTTCCTGCACGATATGTTCGCGCAGGAAGTTGGCGCCGGTATTCATCAGCGTCACCGCGTCCAGCGCGCTGCGCCCCAGGTGCGGCGAGTTGGCGGCATGGGCGGCGACGCCCTTGAAGTGAAACGCCGCCTGAATGTTGGCCAGCGTGCTGGTATTGAACATGCCGCTGAAGCCTTCCGGGTGCCAGGTGAGGGCGGCGTCGACGTCGTCGAACAGGCCTTCGCGCACCATAAAGGTTTTGCCGGAGCCGCCTTCTTCGCCCGGGCAGCCGTAGAAGCGCAGGGTGCCGGTCAGCCGGTTCTGCTGCATCCACGCCTTGGCGGCGAAGGCGCCGGCCAGCGCCGCGGTGCCCAGCAGGTTGTGGCCGCAGCCATGACCGTTGCCGTTTTCCACCAGCGGCTGCGGCGTGGCGCAACCGGCCTGCTGGCTCAGCCCGGCCAGCGCGTCGTACTCGCCCAGCAGCGCGATGACCGGGTGGCCGCTGCCGTAGCTGGCGATAAACGCCGTCTCGATGTCGCCCACGCCGCGTTCAACCGAAAAGCCTTCCTGCTCCAGCGCATCGGCCAGCAGCGTGGCGGAATAGGTCTCGTTGAAGCGCGTTTCCGGATGGTCCCAAATCGCGTCGCTCAGCGCGCTGAAGCGGGGTTGGCGTTGGTCAATGTAGTCGCCGATAAATGCCTGCCGTTGTGGATTGCTCATGCTTCGCTCCCGAATGTCGGCAGGTTCAGCGCCAGCGACGCCAGCGTTTTCACCGCCACCGCCATCACCTGCTCGTTGAAGTCAAATTTTTCGTTATGGTGTCCGGCGCTCAGCTCGGTGCCGAAAATGACGTATGAGGCCTGGCCGCCGTGCGATTTCACCCGTTCCATCATGTAGGTGGCGTCTTCTGAGCCGGCGGCCTGTTCGCGGCGATCGACCACCGAGGCCAGCTCGGTTATCTGCTGCGCCTGGCGGCGGATGTAATCCACCCACGGTTGGGTCGGTTTGCTGCTCTGCGCCGCGCCCATCAGCGCGATATCGCAGGCGACGCCGTGCATCCTGGCGGCACCTTCGATGACGTTCAGCGCCTGTTGATAAACGAACGCGTTGATCTCATTGGTGGCGCCGCGCGTTTCTACCTTCATAAACGCCCGATCGGCGATCACGTTGCGGCCGGTGCCGGCCTGCAGCACGCCGACATTGATGCGCGAGCTGCCTTCGCTGTGGCGCGGGATGGCGTAAAGCCCCAGCGCAGCCTGCGCCGCTGCCAGCAGCGCGTTGCGACCGTCTTCCGGCTTGGCGCCGGCGTGCGAGGCGACGCCGCGAAAGGTGACGTCCAGCTTGCTGGTGGCCATAAAGCTGTCGCTGCCGCACACCAGCTCACCGGCTGGCACGCCGGTGCCGATATGCACCGCGGTGAAGAAATCGACGTCGTCCACCACGCCGGCCTCTACCATCGATTTAGCGCCGCGAGTGCCTTCTTCCGCCGGCTGGAAGATCAGTTTGACGGTGCCGCTAAGCTGGGGTTCCAGGCTTTTGAACACGTGCGCCAGCCCCAGGCCGATGGTGGTATGGCCGTCATGACCGCATGCATGCATCATGCCGCTGTTGCAAGAGGCGAAGCCTTCACGAAACGGCAAATGTTCGGGCTCCAGCAATTCGTTGAGATCGAGGGCGTCCATATCCACGCGGTAGGCGATGGTAGGGCCGGGACGGCCGGTATCGAGCGTTGCGACGATGCCGGCGAAGCCGCCGGAAAAGTGCGGCAGCCATTTCTCCAACGCCCCCTGATTGCGGGCGCGCTGTTCCTGCGCTTCCAGCTCGGCGGGAGAGGGCAGCCCCATGCGCGCCTCTGCCTTGATGACCTCGCGGCCCAGCTGCAGGTGATAACCCAGCCGATCGAGTTCTTCCGCCACCAGGGTGGCGGTGCGGAACTCAAACCAGCCGGACTCGGCATAGCGATGGAAGTCGCGGCGCCAGGCCTGCAATTGCGGGTACAAATCGGCCACCAACATCGAAAGCGAATTAGTCATAGTGATATCTCATAAGTTATCGCGCGCTGGATCGCTCCAGGCAGCAGTTATGCTCTGAACTGAAATCAGACGGTGAAGCTATTGCAAAGAAAAAGGTGTATTTGGTTACTAACTGCCGTGAATGGCGCTTATTGGCGCAGAAAATGCGCTTAATTAAGCGAAATAAGAATTTGGTTATTTATTATGTTTTTTCCGAATGTACACAATGGAATCTGGCTAAATAAGATGCCAATATCTTGCTATTGATAAATAACGGTTATCGCCTTTCGCCTATGCCAGCCTCGATAAAATTGCACCAATTACGTGCATTTGTGGACGTTAGCCGCCAGGGCAGCATCCGCGCCGCCAGTCGTACCTCACGCCTTTCCCAGCCTGCGCTGACCAAGGCCATTCAGGAACTGGAAGAGGTGCTGGGCGCCAAGCTGTTTATTCGCCGCAGTCAGGGGGTGGTATTGACCGACTGCGGCGATAACTTTTTCCAGCATGCCAGCCTGATCCTCGAAGAGCTGCGGGTGGCGCAGGAAGACATTCAGCAGCGGTTGGGGTTGGCGGGCGGTACGGTAAATATCGGCGTTGGCGGCAGCATCGCGCGCACCGTGATGCCGCAGGTGGTCACCCAGTTTCACCGTGAGTATCCCAACGTGAAGGTGCGGATCGTCGAGGGGCAGCTGGTGTCGATGATCCCTGAACTGCGCCAGGGCGAGCTGGATTTTACCGTCAATACCTACTATCCCAGCAGCCTCGATAACGAGCTGCAGTACGAACGGCTGATGGAAAAAGAGTATCGGGTGGTGGTGCGCAAAGGGCATCCGATGGAGGAGGCGACCTCGCTGAAACAGCTGCAGCACTGCGACTGGACCATGCCGACGCCGAAAGGCAGCTATTACCGGCTATTGCACGATCTGTTCGGGGACTTGGGCATGGCGCCGTCGATCAGTGTGACCTGCGAGACCTTTATGGCCTGTACCAGCCTGGTGGCGCAGAGCGATTTTGTCAGCATTCTGTCGGTGGACGTGATCTCCGATCCGATTCTGGGCAAGCATTTGGTGCCGCTCGAGCTGGAAGAGAGCCTGCCGAAGGCGACGTTTTATCTGATCCAACGCAAGGACACCACCCTGACGCCGATGGGCGCGCACCTGGCGCGCCTGTTTCGCCTTTACTGTCGGTGATACCGAGGCCCCGTTGGGGGCCTCGGTATCAGAACGCGATCGAGCCCTGCACGAAGAAAATGCGCGGTTCGCCGACGTATTTGCCGAAGTTGTTGTCGTTGGAGCGGGTGAAGTAGCGCTGATCGAACAGGTTTTTCACCCCGGCACCCAGCGT
The DNA here is from genome assembly GCF_050880365.1 of Serratia sp. BFP-2025. NCBI lineage: Bacteria > Pseudomonadati > Pseudomonadota > Gammaproteobacteria > Enterobacterales > Yersiniaceae > Serratia > Serratia sp. BFP-2025. The sequence continues at coordinate 263,371 of NZ_JBPAFV010000002.1, read as the reverse complement.
CAGGTTCGACAGCTGCGGCCCGAAATTATATTCCCCGCGCATGTTCCACACCATGTAACCGGCGATATCGCCAAACTGGCCGTCGGCGCTCTCCTGCGTGATGTACTCCGGCCCGGTGCCCGGCGAGTGCTGTTTGGACTGCGCGTAGCCGTCCAGATTCCACACCCAGTTGCCGGTGGCGTAGCGCGTGCCGACGGTATACACCTGACGCGAGTAGAACGGCAGGTCTTTACCGGCGAAATCGCCCTTGTCGGTGCTGGCCTTGGTGTAGGTATAGCTGGTGTAGACGCTGGCGCCGTCGAGCGCGCGATTCAGCTCGCTGAGATCGTAGCTGAGCGCCAGCTCGATGCCTTTGTGCTTGGTAGCGCCCATATTTGTCCAGCCCACGTCGTTGCTGATGTACTGCAGCTGGTTATCGAAATCGATGTAGAACAGCGTGGCCTCGGCCTTGACCACGGTATCGTCGTAGCGGGTGCCGAACTCATAGGTGTGCGCTTTTTCCGCCGTCAGCCCCGGCGCCGGCTGGTTGCCGTTACCGCCTTTGGTCAGTTGGAAATACTGCATGCTGCCGAACGAAGTATTGGCGTTGGCGAACAGTTTCCAGGCGTCGGACAGATGATACATCACGTTCAATGACGGCAGCGGTTCGCTGTAGCTTTTCTCGCGGCTGATGTTGTTGAACGAATCGTCCACGTGAGTGCGGATGCTTTCGTAGCGCAGGCCAGGCGTGACCGTCCAGTTGCCGACGTTGATGGTGTCGTCGATGTAGAACGCGTTGGCTGCGGTGCCGCCGGAGGTGTGCTGGTAATAGTCCGGGGTATCCGGCGTGGCGCCGACGTTCGCCGGGTTATACCAGGCCGAACGCGACGCTTTTTCATCCATGGTTTCATTCAGGTAGCGGTAGCCGAGGGTGATCTCGTGCGCCATATCCCAGAAGCGAAACAGCTGTGAATAGCTCGGTTCGATCGCCCAGGTCGAATAGTGGCGCGGATAGGACACCAGGCGCCGCAATCCGGCGTTTTTGCCGGTGCCTTCCGATTCGATGTTGCTGCCGCGGTAGCTGTCGGTGAAGTAGGTCAGCACTTCGAACTGTTTGTCGTCTTCCTGATGCTTGTATTTGAACGACATATCCTTGCGGCGGCCTTCGAACTGATCCCACGGCCGCGTGGACTGGAACGGGTTCTGCGCGTATTGCGCTTTGCTCAGCCCGCCCGGCATGCCGGCTTTGGCGTCGTAGTAGTGAAAATTGGCCAGCAGTTCGTCGCGATCGGTGAACGCATAACGCGTTTTCAGCATGAAATCGTCGATGTCGGTGTTGTCGTTATTGTCGCGGTAGCCCTGACCGTGCAGGCCGGAGTAGAGCAGCTCGGCGCCGAGGCCGTTATCTGCGGTGCCGCCCACCGAGGCGCTGGTCAGGGTTTTCAGGCCGCCGTGGCTGGCGCCCTGGGTCTGTACGCTGGCGGTGCCGCCAAACTGTTTGGGAATGTCGCGGGTGACGAAGTTGATCACGCCGCCAACGTTTTGCGGCCCGTAACGCACCGCACCGCCGCCGCGCACCACGTCAACCGATTGCAGATTGCCGATCGACAGCGGCGCCATCGACAGCTGAGGCTGGCCGTAAGGCGCAACCGCCAATGGAACGCCGTCCATCAGAATGGTGGATCGCGGAGAAAGGCGAGAGGTCAGGCCGCGCACGCCGACGTTGAGCGAAATGTCGCTGCCGCCGGTGCCGTTGCTGTCGCGCACCTGCACGCCGGGCACGCCGCGCAGGCTGTCGGCGATGGTTTGATCGCCCTGTTCATGCATCTGCTGCTGAGTGACGATGGAGCGCGCGCCGGGATGGTTAAGCAGCACCGAACTGGTATCAGGGTTGTCCAGCCAGTTGCCGACGACGGTCACGGTGTCGGCATCGTTTTGAGATGAGTTATCAGCAGCAAGGACAGGGAATGCGACGGCGATGGAGGCCGTCAGCAAAGAAAGCCGAAAAAGAGGTGACATAATAATGCCTTAAGAGTTTCAGACCCGGATGTGTTTTTTTAGAAAAGACAATCTTAATGATAATTATTGGCAAGTAAATAGAATTGTTACGGGATAGTTAAGCGGGTAACGATGTGGCGCGGGCGGGGTGTCAGGGCCCGGAGGGTGGGCCCTGAACGGACATTATTGCGGCGTAAGCCAGAAGACGCCGCTGTAATCCAGCGCGGTGAATTTCTGGTGGACCATTTCGATATCCGCTTGCGGATCAATATCTTTAAACAGCGCCGGGTGCAGGAATTTGGCGATCGCCTCAACGGCGATAAAGTTGAGCGGCGTGTCGTAAAATTGATGGTAAATCGCCATCACGCGTTTTTCTTTCACCGCTTTCAGCACGTTAATGCCGGTGCGATCCAGCAGATGCGCCAGTTTCTTTTGGCTGGTGGCCATATCGGTGGTGTAGCCCAGCGGCACCGCCAGCGTGCCGCGATGACCACGGCTCCAGTCGGCGCCGGTCAGCAGATAGAAATCCGGGTTGCTGCCGATCACCTGCTCGATGTTCACTTCACCGCCCATGTCGGAAAACAGCTTGCTGCCGATATTGTCGCCGCCGGCGGTCTCGATAAACTGCCCGAAGCTGCCTTTGCCGAAAGTGTTGCAGCACTGCTCGCCTTTGATGCCGGCGCTGCGTTCGATGAAGACGCTGGGGCGCTGCTCCGGTTTCAGCGTGGCGACCCGTTGGCGCACCAAGTCGAGCCGTTGCTGATAAAGCTGAATAAAGGCGTCGGCGTTGGGCTGTTCATCAAACACTTTACCCAGCAGCTGCATGCTGGCGACGGTGTTGGTCAACGGCTGCTGGCGAAAATCGATGATCAGCACCGGGATACCGACTTTTTCCAGCTGGGTCAGTACGCCACTGTCCTTCAATTTGCTCAGCAGACCGATGTCGAAAATGACCAGATCCGGTTGGCGCACCACCGCGCTTTCTACGCTGAAATCGCTGGTGTAGGGGTTGTCGAAGGTGGGGATCTGCATGACCTGCGGGAATTTTTTTGCGTAGGCCTCCACCAGATCCGGTGCTTTGACCTTCAGCGAGTTGTCCCAGGCGATGATGTTTTTCAGCGGTTCCTGCGGATGCAGAATATTGAGCGCCAACAGCGCACGGGCATCGGCCAGGATAACGCGTTTGGCCGGTTGCGGCAGAGTGACCTGACGGCCGGCGACATCGGTGACGACGATCGGCGCGGCCTGAGCGGCGCCGGCCAACAGCAGAATGCAGGCGGCCAGCCAGCGGCCGGCTTTGGCGATAAGAACAGCGGACATGGAGATCCTTGAGTAATCGGCGAGGAACGAGAGCGCAATGATAAGCGATATCCTTTCGCTTTTTGAACACCCTTGATGCCGATAGTGGCTACTCCTGGCCCATCAGCGGGTCGCTGACGCTGTGTTCGCCGTCTTCCAACCGGCCCGCCAGGCGGCGCAGCCAGCCGGGGCTTTGCAGCGTAAGGTCATACCAACCGCCGCTGGCGCGGGCGTCAAACGTTTGCTGGTGGCTGCCGCCCGCCGGCAGCGTGATGTGCCACGGGCCCTGCTGCGTATAGGGGCAGCGTTCGAGGGTGACCGCTATCGCTTCGGTGCCCGGGTTGTTCAACTGCAGCTGCAGGCTGCGCCCCGCCGGGCGCAAACGCACTTCCGGCTGCGGCCGGCTCAGGGCGCCGCGCAGTTCACGATGAAAACCGTTGGGGCCGAGCAGCCACAGATGGTACTCATCCTCCGTCTGCCAGTCGTCGCTGACCGCTTTGCCGGCCTCGACGGTGTAGCGGCGCGGGATCTGTGCCAGATCTCGCCGATCGTAAACGTGAAACACCGCCCCCTGCTCGCCGGTATTGAACAGATTCAGCGTGACGCGCCGCTGCTCGGCCGCGACGGCGGCTTCGACGTGCAGCTGGTAGGGCAATGCGCGAGAAGGGCGCGCCAGGCGGCGTTGATGCGGCAAACGCTGGTGGGCGGGCGACGGCAGCGGCACCTGCGGCAGCTGCTCCTGGCGTTGACGCAGGCCGTCGGCGGCGCGACGGCTGGTGGCGGGCAGGCTCGGCAATGCTTCGCCGTTAGGGTCGACAAAGTTGAACGCCGAGGTGAGATCGCCGCACACCGCGCGGCGCCAGGCGCTGATGTTGGGTTCATGCACCTGAAAGCGCTTCTCCAGAAATTGCAGCACCGAGGTGTGATCGAAGACCTGCGAGTTGACCCAGCCGCCGCGGCTCCAGGGCGACAGCACCAGCATCGGCACCCGCGGGCCGGGGCCATAGATGCGGCCGTCCGGCGGTGGCTGATCCTCCGAGCCGGGCGGCGCCACGTGCTGGAAGATCTCGGTGTCGAACGGCACCGTCGATTTACCGGCGAAGCTGCCGTCTTCACGCAGCGACGGCGCGGAAGGCGAGGGCATGTGATCGAAAAAGCCGTCGTTTTCGTCGTAGTTGACCAGCAGGATGGTTTTGCTCCATACCTCCGGGTTATCGGTCAGCGCGTTGAGGATCTCTTGCGTGAACCAGCCGCCCTGCACCGGGCTGGAGGGATCGGGGTGTTCCGAATAGGCCGCCGGCGCGATGATCCAGCTGACCTGCGGCAGTTTGCCTTGCTGCACGTCGGCGCGGAACCCGGCCAGCATGGCGTCCAGATCGTTGCCGCTGGCGGCGGGCAGGGTGTTGCCGTTGCCTTTGTATAGCGGTGCGCTTGCGTTGAGCTCGTCGCGATAGGGCACGAAGGCGTTGAAGTCTTTCGGCGGCCGCGCCGGGTTGCCCACCTGAATGCTGGCGGCGCGGTACTGGCGGAAGCCCGCCAACGGGTTGTCGGTAAAGTTGTCGGGCAGGAATTGATACACCTTCCAACTGACGCCGCTCGCCTCCAACCGTTCCGGATAGGTTGTCCACTGGTAGCCGATCTCTGCCGGGCCGGGGCTGTCCCATTCGTTGACCACCACCGCCACGTCGGCGGCGGACGGGCCGTTGGTGCCGGTCCAGTGGAACAGCCGATTGGTATTGGTGCCGGCGTGGATGGCGCAGTGATAGGCGTCGCACAGGGTGAAGGCGTTGGCCAGCGCGAACTGGAACGGCAGCTCATGCTGGCGATAGTAGCCCATCGAGGCCGGCGTTTTGTAGGTCGGCCAGGCGCTCATGCGGCCGTGGTCCCAGGCGGCCTGTTCATCCACCCATGAGTGCGGCGTGCCGGTGACGCGCTGGGCGTTACCGCGTTTGCTGTCCAGGTGGTAGGGCAGCACCAGCCGCTCGGCGCCCTGTTGCTGCCAGACGTGGCGGCCGTCGGGCAGTGGGATGGTAAAGCGATCGCTGAAGCCGCGTACGCCCGGCAGGGTGCCGAAGTAGTGGTCGAAAGAGCGGTTCTCCTGCATCAGGATCACCACGTGTTCGACGTCGCGCAGGGTGCCGGTGCGATTATTGGCGGGAATGGCCAGCGCTTTGCGAATCGAAGCGGGCAGCAGCGAGAACGCCGATCCGATGGCGGCAGCCCGCAGTATGTCTCTGCGTGAAAGGTCAGGCATGCGTCGTTAATCTCCGTCAGTGTGCTTTGAAGATAGCCGCTGACGACGATAATGGCGAAAAATAACAGGGAGATGAAATCGAGGAAAACAATGCTCCCTGGCGGGAGCATTGGTGGATGACGCTTACTGTCTGATCAGGCGGCCGAGCGCCGGCGCCGTTTCGAAATCGCTGCGGAAGGGGTTGATATCCAGGCCACCGCGGCGGGTATAGCGCGCGAACACGCTGAGTTTTTCCGGGCGGCAGTGCTGCTTGATGTCGTTGAAAATACGTTCGACGCACTGCTCGTGGAATTCATTGTGCTGGCGGAAGGAGATCAGGTAGCGCAGCAGGCTTTCGCGATCGATTTTGCGGCCTTCATAGCGGATAACCACGCTGCCCCAGTCTGGTTGATTGGTGACCAGGCAGTTGGACTTCAGCAGGTTGGAAGACAACGTCTCCGTTACCGGTTCCCCTTGATCGGCCGCGCCGCACAGGTATTCCGGCTTGAACGTGAAGTCGTCAACCGCGATGTCCAAATCGTCGATGTTGATGCCCGGCAGGCGGTCGATCTGCGCCGGATAACCTTCCAGCCCCGGATAGAGTTTGACGGTGACCTGGCCGTTGGCCGCCTGCGACAGATCCTGCTGCATGGCGGCGCTCACCTGTTCCACGCTGTCGAAGCGCGTTTGGTTGAAACTGTTGAGATACAGCTTGAACGACTTGGACTCGATCAGGTTCGACGAGGAGTGCGGGAAGGTAAACTCGCCGATGCCCACCACCGGTTTGCCCTTGCCGTTGAGCCAGGACAGCTCGAAGGCGGTCCACAGGTCGAAGCCGCTGAACGGCAGCTGCCGCTCGTCGACGCCGATCAGATCGCGGCCACGCGCGCGCGGCAAGGCTTCGAGCAATGCGGGAGCATATTGATCCGGATAATCGGAGTTGGCGCCAAGATGGGTGATCTTATCTTGCTTTTGGATATGCATATTCATTGCCTTTTGCTTGTTCGGTATTGATGTAGCGGTTAAACAGACTGCGGGTGGCGTAGATCGGCCCGACGCCCAGCAGGGCGTAAACCACCTTGATCAGGAACTGCGACAGGATCATGGTTTTGATGATATCCCAGCTCAGCACGTTGTAGAACGCCAGCGTACAGAACACCACGCTGTCGATGGCCGACGCCACGACGGTGCTGGTGATCACGCGTACAAACAGGTAGCGGGAGTTGGTCAACTCTTTGATTTTGCAAAGCAGGTAGGAGTTGACGTTCTCGGAGATCAGATAGGCCGCCGACGAGGCCACCAGCACCGCCATGATGCTGTGCACGATGCCATTGTAGGTCTCGCTGTACTCCCACTGCGGAATGCTCGGCACCAGCGTCGTTACCCAAACGCCGAGGACGAAGGTCAGGTTGGCGATAAACGAGATGATGATGGTGCGTCTGGCCAGCCGCAGCCCATAGAACTCGTTGAGGATGTCCACTAGGATGAAGGTGAGCGGATAGATGAAGATCGCCGGCGGCGTGATGAGGTTCAGCACCGGAATTTGGATCGGTTTGACGCCGCACAGCGTTGAGAAAATATAAATCACGCTGAGCGCAACGGTGATGATCAAATAGGCGTACCAAGAGCGTTCATGGCGATCGCTGAGTTCGTAGGCGGTTTTTTGCTTGTTATCGCCATAGAGTTTGCGGTACAGCGCCTGCAGCTCATGCCGGCTTAAATCTTCTGATATCTCACTATCGGCCAGTTCATTCAGCCCCATGGTGATGGTTTTACCGGTGGCCAATACCATAACATTGGCCGCGATAGTGCCATGCCGGGTGAAGCCCAACAGCTTGAACTTCTGATTCGGTTCCATTTATAGCCTTTCTCCAACGATGTAACCCAGGAATTGCACGGTGTCCTGAGGGCGTTTGTCCATGCTTTCGCTGTCTTTGTCGTCAACCACAAAGAAGCCGCTTTTTCCCGAGTGATACAGCAAAGGCGAATCGCAAATCAGTACCGGCGGACGTTTGATGATAATGACTTCGCCGGGAATAAATGACCCTTTAATTTCGGTCTCTATTTTCATTGCCAACATGTTTGACTCATCGCCGAAGAAATAAGTCAAAGGAAACTCGGTGACCAGTTGCCCGATCTTGCGCTGCGAGACGGCCAGGTAGCGCGACTGCGGGATCACCGGAATGGCGGAAGGGTTCTTGTTGCCTTCGGTGGACAGCGTTTCGTTGAGCAGCTCGAGTTTTTCCAGATCGTAGTCTTCGATCTCTTCGCAGGAGACGCCGAAGAAATCGGAAATTCGATTAACGGTGGATTGCTGAACGTTGTTCACTCTTCCGTCGAGAATTTTGTAGAGGGTGGTGCGCGTCAGGCCGCTGCGGTTGGAAAAGGAAGCCTTGGTTTCACCGCGGGTACGCATCAGATATTCAATGTTTTTAATGATGTTGATTTTGCGCTGTGCGTTGGTGGTTTTCATTGGCTGTCCTTACAAACATTACGCAGGCTTCACTATATCTTACGCATCGGCGTTGTCCAGATAAAAAGGCGCCGGCTAAAGGGTAACAGACTGATTATTTACGGTAATTATTGTTTTTTTCCAGCTGGTTAGCCCATTGACGTTAACGGCGTAATCCGGTTTATCCGAGCACATGATAAAACCGTGTAAATCAATTGATTAGGTTTTGCTTATGGAAAAGTGAACACAAAAGCCGATTTTGTGTTTACTTTTATGTTGACCAAAACCGATTTCATGGGCTACTGTTCATGCAAGCTGAAGTTTTTCTTTACGATAAAAACACGGAAGCTTCGATTATTTATAATAAAAAGCTCAGAGGGGGCGTTTCCACACTCTGAGCATGATGGATACTTGCTACCGACACCAGGGACCCTCACCGCAGCCGTTTGTCTGTACGAGCGGCTCATTCTCCTGCATTGAAATCCGTATTTTCAAGCGTATAACACTCCCCCGTTACCGGAGGAGTGCATTCGCGCGTGCCTGCCAATCAGAGTGACTTTTGCGAGGCCAGCGGTTTTTGCGCCCGGCTGAAGGCCAGTTTAAGCACCCAATACAGCAGGCTGGCGGCCACCAGGGAGTTGATGGTCGGTACGCCCCATTCGGTCGCCAGGCCAACGGCGCCGCCGGCGATGCTGGCGACGATCGCCGCCCAGCCGATGGTCGGCGTTTCGTTCGGCAGTTGGCCCGTGCGGCGGCTCTCGTCGAGGATTTTGCGGTGGCTGCGCAGCAGATAATAGTCCACCAGCATGATGCCGATAATCGGCGGGAAGACCACGCCAAGCACCGTCAGGAAATCGACGAAGCGGTCGAGAATACCCAGCACCGAGAGCGTGGTGCCCAGAATGCCGATCACCAGTGTGGTGTAGGTGTACTTCAGCTTTTTGCCGGTGATGCCTTCCACCGCGTTGACGATGCCCAGCGAAGAAGAATACAGGTTGAGATCGTTGACGCGCAGGGTAGAGAACACCACCACCAGCAGGCCCGCGCCGCCGGCCGCTTGCGACATTATGGTGACGACGTCTGCGGTGCCCAGCGTTTTGGCAATGAGGATAGCCAGGCCGTTCACCACGAACTCGCCGGCGATGATGGTGAAGAGCGTGACGCCGAGCACGTGTTTGCCGTTTTTGGAATAACGGGTCAGATCGGGCGTCATCAGACTGGCGACGATGGCGCCACCGACAACGATGGTGATGCCGGCGCTGATGGTCAGTGGCTCACCCGGCGGAGCCAGCTGGATGATCTCCTGCAGGTTATGGCCGGAAAGCGCCGTCACGGAGATATAGGCCACCAGCATGATGAACATCGGTACGGCAATGCGAGCGGCGATGCGCAGCGCCTTGAAGCCGAACGCCACCAGGATGGTCAGCAGCGTGCCCGAGAGCCCGGCGGCCAGGCCGAAGCCCAGCTTATTGCCGAGCGCGAAGTCGAGCGACTTGGCGAAAATGGCGTTTTGAATACCGAACCAGCCCAGCAGGCTGACGGCCACCACGACGCCGATCAGTACCGACCCCAGGCGGCCGAAGCCGCACCAGCGCGCCAGCAGGCTGCCGGAAATCCCTTCGCGCATGCCCGCCAGCCCCAGGCCGTAGGTCACTACGCCGAAGATCAGGCTGCCGACGAAAATGGCGGTGAAGGCGTCAATCAGCGACATGGAGTTGCCGAGCACGGCGCCAAGCATGAACTGATCCAGCGCGGTCAGCATGCCCATATGCACGATGGCCACGCTTAAAAATGAGACTCTTTTATCCTGCGGCACCCGGGTGAGCGGATAATCTTCGATCTTTATCACGGTGAGATCTTCCTTGCGGTTCAAATAAACTGAATGCCTTTAGTTATCAGGCGATCGGGTATGTAGTTATCCAGGTTGGCGTATTTGCAGTACTCCTCAAATTGCTGCTGAGTATGCACGTTGGCCTTCTGGTAGATGTTATAAATGCGGTTTTCGATGGTCTTATTGCTGACGCTATAGATTTTGGCGATCTCTTTCACCGTAAATCGCTGCAGCATAAGGAAAATGACATCGAGTTCAGCGCGGGTGAACAGCTCGTTATTGACCTCGGTGGTCAATACGCTGGGCTTTTGCTGGTTGATGTACTTGAGCGGCGACAGGCTGTTCATCGGCTTGGCGTTCCAGATCACGCCAATCACCTGTTTGTCGTCGTTGTACACCGGCAGCTTTTCGCTGATAAACGGCGTCAGGCTGTCTTTACCGTACCAATAGTGCGTTTCTATGACCGTGACCCGATCGCGCGCCGCTTCGGTCATTTTATCGTGCTCGATAAAGTCGGCGGCGGAGTCGGCCCAGTCGGCGGGGAATTCGTGGTCATATTTACCGGCGACGTCGAAGTTCAGCGGCGTATTGGTATAGAGATAAGCGGCGCGGTTCATATAGAGGTGGCGGGACAGCTGGTCTTTGATGCCCCAGGGCTCGCTCAGATGCTCCATCATGGTGATGAGACCCTTAAAATAAGATTCATTATTTTTATGCGAGGAACCCATACCTACCTCTGCGCCGCTCAGGCCGCGTTACAGGCTTTTAGCCAGGTAATGGCGGGTGTGGCGGTGTGCGTAATCGCCCAGTTCGCCGTAGACCCGGTAGCCCAGTTTTTCGTAGAAGCCTCTGGCCTGGAAATCGAAGGTATCGACATAGGCCATGTGGCAACCGCGTTTGCGGGCTTCTTCTTCGGCCAACTGCATCAGTTGGCGGCCGTAACCGCTTTTGCGGCATTGATCGCCGACCCACAGATACTGCACTTCCAGGCCGCCCCACCAGGTGCGCGCGACCAGGCCGCCGACGATCTGCTGATTGTCGTCGGTAACGGTCAGGAACAACGGGTGAATGTCTACGGGCTGGGTTTTATGGTTGTGAGCCCACAGACTGTCGATAACGAACTCTTCATCCTGCGGGTTGGGTTTGTCGGTGATATTAATATTCATTTTTAATATAATTCCCTGATTTAATTATTCAAAACTGAACTAGGCGTTTTCGCCTTAACCGCTTCTAATATCACTTTCATTAATGTATTTCAAGGGTGGTTTTCACCCTTTTCCGCCAGGTGAGAGGGCGCTTATAGTAGCTGCCACAGGGAGAAGAAAATAGTGAAACAGGCGGTATTAAAACGCTGAAATGCCCTGCTTACACCATCTTTTCCTATCTTGCGCCTCACCAGGGCCCCACCGGGAAAACTGCAGTACTGTATGGCTCCACCGGATAGAGCAAGCTAACTTGCCGACGGGGGAGCCACTTTGTTTTTGCCGCAGCCATTCCACGTTGGCCACTCTCTGTCTCAGATATTAAACACTCTTCTTATCAGAAGATATGAGTCGCAGATGAAAATGCGGCCGATACCTGCCGATCCGCTGATTTAGTCCTCTGATATGACGCCGCGCAGCGCCGGCTCGATGGTGGCGCCCAGCATGGCACCATGCCCTAAGGCGGGCCATTCCCGGTAGCCGACGGCAAGGCCGTTGAGCGGCGCCAGGTGTTCGGCCAGCAAATGCGTCGCGTCCGCCGGCAGCGCGGGGTTCTTTACGCCGGGCGGTGCCGCGCGATCGCGTTCCGCCAGACCAACCCATAATTGCAGACTTGCCGCCAGCGTCGGGCGCCGTTCGATCATCTGTTGCGCTTCCCGCAGGATCATACCCTGCCCCCACCACAGCGAGGGCTCAACGGCGATGTAGCGCTGGAAGGTGGCGGGACGGGTGAATAGCGTGTGCAGAACGAAGAGCCCGCCGTAGGAGTGCCCCCACAGCGTTTGTCGCTGCGGATCGATCGCTATTTTGGCGGCGATCGCCGGTTTGATCTGCGTTTCAATCAACTGCAAGAAGGCATCTGCGCCTCCCACGGCCCGCGGCGGTTTCTTCATGCTTGCCGGCAGAGGGAGCGTATAGTCGTAGGCACGGCCGGCGGCATCGATGCGCAGATCGTTGTCATAGCCGATCATGACCAGCACCGGTGGCCGCTTCGCCGCCGCCAGTTTTGCCAGCAGGGCAGCGTTCAGCTCCATTAGCACCGCATTGCCGTCGAGGAAATAAATCGTTGGATAGCCACCAGGCGCAGGCGCCTGACGCGGCTGAGCGATACGAATGCGATAATGCCGCTCGCCATCGGCGGAGGCGAAGCGCAGATCGCTGAAGCGGTAATCCGTTGAATCGCTATCGGCGACGGTAACGCCGATCTTGCGTTCCAGATCGGGCCTGGCCAGCACGCTGCCCGGCAGCCCAACGCCGATGGCGAGCGCCAGAAGCGCGGAAATAAAATTCCGGTTAGACAATAGCATGCAGGTCAACATCCTCGGAAAAAGTCGATATTAGCACCCGTACGCGCCCGGTAAAAACCTATCCTTTGGATGGGCATTCCGGCGGCGAATTGCGGCCGAAGCCCACAAGCGGGCCGTCAGTCGCTTTGCAGAGTTAATAGCAACCCATTGTTATTATTGGCGAGTACAGGAATAAGAGGGGTTAAAATTAATTAGAAATGGTTATGATTTTTGTGAGGAAGAGAATCTGCGTGAAGGCATGTAAACACAAGGTTATCCAATAATATCAGTGAAAAAAGCCCTATAAAATAGGGCAAAGACACACAACAACACCAGGGAAACTTTCCGGTATCTTATATTATAGCTACCTATACATATAGAACATTTTATTATAAATATGTAAACGATTCTTATTAATGTATTAATGCCATTGTTTTTCAAGCGGTTATGCAGCCTGGCTGAGGTATTGTTCCTGAATCATGTGTTGGGCAGGCAGAGGGGCAGGAGGCTGGGAGCTGTGCTGTAACGGCGGTATGGAACAGGCGGGATCATCGGCCCGATGATCCTTAAGGCAATACCGGCTGGCGGGCTGCAAAAATGCCTGCCGGTATTTCTCCTCAGCGGCTGTCCGCTGAAAATCAGTGCTGTTGCAACGTCAACATCTCGCCAAGTAAAACATCGGTTGGCGGCAGGATATCCGTATCCAACCCGGCGGAAGGGGTAAAGGTCAGCTCGCCGAAAATGATCTGACCTTTGGAAATGTAGAAATCAACGCGAACAAACTCGAAGGGCGTCGACAAGCGTGCGGCATACTCAAACAGCTCGTCGTAACCTTCAGGTTTTACGAAAGCGTCTATCTGTTCCTGGTTTAATGCCTGGCAGTCTTCGCTGTAGCATAGAAACTTGAAATCTTTGTCAAAGAAGTAATATTTTGGCGACCCAGTCTCTCTGCCGACGCACAGCAAGGTGCAGTATGGCACACCGCGGAAGCAATAGATCTTATAGTCTTCAGGTCCGTGGCCATTGGCCGATTCGATATACTTCTCCCCAATGATCTTCTTTTGTATTCCTTTGTAGTTGAGCTCTACATAGGTTTTCCAATAATCATCCCTCATCCAGCCATCGATCAATTTGGCAGCGCTCTTGATATTCAGTAATTTTTTATTCTGGCAAATCAGGTTATATCCGGAACCATGATTCCCTTTGATCACGAACTTATCCGGCAATGAGTCCCACGGGATATCGCTTACTGAGTCACAGGCAAAGTACAATTCATTAAGGATCTCTTCGCACCCTTGATCTTTGATGTACTGTCTTACCGCGTATTTATCCGCGCACTGCTTCACCAACGCATTATGACTATAGCCATTCAACTTCAGGTGATTGATCTTTTCATTCCAGGTAGATGGCGCCTGTAAGTTTAACGGTTTGCCAAATGCCTTTTTGTAGAGCAATCTGGCCTTGAATTCGGGGGCCAATACGGCCAGATTCTTCGTAATAAATTTAATGATTTGTCTTTTCATATACCTGATTCCATCAAAGCGTAGTGACAATGATTAAGACTTAAAGCGCGGGTAACACGCTTTCACTGCGCCATTGCATGGCGGTCGGCGTGGTTCCCAGATCAAATGGCTGGTGATCTAACGCCCGATTAAGAATGCGAGCCGATCGCCACGCCATCAGGCTCAACTGAGGATCGGCAATGCCGTGATTATGCATACTGGCGTTCATGGCGAATAAACAGTTCTCCGCAGGGCCTTCCCACTCAAAGGTAAAATCAGGGGCTATGCGGTATTCGCCGTCGGCAGTGGTCAATAAACGGTGGGCTAAAGGTTCAAGGAACTCTGGCGTCGCCGATTGATAACCGGTAGCAAAGATCACCACGTCCGCCTTGAAGGCTTCCTGGCCATGATCGAGATGATGGTGCGTTTCGAGTTGGTAGGCGTTATCCAGCGTGTGCTTCAAGGCCGTTAGCGAACGGCTGGGCAGCAGGCGCACCCATAATTTCTCGCGCAATACATCGAAGCGGTGGTACATGGCGCGATAAATGGCCAGCAGCGATTCGCTGGTGATGCCGTCTGAGGTCATCTTCTGCTCGGCCAGCATATGCCGCTTGGCCGCGCTATCGAGCGAGTAAAAGCTCTCGACGTAATCAGGCGTGAAATATTCGTTGGCAAAGGCCGCTTCATCAAGCGCGTTGTAATTATTGCGCCGTGATATCCAGTCGAGTTGTTCCGGCTGCCCCCATTCCCCTTTAAAAATATTCAGGAACAGATCCGCGCCGCTCTGGCCACCGCCGACGATCGCCACGCGTTTGCCTGCCAGGTTGGGGTTGCGCAGCATCATTTCGCTGGCATGGAAACAGCGATCGTTTTGCGCCGTCACGCAGTCCGGCAACTTTATTTTCTTACCAATACCTATGCTTACGTGTCTGGCGTGGAATACTGCATTTGAGGTCGTGACCACGAATTGGCGCTCCCGATCGTCAAACTCGACCCGCTGAACGTCTTGATTGAACGCCAACGATCCCATTCCGCTCGCGGCCCAGGTGAGGTAATCGGCGAATTCTTCACGCGACGCGGTGCGCTGTTCCGTTGTCAGGAATCGGTAGAACTTTCTGTTTTTTACCAGATAGTTGAGAAAACTATAGGGGTTGGTTGGGGCAACTGCGCTCACCAAATCTTTTAAAAAGTTGGTCTGCATGCTGCAATCCGCCAGGATCATCCCTGGATGCCAAGAGAAATGAGGTTTGCGTTCAAGGAATTGCCCCGTAAATCCCTCTATTTCACTCCCTAAGGCCGCCAGGCTAAGATTCGACGGGCCAAGGCCAATACCGATGATATCCAAACGCTGATTCATTAATAAGCTCCAGTATAATGAGAATAATACCCAGAAATACGGCTGCAGATGGGGTGGCTCATAGCAACCAGGCTGTCTTTTTCTTATAAGTAAACTTCACGAATTAAATGTGATTAAAAATTGCACGGGTTAAAAATGTCGTATTTTTAAATGTCCGTTTAAAATTCGGTAGCGCATAAGGTAAAGGCTACGGGTGTTTTCTTTCCATGAAAATCCCTATGAAAGCTTGCGTGTGTATTTAATTAATATTCTTAAGTAAGAATCTGATAAACCTGATTCATCACGTCATGAAAACAGTAACCTTGGGGAAGAGGTCAACCGTTCGGGTACCCATCTGTTTTTCTGCTGTATGCGCCAGCCTGCGTTCGTCTGGCATTTCTGAGATCAGGTATTTGTTGCTTAGGATAGCCTTAAAATAGGCACTGGGAAGGTGAAATAACGTGATATTAGAAGCCGGGTGCTTTTTGAAAATATGAAATCAGAAGTGAAATTATAAAATCGATTGGTTTTTATTTCTGTTTTTTAAATAAATTCAATGGGTTGATTTTGTTCCGCTGGGGCGTGGCGCGCCAGTTAACCGGAGTCGAGCCTGGCATTTTTCCCCTGGTTTTTCCTTATTACCGCGCTAAACAGTAAGATTTTACCCACCCGTTGCATAAACCCGTGGGCATGGATTGTTCGCGTTAACTCTTGGGTTTACCTTTTGTTTAACTAATGAGGGCAACGATTGCCAGGGGAGGGTGATTGCTCGAGCCGGCTGCGAAAGATTCTGGTACGGCAACCAGGCTAGCGAGTTCTATCCGACAATCCGTTTGGCCATCGTGACTGGCACTTAACCCGCAGGGCAACCAAGAGGAGAGTCCGGTTAACTCAGTGCATTTCTACTCTTTAGCCAGAGTGAAAAACTGTCGGGCCAGGGTAATGGGTAGACATGCATTATTACTCTGTGTAAGGCAATATATTTAGCTTTATTTTTTATTAAAACTACGGCCTATTCGTAAATAACGCCGTTTGCTGTTCTGCCTCTCTTTCCTCTACTACTCATTTGACTGAGCATGATCAATACACCTTCCGCGTGTAATGAGGAGGGC
Source organism: Serratia sp. BFP-2025 (assembly GCF_050880365.1). Lineage (NCBI taxonomy): Bacteria > Pseudomonadati > Pseudomonadota > Gammaproteobacteria > Enterobacterales > Yersiniaceae > Serratia > Serratia sp. BFP-2025. Next base: position 247,141 of record NZ_JBPAFV010000002.1, on the reverse strand, counting down.
ATTCACTTTTTGGCTAATGGATATGCACGGGAGGAACGGAATTTTTGCGAGAGATTTATTAGCTGAGTAATATTTTTAATAATTCAGATAGCATTATTATTAATCAGAACCTGTACGGTCGGGTAGCGCGAACCCAAAAAGCGAAAAACCCGCCATAGGCGGGTTCTTCTGAATAGGGCGACCGGACTCGGACAACCGGCGCTGGTGCCGTGTTGAACAGCGCTTCAGCGCTGGCCCGCAGGGTGAGGCCTTTGGCCGAATAATCGAACGCAGTTCGATGGAGAGTCCTGTCTCTGAAAAGCAAAAACCCAGCCATAGGCTGGGTTCTCTAAATATGGTGCCCGGACTCGGAATCGAACCAAGGACACGGGGATTTTCAATCCCCTGCTCTACCGACTGAGCTATCCGGGCAACGGGGCGCATTAAACCGTATTGGCCGGATGGCGTCAATCGCTTTCTGTCACAAAGCCGATCGGTTGCTCTATTTTCAGGCAGCGAGCCAGGTGTGGGGTGAGGCAGGCGGCGATTGTCATCCAATAAATATGCATATAAAACGTGTATTTATACCGTAAAGGAAATGGGTTTATATATAATTCTATTTAAATAACAGCGTATTAAGGTTTAATCAACGGACGCTCAATCAAGATGACTCTTGCTTGAACCCCGCAGCGAATCATGCAATCATTGCGCAAATTTTAGCACTCTCCGTTCCCTGACGGTGTTCACGCTTCTTATAAGTCAGAGGGTTATTGGCATGACTGGTTTTGTCGCTCAAACGCTTTCGTGCTCCAGACATCTGACGCCGCCACCGTTCCGTCGCTGCTTCCTCCGTACGTCATCCGTCCGAATACGCCTGCCGGCCATGCGGTAAGCCCGCCTGATGCTCGCTGTTAGGCATGCGTAAAGCCAGCGCTGCGGCCCTGATTTTACTGATGCCTGTCGGACGCTGCCCAGATCAGTTCCTCCGATAACCGTCACGATCCCCGATCATGAGGCGGTCACGCACGTCGCTTATGCTGCCGTGCCCGGGCATCGCTTTTGCCGGGATAACCGCGTTATCTCATTACCGTGCCGGTGGCACACCCTCATCCTTCACCGTTTGAGAGTCAGCATGATGAAAGAATTGAAAATCGCGACCAGCGCCAGCCTGGTCGCCACCATTGAGACGCTGCGCCAGATCGTGCGCGTAGAGCAGACGGACTACACCGACGTGGCGGCGGTGGTGGTGTCGGTCGCCGACGTGAACGCCGGCATTCTGGCGCGCTTGCAGGCGACGGGGTTCGACATTCCGACCTTCGTGGCGGTGGAAGGGGACGAGCATCTTTCCCCGGACTATCTGCCGTTCGTCAGTGGGGTGTTCGCGCTGCTGGCCGGCGCCAGCAAGCCGTTCTACATGGCGCAGCTGGAGGCCGCAGCCGATGCCTATGAGCAGGCGCTGCTGCCGCCGTTCTTCAAAACGCTGAAGACCTACGTCGAGATGGAAAATTCTACCTTTGCATGCCCGGGGCACCAGGGCGGCGAGTTTTTCCGCAAGCACCCGGCCGGCCGGCAGTTTTTCGATTTCTACGGTGAAACCCTTTTCCGTTCCGACATGTGCAACGCTGACGTCAAGCTGGGCGATCTGCTGATCCATGAAGGCTCGGCCAAAGATGCGCAGAAGCACGCGGCGCGGGTGTTCAACGCCGATAAAACCTACTTCGTGCTCAACGGTACCTCGGCGGCCAACAAGGTGGTGACCAACGCGCTGCTGACCCGCGGCGATCTGGTGCTGTTCGATCGCAACAACCACAAATCCAACCACCACGGGGCGCTGATCCAGGCCGGTGCTACGCCGGTCTATCTGGAAACCGCCCGCAACCCGTTCGGCTTTATCGGCGGCATCGATGCGCACTGCTTCGACGAACGTTACCTGCGCGAGCAGATCCGCGAAGTAGCGCCGGAGAAGGCTGCGGCAGCGCGGCCGTTCCGGCTGGCTATCATTCAGCTCGGCACCTACGACGGCACGATTTACAACGCTCGCCAGGTGATCGACACCATCGGCCACCTGTGCGATTACATTCTGTTCGACTCCGCCTGGGTGGGCTACGAGGGTTTTATTCCGATGCTGAAAGAGTGCTCGCCGCTGCTGCTGGAGCTGGACGAGCACGATCCGGGCATCTTCGTCACTCAGTCGGTGCATAAGCAGCAGGCGGGGTTCTCGCAGACGTCGCAGATCCATAAGAAAGACGACCATATCAAAGGGCAAAAGCGCCACTGCAACCATAAGCATCTGAACAATGCGTTTATGCTGCATGCGTCGACCAGTCCGTTCTATCCGCTGTTCGCCGCGCTGGACGTCAACGCCAAGATGCACGCCGGCCCCGCCGGGCGCCGCATGTGGATGGACTGCGTCAAGCTGGGCATCGAGACGCGCAAACAGCTGCTCAAGCGCTGTTCCCAACTGAAACCGTTTATTCCGCAGCAGGTGGCGGGCAAAGATTGGCAGGATCACGATACCGATCTGATCGCCAACGACGCGCGTTTCTTCACCTTTGTGCCGGGGGAAACGTGGCACGGCTTTGAAGGCTATGCCCAGGATCAGTATTTGGTCGATCCGTGCAAGCTGCTGCTGACTACGCCGGGTATTGACGCCGCGACCGGCCAATACACCGCGTTCGGCGTGCCGGCCACCATTCTGGCCAACTTCCTGCGCGAGAACGGCATCGTGCCGGAGAAGTGCGATCTCAATTCGATCCTGTTCCTGCTGACCCCGGCGGAGAACCCGGCCAAGATGGAGCAACTGGTGGAGATGCTGGCGCAGTTCGAACGCTATGTTGAAGAAGATGCGCCGCTGAGCGTGGTGCTGCCGACGGTGTACCGCAAGAACGAGCAGCGTTATCGCGGCTACAGCATTCGCCGGCTGTGTCAGGAGATGCACGATCTGTACGTCAGCTTTGACGTCAAACAGCTGCAAAAAGAGATGTTCCGTCAGGATCATTTCCCGCCGGTGGTGATGAACCCGCAGGACGCCAACGTGGAGTTTATCCGCGACAACGTCGAGCTGGTGCCGATCGGCCAGGCTGCAGGGCGCATCGCGGCGGAAGGGGCCTTGCCGTATCCGCCGGGCGTGCTGTGCGTGGTGCCGGGTGAAGTGTGGGGCGGGGCGGTGCAGCGCTACTTCCTGGCGCTGGAGGAGGGCATCAACCGCCTGCCGGGCTTCTCGCCGGAGCTGCAGGGGGTCTACATCGAGAAGAAAGATCACGGCTGGAAGCGCATCTTCGGCTATATGATCAAGCAGTAAAAAAAGGGCCGGTTCGCACCGGCCCTTCTCATTTATCCACGCGGGAAGCGTTACTTTCTGCGGTAGCTCTTCTGTGCGGTATTCACTTTCACCAGATAGCGGCGCGACTCGGCGGCCGGGTGTTTGGTGGTCAGCGTTTGGTACACGTCGCCCGGCTGCATGCCGTTGATGATGCCCACCGCGCGCGTTCTGTCGCTGGAGAACACCCGCAGCACGCTGCCTGCGCCGCCGTTGTAGGCGGTGATCACCGCATAGCGGCGCGAGGTCGGGTTCTGAATGCCGCCCAGGTAGTTGTTCTGCAGGATTGCCAGATAGGCGGTGCCGGTGTCGATGTTGTTCTCCGGATCGAACAGGTAGCTGCGGCTCGGCACGCCCCACTTGCCGCGCATCTGGAAGACGTCCTTGCCGGCGCTATGCTGCATGACCTGCATCAGGCCTAGTGCGTCAGAACCGCTCACCGCATACGGGTTGAAGCTCGATTCGGTCTGCATGATCGCCAGAATCAGTGACTCGTCCACGCCGTATTTTTCCGACGCCTTGCGCACCATCGGCAGGTATTTGTGCGCACGTTTGTCCAGGTGGTTAGGTACCAGCTGGATGGTGACCGAGTAGATCACGTGCAGGCCGGAGGTGCGTTTTTGCAGCTTGGTCTGCAGCAGATAATCGGCGAAGTGCGCCGCGCGCCATTCCCAGCGGATCGGCGCGCCTTTGTTATCCAGCACCTGGCCATACAGGAACGGCTCTTTGCTGATCTGGATATCGTTGGCGTCGGAATAGAGATCGATGGAGCCCGGATCGTCACCCATCAGCAGCGTGCTGATGATCGCCTGGCGCAGATGCGCGGCCGGATCGGTGGTGGCGATGGTCTCGACGGTAATGGCGCCGGTGTCGAAGTTGATGTGGCTGCGGGTTTGGTATTGGTCGGTGTACTTGACGTAGTCTTTTGGCCCGGCGATCAGAACTTCGTTCAGACCCCAGATGTTCTCGATGTTGTGGGCGAATTGGCCCATCAGAATGTCGAAGCCGTTGGTATCTTTGATCCAGGCTTCGTTGATTTCTTCACTTTTTTTGCCGGAACAGGAGATCAGCAAAGGCGCTATTACGAGCAAAGCTAAAATTTTCTTCATCTTAAAGCCGTTTGGAAGAAGTATAAGAGGATTGAAGCGGGCCAGCGCCTGGCCCCAACAGCGTTATTCGCTCGGCGGCGTATAGCCTTCGATGTGCACGTCGTGTCCTTCGAACAGGAACTTGATCATTTCCTCTTCCAGCAGCTTGCGGTCGTCCACGTTCATCATGTTCAGCTTCTTCTCGTTGATCAGCATGGTCTGCTTCTTCATCCACTCGCCCCAGGCCTCCTTGGAGATCTCGTTGTAGATGCGTTTGCCGACGTCGCCCGGATAAAGCTGGAAATCCTGGCCTTCGGTGTCGCGCTGCAGGAAAGTACAAAAAATGGTGCGGCTCATGCTAATTCCTCATCGATGGCGCTATCGCCATATAAGTTTTGTTGGATCGGGGGCTGCTTCGCCAGCTGTTGCAACAGGCGATCCACCGGCGCTGCCAGCCCGACCGATGGCGGCTGCGCTAAGTTATACCAGAGACCTGCGCCCTCATCCATGCCGCTGCCCGCCGCATCGAGCGACAGCCACATCGGCACGATATCGAGATGGAAATGGCTGAACGTGTGGCGAAACGCGGTCAACTGCTCGAGGCGCTTGCCTTTCAGACCGCGCTGCTGCAGCCAGAGTTCCAAATCCACGCGCGCGCTGAACTGCGGGAAGCAGAACAGGCCGCCCCACAGGCCCACCGCCGGGCGTTGTTCCAGCCACACGCGGTCGCCGTGCTGCAGCAACAAGAAATAAGCGGTTTTTTCCGGTAGGGTCTGCTTGGGTTTCTTGCCGGGGTAGTTGGCCCAGCTGTGATTGGCGTAAGACAGGCAGCCGACGTTGAGCGGGCAGAGTTCACACTTGGGTTTGGAGCGGGTGCAGACCATGGCGCCCAGATCCATCATCGCCTGGTTGAACTGGCCGACGCCCTGTGCCGGGGTGACCTCTTCGCTGATTTTCCACAGCCGGTTTTCGACCTCTTTCTTGCCCGGCCAGCCTTCTACCGCGTAGCAGCGGGCCAGCACGCGCTTCACGTTGCCGTCGAGGATCGGATAGTGTTGGCCCAGCGCCAACGACAGCACCGCGCCGGCGGTGGAGCGGCCGACGCCCGGCAAATCGGCGATTTCTTCGAAGGTTGTCGGGAACTCGCCGCCGTGCTGTGAGACAATGGTCTGCGCCGCCTTGTGCAGGTTGCGGGCGCGGGCGTAATAGCCGAGACCGGTCCATAGATGCAACACTTCGTCCAGCGGGGCTTCCGCCAGCGCACGCACGTTGGGAAAACGAGCCATAAAGCGCTGAAAATAAGGAATGACGGTGGCAACCTGAGTCTGTTGCAACATCACCTCGGATAGCCATACTTGATAGGCGGTTTTCTCCAGCTGCCACGGCAGGGTTTTGCGGCCGTAGCGCTGGTACCAGTCAAGCACCACCTGTGCGAATTGTTGTGCTTGCATCATGAGCAGAGTCGTTATCCGGCAGAAAATGAAGCGAGATTGCAGCATAGAGTCATGATGCTGTAAACCGGAACTTTCCGACGCCGCACGGCGGGTACAGAAGATGAACACTTGCTAAACCAATGTATCTTTGCATAATGCGCGTTTCCCTAATTGGCAGCCAAACAGACAGAAAGCACTATGATTAATGACGTCATCTCCCCGGAATTTGATGAGAACGGCCGCGCGATGCGCCGTATCCGCAGTTTTGTCCGCCGCCAGGGGCGGCTGACCAAAGGCCAGCAGCACGCGCTGGAGAACTATTGGCCGGTGATGGGCGTGGAGTATCAGGCTGAAGCTGTCGATCTCGCCGCACTGTTTGGCCGCGAAGCGCCGACGGTGCTGGAGATCGGTTTTGGCATGGGCGCCTCGCTGGTGACCATGGCGGGCAACAACCCGCAGCAGAACTTTTTAGGGATTGAGGTGCACTCGCCGGGCGTGGGCGCCTGCCTGGCCGACGCCCACGAGGCGGAGCTGAGCAACCTGCGCGTGATGTGTCACGACGCGGTTGAAGTGCTGGAAAACATGATCCCGGACGGCTCGCTGGACATGGTGCAGCTGTTCTTCCCCGATCCGTGGCACAAGGCGCGCCACAACAAGCGCCGCATCGTGCAAACGCCGTTTGTCGAACTGGTACTGCGCAAACTGAAGACCGGCGGCGTCTTCCACATGGCCACCGATTGGCAACCTTATGCGGAACATATGTTAGAGGTTATGAACGGGGTTGCAGGCTATCGTAATCTTTCCAGCGATGATGATTACGTGCCGCGTCCGGATTCACGCCCGCTGACGAAATTTGAATTACGCGGCCAGCGCCTGGGACATGGCGTTTGGGACTTGATGTTTGAGAGGAAAGAATAATGGCTAAGAACCGCAGTCGTCGTTTACGTAAAAAATTGCACATTGAAGAGTTTCAGGAGCTGGGTTTCTCCGTAGCCTGGCGCTTCGCCGAAGGCACGTCGGTGGAAGACATCGACAGCACGCTGGATACCTTCATCGATGAAGTGATCGAGCCGAACGGTCTGGCGTTTGACGGCAGCGGCTACCTGCAGTGGGAAGGTCTGATCTGCCTGCAGAAGATCGGCCACTGCACCGACGAGCAGCGCGAACTGGTGAAAAACTGGCTGGAAGCGCGCAAACTGACCGACGTTAAGGTCAGCGATCTGTTCGATATCTGGTGGGATTGATCGCGCTTGCCCGATGAGCGCGGCTTCGCGCCGCGCCGTTTTATTGATCTAAGGTGCCTTAACGGCGCCTTTGTTTTGCCCGGAGTGTGACCGAGGTGGTAACAACATTGGATAACGCGTTGCTGGAGGAGATCCTGCAACAGGTGCGCCCGCTGATTGGCCAGGGGAAAGTGGCCGACTACATCCCTGCGTTGGCAGAAGTGCCCGCCGACCGGTTGGCGATCGCCGTTTGCACGGTGGACGGTGAACTGTTCCAGGCCGGCGACGCCGCGGAGCGCTTCTCTATCCAGTCGATCTCTAAAGTGCTGAGCCTGACGCTGGCGCTGACGCGCTATCAGGAGCCTGAGATCTGGCGGCGCGTGGGCAAAGAGCCTTCCGGCCTGCCGTTCAACTCGCTGCTGCAGCTGGAGATGGAGCAGGGCAAACCGCGCAATCCGTTTATCAACCCCGGTGCGCTGGTGGTGTGCGACATGCTGCAAACCCGGCTCAGCGCCCCCAAACAGCGCATGCTGGAGGTGGTGCGTCAGTTGGCCGGCGAAGACGATCTGGCCTATGACCTGCGGGTGGCGCGCTCCGAGTTCGAACACTCCGATCGCAATGCGGCCATCGCCTATCTGATGAAGTCGTTCGGCAACTTCGAAAACGACGTGATCACCGTGCTGCAAACCTATTTCCACTACTGCGCGCTGCGCATGAGCTGCGTGGAACTGGCGCGCAGCTTCGTCTATCTGGCTAACCACGGCCGCGATCTCAGCGGCGAGGCGGTGATCAGCCCGCTGCAGGCCCGGCAGATCAACGCCCTGATGATGACCAGCGGCATGTACGACGGCGCCGGCGAATTCGCCTATCGGGTGGGGATGCCTGGCAAGTCCGGCGTGGGCGGCGGCATCGTGGCCATCGTGCCGGATGAGCTGTCGATCGTCGTCTGGTCGCCGGAGCTGGATGCATCCGGCAACTCGTTGGCGGGAACTGCGGCGCTGGAACTGTTGTCTCAACGTATCGGTCGTTCGATTTTTTAATCCCAATCTGGATGGGAGTCAGGAGAAGCTATGTTGAAGAAAACCGGGTTAGCCTTACTGCTGCTGGCGGCGACTGCCGCGCAGGCCCACGCCGAGTACCAATGCAGCGTTAAACCCCAGGACGATGTGATCATCAGCCCGCAAAGCGTGCAGGTGAAAGGCGCCAGCGGCGACCTGCAAATCTCGCCGGACGGCGACGTGATCCGCAACGGCCAGGCGCTGAGCCTGAACGACAGCCAGCGGCAGAAAGCCTTCAGTTACCAGAGCGCGCTGCGCAAGCAGCTGCCGTGGATCGACGACGGCGCGCAGAAACACCTGGAGAAAGCCCGCTCGGCGCTGGATAAGGTGATTGTCAAAGAGCTGGGCAGCAACAGCAACGTGCGCAACCGCCTGACCACCCTGAATGGCCAGCTGAAACAGCAAATGAACCGTATCATCGAGCACCGCAGCGACGGCCTGACCTTCCACCACAAGGCGATCGACCAGGTGGAACAGGACGGCCGCAACATCGTGCAGCAGAGCATGGGCGGCGTGCTGCAGGACAGCCTGAACGAGATGGGCGTCAAACAGGCTGCCAACAGCGGCGGCAACCCGCTGCAGGCGATCATGGGCAACCTGGGTGGCTTGCAGAAGGCGATCCAGAACGAGTGGAACAACCAGGAGCAGGACTTCCAGAACTTCGGCCACGATGTGTGCAACCGCGTCACCGCACTGGAAACTCAGCGCAAGGATCTGCTGAAGGCGTTGAAATGATTTAAGAACCTTCTCGGTAGTCTGTTTTTTGACCTTCTGAAGCTTATCTGACAGACTGGTTAAACTACGTACAGATTTATGGATGTTGACGGAGGACGCTATGAGCCATACACGCTACGAAACCGATGTTGTTGCCTGGGCAAATGAACAGGCCGCTCTTTTGCGCTCCGGAAAATTGTCTGAGATCGATATTGAAAAGATCGCCGAGGAGATTGAGGACGTGGGGAAGAGCGAGCAAAGGGAACTTGCTAGCCGGATGACGGTGCTGATTGCACATTTGCTTAAATGGAAATATCAGCTGGCCAGGCGCGGAACCAGCTGGGAGAGAACGATTAAAGCGCAGCGTAAAGAGGTGCTTTACAGCTTGAAAGAGTCGCCTAGCCTAAAAGGTAAACTGGGCGATGCTGATTGGCTGGATGTCGTCTGGTCGAAGGCCGTTGCGCTCGCTACGGCCGAAACTGGGCTGGATGTCTATCCGGAAAACGGCATCTGGGAAACTCAGCAGATTCTGTCTCAGACGTTTTACCCGGATTAACACCAATAAAAAGCGCTGATTATTCAGCGCTTTTTTTTTACTCGTCGTCCGCCAGGAACAGCTCCAGCAGCGAGTTGAGGAACAGTTTGCCCTTCTCGGTGATCTGCCAGTGCTCTGCGGTTTCTTCCAGATAGCCTTTGGCCAATGCCTCGTCCAATTGCGGGCGAATGACGCTTTCCGCCAGCCCGGTGTAGTTGACGAAGTCGGCGCGCGGTGCGGCTTCCAGCAAGCGGAAGCGGTTCATGAAGAACTCGAACGGCCGATCCGCCGCCGCCACCTCATGCTGCTTGTCCATGTAGTCGCCACGCATGAAGCCGCGCGGGTGTTTGGTCTTGGCGGTGCGCAGGATGCGGCCGTCGCTGAAGGTCACCTTGCCGTGCGCGCCGCAGCCGATCCCCAGATAGTCGCCGAAGCGCCAGTAATTGAGATTGTGTTGGCATTGGTAGCCCGGCTTGGCGTAGGCCGAGGTTTCGTACTGCTGATAGCCGGCGGCGCTCAACAGCTGGTGACCACGTTCGAAGATGTCCCACAGCGCATCGTCGTCCGGCAAAACCGGCGGGCGTGAACTGAACAGGGTGTTCGGCTCGATGGTAAGCTGATACCACGACAGGTGCGGCGGGTTGAGGGCGATAGCCTGGCGCAGATCGTCCAGCGCCTCTTCCAGCGACTGGTCCGGCAGGCCGTGCATCAGATCGAGGTTGAAGCTGCGCAGGCCGAGGCCGGTCGCCAGAGTCGCCGCGCGCTTGGCCTCTTCCGGGCCGTGGATGCGCCCCAGGCGGGTCAGCTTCTCGGCGCTGAAGCTCTGCACCCCGATGGAGATGCGGTTGACGCCGGCGCGCTGGTAGCCGCTGAAGCGATCGGCCTCCACGGTGCCGGGGTTGGCTTCCATGGTGATCTCGGCGTCGTCGGCGACGCGAATGCGCGCCCGCACGCCGTCCAGCAAGGCTTGCATCGCCTCGGCGCTCAGCAGGCTGGGGGTGCCGCCGCCGATAAATATGGTGCTTATCTCCCGGCCGCCGGCCAGCGGCAGATCGGCATCCAGATCCGCCAACAGATGATCGACATACTCCTGATGCGGCACGTCACCCTTCAGCGCATGGGAGTTGAAATCGCAGTACGGGCATTTCTGCACGCACCACGGGATGTGGATATAGAGACTCAGCGGGGGCAGCTTAAGCATTGCGCAGGGTTTCCAACATCAGCTTCAGCGCCTTGCCGCGGTGAGAAATCGCCCGCTTTTCGTCGCGGCTCAGCTCGGCGGCGGTGCGGCCCAGTTCCGGCACGTAGAAGACAGGATCGTAACCGAAGCCGCCTTCACCGGCTGCCTGCTCGGCGATCTCGCCGGCCCAGCTGCCGTGGAACACCAGCGGCGTCGGGTCTTGCGCGTGGCGCAGATAGACCAGCACGCAGTGGAATTGCGCGCCGCGCTGGCCTGGCGCCACGTCTTTCAGCGCCGCCAGCAGCTTGTCGAGGTTCTGCCGATCGTCGGCGTCTTCACCGGCGTAGCGTGCGGAGTAGATGCCCGGCGCGCCGCCCAGCGCGTCGACCGCCAGGCCGGAGTCGTCGGCGATCGCCGGCAGGCCGGTGACCTGTGCCGCATGGCGCGCTTTCAGAATGGCGTTTTCGATAAACGTCAGGCCGGTCTCTTCGGCAGATTCCACGCCCAGATCGGTTTGCGCGACCACGTCCAGGCCGAAATCGGCCAACAGGTCGGCGAGTTCGCGCACTTTGCCCGGATTACCGGTGGCAAGAACGACTTTTTGCATAATGACTACCTTGAAAATTATTCGATGAGCGCCGCGACCACGGCGGGGAGCTGTTGCGGATTCACGATGCGTAACTGTTTATGCCGCCCCAGTTCGCCTTTCTCGATGGTGACGTTGCTTTTCGCCACTTTGAACTGCTTGGCGATAAACTTGATCAGATGGGCGTTGGCTTGGCCGTCGACCGGCGGGGCGGTGATGGCGACTTTCAGTTCGTCGCCATGCAAGCCGATAATTTGGTCGCGGCTGGCTTTCGGCTGAATATATAGCCTGATCGCCAGCCCGTCCAGCACCGAAGTGACTGCACTCACAGCAGGAACCAAAGTTGGGGGAACAGATCCATGCCCAGGTAGTTGAGCAGATAGAGGATCAGGATCACCACCATGGCGGAAAAGTCGATGCCGCCCATCGCCGGGATGATGCGGCGGATCGGCGCCATCAAGGGTTCGGTCAACTGGTACATCACGTAGTCGATCGGGCTGCGGCCCTGGCTTACCCAGCTCATCAGCGCGCGAATGATCATCACCCAGAAGATCAGGTAGCCGACGGACTTCACCAGCGAGATCAGGCCGAACAGCAGGTTATAGGGGCTGAGCGATATCGCGCCGTCCTGGATCAGCAGCAGCAGCGGGTACTTGATGGTCATCAGCAGGAATGCCAGCAACAGCGAAGCGCTGTCGATAGGCCCCAGCGACGGGAGGATGCGGCGCAGCGGGCCGACCACCGGCTGGGTGATCTTCACCACAAACTGCGAGAACGGGTTGTAAAAATCGGTGCGTGCCCACTGCATCCAAATGCGCAGCAACAGCACCATCACGTACAGATCAACAACGGTCTTGACCAGGAAAGTCAGCGTTAGCATGAAGTGGTCCTTCTCCTTAACTCGTGGTTATTTAAAATAATTTTTCCATCTCTTGCGCACGGGAAACGGCGGCCTGCATCGCTTGCGCCACGGTTTCCGGCAGCTGGCGTTCGTTGAACACCCGCAGCGCTTCGGCGGTGGTGCCGCCTTTGGAGGTCACCTGCTCGCGCAGCGTGCCCAGCGGCGTATCCGGGTTGGCTTCAACCAGCGCGGCGGCGCCGGAAGCGGCCTGCTGCACCAGATCGCGCGCGGTCTGGCTATCGAAGCCCATGCGCTCGGCTTCTTTTTGCATCGCTTCCATAAACAGGAAGAAATAAGCCGGGGCGCTGCCCGCGGCGGCGATCACACCGTTGATGCCATTTTCGTCATCTACCCAGCAAACTTTACCGACCGACGCCATTAAATCGCCGGTGTAATCGCGATCCTGCTGGCTGACCTGCGCTGGCGCGTACAGCCCGCTCATACCTTTGCCGACCAGCGACGGGGTGTTGGGCATGATGCGCACGATGTCCAGCTTGTCGCCCAGCAGCTGATAGAACCGGCTGACCTGAATGCCGGCGGCGATCGACAGCACCAGTTTGCCGCTGAAATCGACCTGCTCGCGCAGCGGTTGGCACACGTCGGCCATCATCTGCGGTTTGACCGCCAGCACCACCACGTCGGCCTCGCGCGCGCAGGCGATGTTGTCGCCGCTGCTGACGATGCCGTAGTCCGCCGCCAGCGCGTCACGGTTTTTCGGCGAAGGGGCGCAGACGCTGATGGATTTGGCCGGATAGCCGCCCGCCACCAGGCCGGCGATGATTGCACGCGCCATGTTGCCGGCGCCGATAAAGGTAATCTTGCGATGTTGCATCAAATCCCTCGTCTGTTTTGTCAGGCCTGCGAGTAGTCGCGGGCGCCAAAAATTGCGGTGCCGATGCGCACCAGGGTGCTGCCGGCGGCGATCGCCGCCGCCATGTCGTCCGTCATGCCCATCGACAGCGTATCGACCTGCGGATAACGCTGACGCAGGGCGAGAAATGCGTCGTTCATCCGGCTGAATACCGCCAGCTGCCGCTGATAATCTGCTTCCGGTGCCGGGATGGCCATCAGGCCGCGCAGCGCCAGGTTCGGCAGCGCGGCGATCGCCTCGGCCAGCGCCGGCAGTTCGGCCAGCGCGATGCCGGATTTGCTTTGCTCGTCGCTGATGTTGATTTGAATCAGCACGTTGAGCGGCGGCATGTCGGCCGGGCGCTGATCGCTCAGGCGCTGGGCGATGCGCAGCCGATCCACGGTATGGCACCAGGCGAAGTGTTCCGCCACCAGCCGACTCTTATTGGATTGCAGCGGGCCGATAAAGTGCCACACCAGCTCGCCGCCCTGCGGCGATTCGGCGAAATACCGGATCTTGTCTACCCCTTCCTGCACGTAGTTCTCGCCGAAGGCGCGCTGGCCGGCGGCGATGGCTTCTGCGATCGCCGCCACAGGTTTGGTTTTGCTGACGGCAAGCAGGGCAACTTCTTCTGGCGCCCGCGCGCAGTTTTGCGCGGCGGCCGCGATGCGGTTTCTGACATCCTGCAGGTTCTGTTGGATAGTGCTCATTATTGACCCGGGAGAGTGATATGGATATCGATGAATTCGTGGCCCTTAGTGTAAAGCATAATGCTTCCGATCTGCACCTTTGTGCCGGTCATCCGCCGATGTTGCGCATCGACGGTGAACTGCAGCCGCTGGCGGCGGCGCCAACGCTGACGGCGCAAGGCGTGCAGACCCTCTGCGACGAATTGCTGAATGCGCAGCAGCGCGAGAGCCTGCAGCGGTTGGGGCAGATCGATCTGGCGTTGCACCGGCCGGGCGGGGAGCGGCTGCGCGCCAATGTTTTTCAACAAAGCGCGGGGATGTCTCTCGCGTTGCGGCACATCGCCGGGCAGTCGCCCTCGCTTGCCGAGCTGGCGGCGCCGGCCATCGTCCCGGCGCTGCTGCAGCGCGACGACGGCTTGATCCTGATCAGCGGCGCCACGGGCAGCGGTAAATCCACCACGCTGGCGGCGATGATCGACGAGATCAACCGGCATCAGCAGCGGCACATTCTGACGCTGGAAGATCCGATCGAATTCCTGCACCGCAGCCGACGATCGCTGATCCAGCAGCGAGAGATCGGCCGCGACAGCCACAGCTTCGATGCGGCGTTACGCGCCGCGCTGCGCGAAGATCCCGACGTGATCCTGCTGGGCGAGCTGCGTGATGTCGCCACTATCCGGCTGGCGCTCACCGCGGCGGAGACCGGCCACCTGGTGCTGGCGACGCTGCACACCCGCAGCGCGCCGCAGGCGGTGGAGCGGCTGGTGGACGTGTTTCCGGCGGACGAGAAACCCTATGTGCGCGCCCAACTGGCGGGCAGCCTGCAGGCGGTGATCGCGCAAAAGCTGATGAGACGGCCCGGCGGCGGGCGAGTGGCGATCTTCGAAGTGCTGACGGCGACGGCGGCGGTCAGCAGCCTGATCCGCGAAGGGAAAACGCATCAGCTGGCGAGCGTGTTGCAAACCGGCGCGCAGTCCGGCATGCAAACCTTTGAGCAAGGTTTGCAGCAGCGGATCGACGTCGGTTTGCTGGGGGATAACGCGGGGGAGAGGGCGGGCTTTTAGCCCAGCTGCCGTTCGAACCAGCTTTCGAGGATCACCACCGCGGAGGCGGAGTCCACGCTGCCTTTATCGAGTGCGCGGAAGCCGCCGCGATCGAACAGGTTGGCGCGCGCTTCTACGGTGCTCAGGCGCTCGTCTTGCAGCTCGATCTGGATGCCGAAACGGCCGTGCAGGCGATTGGCGAATTTGCGCGCCTGGGCGGTAACGGGCTGTTCGGTGCCGTCCATGTTCAGCGGCAGGCCGACCACCACCAGATCCGGCTGCCACTCCTTCAGCAGTTTTTCAATTTTCAGCCAGTCCGGCGAACCGTCCTGCGCTTTGAACGCCGCCAGTGCGCGAGCGCTGCCGGTCAGCTCCTGGCCGATGGCCGCGCCGATGCTTTTGGTGCCGAAGTCGAAGGCGATAATGGTGCGGTTGCTCATCAGGCGTGTCCTGCGTGGTTGGCGATGCTGCGAATATCGATGCCCAGAAGGTTCCCCGCCTCGCGCCAGCGGCTGGCGATCGGCGTGCGGAACAGAATGTCGGTGTTGGCTTCGATGGTCAGCCAGGCGTTTTCCAACACCTCTTGCTCCAGCTGGCCCTTTTCCCAACCTGCATAGCCCAGCGCCACCAGCACGTCGTCCGGTTGTTCCGGGGTGCCGAGCGTCTCCAGCACGTCTTTCGAGGTGGTGATCATGGTGTTGGGAGAAATTTGAATGCTGGCACCGAAGCCGTGGCGCGGCGTATGCAGGATAAACCCACGATCGTCCGCCAGGGGGCCGCCGGCGAACACCGGTTTGTCCAGGCTGATGGCCGGATCGCGCGCAGGCGGCATGATCTTCAGCTTGCTCAGCACCGTGGCTACCGTGAATTGCTCCACCGGTTTATTGATCACCAAACCCATGGCGCCTTCTTCATTGTGCTCGCAGATATAAATCACCGAGCGTTTGAAGCGAGGATCCTGCAAGGTTGGCATGGCGATCAGAAAATGGTGCTGTAAATTCATGGCGTTAGTATAAGGTAATCAATGGGTGAGAAAATAAACAGCCGCCAGTATGCGGCTATACCCGCCGCCTTTCAAGGCGCGCTTTGGCGGGCGCGATGCAGAACAGCGGGCGGCATGCCGCCCGCATTGCGCATTACTTCGCCGCCAGGCGCTTTTCAATGGCGTCCATCAACATGCCGGTAATCGAAATCGGGAATGCCGCTTCGATCTCGCGCGCGCAGGTCGGGCTGGTGACGTTGATTTCAGTCAGGCGGTCGCCGATCACGTCCAGGCCGACGAAGATCAGCCCTTTCTCTTTCAGCGTCGGGGCGACGGTGCGGGCGATTTTCCAGTCGCTCTCGCTCAGCGGGCGCGCTTCGCCACGGCCGCCGGCCGCCAGGTTGCCGCGGGTCTCGCCCTGCGCCGGAATGCGCGCCAGGCAGTAAGGCACCGGCTCGCCGTCGACGACCAGGATGCGCTTGTCACCGTCCTTGATCGCCGGCAGGAAGTTCTGCGCCATGCAGAAACGGCTGCCGTGTTCGGTCAGGGTTTCGATGATCACCGACAGGTTAGGATCGTCCTGCTTCACGCGGAAGATCGACGCGCCGCCCATGCCGTCCAGCGGCTTCAGGATGATGTCGCCGTGCTGCTGGTGGAATTTGCGGATGTGCGCGGCGCTGCGGCTGACCAGCGTATCCGGCGTCAGCTCCGGGAACCAGGCGGTGAACAGCTTCTCGTTGCAATCGCGCAGGCTTTGCGGCTTGTTGACCACCAGCGTGCCTTTAACCTCGGCGCGTTCCAGAATGTAGGTCGCGTAGATGTATTCGGTATCGAACGGCGGATCCTTGCGCATCAGGATCACGTCCAGCTCGTGCAGCGCCAGATCCTGCTCGGCGCCGAAGCTGAACCAGCTCTCCTTGTCTTCCTTCACGCTCAGCAGGCGGGTGCGGGCGCGCCCGTCACCGGCATGCAGATAGAGATCGTTCATCTCCATGTAGTGCAATTCGTAACCGCGGCGCTGCGCTTCGAGCAGCATGGCGAAGCTGGTGTCTTTCTTGATGTTGATGGAATCGATTGGGTCCATCACGATGCCGAGCTTAATCATCTTTTCTCCTTTAACCCAGGTCGCCGAAGCGGACCTGCAGAGCGGTAATGGCGGTGAGCGCTGTGGTTTCGGTACGCAGAACGCGTGGTCCCAGCAGAATATCAGTAAATCCGTGGTCGGTGGTCATGGCGATTTCGTCAGCGGACAAACCGCCTTCCGGGCCGATCAGCAGGCGAACGCGATCCACCGGCTGCGGCAACGTGTTGATGCTGTGGCTGGCGCGCGGGTGCAGGTTGAGCTTCAGGCTGCCGTCCTGCTCGGCGCACCAGGCCTCCAGCGACATCGCCTCGCGGATTTCCGGAATGCGGTTGCGGCCGCACTGTTCGCAGGCGGCGATGGCGATCTTTTGCCATTGCTGGATTTTCTTCGCCAGACGCTCGCCGTCCAGTTTGACGCCGCAGCGCTCGGAAAACAGCGGGGTGATGACGTTGACGCCCAGCTCGATGGATTTCTGGATGGTGAACTCCATCTTCTCGCCGCGCGAGATCACCTGGCCCAGATGCAGGTTGAGCGGCGATTCGATGTCATCTACGCGGCCGTCGCCGAGGCGCACCAGCACGCTCTTCTTGTCCACCCGAACTATCTCGGCGTCGAACACCTGGTTGCTGCCGTCGAACAGCTGCAGCGCCTGGCCGGCGCTCATGCGCAGCACGCGCCCGACATGGTTGGCTGCGTCCTCGCTGAGGGCGATCTCCGCCTGGTCGGTCAGCGGTTGCGGATGGTAAATGCGGGGTATGCGCATGGGTAGTCTGATCCTGACGAAACGGTGCCGCAGGTTGGCGGCACCATGAAAGATAACGGCTATAGTAGGTTAGCTTTTCCGCTGCTGACAAGCCTGTTGAATATAGGGGTTGTGGTTGCCCTGCACCTTGGCGATACGTGCTTCGCGCTGACATTCCCATTGGCTCACCGGATATTGCCGGTTCCACACCTCGAACAGCTGGGTTTGCTGGCGCGATAGCCGCAGCTGGTAGCGATCGCGCATGTAGAAGTAGGTGCGGGCGATGGCACCGCGGGCGCGGGCAGGCGGTTCCGCCTGTTTATTCTTGAAGTCCACTTTCATCGGACACTGTCCGTACTGGCCTTCGCCGCCGTTCCATTGGCTGTACATGAAGTTGTTGCGGTCGCCGTTCACTTCGCCGATCGCCGGCTGCAGGTTGTGCAGATCGGTTTCTATTTGGCGATAGGTGGCGTCTTTGTTGCAGTTCTTGCGCCCGCCGTCTTGCCAGCACTGCAACTGGTGGCCGAACTGCCAGGCCGGCACCACGTGTTCCCATTCGATGCGCTGTGCGCGCTGGGCGTTTTTACGCACCTGATAGCCACAGCCGGCGAGATCCGGGATGCCTTTTTTACCTTGCCAGTCGATACGGCAGCCGCAGTAAAAACTGCCTGGCGCATCCTGGTTAATCTTGGCCGCCGCCGCTTTGGCCTGAGAGAAGTTATTGATGCCGTGCGCCTGTGCGGCGCCTGCGGTGAAAACCGCCATAAACAAAATTCTGCGAAGCATATTCCAAAACAGCTCAAAATTGGAAAAGCAGGCAGGGTAGCGGAACTTGCCGGCAGTGGCAAATGGCGATATTTGCTTGTTTTAACGTATAAATCGTTTAGCTAAAGGTTCTCGCTGGCGAGAAATTTCAGTTTCTCACCGCAGCGGCGGCAGCGGTATTCGCTTTCGCCGCGCAGCACGCGGTTATGGCGGCGGATGGTGAGCTGGTGCTGCCCGCAGCCGCAGCGGTAGGGGAAGGTTTTGCTTTGCACCGAGGCGGTTTCGAAACGGTGAGTGCGGCTGGCGGGCGTCAACAACACGCTTTCCATCATCCAGCGCCATTCGCGGCCGTGCGGCGCCACCCGGCCGAATTGGCGAAACACCAGCAGGTGCGCCAGCTCGTGCGGCACCACTTCATCGATAAACGGCTGTTGGTTTTCCAGCAGCAGCACCGGATTCAGGCGGATTTCCCAACTTTGCAGCCAGGCGGTGCCCGCGCTGGTGCCGCGTTGCTGATAGACGATGCTGGGTTCGGGGAATTCGACGGCAAAATGCTGGCGGGCCAACTGCAGCTTTTCTCGCAGGCAGCGCATCACCGCTTGTTGCAGCGCGATGGGGATTCTTGGTTTGTTCATTGCGGCTAGCTTAAGCAATGGCGGGGCGGCTGACAATATGCCCGTCGCAAATCCGCATCCGGCGCTTTTTCACCACATTGATAAGACGATCGCTGCCGATGGATTGTAATCAATGTGTTAACTGCGGGATAATAAAGCGTGCATGATGAGCCTGTACCCGCAGTTCTCACCGAGCAAGGTTGAAACGCCGCCTGTGGTAATCCCTTACGCAAAGAGCGGTTATTTTGCGATTTGGCGCAATAACTGACTGATTAAAAATACGTAAGGTGGAGGCAGTTTTTTGACAAGGCGCCGAGCCGTGCGCCGCAAGTGTGAATTTAACGCAGCTGATGTTGCAAGTGAGAGATCAATGTCGAATAAACCGTTCCACTATCAAGATCCGTTCCCGCTGAAGAAAGACGATACCGAATACTACCTGCTGAGCCGCGACCACGTTTCCGTGAGCGAATTTGAAGGCCAGGAAATTCTGAAAGTTGCCCCTGAAGCGTTAACCCTGCTTGCCCAGCACGCGTTCCACGACGCGTCGTTCATGCTGCGCCCGGCGCACCAACAGCAGGTGGCCGATATCCTCAAAGATCCGGACGCCAGCGAAAACGACAAGTACGTTGCGCTGCAATTTCTGCGTAACTCAGAAATCGCCGCCAAGGGTATTTTACCGACCTGCCAGGACACCGGCACGGCGATCATCGTGGGCAAGAAAGGCCAACGCGTCTGGACTGGCGGCGGCGATGAAGCTGCCCTGTCGCGCGGGGTATATAACACCTACATCGAAGAAAACCTGCGCTATTCGCAGAACGCCGCGCTGGATATGTACAAAGAGGTCAATACCGGCAGCAACCTGCCGGCGCAGATCGATCTCTACAGCGTGGACGGCGAAGAGTACAAGTTCCTGTGCATCGCCAAGGGCGGCGGCTCCGCCAACAAAACCTATCTGTATCAGGAAACCAAGGCGCTGCTGTCGCCGGGCAAACTGAAAAACTATCTGGTCGACAAGATGCGCACGCTGGGCACTGCGGCTTGCCCGCCGTATCACGTGGCGTTCGTCATCGGCGGCACCTCGGCAGAAGCGACGCTGAAAACCGTCAAGCTGGCCTCGACCAAGTATTACGACGGTCTGCCGACCGAAGGCAACGAGCATGGCCAGGCGTTCCGCGATCTGGAACTCGAAGCGGAACTGCTGCAAGAAGCGCAGAATCTGGGGCTGGGCGCACAGTTCGGCGGTAAATACTTCGCGCACGATATCCGCGTAGTGCGCCTGCCGCGCCACGGCGCGTCCTGCCCGGTCGGCATGGGTGTCTCCTGCTCGGCGGACCGAAACATCAAAGGCAAGATCAACCGCGACGGTATCTGGCTGGAAAAACTGGAGCACAATCCGGGTAAATTCATTCCTCAGGAGCTGCGCCAGGCCGGGGAGGGCGAGGCGATCAAGGTCGATCTCAACCGCCCGATGGCCGAGATCCTCAAACAGCTGTCGCAGTACCCGGTTTCCACCCGTCTGTCGCTGAGCGGCACCATCATCGTCGGTCGCGATATCGCGCACGCCAAGCTGAAAGAGCGTCTGGATCGCGGTGAAGGCCTGCCGCAGTACGTCAAGGATCACCCGATCTATTACGCCGGCCCGGCCAAAACGCCGGAAGGCTATGCGTCCGGTTCGTTGGGGCCAACCACCGCCGGGCGTATGGATTCCTATGTCGATCTGCTGCAATCCCACGGCGGCAGCATGATCATGCTGGCGAAAGGCAACCGCAGCCAGCAGGTGACGGATGCCTGCCACAAGCACGGCGGTTTCTACCTCGGCAGCATCGGCGGCCCGGCGGCGGTGCTGGCGCAGCAGAGCATCAAGAGCCTGGAGTGCGTGGAGTATCCTGAGCTGGGTATGGAAGCGATCTGGAAAATCGAAGTGGAAGATTTCCCGGCGTTTATCCTGGTGGATGACAAAGGCAATGACTTCTTCCAGAAGATCCAGGCCGGTCAATGCTCCAGCTGTCTGAAATAAGCGTTGCCCCTTCGCCGCCAGCGGGCGGCGAAGGGGGATTGTGTAAAGTCCTGTAGCTTGCTGGACGCCGAGTTTTAACCTGTATACCCTACGCGGATAGCACTAAAATTCGACTAATGGAATATCGGCAACAGAAGGTTTCAGCAATCACATGGGAACGCAGGAAAATCATATCAGGGAACTGCTGGTCTGGATTGAAGATAACCTGACCAATCCGCTGTCGTTGGATATCGTTTCCGCCAAGTCAGGCTATACGAAATGGTACCTGCAGCGCATGTTCAAGAAGCAGACCGGATTGTCGTTAGCCTCTTACATTCGCGCTCGCCGCCTCTATCTCGCCGCTTTCGCCTTGCGTTTCACGCAGAAGAGCATCCTCGATATTTCGGTAGAATATCAATTCGATAATCAGCAGACGTTCTCGCGCTGTTTCAAGAAACACTTCGCCGAATCGCCCAGCGTGTATCGCCATGCCCGCAAACAGGACTTCAGCAACCTGGTGCGTTCGCTGGCGGCCAGCCAGCCCGGCGATATTCAGGTCGAACGCGTCAGCATCGCCAGAGGACAATACGCGTTTCACGGCAAGCATTACGCGTACCATCTGGATATCGAGAATCTGGATAAGTCGCACCTGCCGCTGCGCAGCGCGCTGCGGGCGCAGTTCTACACCTTGTTGGGCGAGCGCCCGACGCAGACCTATTCATTTACCCAGCTGGTGCCGGACGGCGAGCGGGTCAGAGTCGACTATACCCTGGGCGTGAAGACGGAATATCCGCTGCGCGAAGGCGTGGCGCTGGAGCCGCTGCCGGAGATCCACGGCGAGTTTTGCCGTTTTCGCTATTCAGGCAAGCCGGTGGCGCTCAACGATCACATCATTAAGATTTACACGCAGGTGCTGCCCGAAATGGGGCTGGCCCGCGGTGACGGGCCGGACATGACGGTGTTCAGCTATTCGCTGAGCGGGAAAGAGGAGCTGCACCTGGAGCTGCAGCATCTGGTGCCGGTGGTGCCGCTGCACTGAGCCCGTCGGCGGCCGGCAGCCGGTTTTTTTGCTGCACGATAGCCGCCATCACCGCCAGGGCGATTTCCGCCGGGGTTTTGCTGCCGAGCGGCAGGCCGATCGGCGCATGGATGCGTTCCAGCTCCTGCGGCGTGAACTCGGCGATCTGCTGCAAACGCTGGCGCCGCCGCGCGCTGTTTCTGAGCGAGCCCATGGCGCCGATGTAAAACGCCGGGGTGTGGATCGCTTCCATCAGTGTCAGGTCGTCCATCCGCGGATCGTGGGTCAGCGCCACGACGGCGGTGTTGGCATGGCAGCCGCCTTCCTCGATGAACTTGGCCGGAAACTGGCGCAGCAGCGTCACGCCGGGCTTCAGCTCGGCGGCGAAGTTGTCCAGCGCCTCAGGGCGGTTCTCGCACACCAGCACCTCAAACCCCAGCGCTACGGCGAAATCGGCGCAGTACAGCGCCACGCTGGACAGCCCGGCGATCAGCAGGCGCGGCGCGGCCGCGATATGCAGGGTGATCTGCTCGAGCCGGCGTTCAACCTGAGTGGCGCTGGTGAAATGGCTCTGCTCAAGGCTATGGCAGGCGTTGGGCAGCGTCAGGCGTTTGAGCAACGCATGATGCCCTTCCAGCGCGCCGGCGATGCGCTGCAGGTAAGCGACGCTGGCTTCTCCCGCCGGCAGATACTCGATCAGCACGTCCAACACGCCGCCGCACGGCAGCGCTACATTGGGCGTCATGCCGCCTTCGCCGTAACGGATCACCTGGCTGGCCGCCTGATACTCCCCGGCGGCCACGCGCCGCAGAAAGTCTTCCTCCACGCACCCGCCCGACAATGAGCCGCTGTAGCGGCCGTCACGGGTCGCCGCCATCAGCGCGCCCGGCGACCGCGGCGAAGAGCCGTAGGTGCTGAGCACGGTGCATAGCCAGACCGGCTGTTGTTGCAGCCAGCTTATCGCCTGGCTGACCACGGTGACATCAAGATGTTGCATAGGTGAATTTACTCGCTGGCCGGGAGTTGCGATGGAAGATCAATATCCTGCACGACGCCGGGGTGCTCAAGCGGCAACAGGTGTACCGCTGCGCCTTGCAGCAGCCCACGCGCGCCATTATCGCCGTGCAATTGGCAAAGTTGTTTGCGCAATAGGGCGGAAAAGCCGACCGGGTGACCGGGCTGTTGCGCATAGCTGGGGCGCACGATCGCGTGTTGCCGTAAGGCGTTCGCCACCTGTCGAAAGACATCGGCGCTGACGAACGGCATATCCGCCAGGTGGATCAACCAGCCTTGCCAGTGCGACGTGGCCGCAACGCCCGCGGCGATCGAGTCGCCGAGGCCCGCGCTGGCGAGCAGGGTGACCGGCACCTGGTTGGCGGCGCAGGCTGCCAGTACCGGCAGATTATCCGGCCGGGTCACAACCTGTACCGGCAGGCCGGAAGCCAGCGCCTGGCATAGGGTGTGCTCGAACAGCGAACGCCGCTCGCCCGCCGCATCGGCAAATCCTGCGTTTAACTTATTGCCCTGGCCGCCGGCCTGAATAAATCGCTCCCCGCGTCCGGCGGCGGTAATGACAATGCCCGTAGTCATGGTTGAAGCCCGCATTTGCGCAAATTATTTATTAGCATACAAACCATAAGTGTTTTGCAAATGTTTTTTTGTTGAAAACAGCCTGTTAATCATCACATAATTTTAGTTATAAGCATATGCTTATGACGTCTACGGCAAGGTCGTCAGCGTTTGCGCAACAACACCGCGAACAAAAACCAATTACAAGAAAGACGTGAAGGACTTATTTATGAGCAATTTCAACCCGTCGCGGCGCCGCTTTATCAAAAGCGCCGTGATTGCGGGGGTATCCGTGTACCTCGCGCCTTTGTACAGCCGCGCCTACGCCGCGCTGTTCGAGCAAAAAATCCTCCAGTCGCCCAACTGGGATCCGCAGGCCAAGCGCGTGCGTTTCCGCATCGACGGCCGCGCCAAGGTTATGGGGCAGAAGGTGTTCGCACGCGATATCCGCGCGGTGGACATGCCGCACTGGCCGCAGAAACAGGCACACGCCTTTATTCTGCGCGTCACCCAAGCCGACCGGCTGTTCGAAGGGGTCGATCTGTCGCTGCTGGGGGACGACCTGCAGCCGGATCGCCTGGTGACGGCGGAAGATCTGGCGCGCGACGGCCTGGCTTTCCCGGCGTTCTACGGTGATGACATGCTGCTGCCGAGCGGCAAAACCCCGGCCTACCTTGGCCAGGCGGTGGCAATCCTGATCTATCACGACTTCGCCCGTTTCCGTTTCGCCAAGGACAAGCTGAAATTCCGTGAAGAGACCATCAAATACGGCGCGGTGACCGGCCCGCTGGAGCGCGATCCCTGGGGCAGCTTCCGCTATGTGCGGGTGGGCGGGGAGCAGCCGTTCGACGACGATCGCTTCTCCAGCCTGAAGGACACGCCGATTTTCCCGGTGTCGATGAAAAAACACCTGCCGGTATGGCCGGAAGGGCGCGAGGGCGGCAAGCTGGATCAGGAAGGCATGCGCTATGCGGGCCTGATCGCCGACGAGCTGGCGAATCCGCCGGCCGATTGGCTGGTGATGTCGCGCCGTTACACCACGCAGTCCATCGACACCTCGGCGCTGGAGCCGGACAACGCCAACGGCTGGTTTGACGCACAGACGCAAACGCTGCATCTGGTGGTGCCGACCCAGTCGCCGCAGGAAGTGGCCGACGAAATGCCGCGCATGCTGGCCAAACGCAACCCGCCGGTGAAACAGCTGATCCTGCACCCGTGCTACACCGTGGGCTACGGTTCGAAAGATCACTACAACTTCCCGTATTACGGCGCGGTGGCGGCGATGTACGGCGACGGCCATCCGGTACGCCTGGCCAACGACCGCTTCGAACAGTTCCAGACGGCGCTGAAGCGTCACGCGTTCGACATGAACTACCGCATCGCGGTGAACCGTCAGACCGGCGTCATGCAGTCGTTCCTCGGTGACATGACCGTGGACGGCGGCGGCCGCAGCAACTTTACCCCTTCGGTGGTGATGGTCGGCGCGACCGCCGCCCAGTCGATTTACTACTTCCCGAAAAGCGATCTGTCGTCGGTCGGATTAGCTTCACGCGCCATCGACGCCGGTTCGGCGCGTGGTTACGGCACGCTGCAGAGCATGGCCGCCACCGAGATGATGGTGGATGAACTGGCCGCCGAGCTGAAGATCGACCCTATCGAGTTTCGCCTGCGCAACGTGCTGAAATCCGGTATGAAAAACACCCAGGGGGCGATCCCGGCCGGTGCGATCCGCGCCGATGAAGTGCTGGAGAAGGCGGCGAAGCATGAGATGTGGCTCAAGCGCGCCGAACGCAAGGCCGAGTTTGAGAGCCGTCATCCCGGCAAGCGCTATGGCGTTGGTTTCGGCTGCGTGCAGAAAGATTTCGGCACCGGGGCGGAAACTTCGTTCGCCCGGGTGGAGCTGAGCGAAGATGGCCGCATCACCCTGCATCACAGCGGCGCGGAGATGGGCACCGGCATGTCGACCTCGCAGTCGGTGCTGTGCGCCCAGTGGCTGGGCAAACCGGCCGACGAAGCGCACTTCTCGGTCACCGACTGGTCGGTGCTACCGATGGTCACCAGCGGCGATCCTTACCTGATGTCGCAGCAAGAGCAGGACAAGCTGCAAACCAACCCTAACTGGACGCCGAGCTACTGTTCGCCGTCCAGCGCCAGCAACTCGGCCTATTACTTCTCACACAGCACCCGCGAAGCGGCGCGCCTGATCTTCGATCACGGCCTGTGGCCGGCGGCGATGGCGCTGTGGCAGGCCGGTATCGGCGGCGGCCAGGCGGCGCCGTTGGTGGTGCGGCGCGAAGATGCGCGTTGGGTCGAAGGCGGCCTGACGGCGGCGGGCATGTCGGTGCTGAGCCTCGAACTGCTGGCCAAGACGGCTTATAAGATGGGCGGCGTCACCGGCGCGGCGGTGCATGTCTTCAACCGCTGGCAGTGGGCGGAGGCCGATTTCACGCTGAACGGCAAAAGCGAACGCCTGCCGGTCGACGGCATGGCGCTGCGCAACGCCGGCGGCGAATTCAAACCGCTGGCGCGCGGGCAGGTCTACTACCCGCCGACCCAGCGCAACAATGCGGCGGTGACCTACTACAGCGCCGTCGGCACGCTGGCGGAAGTGGCGGTGGATATCGCCACCGGCCAGGTGGAACTGCTGAATCACCATTCGATCATGGAGTGCGGCAACCTGATCGTGCCGGAACTGGTTTCCGGCCAGCTGCAGGGCGGGCTGGCGATGGGCATCGGCCACGCGCTGCACGAATATTTACCGCTGTACGAAGACGGCCCGGGCAACGGCACCTGGAACTTCAACCGTTACCACCTGCCGCGCGCCAGCGACGTGGCGGTGTGGAAACAGAGCGGCGACATCCTGCCGGCGCTGTCGGAAACCGATCCGCCGAAAGGCATGGCGGAGGTGGTGATGATCCCGATCGTGGCCGCGCTGGTCAACGCCATCGCCGACGCCACCGGCCACCGTTTCCGTGATTTGCCCGTTCGTGCAGAAAATATTCGTGAGGTATTACAATGAGCATTAAAACCCAGCCGATCTCCCTGACTATCAACGAGAAACCGTACGGCCCGATCGAGGTGCCGGAAGGCTTGATGATGATCGATTTCCTGCACGAGTATCTCGATCTGACCGGTTCTCGCCTCGGTTGCGGGCAGGGCATTTGCCACGCTTGCGTGGCGATCGTCGATCACCCGAGCGGTACCAGCGAAGAGGTGCGTACCTGCATCACCGGCGCGCATTTCTTCAACGGCAAGAAAGTGCGCACCGTCGAGGGCCACGCCAAGGTGGACGAACAGGGCGAGGTGGTTGAGCTGTCGCCGATCCAGCAGGCGTTTCTGGAGCACTACAGCTTCCAGTGCGGCTACTGCACGCCGGGCTTCGTCAATGCCGCCACCATTTTCGTGGAAAAGCTCAAGCGTGAGCCGATTGCCCGCGATCAGCTGGAAAACGCCATCGAGCAGGCGCTGGACAGCCATATCTGTCGCTGCACCGGCTACGTGCGTTACTACGAAGCGGTGCGCGACGTGGTGCTGAAAACGCCGGGGCTGTTAAAGGAGACGGCACAATGAAAAAACGTCTCGCAGGGTTGATTTTGCTGGTGGCGATCGTGGTGATTGCGCTGTTGTGGTGGCGGGAAAACCGCCGTTACGACGGTCCGGTGCAGCAGGTGACCGCCAGCGCCGAACAGATCGCCCGCGGCCGCTATCTGGCGCAGGCCGCCGACTGCGCCGCCTGTCATACCGCCAGCGGCGGGGCGCCGTTGGCCGGCGGCTATCCGCTGGACACGCCGTTCGGCACGATTTACGGCAGCAACCTGACGCCGTCGGCCGATCACGGCATCGGGCGCTGGAGCAAGGACGACTTCTTCCTGGCGCTGACGCAGGGCGTGGCACCGGGCGGGCGCCATCTGTATCCGGCGATGCCTTACACCTCGTACAAGGGTATTTCGCGTCAGGACGCCGATGATATCTATGCTTACCTGATGACGCGTCCGGCGGTAGACGTGGCCATTCCGGCCAACGAGATGCCGTTCCCGTTCAACCAGCGGATGGCGCTGATCGGCTGGAATCTGCTGTTCCGCAGCCAGGATCCGCTGCCGGCCAGTTCGCAGGGCAGCTCGCCGCAATGGCAGCGCGGCCGCTATCTGGCCGATGTGCTGGGCCACTGTGGTGAATGCCACACGCCGCGCGGCGCGCTGGGGCAGATGGATCTCGGCAAGCCGATGCAGGGCGGCGATCTCGGTCGCTTCATGGCGCCGGACATTACGCCGCATGGCCTGGCGCAGCGCGGCTGGACGCCGCAGGACGTCAGCCGCTTCCTCAGCACCGGCCTTGCACCGCAGGGTTCCGCCTTCAGTGAAATGCATATGGTGGTGGATCTCAGCACCCGTCATTTGACGCCGCAAGACCATCAGGCGTTGGCGCTGTATCTGATGGGCGAGCAGCCGCCGGCGGCAGTGCCGGTAACAGTGGGCCAGGGCAGCGATGCCGGGCGCATGACCTATCTGGATCAGTGCGCCGGCTGCCATGCGCGCGAAGGCGAGGGCAAACCGCACGTCGCGCCGGCGATGCGCGATAACGCCACGCTGCGCCAGACGGACGGCAAGAACCTGATCGTGTCGGTGCTGGATGGCTTGCCGGCCCAGCAGTTCCCGAACGGTGAAAGCATGCAGAGCATGCCGGGCTTCGGTGAGCGGCTGAGCGATGCCGACGTGGCCGAGCTGGTGAATTACCTGCGTGTGACCTGGGGCGGTTTGCCGGCGGATATCACCGCCGAGCAGGTGAAAGCGCTGCGTAAGTAAGCGGCGTTCAGGCAAAAAAATGGCCCGCATCTGCGGGCCGTTTTATTTATTGCGCGGTTACGGGATTCAACGGCTGGTGACGCCGTCGACGCGTTGGCTGCGCTGTTTGATGGCGTAACCGACGGCCAGGATCGCCACCCACACAGGGATCAGCAGCACCGAGATTTGAATGCCCGGCGTCAGATACATGATCACCAGGATGCCGGCCATGAACAGCAGGCACAGGTAGTTGCTGAACGGGTACCAGAACGCTTTGAACTTCGGCACTACGCCTTCGCGGTTTTTGGCGGCGCGGAATTTCAGGTGCGCCAGGCTTATCATCGCCCAGTTGATCACCAGCGCTGACACCACTAGCGCCATCAGCAGTTCGAAGGCGCGGCCCGGGATCAGGTAGTTAATCAGCACGCACAGCGCGGTGGCGAGGGCGGAAATGCCGATGGCCACCACCGGCACGCCGCGGCCATCGACCTTCAGCAGGCTTTTCGGCCCGTTGCCCTGCTGCGCCAGGCCGTACAGCATGCGGCTGTTGCAGTAGACACAGCTGTTGTAGACCGACAGCGCGGCGGTGAGCACCACGATGTTCAGCACGGTCGCTACCAGGTTACTGTTCAGCGCGTGGAAGATCAGCACGAACGGGCTGCCGCCTTCGACCACTTTGCCCCACGGGTACAGCGACAGCAGAATGGCCAATGAACCGATATAGAAGATCAGGATGCGGTAGATCACCTGATTGGTGGCTTTCGGGATGCTCTTTTGCGGGTTGTCGGCTTCGGCGGCGGTGATGCCGACCAGCTCGAGGCCGCCGAAGGAGAACATGATCACCGCCATCGCCATCACCAGGCCCATGATGCCGTTCGGGAAGAACCCGCCTTGCGCCCACAGGTTGGTGACGGTGGCTTCCGGGCCGCCCAGGCCGCTGAACAGCAGGTAGGCGCCGAACACGATCATGCCGATAATCGCTACCACCTTGATGATGGCGAACCAGAACTCCATCTCGCCGTAAACTTTGACGTTGGCCAGGTTAATGGCGTTGATCGCCAGGAAGAACACCGCGGCGGAAACCCAGGTGGGGATCTCCGGCCACCAGTACTGTACGTAGATGCCGACCGCGGTCAGCTCCGCCATCGCCACCAGGACATACAGCACCCAGTAGTTCCAGCCGGAGGCGAAGCCGGCGAAGTTGCCCCAGTATTTGTAGGCGAAGTGGCTGAAGGAACCGGCGACCGGCTCTTCCACCACCATTTCCCCCAGCTGGCGCATGATCAGAAACGCGATGAAGCCACCGATGGCGTAGCCGAGAAGCACTGACGGGCCGGCCATTTTTATTGTTTGAGCGATACCGAGAAATAATCCGGTGCCGATTGCGCCACCTAAGGCGATGAGCTGAATATGGCGGTTTTTCAGGCCGCGTTTCAGCTGGTCACCATGCTGTTGACCATCCATCAATCTAACCCTCTGTCGTTGTGAATGCCCACATGCCTGTAAAGCAGTGGTTACGATGTGTGTTTTGTTTTATTTACGACGTTATATCTATTAATTCCACGGCGCCGCTACCGTTTGGCAGAGAATAATGTTATGTGCGTCGGTTTGCACCTGCTTTGTCGTGTGAGTGATTAAGATTGCAGCAGTTTAGGAAACAAAATGCGGGTTGTGTGACGGCGGGGGGGATTCAGTGCATGAAATAAGCAACAAATCACATAATGCGCAAAAATAACGTAGATCTGTGCGGTGGGCTGCGTTCAAATAATGAACAAACCAGCGCCGTATTGTTCGCCAAATAGTCATTCATCAAAGCGTAATAACCATGCAATAAAACTCGGGCAAAAAGTTTGCACTCTTCCTTGCGTAAGGTTTGGTAAAAGTTAAATCCATAACCCGTCGCGTAAATGGTAATACCATCACGGCGTTACCGGTTTGCAGCGGGGTTTTCAGCGGGGTGTTAAAATGTGCGGGTAACCTGATTTCGATCAAGGCCCGTATGGACAGGAGGTGAATACTTTGTTACTTTACCGTCACGTTTTTGAAATTGGTATTACCAATTGACTCCGCGCCATTCGCAGAGAAGAATTCACTCATGGCCTACAGCAAAATCCGCCAACCCAAGTTGTCAGATGTTATCGAGCAACAGCTCGAATATCTGATCCTCGAGGGGACACTGCGCCCAGGCGAAAAACTGCCTCCGGAGCGCGAGCTGGCGAAACAGTTTGATGTCTCCCGTCCTTCTCTGAGAGAGGCCATTCAGCGCCTGGAAGCGAAAGGGCTGCTCCTGCGCCGTCAGGGCGGCGGCACCTTCGTGCAAACTAATCTGTGGCAGAGCTTCAGCGATCCGCTGGCCGAGCTGCTGGCCGACCATCCCGAATCACAGTTCGATCTGCTGGAAACCCGTCACGCGCTGGAAGGCATCGCCGCCTATTACGCGGCGCTGCGCGGCACCGATGAAGATCTGGCGCGCATCCGCGATTGCCACATTGTGATTCAGCAGGCTCAGGACAGCGGCGATCTCGACGCCGAAGCCGATGCGGTCATGCAGTATCAAATCGCCGTGACCGAAGCCGCCCACAACGTTGTGTTACTTCACCTGCTACGCTGCATGGGGCCGATGCTGGAACAGAACGTGCGTCAGAACTTTGAATTGCTCTACTCGCGCCGTGAGATGTTGGCAAAAGTGAGCAGCCACCGCGCCGGAATTTTTGAGGCGATTGTGGCACGCGAGCCGGAAAAGGCCCGTGAAGCCTCGCATCGCCACTTGGCGTTTATCGAGGAAATCTTGCTGGATCTCAGCCGGGAGCATACCCGACGCGAGAGATCGCTACGGCGTCTCCAGCAACGCAAGGATTAAGAGCTGTCCTCTTCAGGGTACACCAGCCTGCGGGGGTTAAGTTCGAGGTACTTAGTTAAGTACTTAAGCGGCAACTAAACTGATGGGCCTGTCTTCGTGTGTTTTTTCACAGAGCACAGGAAGACAGGCTCCAAACAAACCATTAGACAGATAAGGAATACCACCATGTCAGAACGTTTAAACAATGACGTGGATCCGATCGAAACCCGCGACTGGCTGCAGGCGATCGA
The DNA here is from genome assembly GCF_050880365.1 of Serratia sp. BFP-2025. NCBI lineage: Bacteria > Pseudomonadati > Pseudomonadota > Gammaproteobacteria > Enterobacterales > Yersiniaceae > Serratia > Serratia sp. BFP-2025. Next base: position 215,902 of record NZ_JBPAFV010000002.1, on the reverse strand, counting down.
ATCGGTCATCCGTGAAGAGGGTGTTGAGCGAGCTCAGTTTCTGATTGATCAGGTATTGGGAGAAGCCCGCAAAGGCGGCGTTAACGTTGCGGCCGGTGCTGCAGCGCACAACTACGTCAACACCATCGCGGTCGAAGACGAACCGGCTTACCCGGGCAACCTGGATCTGGAGCGCCGCATTCGTTCAGCGATCCGTTGGAACGCGGTCATGACCGTTCTGCGCGCATCCAAAAAAGACCTGGAGCTGGGCGGCCACATGGCTTCCTTCCAGTCTTCCGCGACCTTCTATGAAGTCTGCTTTAACCACTTCTTCCGCGCACGCAACGAGAAAGACGGCGGCGACCTGGTGTACTTCCAGGGCCACATCTCTCCGGGCGTTTACGCGCGTGCCTTCCTTGAAGGCCGCCTGACCGAAGAACAAATGAACAACTTCCGTCAGGAAGTGCACGGCAACGGCCTGTCGTCTTACCCGCATCCTAAGCTGATGCCGGAATTCTGGCAGTTCCCGACCGTTTCCATGGGCCTGGGCCCAATCAGCGCCATCTATCAGGCGAAGTTCCTGAAGTACCTGGAACACCGTGGCCTGAAAGACACCTCTGATCAAACCGTTTACGCCTTCCTGGGCGACGGCGAGATGGATGAGCCGGAATCCAAAGGCGCCATCACCATCGCGACCCGCGAGAAGCTGGACAACCTGGTGTTCGTCATCAACTGCAACCTGCAGCGTCTGGACGGCCCGGTCACCGGTAACGGCAAGATCATCAACGAACTGGAAGGCATCTTCTCCGGCGCAGGCTGGCAGGTGCTGAAAGTGATCTGGGGCGGCCGTTGGGACGAGCTGCTGCGTAAAGACACCAGCGGTAAACTGGTTCAGCTGATGAACGAGACCCTGGACGGCGACTACCAGACCTTCAAATCCAAAGACGGCGCTTACGTGCGCGAGCACTTCTTCGGCCGTTACCCGGAAACCGCTGCGCTGGTCAAAGACATGACCGACGACGAAATCTGGGCGCTGAACCGTGGTGGTCACGATCCGAAGAAAATCTTCGCTGCACTGAAAAAAGCGCAGGACACCAAAGGCAAACCGACCGTTATCCTGGCCCACACCATCAAAGGTTACGGCATGGGTGAAACCGCGGAAGGTAAAAACATCGCTCACCAGGTGAAGAAAATGAACATGGAAGGGGTTCACCACTTCCGCGATCGTTTCAACGTGCCAGTTGCCGATGCTGACATCGAAAAACTGCCGTACATCACCTTCGAGAAAGATTCCGAAGAGTACAAATACTTGCACGAACGTCGCCAGGCGCTGAAAGGCTACGTGCCGACTCGTCTGCCGGAGTTCACCCAGAAGCTGGAAATGCCGGCGCTGGAAGATTTCAGCTCGCTGCTGGAAGAGCAGAACAAAGAGATCTCCACCACTATCGCCTTCGTGCGTGCCCTGAACGTGATGCTGAAGAACAAGTCGATCAAAGATCGCCTGGTGCCAATCATCGCTGACGAAGCGCGTACCTTCGGTATGGAAGGTCTGTTCCGTCAGATCGGTATCTACAGCCCGAACGGCCAGCAGTACACTCCGCAGGACCGTGAGCAGGTTGCTTACTACAAAGAAGACGAGAAAGGCCAAATCCTGCAGGAAGGCATCAACGAACTGGGCGCAGCTTCTTCCTGGCTGGCCGCAGCGACTTCCTACAGCACCAACGATCTGCCGATGATTCCGTTCTACATCTACTACTCGATGTTCGGTTTCCAACGTATCGGCGACCTGTGCTGGGCAGCAGGCGACCAACAGGCGCGCGGCTTCCTGATCGGCGGGACGTCGGGCCGTACTACCCTGAACGGCGAAGGTCTGCAGCACGAAGATGGCCACAGCCACATTCAGTCTCTGACCATCCCTAACTGCATCTCTTACGATCCGGCTTACGCGTACGAAGTAGCGGTAATCATGCACGACGGTCTGGTGCGCATGTATGGCGACAACCCAGAAAACGTGTACTACTACCTGACCACACTGAACGAAAACTACCACATGCCTGCGATGCCGCAGGGTGCGGAAGAGGGTATTCGCAAGGGTATCTACAAGCTGGAAACGCTGGAAGGCAGCAAAGGCAAGGTACAGCTGCTGGGCTCCGGGGCCATCCTGCGCCACGTGCGTGAAGCTGCGCAGATCCTGGCGAAGGACTACGGCGTGGGTTCCGACACCTACAGCGTGACCTCGTTCACCGAACTGGCGCGCGACGGCCAGGACTGCGAGCGCTGGAACATGCTGCACCCAACCGAAACGCCACGCGTGCCTTACATCGCTCAGGTGATGAGCGACGCGCCAGCGGTAGCCTCTACCGACTACATGAAACTGTTCGCCGAGCAGGTTCGTACTTATGTGCCGGCCAGCGATTATCGCGTACTGGGCACCGACGGCTTCGGTCGTTCGGACAGCCGCGAAAACCTGCGTCACCACTTCGAAGTCGATGCGTCTTACGTGGTGGTTGCTGCTCTGGGCGAACTGGCTAAACGCGGTGAGATCGAAGCTTCTGTGGTTGCTGATGCAATCAAGAAATTCAACATCAACCCAGAAAAAGTTAACCCGCGTCTGGCCTAAGAGGTACTGAATAATGTCTATCGAAATCAACGTACCGGACATCGGTGCAGATGAAGTCGAAATCACCGAGATTCTGGTGAAGGTCGGCGATAAAGTTGAAGCGGAACAATCGCTGATCACCGTGGAGGGCGACAAGGCTTCCATGGAAGTGCCATCCCCGCAGGCGGGCGTGGTGAAAGAGATCAAAGTGGCGGTCGGCGATAAAACTGAAACCGGCAAACTGATCATGATCTTCGAAGCGGCAGGCGCAGCGGAAGCTGCACCGGCGGCGAAAGCGGAAGAAAAACCGGCGGCGGCAGCAGCTGCCCCGGCTGCCGCTGCGGCCAAAGACGTTGCCGTGCCGGACATCGGCGCCGACGAAGTTGAAGTGACCGAGATCCTGGTGAAAGTGGGCGACAAGGTGGAAGCCGAGCAGTCCCTGATCACCGTTGAAGGCGACAAGGCTTCCATGGAAGTCCCTGCGCCGTTCGCGGGCACCGTGAAAGAGATCAAGATCGCGACCGGCGACAAAGTGAAAACCGGCTCCCTGATCATGGTGTTCGAAGTGGCCGGCGCCGCATCCGCTGCGGCCCCGGTTGCGGCGCAAGCTCCTGCCGCCGCTGCAGCGCCAGCGGCCTCTGCGGCCAAAGACGTCGCCGTGCCGGATATCGGCGGCGACGAAGTCGAAGTGACCGAAGTGATGGTTAAGGTAGGCGACAAGGTTGCCGCCGAGCAGTCTCTGATCACCGTGGAAGGCGACAAGGCTTCTATGGAAGTGCCTGCGCCGTTCGCGGGTACCGTGAAAGAGATCAAGATCGCGACCGGCGACAAAGTGAAAACCGGCTCCCTGATCATGGTGTTCGAAGTGGAAGGCGCTGCGCCAGCCGCTGCCGCCGCTCCAGCTGCTAAAGCGGAAGCTGCGCCGGCTCCGGCCGCCGCTAAAGCCGCCGCACCAGCTGCGAAAGCTGACGACAAGGGCGAGTTCGCCGAGAACGCGGCCTACGTGCACGCGACCCCGGTCATTCGTCGTCTGGCGCGTGAGTTCGGCGTTAACCTGGCGAAAGTGAAAGGCACCGGTCGTAAAGGCCGCATCCTGCGCGAAGACGTTCAGACTTACGTGAAAGACGCGGTGAAACGCGCCGAAGCGGCCCCGGCTGCTGCCGGCGGCGGTCTGCCGGGCATGCTTCCATGGCCGAAAGTGGACTTCAGCAAGTTCGGCGAGATCGAAGAAGTCGAAATGGGCCGCATCCAGAAAATCTCTGGCGCGAACCTGAGCCGCAACTGGGTGATGATCCCGCACGTGACTCACTTCGACAAAACCGACATCACCGATCTGGAAGCGTTCCGCAAGCAGCAGAACGAAGAAGCGGCCAAGCGCAAGCTGGACGTGAAGTTCACGCCTGTCGTGTTCATCATGAAAGCCGTCGCCGCCGCTCTGGAGCAGATGCCGCGCTTCAACAGCTCGCTGTCCGAAGATGGCCAGAAGCTGACGCTGAAGAAATACATCAACATCGGCGTGGCGGTAGATACCCCGAACGGCCTGGTGGTTCCGGTGTTCAAGGACGTGAACAAGAAGAGCATCACCGAGCTGTCTCGCGAACTGATGGCCATCTCCAAGAAAGCGCGCGACGGCAAGCTGACCGCGGGCGAGATGCAGGGCGGTTGCTTCACCATCTCCAGCCTGGGCGGTATCGGGACGACTCACTTCGCGCCGATCGTCAATGCGCCGGAAGTGGCAATCCTGGGCGTCTCCAAGTCTGCGATGGAGCCGGTCTGGAACGGTAAAGAGTTCATGCCGCGCCTGATGATGCCGATGTCGCTGTCCTTCGACCACCGCGTTATCGACGGTGCCGATGGTGCGCGCTTCATCACCATCATCAACAACATGTTGTCCGACATTCGCCGTCTGGTGATGTAATGCAAAAGGGGCGCAGCATGCTGCGCCCCTGACGATTCTGTAGCAGTTTTGTCGGATTTTGCATTACTCGACAAAATTGTTGAGACACGGGTCACTCGAACACGCTTTGCAGATTATTAACAATTCTGTAAACTGCTCGCGGTGTAAGCGTCCCGGTGGATGAAGGGCGTTATGAGATCGATTAGCAATAAAAATGACGTCTGACCCGCCGGACAATCAATTAAGAGGTCATGATGAGTACTGAAATTAAAACTCAGGTCGTGGTACTTGGGGCGGGCCCGGCAGGTTACTCTGCAGCCTTTCGTTGCGCTGACTTAGGTCTTGAAACCGTTCTGGTTGAACGTTATTCCACTCTGGGCGGGGTTTGCCTGAACGTGGGATGTATCCCTTCCAAAGCACTGCTGCACGTTGCCAAAGTGATCGAAGAAGCCAAAGCGCTGGCCGAACACGGCATCGTTTTCGGCGAGCCGAAAACCGACATCGATAAAGTGCGCGTCTGGAAAGAAAAAGTCATCACTCAGCTGACCGGCGGTCTGGCTGGCATGGCGAAAGGCCGTAAAGTGAAAGTGGTCAACGGCCTGGGCAAGTTCACCGGCGCTAACACCCTGGTTGTGGAAGGCGAAAACGGCCCAACCACCATCAACTTCGACAACGCCATCATCGCTGCAGGTTCTCGTCCGATCCAACTGCCATTCATTCCTCATGAAGATCCACGCGTGTGGGATTCTACCGATGCGCTGGAACTGAAAACCGTCCCAGAGCGTCTGCTGGTTATGGGCGGCGGCATCATCGGCCTGGAAATGGGCACCGTATACCATGCGCTGGGTTCACAGATCGACGTGGTTGAAATGTTCGATCAGGTTATCCCGGCTGCAGATAAAGACGTGGTGAAAGTCTTCACCAAGCGCATCAGCAAGCAGTTCAACCTGATGCTGGAAACCAAAGTGACCGCGGTAGAAGCCAAAGAAGACGGCATCTACGTCACGATGGAAGGTAAAAAAGCGCCGGCAGAACCACAGCGTTACGACGCGGTGCTGGTGGCGATCGGCCGCGTGCCGAACGGCAAACTGCTGGATGCCGGCAAAGCCGGTGTTGAAGTTGACGAGCGTGGCTTCATCAACGTCGACAAACAGCTGCGCACCAACGTGCCGCACATCTTCGCTATCGGCGACATCGTCGGTCAGCCGATGCTGGCGCACAAAGGCGTGCACGAAGGCCACGTTGCCGCGGAAGTCATCGCCGGCATGAAGCACTACTTCGACCCGAAAGTGATCCCATCCATCGCTTACACCGAGCCGGAAGTGGCATGGGTGGGTCTGACCGAGAAAGAAGCGAAAGAGAAAGGCATCAGCTACGAAACCTCCACCTTCCCGTGGGCGGCTTCCGGCCGTGCGATCGCTTCCGACTGTGCAGACGGCATGACCAAACTGATCTTCGACAAAGAAACTCACCGCATCATCGGTGGCGCGATTGTCGGCACCAACGGCGGCGAGCTGCTGGGTGAAATCGGTCTGGCTATCGAGATGGGCTGCGACGCGGAAGACATCGCGCTGACCATCCACGCTCACCCGACCCTGCACGAATCCGTGGGTCTGGCGGCGGAAATCTATGAAGGCAGCATCACCGACCTGCCTAACCCGAAAGCCAAGAAGAAGTAATTCTGCTGGCTTGACCGGTTAACAAGCGGCTCCTGAAAAGGGGCCGTTTTTTTTTGGCTCAGATTCAGGGAGCGGTTTTTTTGTGGCCGCTGCGCCAAATTCCGATCCCCATGCTTATATCCATTCTAACTCTATGGATATAATACCCTGCTAGTCCGGCAGCCGATTACGCTGCGCTCAACGATTCAGCAAAGATTTAATGTTGCTTTTATGTGAACGAATTAACAACCGTTTCAAATCCTGATATGCTGGCTGAGCGGAACCGGGCACTGTACCTTACAGTCCAGGACATCGACAGCAGTGCCCCGTCAGGATAGATGGCATCAATATCGCCGTGCGCTCTACCCATCAGTCTTTCATGCTGCAACGCTGTTTGACCGTGCTTGTTTACCCCAATCACCGTTTCGGGGACTTTACGGGCCGATCGCCTAGCCACAGTGTGAAACCCAAGGGTATAAACCCGGTTTGCATATACGCCAGGCACAATAAATGACAATGAGAGCGAGGAGAACGTCGTGCTAGAAGAATACCGTAAGCACGTAGCCGAGCGTGCTGCTGAGGGCATCGCCCCTAAGCCGCTAGACGCCACCCAAATGGCCGCGCTGGTCGAACTACTGAAGAATCCGCCAAAAGGCGAAGAAGAATTCCTGTTAGACCTGCTGATTAACCGTGTTCCACCGGGCGTCGATGAAGCCGCCTACGTCAAAGCAGGTTTCCTGGCGGCCATCGCCAAAGGTGAAGCGACATCCCCCCTGGTTACCCCCGAGAAAGCGATTGAACTGTTAGGCACCATGCAAGGTGGCTATAACATTCATCCGCTGATTGAAGCGCTGGACAACGAAAAGCTGGCGCCGATCGCCGCCAAAGCGCTGTCCCACACGCTGCTGATGTTCGACAACTTCTACGATGTGGAAGAGAAGGCGAAGGCCGGCAATCCGCACGCCAAGCAGATCATGCAGTCCTGGGCAGACGCCGAATGGTACCTGTCGCGCCCTGAACTGGCGGAAAAGATCACCGTCACCGTGTTCAAAGTCACCGGCGAAACCAACACCGACGACCTTTCTCCGGCGCCGGACGCCTGGTCGCGCCCTGACATCCCGCTGCACGCGCTGGCGATGCTGAAAAACGAACGTGAAGGCATCGTGCCGGATCAGCCGGGCAGCGTTGGCCCGATCAAACAGATCGAGCTGCTGAACAAGAAAGGCTTCCCGCTGGCCTACGTCGGCGACGTGGTCGGCACCGGTTCTTCCCGTAAATCCGCCACCAACTCCGTGCTGTGGTTTATGGGCGACGACATCCCGCACGTGCCGAACAAGCGCGGCGGCGGCGTGGTGCTGGGCGGCAAGATTGCGCCAATCTTCTTCAATACCATGGAAGATGCCGGCGCATTGCCGATCGAAGTGGACGTGTCCGAGCTGAACATGGGGGACGTGATCGACGTTTACCCGTACAAAGGTGAAGTGCGCAACCACGAGACCGGCGCGCTGATCGCCAACTTCGAGCTGAAAACCGACGTGCTGCTGGATGAAGTGCGCGCCGGCGGCCGCATCCCGCTGATCATCGGTCGCGGCCTGACCACCAAGGCGCGCGAAGCGCTGGGCCTGCCGCACAGCGACGTGTTCCGCATCGCCAAACCGGTTGCCGCCAGCAGCAAAGGCTTCTCGCTGGCGCAGAAAATGGTGGGCCGCGCCTGCGGCGTCGCCGGCATTCGCCCTGGCGAATACTGCGAACCGAAGATGACCTCCGTCGGTTCTCAGGACACCACCGGCCCGATGACCCGCGATGAGCTGAAAGACCTGGCCTGCCTCGGTTTCTCCGCCGATCTGGTCATGCAGTCGTTCTGCCATACCGCCGCATACCCGAAACCGGTTGATGTGACCACGCACCACACGCTGCCTGACTTCATCATGAACCGTGGCGGCGTCTCGCTGCGTCCGGGCGACGGCGTGATCCACTCCTGGCTGAACCGCATGCTGCTGCCTGACACCGTCGGCACCGGCGGCGATTCCCACACCCGTTTCCCGATCGGCATTTCCTTCCCGGCCGGTTCCGGCCTGGTGGCGTTTGCCGCCGCGACCGGCGTCATGCCGCTGGATATGCCTGAGTCGGTGCTGGTGCGCTTCAAAGGCAAAATGCAGCCGGGCATCACCCTGCGCGATCTGGTGCATGCCATCCCTTACTACGCGATCCAGCAGGGTCTGCTGACCGTCGAGAAGAAGGGCAAGAAAAACATCTTCTCCGGCCGCATTCTGGAGATCGAAGGCCTGCCGGATCTGAAGGTCGAGCAGGCGTTTGAGCTGACCGATGCGTCCGCCGAACGTTCCGCCGCCGGTTGTACCATCAAGCTGGACAAGGCGCCGATCGAAGAGTACCTGAACTCCAACATCGTGCTGCTGAAGTGGATGATCTCCGAAGGCTACGGCGATCGCCGTACGCTGGAGCGCCGTATTCAGGGCATGGAGAAATGGCTGGCGGATCCACAGTTGCTGGAAGGCGATGCGGATGCTGAATATGCGGCGGTGATCGACATCGATCTGAACGAGATCAAAGAGCCGATCCTGTGTGCGCCGAACGATCCTGACGATGCACGCCTGCTGTCCGACGTGGCCAACAGCAAAATCGATGAAGTGTTCATCGGTTCTTGCATGACCAACATCGGCCACTTCCGCGCTGCCGGCAAGCTGCTGGATCAGCACAAGGGGCAGTTGCCGACCCGTCTGTGGGTGGCGCCGCCAACCAAGATGGACGCGGCTCAGCTGACCGAAGAGGGCTATTACAGCGTCTTCGGCAAGAGCGGCGCGCGTATCGAGATCCCGGGCTGCTCGCTGTGCATGGGCAACCAGGCGCGCGTAGCGGACGGCGCGACGGTGGTTTCCACCTCGACCCGTAACTTCCCGAACCGTCTGGGCACCGGCGCCAACGTCTATCTGGCCTCTGCCGAACTGGCTGCCGTTGCGTCCCTGCTGGGCCGCCTGCCGACGCCGGACGAGTACCAGACCTATATGGCGCAGGTTGACAAGACGGCGGCGGATACCTACCGCTACCTGAACTTTGACCAACTGGGGCAGTACACCGAAAAAGCCGACGGCGTGATCTTCCAAACCGCGGTTTAATTCGGATTGGCATTAAATCAAACGATGGGGCCCATTAAGGGCCCCATTTTTTTCATCCAGATATTCATACGGTTAGCCACGCCCGTTGCGCATCTCGTTGCCCCTAAAATGGTTGAAGGGGACATCTCCACGCTCCGGAAATGCGCCTCGGTAACCGTGTTTGGGATCGAAACGGTTATCCACATGGCCGCGAAATTCTCGTGGACCGTGGAACCAGGGCCCTGCGCCGATAAATCTGCCGCCGATAAACCAATCGGGGCCGTAATAGCCGTAAGGGGCGCAATAGTAGGGCGCATAATCGTAGTAGCCATAGGGGCAAGCGGGTTCCGGGCCGATATTGACGATGACGTCTGCAGCCGCTCTGGTCGTGGGCAACAGCAGCAAACACGCCAGCAACAACATAGGATATTTCGATAAAATAGCGTTCATTTTCAATCTCCTGATACAGGAAATGGTCTGCATCCGGCGACATCTTCACGGTGGCGAGACGAGGTCGGTACGCGGCTGCATGGGCTATTTTTTAAATATCTCTACATGGATGTCTTTGTGGTCGCTCTCTTGTCCGCTGGCGGAGACGATGCGATAGAAGCAGTCCTTCCCGTCCAGCCCACTGAGTTCATTACATTTTTTATCAACGGCTGCGGAAATGTATTTATGGCCGACGGTAGGCAGGCCGGTCTGTTGAACGGAGAGATCGCCAAGTTTGGTGTAATTGGCTGATTCTTCAAGCGTGATTTGCTTGGCGGCGAACGCCGATGCAGAGAACATTACGCTCAGTGCGATAATGGAGATTATGTATTTCATGGCACACATCCTGATCGTGGTGATAGGTATGAAGGAGGTGAGGACACCTCTGGCCGCTAGTGAACACAATTCAAGCTCCTTTATTTAAAAGCTAATCGATATTGAGGAGATGTCAATCAAGCCTCCTCGCATCATGAATTGGTAACTTGTTTATTTTAAAAGGAAATAATTAATCTGATAAAATCATGACATACATCTTCACGGTCTCTACATGATTCAAATAAATAGCCTGTTATCTGCCGACGCTCGGCACACTTTCCGCATGGCGAGCCTGCGCCGCACGGTGATGATGTATTCATTTCCCTTTCCTCGATAGATCGCATCCGGCGTCTTCCCATCACCGCCGCAAGCCGCTATATTGCGCGCCGCCGAGGTTTTATTTTGCCGAGTTGCCAACTTTGCGAGCGCTCACTGAGTTAGCAATCAATTTATGTTTACACTAAGAAAAAGGGCTCAGGAGGGCATGCTATGGATTACGAATTTCTGCGTGACGTTACCGGTCAGGTGATCGTCAGATTTTCGATGGGGCATGAAGCGATTGGCCACTGGATCAACGAAGAAGTCAAAGGCGATTTCAACCTGCTGGACCGCATTGAAGCCGGTGCGGCCGAGGTAAAAGGCAGCGAGCGTCAATGGCAGTTGGAAGGCCATGAATATACGCTGTTGATGGATGGTGAAGAGGTGATGATCCGCGCCAATCAGCTGGAGTTCGAAGGCGATGAAATGGAAGAGGGGATGAATTACTACGACGAAGAAAGCCTCTCATTCTGCGGCGTTGAGGATTTCCTGCTGGTGTTGAAGGCCTATCGTTCTTTCATGCTGAAGTATTAAGCATCGGGGCGCACCGTGTGCGCCCCTTCCATCACAGATGCGGGATATTGCGGCCGTAATAGATTTCCTGCATCTCTTTCCATAACAGATCGGTGATCTGTTTGCGCTCGGCGGCGCTCAACGCTTCCGGTTCTGCGTTAAACAGGTAGTGCTTCAGATCGAAGTCTTTCAGCAACATCTTGGTATGGAAGATATTTTCCTGATAAACGTTCACGTCCATCATGTGGTACAGCGCTTTGATGTCTTCCGACATAAAGTTCTGAATCGAATTGATCTCATGATCGATGTAATGTTTCACGCCGTTCACGTCGCGGGTAAAACCGCGCACGCGATAGTCCATGGTGACGATGTCGGATTCCAACTGGTGAATTAAGTAGTTCAGCGCCTTGAGGGGCGAAATGACGCCGCAGGTCGAAACCTCGATATCGGCGCGGAAGGTGCAAAGCCCGCCTTCCGGGTGGCTTTCCGGGTAGGTGTGCACGCAGATATGGCTCTTGTCCAGGTGCGCGACGACCGTATTCGGCAGTGGGCCGGGGTGTTCCGACGTATCGACGTCTTTCGGGTCGATCGGTTCTTCGCTGACCAGGATGGTGACGCTGGCGCCCTGTGGATCGTAGTCCTGGCGCGCGATGTTCAGAATATTGGCGCCGATGATCGAGCAGGTTTCGCTCAGGATCTCGGTCAGCCGGTTGGCATTATATTGTTCGTCAATGTAGGCGATATAGCCGTCGCGATCGTCTGCGGTCTTGGCGTAACAAATATCGTAAATACAAAAACTCAGGCTCTTGGTCAGGTTGTTGAAGCCGTGCAGTTTTAGCTTATGCAATTTGGGCCACCTCCTTTATCTTCTCGCTTAACGTGTTACGTTCAGGGCATTGAGCAAATATTGCGGCAGGGCAAAACTGCCAACGTGAATTGCCGGGTTGTAATAACGGCAGTGCAGGCCGCTTTGGTTAAAGCGCTGTTGCAGGGCAGGTAGACTGAGCTGGCGCAGCGCCGGGTTCTGGCTCGCCCAGGCGAAGGTCATGATGCCGCCGTAATAGGTCGGGATCGCAGCCTGATAGAAGCTGACGTCGGTAAAATAGCGGCTCAGTTTGGCGTGGCTGTTGACCGCCTCGTCCTGCTGCAGGAAACAGACGCCGTTTTGCGCGACGAAAATGCCGCCCTCATTCAGGCAGCGGGCGCAGCCTTCATAAAACGCCGAGGTGAACAGGCTTTCGCCGGGGCCGATCGGATCGGTGCAGTCGGAAATGATCACATCGAACGTTTCGTCGGTTTGATTCACGAAATTGACGCCGTCGTCGATCACCAGTTTGAAACGCGGATCGTCATAGGCACCGGCGCTGTGGTTGGGCAGGTACTGGCGGCAGAATTCGACGACACCGGCGTCGATCTCGACCATGGTGATCTGCTCCACGCCAGGGTGCCGGCTGACTTCGCGCAGCATGCCGCCGTCGCCGCCGCCGATGATCAGCACTTTCTTCGCCGCGCCGTGCGCCAGCAGCGGCACATGGGTCAGCATTTCGTGATAGATGAACTCGTCACGCTCGGTGGTTTGCACCACGCCGTCGAGCGCCATCACGCGCCCCAGCACCGGGTTCTCGAAGATCACCAGATCCTGATGATCGGTCTTCTCGCGGTACAGTACCTTCTCTACCGAGAAGTACTGGCCGAAGCCCGTATGCAGCGTTTCGTACCAAATTTCTTTCTGGGTCATGTGCGGGAAACTCCGTAATAACAGCCATGAAAAATCGGCGCAACATAATAGCTAACTCTGCCTGGCGATGCACGGTTGAATTTCAGACAGAGGGAGCGGAAGGCGGACGGGAAAAGGGGGGGGGAATTAATTGGCGTAAGCCAGCAGGCTCAAAGAGTCGCGCGCCAGCGATTTGCACTTTTTAGGCGTTGGAATGGCAATGCCGCTGAGATCGCGATAGCTGTCTTCGCCCAGCGCCTTCATGTTAAAGCTGTTGTAGTTGCTCAGATCCCAGCGATTTTGTTGCGCGAAATAGACGATGGCGCGTTTGATTTGCGCGTTTGGCAAATCGTTGTAGCCGCAATCATTTTTCAAATAAATAAATACCGCCGTCAGATCGGCCAGATCTTCCGCCTCGGATTCATTCAGCGCCAGACTGGCGTTGGAGAAGCCCAGCATCGCCAGCAGCAGCATCGATAACGTTGTTTTTTTCATCATGAAATAGACCTGTTTGTCGTCTGCAGACGTTACCACACTTGCCTGTAAAGGCACCAAATTTTATTGCCGGCGGGCCAGCGTCACGTTCGCCAGTCGCACTCTCTTGATTGTGAGGCATAGCTTAAAATACCGCCAGGAAAGGCTTGACCTTCCGCCAAGGGGAAGGTTTAGGCTGGCGGCATTGAGCTATGTCACTGGGAAAAGGGAGTCAGCGATGTTACGCCGTGATTTTATTAAATTAACCGCCGCGCTGGGCGCTGCGAGCGCACTGCCGTTATGGAGCCGGGCCGCCTGGGCGGCCGATCGGCCGTCTTTACCGGTGCCGCCGCTGTTGACGCCGGACGCGCAGGGAAAGATTGCGCTGGCGCTGCAGGCGGGGGAAACCCGCTGGGTGCCCGGTGCCGCGACCAAAACCTGGGGATTCAACGGCGCGTTGCTCGGGCCGGCGGTGAAACTGCAGCGGGGCCAACCGGTGACGGTCGATATCAAAAACCGCCTGGCGGAGGCCAGCACCGTCCACTGGCACGGCCTGGAAATTCCCGGCGATGTCGATGGCGGCCCGCAGGCGCTGATCCATCCCGGCGCGACGCGCACGGTGAATTTCACCGTCGAACAGCCGGCGGCCACCTGTTGGTTCCACCCGCATACCCACGGTAAAACCGGCAGCCAGGTGATGATGGGGCTGGCGGGGCTGGTGCTGCTGGAAGATGAAGAAAGCGCCAAACTGCCGCTGCCGAAAACCTGGGGGCAGGATGATATTCCGGTGATCCTGCAGGATAAGCGGTTGGGTAAAGACGCGCAGATCGAATACCGTCTGGACGTGATGAGCGCGGCGGTGGGCTGGTTTGGCGATCGCATGTTCACCAACGGCGCGCAGTATCCGCAGCATCTGGCGCCGCGCGGTTGGCTGCGTCTGCGTTTCCTTAACGGCTGCAACGCCCGCTCGTTGAATCTGGCGGCCAGCGACAATCGTCCGCTGTACGTCATCGCCAGCGACGGCGGTTTCCTGGCGGAGCCGGTGAAACTGACCGAGTTGCCGATGTTGATGGGCGAACGCTTTGAAGTGCTGGTCGATGCTTCCGACGGGAAAGCGTTCGATATCGTGACGCTGCCGGTTAAACAGATGGGCATGACGCTGGCGCCGTTCGATCAAGCGCTGCCGGTGTTGCGCATTCAGCCATCGTTGGCGCAGGGCGTCAAAACCATGCCGGACAGCCTAGTGAAGCTGCCGACATTGCCTGCCACCGCGGGCATCCAGGAGCGCTGGCTACAGCTGATGATGGATCCGCAGCTGGATATGTTGGGCATGCAGGCGCTGATGGATCGCTATGGCCACCAGGCGATGGCCGGCATGAGCATGGACCACGGCGCGATGGGCGGCACAGACATGAAAGGCATGGACCACGGCAACATGCCGGGTATGAAAAAGGGCGGCATGCAGAACATGGACCATGGCAACATGGGCAACATGAAAGGCATGGATCATGGCAAGATGGCCGGGATGGATCACGGTGGTACGCAGGGCAAAGCCAAACCGTTCGATTTCAGCCATGGCAACATGATCAACGGCAAGGCCTTCGATATGGCCAAGCCGTTGTTCGCCGCCAAACGGGGCCAGTATGAAAAATGGACCATTTCCGGCGAGGGCGACATGATGCTGCACCCGTTCCATATTCACGGCACTCAGTTCCGCATCTTGTCGGAAAACGGCAAACCGCCGGCGGCGCACCGCAGTGGCTGGAAGGACACGGTGCGCGTAGAAGGATGGCGCAGCGAAGTGCTGGTGCGTTTCGACCATCCAGCCAGCAGCGAACATGCGTACATGGCCCACTGCCACCTGCTGGAGCACGAAGATACCGGCATGATGATGGGCTTCACCGTCGCCGATTGATCGCGGTCCGGCGCTCAGGTGGCGGCGCGCTCGCGTCGCCACCGGCGAAAGGCTATGCTAAACTCTGCGCCTTTCTTCCGGCAACTGACCTGAATACTATGAAACACACTGTAGACGTAATGATTTCCGAGCAGGAAGTTAAGACCCGTATCGCCGAACTTGGCCGCCAGATCACCGAACATTACCGCGACAGCGGCAGTGACATGGTGCTGGTCGGGCTGCTGCGCGGCTCCTTCATGTTCATGGCCGATCTGTGCCGCGCGATCGACGTGCCGCACGAAGTCGACTTTATGACTGCCTCCAGCTACGGCAGCGGCATGTCCACCACCCGCGACGTGAAGATCCTCAAGGATCTGGACGAAGACATTCGTGGCAAAGACGTGCTGATCGTGGAAGACATCATCGATTCCGGCAATACGCTGAACAAGGTGCGCGAGATTTTGGCGCTGCGCGGGCCGAAATCGCTGGCGATTTGCACCCTGTTGGACAAACCTGAGCGCCGTGAAGTGCAGGTGCCGGTCGAATATGTCGGCTTCTCGATCCCGGATGAGTTCGTGGTGGGGTATGGCATCGACTACGCTCAGCGCTATCGCCACCTGCCGTACGTCGGCAAAGTGGTGCTGCTGGACGAGTGATCGATGTGGGGCGCGGCAAACCGCGCCCGCAGCGGGGTTATACGCCTTTATCCTGCTTCAGTTTGGCTATCGCTTTGCGGTAGCCCATCTCCAGGCTCTCGCGGCTGGTCGCCAGCACTTCCATATCGCGCAGACGGCCGTCCTGAATGCCGTATACCCAGCCGTGGATCATCACCTTCTGACCGCGCTTCCAGGCGGACTGCATGATGGTGGAGTGGCCCAGGTTGTATACCTGCTCAATGACGTTGATCTCGCACAGCATGTCGAAACGCTGTTCCGGCGGCAGCTCGCCCAGCAGCGAGCTGTGCTTGTACCACAGATCGCGAATGTGCAGCAGCCAGTTGTCGATCAAACCCAGCTCCGGGTTTTCCACCGCCGCCTGTACGCCGCCGCAACCCAGGTGGCCGCAGATGATGATGTGTTCGACTTCCAGCACATCTACCGCATACTGCACCACCGACAGGCAGTTAAGATCGGTATGGATAACGAGGTTCGCTACGTTGCGGTGGACGAACAGTTCACCCGGCTCAAGACCGGTCAGGCGTTCTGCGGGAACGCGGCTGTCAGAGCAACCAATCCATAAGAAACGGGGCTTTTGCGCCTGGGCTAAACGTTCAAAAAATTCCGGGTCTTCCTGGCTGATGCTGGCCGACCAAGCCTGGTTGTTGGCGATAAGCTCTTCGATTTCTTTCATGGAGGTTATTGACTCGTAACGAACAGATTGCGTTGGGGTAATATAGGGTAAGCGTCACAATTTGGAAATCGGAACAGTGGCGCAACCTCATTTTCCGCACGGATTCGACTCAGTGAAAACGCCGCTAATGCTAGGATTATTGTTATTGTCTCAAGCCTCGCAAACAGGGGCGCGGCGGCATACTCATCGTCATAAGGTACTATTTTACATATGAATTATGCACTGGAATTAGCGCAGCTGACCAAGACTTACGCCGGTGGCGTCAAGGCGCTGCGCGGCATCGACCTGAGCGTCGAAGCGGGGGATTTTTATGCCCTGCTGGGGCCCAACGGCGCCGGAAAATCCACCACCATCGGCATCATCAGCTCGCTGGTGAACAAAACCGCCGGCAGCGTGCGGGTGTTCGGTTACGACATCGATAAAGACATCGTCAACGCCAAGCGCCAGCTCGGCCTGGTGCCGCAGGAGTTCAACTTCAACCCGTTCGAGACCGTGTTGCAGATCGTGGTGAACCAGGCGGGTTACTACGGCGTCACGCGGCGTGAAGCGATGGCCCGCGCCGAAAAATACCTCAATCAGCTGGACCTGTGGGGCAAGCGCAACGAGCGCGCCCGCATGCTGTCCGGCGGCATGAAGCGCCGCCTGATGATCGCCCGCGCGCTGATGCATCAGCCGAAGCTGCTGATCCTCGATGAACCGACTGCCGGGGTGGATATCGAGCTGCGCCGCTCAATGTGGGGCTTCCTGAAAGAGCTGAACGCCCAGGGCACTACCATCATCCTCACCACCCACTATCTGGAAGAGGCGGAAATGCTGTGCCGCAACATCGGCATCATCCAGAACGGAGAGCTGGTGGAAAACACGTCGATGAAGGGGCTGCTGGCCAAACTGAAGTCGGAAACCTTCATCCTCGATCTGGCGGCGAAAAGCCCGCTGCCGAAGCTGGACGGTTATCATAGCCGCCTGACGGATACCTCGACGCTGGAAGTGGAAGTGATGCGCGAGCAGGGGCTGAACGGCCTGTTCGCCCAGCTGAGCGCGCAGGGCGTGCAGGTGCTGAGCATGCGCAACAAGGCGAATCGCCTGGAAGAGCTGTTTGTCACCCTGGTTAACGGCAATGGAGAGAAAGCATGACGCGTTTGTATTGGGTGGCCTTGCAGAGCATCTGGGCCAAAGAGGTGAACCGCTTCGCGCGCATCTGGATCCAGACCCTGGTGCCGCCGGTGATTACCATGACGCTGTACTTCATCATCTTCGGCAACCTGATAGGTTCGCGCATCGGCGATATGCACGGCTTCAGCTACATGCAGTTCATCGTGCCCGGCCTTATCATGATGGCGGTGATCACCAACTCCTACGCCAACGTCGCCTCGTCGTTCTTCAGCGCCAAGTTCCAGCGCAACATTGAGGAACTGCTGGTGGCGCCGGTGCCGACCCACGTGGTGATCGCCGGTTATGTCGGCGGCGGCGTGGCGCGCGGCATCTGCGTCGGTGTGCTGGTGACCATCATCTCGCTGTTCTTCGTACCGCTCCAGGTGCACGCCTGGTGGGTGATTGCGCTGACGCTGCTGCTGACGGCGATCCTGTTCTCGCTGGCGGGGCTGATCAACGCGGTGTTCGCCACCACCTTCGACGACATCAGTCTGATCCCGACCTTCGTGCTGACGCCGCTGACCTACCTGGGCGGGGTGTTCTACTCGCTGTCGCTGCTGCCGCCTTTCTGGCAGGCGGTGTCCAAGCTGAACCCGATCGTCTATATGATCAGCGGCTTCCGCTACGGTTTTCTCGGCGTTAACGACGTGCCGCTGGTCTTCACCATGGCGGTGCTGGTGGCGTTTATCGCGGTGTTCTACCTAGCGTCCTGGTACCTGATCGAGCGCGGCCGCGGCCTGCGCAGCTGATCCCGGCGCGCCCTCGCTTTCCCGGCGGGGGCGCTTTCCTTGATCTGGCGCAGACGGCGCGTAAATCAATAGAATTGCTCAAATAACCGTTAGTTCCCCGTTGTTCAAATCGTGCTATGCTGGCGCTCCACATTTCCTTCACTTTTGTCATTACGCACTCGTAAGCAGAACATCATCATGCGGCCTCAATACAAGTTAGCGGCTGGGTTACTCGGCATTCTGATGTCGTTGGTTTCCCCTGTGAGCCTGGCGAATTTGCTGTCGGAAGACAGCGCGGTTAAATCTGAATACATGGAAGCGCAACGCGACAGCGAAGTTTATGCGTTGGTGGGCGAACATGTGATCCCGGTAGGGGAAGTGAAACGCGGGCAGCTGATCCAGGTGTTCCCGGCAGATGCGGAATACTACGAATTCAAATTCGGGCACGGCACCGGCTTTATCGATAAAGATGACGTGCGTGAGCTGAAGAAGTCGCGCAAGGTGCAAGACGATCTGGGCGAACTGAACAAGCCGCTGACCAACCAGAATTTGATCACCCAAAAGGCGATCGACGTTTACACTGCGGCGGACAAAGAGAGCGAGGTCTTTGGCACGCTGGAAGGCAACCTGCGTTACCCGATCATCGGCAAGCTGAAGGATCGGCTTAACAACACCTGGTACGAGGTCAACATCGGCGATCGGCTGGGGTTCGTCAATGAACTGGACTGCGAGATCGATAACGGCATACCGGTGCTGACTTACCACCACCTGCTGAAAAACGAAGAGAACAAGCGCTTCCGCCACACGTCGACCACCACCTCAGACGCGGCGTTCAGCAACCAGATGACCTACCTGAAACAGGCGGGCTACGACACCATTTCGCTGTATCAGTTGGAAGCCTACCTGAAGAACCAGATCAACCTGCCGGGCAAGGCGATCGTGCTGACCTTCGACGACGGGCTGAAATCGGTTTATCGCTACGCTTATCCGGTATTGAAGGATTACGGTTTCCGCGCGACGGCGTTCATCATCTCTTCGCGCATCAAGCGCCACCCGCAAAAATGGAACCCGGACTCGCTGCAGTTTATGAGCATCTCGGAGCTGAAGCAGATTCAGGATGTGTTCGACGTACAGTCGCATACCCACTTCCTGCACCGCACCGACGGCAATCGCCAGCCGATTTTGCTGAGCCGCTCGCTGCACAATATCGAGTTCGATTTTGAGCGTTCACGCCGCGCGCTGTCGCAGTTCAATCCGCACGTGCTGTATCTGTCTTATCCGTTCGGCGGCTACAATCAGCGGGCGATTCAGGCGGCGCAGGATGCCGGCTTCCATATGGCGGTGACCACGGTGCAGGGCAAGGTGAAGCCGGGGGATAATCCCTATACGCTGAAGCGGCTGTATATTCTGCGCACCGATTCGATCCAGACCATGGCGGATCGAATAGCCAACAAGCCGGGCACGGTGGTGGTGCAGTAAGGGAGAACGGGCGCGCAAGGCGCCCGTTTTTATTGTCAGGCGACCTGAACCGGCACGGCTTTCGCCTTGCGCTGCAGGTTGTTGTCACCTTCGAAATAGGCGACTTTCGGGTGATGTTGGCGAGCGTCGGCGTCGGTCATCTGCACATAGGAGCAGATGATCAGTTTGTCGCCTACGCAGGCGCAGCGCGCGGCGGCGCCGTTGACCGAAATGATGCGCGAACCGCGCTCGGCGGCGATGGCGTAGGTGGAGAAGCGCTGGCCGTTATCCACGTTGTAGATGTCGATCGCTTCATATTCCAGAATGCCGGCGGCCTCCAGGAAATCCTGGTCGATGGCGCAGGACCCTTCATAGTGCAAGTCAGCCTGAGTGACTTTGACGCGATGCAGCTTGCCTTGCAGCATAGTACGTATCATAGCTTTACCTAACTGAATATCGGCCTTCACAGGCGCTGGGGTTGAACATCTCTCCTGCATCCCTGCAATCTCTATCGTCACCGATTGCCCCGCGATTGTCTACCAATGGTCTTGGCTTCAGGGTGACGACAGTATAAAAAATGGCTTACAGCGTCAGATCGACTTGCTGGTTGTCGATAAGACGCGCCTTGCCCAACCAGGCGGCCATCAGCACCACCGCCCGTTGGCTGTCCACCGTCAGCGGCTGCAGACTGTCGGCGTCGCGAATGAACAGCTCATCCGGCGTAAAGCCGGCGGCGCGCAGCTGCTCGGCAGTCTGCTCCAGCAGTTCTTCGACATGGCGTTCGCCATTGGCCAGCTGTTGCGCCAGCGCGTTCATGATCTTGCTCAGCTGCGGCGCGATCTTGCGCTCTTCGGCGGTCAGGTAACCGTTGCGCGAACTGAGGGCCAGGCCGTCTTTGGCGCGTACGGTCGGCACGCCGACGATGTCGATGTCGTAACCCATGTCCGCCACCATTTTGCGGATCAGCGCCAGCTGTTGGTAATCCTTCTCGCCGAAACAGGCCAAATCAGGTTGCACCAGATTGAACAGCTTGCTGACGATGGTGGAAACGCCGCGGAAGTGGCCCGGCCGGCTGGCGCCTTCCAGGATGGTGGAGATGCCCGGCACGTCGACGTAGGTCTGCTGCTCCAGCCCCTGCGGATAGACCGCGGCCGGGGCCGGCGCGAACACCAGATCGACGCCGCGGCGGGTCAGCTTCTCGCTGTCTTCCTGCAGCGTGCGCGGGTAGCGCGCCAGATCGTCCGGTCGCTCGAACTGCATCGGGTTGACGAAGATGCTCACCACCACCACGTCGGCACGGGCGCGCGCTTCATCGACCAACGTCATGTGGCCGTCGTGCAGGTTGCCCATGGTCGGCACCAGCGCGATGCGTTTGCCTTCCTGGCGCCAGCGGCGGATCTGCTGGCGCAGCATCGGCAGGGTTTCGATAATAATCATTGGGTAACTCCTGGAACCATCGCTTAGTTAAAAGAGTGTTCAGCCGCCGGGTAGAGGCCTTGCTCCACTTCCTGAATGTAGTGCTGCACCGCCGTGCGGATATCGCCGCTCTGCGCCAGGAAGTTCTTGGCGAACTTCGGCGTGTGGCCGCCGGTGATGCCGAAGGCGTCGTGCATCACCAGGATCTGGCCGTCGGTGCCGTTGCCGGCGCCGATACCGATGACCGGAATGGACAGCGCTTCGGTGATCTGGCGCGCCAGTTCGGTCGGCACGCACTCCAGCACCAGCAGCTGAATGCCGGCCAGCTCCAGATTCTGCGCGTCCTGCAGCAGCTGTTTGGCGGCCAGTTCGTCGCGCCCTTGCACCTTATAGCCGCCGAACACGTTGACCGACTGCGGCGTCAGGCCCAGGTGGCCGCACACCGGCACCGCGCGCTCGGCGAGCATTTTCACCGTGTCGCACAGCCAACTGCCGCCTTCCAGTTTCACCATGTTGGCGCCGGCGCGCATCAGCTCGGCGGCATTGGCGAAGGTCTGTTCGGGGGTGGCGTAACTCATGAACGGCAGATCGGCCAGCAGCAGGCAGGCCGGCGCGCCGCGGCGCACGGCGCGCGTGTGATAGGCCACGTCGGCGACGGTGACCGGCAGCGTGGAGTCGTGGCCCTGTAGCGTCATGCCCAGCGAATCGCCCACCAACAGGACTTTGATGCCTTGCTCTTCAAACAGTTTGGCAAAGCTGGCATCGTAGGCGGTAAGGGTAGCAAACTTGCGTTGCTCCTGTTTCCACTGGCGCAAATGGGTCACGGTGGTGGGTTTCATCACAACGTCTCCTGAAACGGGCCGTGCGGCGTACGCAGGCCCAGGCTGCAAAAAAAGTGCAGCCATTCTACTGTAACCCGATCGGGGTGGGTAGCGCGGATCGCCATGCTTAAGCGGTTCTTAAGAACCTTGTGGTGCAATGGCGCCATGACTTAAAAGGGATACTCATGCGAATTTTGCTGATCGAAGATGACAAACTGATCGGGGACGGCATCAAGGCCGGGCTGACCAAACTCGGCTTCAATCTGGACTGGTTCACCGATGGCGCCGTCGGTAAAAACGCGCTGGACAGCGCGCCCTACGACGCGGTGATCCTCGATCTCAGTCTGCCGGGCCTCGATGGCCTGGATCTGCTGCGCCAGTGGCGCCAGGCCGGACAGGATGTGCCGGTATTGATCCTCACCGCCCGCGACGCGCTGGAGCAGCGGGTCAGCGGGCTGCAAAGCGGCGCCGACGATTACCTGTGCAAGCCGTTCGCGTTGGCCGAAGTGGCGGCGCGGCTGCAGGCGCTGATCCGTCGTCGCCACGGCCAACTGATGCCGCAGTTGACGCACGGCAACGTGGTGTTCGACAGCGCCACCCGCAGCGTGAGCTGCAACGGCGAGCCGGTGACGCTGACGCCGCGTGAATTGGCGGTGCTGGAACTGTTCCTGCACAACAAGGGGCGGGTGCTGGCGCGGCCGTTGATTCAGGAGAAGCTGTATAACTGGGACGACGAGGTGAGCAGCAACGCGGTGGAAGTGCATATTCATCACCTGCGGCGCAAGCTGGGCAACGGTTTCATCCGCACCATCCACGGCGTGGGTTACACGCTGGGGGATGCGCCGTGAAGCGTCTCAGCCTGCGGCTGCGTCTGATCCTGATCTTCAGCCTGTTGGCGCTGCTGACCTGGAGCACCGCCAGCGTGGTGGCCTGGGTGATGTCGCGCAACACCATCAACGAAGTGTTCGACACCCAACAGATGCTGTTCGCCAAACGGCTGGCGACCGCCAACCTCGGCGATCTGCTGGCCGATGAAAGCGCGCGCAGCCTGCCGAAAACCAAGAAGCTGGTGCACCACGGCAAGCGTGGCGAGCAGGACGACGACGCGCTGGCGTTCGCCATCTTCGATCGTCAAGGCAAGATGCTGCTCAACGACGGCGAGAACGGCGCCGACTTCCTGTTTGACGAAGAGCGAGAAGGTTTTACCGACGGCGAGCGCAAAGGTGATGACGACAGCTGGCGTCTGCTGTGGCTGACCAGCCCGGACGGTCGTTACCGTATCGTGGTTGGTCAGGAATGGGATTACCGGCGCGATATGGCGCTGGGCATGGTGACCGGCCAACTGGTGCCCTGGCTGGTGACGCTGCCGGTGCTGATGCTGCTGATCGCGCTGATGGTAGGGCGCGAGCTGCGGCCGCTGCGCGCGGTGGCGGCCGGTTTGCGCCGGCGCGCACCCGATGACGAGACGCCGCTGGACGCGCGCCAGGTGCCGACTGAGGTGCGTCCGCTGGTGGATGCGCTCAATGCGCTGTTCGCCCGCATCAACGCTTTGCTGGTGCGGGAACGGCGCTTTACCTCCGATGCCGCGCACGAGCTGCGTAGCCCGCTGGCGGCGCTGCGGGTGCAGACCGAAGTGGTGCAGTTGGCGGGGGACGATGCGCCGATGCGCGAGCATGCGCTGGACAATTTGACGGTGGGCATCGATCGCGCCACCCGGCTGGTGGATCAACTGCTCACGCTGTCGCGGCTGGATTCGCTGTCGGATTTGGCCGAGCTGGCGCCGGTCGACTGGAACGAACTGGTGACGATGACCCTGGCGGAACAGGATAAGCAGGCTCATGCGGCGGGCGTGACGCTGCGTTATGAACAGCAGGGAACGCCGCCGGCGCGTCAGGGCCAGACCTTGCTGCTGTCGCTGCTATTGCGCAACTTGCTGGACAACGCGGTGCGCTACACCCCGAAGGGCGGCGTGGTCACCGTGACATTGAGCGAACGCTCGCTGACGGTGGAGGACGACGGTCCGGGGGTGACCACGGAGCATCTGGCGCGGCTGGGAGAACGCTTCTATCGCCCGCCGGGGCAGGAACAAACCGGCAGCGGGCTGGGATTATCGATCGTACAGCGCATCGCCGGGCTGCATGGTTTGCAGGTCAGCTTCGCCAATCGCCCGGCGGGCGGGTTCGTTGCGCGGCTGGCGCTGTAGGCGGGTCAGGACTTCGGTTTGGGCTGATGCCACAGCGCCATGCCGTTTTCCGGCACGCGCTTGAGGCAGCTGGCGAGCGGTTCGCCATCGGGGAAAATCAGGTCAGGGGCGATTTCCGCCAGCGGGTAGAGCATGAATTCGCGCTCTTTCAGGCCGTAATGCGGCACCGTCAGACGCTCGGTATGGATCGCCTTGTCGCCGTACAGCATGATGTCCAGATCGAGCGTGCGTGGCCCCCAGCGTTCGTCCTTGCGCACGCGCCCCTGATTGCGTTCTATCGCCTGGGTATGGTCGAGCAGCTGTTCGGGCGGCAACAGGGTATCCAGTGCCACCACCGCATTGAGAAAGTCCGGCTGGTTTTGCGGCCCCAGCGGCTTGGTGCGGTAAAACGAAGAACAGGTGACCAACCGGGTGCGCGGGAGATGCTCCAGCGCCTCCAGTGCGGCTTTAACCTGTTGCAGCGGCTGCGCCAGGTTGCTGCCCAGCGCGATATAAACGCGGATCATTATGCCCCTTCTTTACGCGGTGCCCGGCGGCGAGGGCGGCGTTGACGCGCGCGGCGCGGCGCCGGATCGTCACCCAGGGTGCTCAGCATGGCTTTCTGCCGCGCCGGCGTGGCGTCCTGGAATTCGCCCCACCACTCGGCCAGACGCAACATTTCCTGATTGTCTTCCACTTCCGCGCGCAGCGCCAGCAAATCATAGGCTGCGCGGAATTTCGGATGCTCCATCAGTTTGTGCGCGCGTTTGCCCTGGCGGCGGGACAGGCGCAGCTGCAGCTGCCAGATATCGCGCACCAGCGTGGTGATGCGTTTCGGGATGGCCAACGAGCGGCACTGCTCGTCGAGCACGTCGTTCATCGCCAGAGCGAAGGCGTCGTAATAGGCCAGGCCGCTTTCCTGCGCCAGCTTCTGCGCGTGCTCCAGCAGCGGGTACCACAGCATGGCGGCGAACAGGAACGCCGGATTGACGCGCATGTCGTTCTGCAGACGATGATCGGTGTTTTTCAGCACCTGCACCAGAATGCGTTCCATCGGCGTATCGTGGTTCGGCGTAAAGTTTCGGGCGATCAGCGGGAACAGCGGTTGGAACAGCTGGTATTCGCACAGCTTCAGGTAGGTCTGGAAACCGTAACCCGCCTGCAGCAGCTTGAGGGATTCTTCGAACAGACGCGCCGGTGGGATCTCATGCAGCAGCGAGGCCAGACGAGGGATCGGCTCGGCGGTTTCTTCGCTGATGCGCATATCCAGTTTGGCGGCGAAGCGCACCGCGCGCAGCATGCGCACCGGATCTTCGCGGTAGCGGGTTTCCGGATCGCCGATCAGGCGAATCACGCCTTGTTTCAGGTCGTTCAGGCCGCCGACGTAATCGCGCAGGGTGAAATCCGCCACGCCGTAGTACAGGCTGTTGATGGTGAAATCACGGCGCTGGGCGTCTTCCTCGATCGAGCCGAAGATGTTGTCGCGCAGCAGCATGCCGTTTTGCGCCTGCTGGGAGGAGTTCTTGTCGGATTCCTGATTTTGTTCGTGGTGGCCGCGGAAAGTAGCCACTTCGATGATCTCCGGCCCGAACATCACGTGCGCCAGGCGGAAACGGCGACCGACCAGGCGGCAGTTGCGGAACAGCTTGCGCACTTGCTCCGGCGTGGCGTTGGTGGTGATGTCGAAGTCTTTCGGCTTTTTGCCGAGCAACAGATCGCGTACGCCGCCGCCGACCAGATAGGCCTCGTAGCCGGACTTGTTCAGGCGATAAAGCACTTTCAGCGCATTCTCGCTGATGTCTTTGCGGGAAATCGAGTGCTGTTCGCGCGGGATCACGGTCATCGAGTCGTTGCTCTCGGCGAGGGGGAAAGGCGGACGCTTGCGCGGCGTTGAGCGGCGGGCAGGGGCGCTGCTGCCGTTATCGGCGGCGCGCGGCTGCGGCGCAGGGCGGCTTGGCGCCGCGGCACGCTCTTCGCGGACTACGTTTTTATCGCCGGCCGCCGCGTCGTCGCGGGGCAGCTTGTCATCGCGGGTCAGTACCTTACGACAGAAGTTGGCTACTCGGGTAAAAATGGTACACCTCGATAGTGACTGATAAAAATGGAGCTAACAAAAAATAGCGGCTAATCATAGCTCACCAGGGCTCCTTTGAGAATGCCGGCGTGTTTTCATCCAGAGGGATAGCCTCCTGACGCGGCACGTTTTCCAACCGCCAATGTTCGACTGCCCAGCTCAATAATAATGGCAGGTCAAGATCTTGCCAGCTTTCCGGCAGCGGTTGGCGCAGAAATTCCAGCGCGGCGATCAGCACCGGGCGCGGATCGCCTGCGGGCAACGCCGGCGCATGATTTTGCTTCGACAGCTTGATGCCGTTGGCGCCCAGCGCCAGCGGCAGATGCACATAGGCGGGCACCGGCGCCTGCAGCTGGCGGTAGAGGGCGATTTGGCGCACCGTCGGTTCGATCAGGTCGGCGCCGCGCACAATCTCGGTCACGCCCTGAAAATGGTCGTCGATCACCACCGCCAGGTTATAGGCGAACAGCCCGTCGCGGCGGCGAATGATGAAGTCTTCTCCCGCCAGAGCAGGATCGGCGTGCAGCTCTCCCTGCAGGCGATCGTGAAAGCCGTAAACGGGCGCGGTCTGGCGCAAGCGGATGGCGGCACCCTGCGGGCCGAGCTGCAAATCGCGGCAGTGGCCGTCGTACAATCCGCCGATGTGCTGGATGCGGCTGCGGGTGCAGGTGCAGTAATAACTGAGCCCCTGGCGCTGCAACAGATCCAGCGTGGCGCGGTAGGCATCGTGACGTTGGGATTGATAGATGACCTGGCCGTCCCAGTGGAGACCATAATGTTCCAGCGCGGACAGGATGCGAGCGGCGGCGCCGGGGACTTCACGCGGCGGGTCGATATCTTCGATGCGAACCAGCCACTGCCCGCGTTGGGCGCGAGCCTGAAGGTAGCTTCCCAGAGCGGCAATCAGCGAACCGAAATGCAGATCCCCGGAAGGCGATGGGGCAAAGCGCCCCACATAATGACTTTCTTGCATATCAGAGGGGAGAGGTTCCCTTTTCTCTGTGCGGCGCGCGAGGGTGCGCACGCCGCAGCGGTAACAACGGTATTAGCCGGCCATCTGCTTTTCGCGGATCTCAGCCAGCGTCTTGCAGTCGATGCACAGATCGGCGGTCGGACGCGCTTCGAGGCGACGAATACCGATCTCCACGCCACAAGATTCGCAGTAGCCGAAATCATCGTCTTCCACTTTCTTCAGCGTTTTCTCGATCTTTTTGATCAGTTTGCGTTCACGGTCACGGTTACGCAGTTCAAGGCTGAACTCTTCTTCCTGAGTGGCACGGTCGGCCGGATCAGGGAAGTTGGCTGCCTCTTCTTGCATATGCGATACAGTACGGTCCACTTCGTCCCTGAGCTGGTTGCGCCACGCTTCAAGAATGCGCTTGAAATGCGACAACTGGGCGTCGTTCATGTACTCTTCGCCCGGCTTCTCTTGGTACGGCTCCACCCCAGCGATGGCGAGAATGCTCAAGGACGAGGTTTTACGGTTTTGCCCTTCTTGCATGTTGCTTCTCCTACATACACACGCACTATCGAATCCCCAATGCGGGGGAAAAACAGGCCGCTATAAATAACAGAAGGAAGGTAGGTTGGCAATTATTCCTGTCGCCCGCTTGACAATCGTGTGAAGGAAGGCGTATTTGGCGATCGTGCTGGTCGGTTGTCTATTTATAGGGACCCGACTGCGCTAATCGATAAAAAACGGCAGCTTATCGCAGAGATAAATACCGTCAGGTGATAATTTTGCCCCGTAGCAAACCACTTCCACTCCCAACTGCCGGACCTGTGCCAACAGCGCCGCATAGCGCTCATCTATATGATGTGCCGGTGCGACCTGCTCAATACCGCTGTGTAACACGGCAAAGAACAACACCGCCCGTTGCCCGCTTTCAACCACGCTGAGCAACTCACGCAGGTGCTTTTGCCCTCTGAGCGTTACCGCATCAGGAAAGTAACCACGTTGTTGTTGCAGTAATGTGACTGACTTAACTTCAATATAGCAGTTAACCCGGTTTTCTGCCTGTAATAACAAATCGATACGGCTGTTTTCAGCGCCGTATTTCACTTCGCCGCTAATTTTACTGTAACCGGATAATTCATTGATTAAATTGTGTTCGATTGCCTCGCGCACCAGCGCGTTGGCACGCAGGGTGTTGACACAGATCCAGTGCCCCTGTTGGGTATGGGTCAGTTCCCAGCTGTGGGCGTATTTGCGTTTGGGATTGTCCGAGGTGGAGTACCAAACGGTGTCGCCAGGCGTAGCGCAACCGGTCATGGCACCGGTATTGGCGCAGTGCAGCGTAAAGGTTTCCCCTTCCGGGGTGATCACGTCCGCCAGAAAGCGCTTGTAACGTTTGATCAGCGTGGCGGAGCGCAGCGGTGGAGAGAAAATCATGCGGATGCCTGCTTGGCCAGCGGCCACTGTTCGAGGTGTTGGTAACGAGTGCGGCCGTGTTCGAATACCGACTCATACAAGGAAAAGGCGTCGGCGCTGAATGTCCAACCCGGCGTCGCCGGCGGGATCGCCACCGGCTGGGTGGCGGCGCGCAGCAGCGTGATATGCGGATGGAACGGCAACGCGCTTTGATGGCAGCCGCTGCGGGCGGCCTGCGAACGCAACAGCTCGGCCAACTGCAACAGCCCGCGCGGCGCGCGGCGGGTGCCGAGCCAGACCACGCCGGGGCGCGGCCAATGGCCGAGATCGTCGAGCCGCATGCTGAAGCCGGGTTGCACGATGCGGCCGGCCAGCTTGCGCAGCGCCAGCTCTTTTTGGGCGGAGACCTCGCCGAGAAACGCCAGCGTCAGGTGCAAATTGGCCGCCACCACCGGTCGGCCGGCCTCTGGCGCGAACGCCTCGGCGCGCCAGCGGATCACCTGCTGTTGCAGGGCGTCAGGCAAGGACAAGGCGAAAAACAGGCGGCGCGAATTGGACATGGGGGCTCGGTAAATAATGACAAATCCGTCGGGACAGACATGAATGCGGCTTGCAACGGCCCCACGAGGGGCGGGGCACATGGATGAGCTCCGTACTATAGCTAACGCCGCCGCAGTTTGAAAGGCTACGGGGATACAGCTAATGCTACACTGTACGCCGTTTAACGTTAACCACTACGGAGAATTCAGTGTCTTCATTGCCCGTCAGCGCGGTGCTCGATGAGTTGCTGGCTGCGCTGCAGTCTGCCCCGCAGGTGCTGTTGCACGCCCCGACCGGCGCCGGTAAATCCACCTGGTTGCCGCTGCAGATCCTGGCTAACGCCGGGCTGCCGGGGCGCATTATCATGCTGGAGCCGCGGCGGCTGGCGGCGAAAAACGTCGCTTACCGTCTGGCGCAGCAACTGGGAGAAGAGCCCGGTCAGACCGTGGGCTACCGCATGCGCGCCGAAAGTAAAAGCGGGCCGCAGACCCGGCTGGAGGTCGTGACGGAAGGCATTCTCACCCGCATGCTGCAGCAGGATGCCGAGCTGCAGGGCGTATCGTTGGTGATCCTCGATGAATTCCACGAGCGCAGCCTGCAGGCCGATCTGGCGCTGGCGCTGCTGCTCGATGTGCAGCAAGGGCTGCGCGACGATCTGAAACTGCTGATCATGTCGGCTACGTTGGATAACGCCCGTATGACGCAGCTGCTGCCGGAAGCGCCGGTGGTGGTGTCCGAAGGGCGCAGCTTCCCGGTTGAGCGCCAGTATCAGCCGTTGGCCAGCCATCTGCGGCTGGAAGACGGCGTTGCGGCGGCGGTGAAGCGCCTGCTGGCCGAGCAGGCGGGGTCGTTGCTGCTGTTCCTGCCGGGTGTGGCGGAGATCAATCGGGTGCTGGAGCGCTTGACCGGCGAGGTGGCGAGCGATACCGATCTTTGCCCGCTGTATGGCGCGTTGCCGCTGGCGCAGCAGCAAAAAGCGATTCAGCCGGCGGCGTCTGGCCGCCGCAAGGTGGTGCTGGCGACCAACATCGCCGAGACCAGTCTGACTATTGAAGGCATTCGGTTGGTGGTGGACAGCGGCCTGGAGCGCGTGGCGCGCTACGAGGTGCGCAACGGTTTGACGCGGCTGGCGACGCAGCGCATCAGTCAGGCTTCGATGGTGCAGCGCGCCGGGCGTGCTGGGCGCCTGGAGCCGGGCATTTGCTGGCACCTGTTCGCCAAGGAGCAGGCGGAGCGTGCGGTGGAACACGCTGAACCGGAAATTTTACAGAGCGATCTCACCGGTTTCTGGCTCGAGCTGCTGCAGTGGGGTTGTCATGATCCGGCGCAGCTGACCTGGCTTGACGCGCCTCCGGCGGCGGCATTGGCGGCGGCCAGGGCGTTGCTGCAGCGGCTGGGGGCCACGGATGACGGCGACAAGCTCACCGCGTCGGGGCGCCAGATGGCCGCATTGGGCTGTGAGCCACGGCTGGCGGCGATGCTGGTCGCCGGCGCGGCGCTGAGCGCCGATGGCCTGGCAACGGCGGCGTTGCTGGCGGCATTGCTGGAGGAGCCGCCGCGCGGCGGGCAGATGGATATCGGCTACTGGCTGAGCCGCCCGCAGCCGAACTGGCGGCAGCGCGCCGCGCAGTTGGCCAAACGCCTGCCGCAGCATGCGGGGCAAATCGATATCGATCTGGCACCGCGTCTGCTGGCGCTGGCGTTTACCTATCGCATCGCCCAGCGGCGCGGTCAGGATGGCCGCTACCTGCTGGCCAACGGCATGGGTGCGGCGATGAACCAGGACGAAGCGCTGTCGCGTGCGCCGTGGCTGATCGTCCCCAGTCTGTTGCAGGGCCACAACAGCCCCGATGCGCGTATTTTGCTGGCGTTGCCGGTCGATATCGAGGCGCTGGCGGCGCAGCTGCCGGCGATCGTCACGCCGCGTACGGCGGTGGAGTGGGATGAAGAGAAGGGCACGCTGCGCGCCTGGAAGCGCCAGCAGATCGGCCGTCTGACGCTGCGCGCCCAGCCGCTGGCCAAACCGGCGGATGAAGAGCTGCAGCAGGCGCTGCTCGATTGGGTGCGCGCGCAGGGGTTGGCGGTGCTCAACTGGGAGGGCGCCGCCGAACAATTGCGGGTGCGCCTGCAGTGCGCGCAAGCCTGGCTGCCGGAGGCGGAATGGCCGGCGATGGACGAAGAACCGCTGCTGGCGGCGTTGGAACAGTGGCTGCTGCCGTCGCTGAGCGGCGTGCGCGATCTGCGCGGGTTGAAGCAGGTCAACATCGCCGAGGCGCTGTCACGGCTGTTGGACTGGCAGCAAAAGCAGCGGCTGGATAATGCGCTACCCACTCATTACACTGTGCCGACCGGCAGCCGCTTGCCAATCCGTTATGAGGCCGGCAAACCGCCGGCGCTGGCGGTACGATTGCAGGAAGTGTTCGGTGAGCAGCGCAGCCCGATGCTGGCGGAGGGTCGCATCCCGGTGGTGCTTGAGTTACTCTCACCGGCGCACCGGCCGTTGCAAATCACCGGCGATCTGGCGGCCTTCTGGCAAGGCGCCTATCGTGAGGTGCAAAAAGAGATGAAGGGCCGCTACCCGAAACATGCGTGGCCGGACGACCCGGCCACGGCGGTACCGACGCGCCGAACGAAGAAATATCAGTAGGCCGCGAGCATTTAAGGTTTGGAATTCAGATGTTTCTTCTGGTCAGCGCCATGGCGTCGGCACAGATTAAGCGACTCATTATGGCCGGCAGTGTCGGCAAGCTCGGAGAACAACAGCCATGGCTGGGGATGACCGCGAGCCCATCGGGCGCAAAGGAAAACAACCAAAAAGCACCGCGTCGCGCAAGCCGCCGCGCCGCCGCCGAGACGACGATTATGACGATTACGAAGAAGACGAGTATGACGATGATGAGTATGAAGAGGAGGAGGAACGCATGCCGCGTAAGGTAAAAGCGACTCCGCCGCGTAAAAAACGCCGCTGGCTCGGCCTGTTTATCAAACTGATCCTGGTGATCGCTGTCCTGTTGGCGATCTATGGCGTCTACCTGGACTCGCAGATCCGCAGCCGCATCGACGGTAAAGTCTGGCAGCTGCCGGCGGCGGTGTACGGCCGCATGGTCAACCTGGAACCGGGCATGCCGTACAGCAAGAAGGAAATGGTCAACCTGCTGGAAGGCATGCAGTATCGCCAGGTCAGCCGCATGACACGTCCGGGCGAGTTTACCGTGCAGGCTAACAGCATCGAGATGCTGCGCCGCCCGTTCGACTTCCCGGATGGTAAAGAAGGCCAGATCCGCGCTCGCCTCGATTTCCAGAACAACCGCCTGGCGAAGATCGAAAATCTGGACAGCGGCCGCAGCTTCGGCTTCTTCCGCCTCGATCCGCGTCTTATCACCATGCTGCAGTCGCCGAACGGCGAACAGCGTCTGTTTGTACCGCGCTCCGGCTTCCCGGATCTGCTGGTGGATACGCTGATCGCCACGGAAGACCGCCACTTCTATGAGCATGACGGCATCAGCCCTTACTCCATCGGCCGTGCGGTGCTGGCCAACCTGACCGCCGGCCGTGCAGTGCAGGGCGGCAGTACCCTGACGCAGCAGCTGGTGAAGAACCTGTTCCTGAGCAACGAACGTTCGCTGTGGCGTAAGGCCAACGAAGCCTATATGGCGCTGTTGGTGGATTACCGTTACAGCAAGGACCGCATTCTGGAACTGTATCTGAACGAGGTGTACCTCGGCCAGAGCGGCAGCGATCAGATCCGCGGTTTCCCGTTGGCCAGCCTGTACTACTTCGGCCGTCCGGTGGACGAGCTGAGCCTCGATCAGCAGGCGCTGCTGGTCGGCATGGTCAAGGGCGCGTCGCTGTACAACCCGTGGCGCAACCCGAAACTGGCGCTGGAGCGCCGCAATCTGGTGCTCAAGCTGTTGCAGAACCAGGGCGTGATCGACGGCGAGCTGTATGACATGCTGAGCGCGCGTCCGCTGGGCGTGCAGCCGAAAGGCGGCGTCATTACGCCACAGCCGGCGTTTATGCAGATGGTGCGCCAGGAACTGCAGAGCAAGCTGGGCGATAAGGTCAATGACCTGTCCGGCGTGAAGATCTTCACCACGCTGGATCCGGTGTCGCAAGACGCGGCGGAAAAAGCGGTCGAAGACGGCATTCCGGCGCTGCGCGCCGCGCGTCATCTGCAGGATCTGGAAGCGGCGATGGTGATTGTCGATCGCTTCAGCGGTGAAGTGCGCGCCATGGTCGGCGGCGCCAACCCGCAGTTCGCCGGTTTCAACCGCGCCATGCAGGCGCGCCGTCTGGTCGGCTCGTTGGCCAAGCCGCCGACGTACCTGACCGCGCTATCCGAACCGGATAAATACCGCCTCAACACCTGGCTGGCGGATGCGCCGCTGTCGCTGAAACAGCCGAACGGGGCCGTTTGGCAGCCGAACAACTATGACCGTAAATTCCGCGGTCAGGTGATGCTGGTGGATGCGCTGGCCAACTCGCTGAACGTGCCGACGGTGAACCTCGGTCTGTCGGTTGGGCTGGATCAGATCAGCGCCACGCTGCAACGTCTGGGCATCCCAAAAGCGGAGATCAACCCGGTGCCTTCGATGCTGCTGGGGGCGATCGGCCTGACGCCGATGGAAGTGGCGCAGGAGTATCAGACCATCGCCAGCGGCGGTAACCGTGCGCCGCTGTCGGCGGTGCGATCGGTGATCGCCGAAGACGGCACTGTGCTGTACCAGAGCTTCCCGCAGGCGGAACGCATGGTGCCGGCGCAGGCCGCTTACCTGACGCTGTATGCGATGCAGCAGGGCGTAGCGCGCGGGACCTCCCGTTCGCTGTCGGTGAAGTTCCCGAACTACAACCTGGCGGCGAAAACCGGTACCACCAACGATTTGCGCGACAGCTGGTTTGCCGGCATCGACGGTAAAGAGGTGGCGATCGCCTGGGTGGGGCGCGACAACAACGGCCCGGCCAAGCTGACCGGCGCCAACGGTGCCTTGACCCTGTATCGCCGTTATCTGGAAAACCAGACGCCGCTGCCGCTGATGCTGCAGCCGCCGGAAGGCATTAACCAGATGAGCATCGACTCTGCCGGCAACTTTATCTGCGGCGGTGGCAGTTGGCGCACCATCCCGGTCTGGACCGACAATCCGCAGGGATTGTGCCAGGCCAGCCAGGCGGCGGTGCAGCAACAGCAGCAACCGGCGGCGGGTGAGCAAAAAGATGGCGATGGCGTCGCCGGCTGGATCAAGGATATGTTCGGTCAGTAATCGCTACCGGGGCGCCGGCCCCGGTGAAAATTTTTTCTTTGTTATTAAGCCCGTAACCTTGGTTGCGGGTTTTTTTGTTTTTCCGCTCGTTTTATTTCCCTGCTAACCGCAAGGCTAAGCGCCTAATCCTTAACCTATTTGCCCTGTGAATTCGGCTTGCAGTTTAATTTGGCTTCTGCATAAAATGCGACGCTTATAATAATTATTATCGTTTACATTCGTCATTTAATTATTCATCAGAGAAATCAACTATGCCGACCAAGCGTCTTTCATCATCTGCGGCCAAGCAGGGCCGTACTCCCGTCAGCGCGTTAGCGATCACCGTCGCCGCGGCGTTGGGCACGCTGGCGATGCCGGCTTTCTCCGCCGACGCCAAGCCGGCCGCCAAGGAAGACACGATTACCGTTGTGGGCGGCAGCAATACCGCCCAGCAGGAAAGCGCCTGGGGGCCGGTCGGTACCTATGTCGCCAAACGCAGCGCCACCGGCACCAAAACCGATACGCCGATCGAGAAGAACCCGCAGTCCGTTTCCGTGGTGACGCGTGAAGAGATGGACATGCGCCAGCCGGATACGGTGAAAGGCGCGCTGGCCTATGCGCCGGGCGTATTCGCCAGCCGCGGCAGCTCCACCACCTATGACGCGGTGGCGATCCGCGGCTTCCCGGCCACCAACACCACCCAGTATCTGGATGGCCTGCGGTTGCTGGGCAACAACTACAGCGAAGCGTCCATCGATCCTTATTTCCTTGAGCGAGCCGAGCTGCTGCGCGGCCCGGTTTCGGTGCTGTACGGCAAAAGCAACCCGGGCGGTTTGGTCGCCATGGTCAGCAAACGGCCAACCACCGAACCGCTGCGCGAAATCCAGTTCAAGATGGGCACCGATAACCTGTTCCAGACTGGCTTCGATTTCAGCGACGCGCTGGACGATCAGGGCATCTATTCCTACCGTCTGACCGGCCTGGCGAAAGACAGCGATACGCAGCAGACCATGAGCAAAGAGAAGCGCTATGCGATCGCGCCGTCCTTTAGCTGGCGTCCAGATGACAAAACCAACCTCACGCTGTTGGCCAACATTCAAAACGATCCTTATACCGGCTTTTACGGCTGGTTGCCGAAACAGGGGACGCTGATACCGTTGCCGGATGGCAGCAAACTGCCGACCGATTTCAACGAGGGCGAAGCCAGCAACTACATGTCCCGCAAACAACGGATGATCGGCTACAGCTTCGAACACGCCTTCAACGATACCTGGGCGGTGCGCCAGAATCTGCGCTATATGCAGCTGGACACCGATATGAAGAGCATTTATGGATATGGTTTGTCATCGCCGACGACGATCAATCGCCTCTATGTTCAATCGAAGGAACACCTGAACAATTTCTCCGTAGATACCCAGGCGCAGGCGAAGGTGAAAACGGGACAGGTTGATCACACCCTATTGTTTGGGGTGGATTACTCGCGCATGCGTAACGATATCAATGCCGCATATGGTTCTGCGGAAGGTCTTAGTATGACCAATCCGCAATACGGAAATGACGCTGTCAACATCAACTTCCCCTACCATTACCTGAACCGTCAGGAGCAAACCGGCCTGTATGTGCAGGAACAAGGGGAGTGGAACCAGTGGCTGTTGACGCTGGGCGGTCGCTATGACTGGGCGAAGACCTCCGCTTACAATCGTGATACGAATTTGACGGATCAGCAAACCGACCGGCAGTTTACCTGGCGCGGCGGTCTGAACTACCTGTTCGACAATGGCGTGACGCCGTATTTCAGCTACAGCGAGTCGTTTGAGCCGAATTTGGGTACAACCCGCGGAGGCAGCACCTTCAAGCCTTCTATCGGCAAGCAGTATGAAGCCGGCGTGAAATACGTGCCGAAGGATCGCCCGATCGTGCTGACCGGCGCCCTGTATCAGCTGACCAAAAGCAATAATCTGACGCCGGATCCGGCCAATCCGCAGTTCAGCGTGCAGAGCGGCGAGATCCGTTCGCGCGGCGTGGAGTTGGAAGCCAAGGCGGCGTTGAACGCCAACGTCAACCTGATCGCCTCCTATACCTATACCGATGCGAAGTACACCAAGGACAATACCTATCAGGGTAAACCGACCGTCGAGATGCCGAAACACTTGGCTTCGCTGTGGGCGGATTACACCTTCCACGAAACGGCGTTGAGCGGCCTGACGTTGGGCTCCGGTGTGCGCTACGTCGGCTCCAGCTCGAGCTTCAACAGCGATAACTCCGCCTTCAAAGTACCGGACTACACGCTGGTGGACGCTACCATTAAATACGATCTGGCGCGCTTTGGCCTGCCGGGCTCATCCGTGGGCGTTAACATCAATAACCTGTTCGACAAGACCTACGTGTCGAGCTGCTACAGCGACTACGCCTGCTATTGGGGCGCAGAACGCCAGGTGGTCGCCACCGCAACCTTCCGTTTCTAACCGGATAGCCGGGGCGGCGCCGTGTCGCCCCGGACAAAGCAGGATCTATGCAGGACAAACTTCTTAATCCCGGCGCGACCTTCGCGCTGGATAACGCCAGCTTCGCCGTCCCCGGTCGGGTGCTGTTGCAACCGCTGTCGCTCGGTTTTCCCCAGGGCAAAGTCTGCGGCCTGATCGGCCATAACGGTTCCGGTAAATCCACTTTGTTGAAACTGCTCGGGCGGCACCATGCGCCCAGCGACGGCCAGGTATTGCTCAATCAGCAGCCGTTGGCGCAGTGGGACAGCAAGTCTTTCGCCCGCCAGGTGGCCTACCTGCCGCAGCAGTTGCCGGCGGCGGAAGGCATGACGGTGCGCGAGCTGGTGGCCGTCGGCCGTTATCCGTGGCATGGCGCGCTGGGGCGTTTTGGTGCCAACGATCGTCAACAGGTGGAAGAGGCCATCGCGCTGGTGGGCTTGAAGCCGTTCGCCAATCGGCTGGTGGACAGCCTGTCCGGCGGCGAGCGCCAACGCGCCTGGCTGGCGATGATGGTGGCGCAGGACAGCCGCTGCCTGCTGCTCGACGAACCGACCTCGGCGCTGGACATCGCGCACCAGGTCGACGTGTTGGCGCTGATCCAGCGCTTGAGCCGCGAACGCGATCTCACGGTGATCGCCGTGCTGCACGACATCAACATGGCGGCGCGCTACTGTGACCATTTGGTGGCGCTGCGCGGCGGTGAAATGATCGCCCAGGGCGGCCCGCTGGAATTGATGCAGGGGCCGGTGCTGGAGCAAATTTACGGTATTCCTATGGGCACGTTGCCGCACCCGAGCGGCGGCGCGCCGGTGAGTTTTGTCTACTGATGTCTTCTGCATTCACATCTTCTCACGATCCACTGCGCCGCCGTCTGCTGATGGCGTTGGCGTTGTCGCCGCTGTTGGGCTCGTTGCCCGGTCGAGCGGCAGATGCGCCGCCGGATATCGCGCGCGTTGCGGCGCTGGAATGGCTGCCGATCGAGCTGCTGTTGGCATTGGGCGTGACGCCGCTGGCGGTGGCCGATGTCCATAACTACAACCTGTGGGTGGCGGAGCCGAAGCTGCCGGCGACGGTGGTCGACGTCGGGCAGCGCACCGAGCCTAACCTCGAACTGTTGCAGCAGCTCCAGCCTTCGCTGGTGTTGCTGTCGCAAGGCTATGGCCCGACACCGCGAAAAATCCAACCCATCGCGCCAACCATGAGCTTCGGCTTCAACGACGGCAGCGGCAAACCGCTGACCGTGGCCCGCCAGTCGCTGCTGGCGTTGGGGCAGCGGTTGGGCATAGAAAGCCGGGCGGCAAATCACCTGGCGCAGTTCGACCGCTTTATGCAGGACGCACGTCAGCGTCTGCAAAGCTACACCCGGCAACCGCTGCTGTTGTTTTCCCTGATCGACACGCGCCATGCGTTGATCATCGGCCAGAAAAGCCTGTTCCAGGAAGCGATGGATCAACTGGGCATTCGCAATGCCTGGCAGGAGCAAACCGACTTCTGGGGCACGGCGGTAGTGGGGATTGAACGGTTGGCCTCGGTGCGTAACGCCCGGGTCATTTATCTCGACCACGGTAATCAGGCGATGATGGACAAGGTCAGCGCGACGCCGCTGTGGCAGTCGTTGCCCTTCGTGCGGCAAAACCAGCTGCGGCAGGTGCCGGCGGTGTGGTTCTACGGCGCCACGCTGTCGACGATGCGCTTTTGCCGCCTGTTGGCGCAGGCCCAGGAGAGGGCGTCATGAATTCGGGCATCCGGAAATTACCGCTGACGCTGATCCTGCTGTTGCTGGCGGCGTCAGGTGGCCTGACGATATACAACCTGATGCAGCAATTGCCACCGGCGCAATGGGCGCAGGCGCTCAGCGCGCCGGACATCGACGATGTGCGGCAAATGCTGTTCCATTACAGTCTGCTGCCGCGGTTGACGGTGTCGCTGTTGGCCGGCGCCGGTCTGGGGCTGGTCGGCGTCCTGTTCCAGCAGGTGTTGCGCAACCCGTTGGCGGAGCCGTCGACGCTCGGCGTTGCCGCCGGCGCGCAGCTCGGCTTGACCATCGCCACGCTGTGGGTGCTGCCGGGGGGCGAATTCACCCGGCAGCTGGCCGCTATGGTGGGGGCGGTCGTGGTGGGAGGACTGGTGTTCGGCGTCGCCTGGGGCAAGCGTATGTCGCCGGTTACGCTGATTCTGGCCGGTCTGGTGCTGGGGCTGTACTGCGGCGCAGTCAACAGCCTGTTGGCGCTGTTTAATTACGATCAGCTGCAGGGCATGTTCCTGTGGGGCACCGGCGCGTTGAACCAACAGGACTGGAGCGCGGTACAGTTTATCCTGCCGCGCTTGCTGGTGGCCGGCGCGCTGGCGGCGCTGTTGCTGCGCCCGCTGACGTTGCTGGGGCTGGACGATGGCGTGGCGCGCAACCTGGGGCTGGGGCTGTCGATGGCGCGTTTCTGCGCTCTCGGGTTGGCCATTATCTTCAGCGCCATGTTGGTGAGCGCGGTGGGCGTTATCGGCTTTATCGGCCTGTTCGCGCCGCTGATGGCGAAGATGCTGGGCGCCCGTCGTCTGGCGCACCGCATGATGCTGGCGCCGCTGCTGGGGGCGCTGTTGCTGTGGTTGACCGATCAGGTGATGATCGGGGTGACGCAGGTGTGGCGTGAAATCCCGACCGGTGCGGCCACCGCGCTGTTCGGCGCGCCGCTGCTGCTGTGGCTGTTGCCGCGTTTGCGCAGCGCCGCCACGCCGCCACCGATGAACCTGGGCGACAAGGTGCCTGCCGAACGCGGGCATCTGGCGGGCTGGATTGGCCTGGCCGGCATCGTGTTGCTGATTGGCCTGACGCTGGCACTGATGCTGGGCAAAAATGCCGGCGGCTGGCACTGGAGCCAGGGGGCGGAACTGGACTCCCTGCTGCCGTGGCGCTGGCCGCGGGTGCTGTCGGCGTTGGCCGCGGGCATGATGCTGGCGGTCGCCGGCACGCTGATTCAGAAACTGACCGGCAACCCGATGGCCAGCCCGGAAGTGTTGGGCATCAGTTCCGGCGCCGCTTTTGGCGTCGTGATGATGTTGTTTATGGTGCCGGGCGACGCCTTCGTTTGGCTGTTGCCCGCCGGCAGTCTGGGGGCGGCCGCGACGCTGCTGATCATCATGATCGCCGCTGGCCGCGGCGGTTTCTCGACCGAACGGATGCTGCTGGCCGGCATCGCGCTCAGCACGGCTTTTACTACCGTCATCTTCCTGCTGCTGGCCAGCGGCGATCCGCGTATGGGGGGCTTGCTGACCTGGCTCTCCGGCTCGACCTATTCTGTGGAGCCGGCGCAGGCGCTGCGCACCGCGCTGGTGGCCGCCGGCCTGATGGTATTGGCGCCGTTGTGCCGCCGTTGGTTGACCATCCTGCCGCTCGGCGGCGCCACCGCCCGTTCGGTGGGCATTGCGCTGACGCGGGCGCGGTTGACCATTCTTTTATTGGCCGCCGTGCTGACCGCGATGGCGACCCTGACCGTAGGGCCGTTGAGCTTTGTCGGGCTGATGGCACCGCATATGGCGCGCATGCTGGGCTTCCGCCGTGCGCTGCCGCAGATGGTGATCGCCGCGCTGCTGGGCGGCTTGCTGATGGTGTTTGCCGACTGGTGCGGGCGGATGCTGCTGTTCCCGTACCAGATCCCCGCCGGGTTATTGGCGACCTTTATCGGTGCGCCGTACTTCGTTTATCTGTTGCGTAAGCAGACGTCGTAATCGGCGTCTCGCCGTGCTTTTTCTGCCATCAAAGGCTCAGCGTCGCTGAGCCTTTTTTTATTTTTTCAGGATGTTGCAAGGCGCTGCGAGCGGTTGCGCAAAAACGATATTGCGTGCGAAAAGGAACACGAGGCGTGGCGGTGAGATGAATATACTGCGGGCGGGTGCTCTGGATCTTTGTCTCTGGAGCACGTGCGAAAGAGACAAAGAGAAAAGCCCCGAGTCGATATCCATCAACCCGAGGCCTACTCTAACAACGCACGACAACGTTAAGTTAGCCTCTTACCCGCCGCGAGGCAAAGAGAAGAAGGCATGATGCCGAACAAACGGAGCCTGTTAAAATTGGTGGTTATTTGTGCCACGGTAATATCACTGGCATGGATAACCCGCAGCACGCTGTGTGAGCTGCGGATCCGATCGGGCACTTCGGAGGTTGCGGCCATTTTGGCTTACGAATCCGAACGGTAAGGCAACCCGGCGGCGGGGGTTTTGCCTCCGCCGGCCGGCAGTCGATGCGTTGATCCATGAGCACCCATCCATTCAAAAAAAACGGCGAGCCAAGGCTCGCCGTTTTCATGTTGATACCGGAGCTTATTTCAGGCCGGCGGCATCGCGCAGCAACTCAGCTTTGTCGGTCGCTTCCCACGGGAAGTGCTCGCGGCCGAAGTGGCCGTAGGCGGCGGTTTCGCGGTAGATCGGCTGCAGCAGATCCATCATCTGGATCAGGCCGTATGGGCGCAGATCGAAGAATTCGCGCACCAGCAGCGTCAGCTGTTCGGTTGGCACTTTCTCGGTACCGAAGGTTTCCACCATGATGGAAGTCGGTTCCGCTACGCCGATAGCGTAAGAAACCTGGATCTCGCAGCGATCGGCCAGGCCGGCGGCGACGATGTTTTTCGCCACGTAGCGCGCCGCGTAAGCGGCCGAACGGTCAACCTTGGACGGATCCTTACCGGAGAAGGCACCGCCGCCGTGGCGTGCCATGCCGCCGTAGGTATCGACGATGATCTTACGGCCGGTGAGGCCGCAATCGCCCATCGGGCCGCCGATAACGAAACGGCCGGTCGGGTTGATGTGGTATTTGGTGCCCGCCGTCAGCCATTCCGCCGGCAGTACCGGCTTGATGATCTCTTCCATCACCGCTTCCTGCAGATCTTTCAGCGAGATGTCTTCGGAGTGCTGGGTGGACAGAACCACGGCGTCGATGCCGACAATTTTGCCGTCGTCGTACTGGAAGGTCACCTGGCTCTTCGCGTCCGGGCGCAGCCACGGCAGGGTGCCGTTTTTACGCACTTCGGACTGGCGCTGCACCAGACGGTGCGCGTAGGTGACAGGCGCTGGCATCAGCACGTCGGTTTCGTTGGTGGCGTAGCCAAACATCAAGCCCTGATCGCCGGCACCCTGCTCGAGAGGATCGGTACGGTCAACGCCCTGATTGATATCCGGGGATTGCTTGCCGATGGCGCTCAATACTGCGCAGGAGTTGGCGTCAAAGCCCATGTCCGAATGAACGTAGCCGATTTCGCGCACGGTCTGGCGGGTGATCTCTTCGATATCGACCCAGGCGCTGGTGGTGATTTCACCGCCGACCAGCACCATACCGGTTTTCACGTAGGTTTCGCAGGCGACGCGCGCTTTTGGATCCTGCTCCAGGATGGCGTCGAGGACGGCATCGGAGATCTGATCGGCGATTTTATCGGGATGTCCTTCGGAGACGGATTCGGACGTGAATAGGTGTTTAGCCATTGTGTTCTTTACCTTGCATAAGACGGGTTAGAAATTACTGCACAGCGCTGGAGATCCGGCATCGAAGCGAAGGGTCTTCCGCTGATGGCGCGAGATGCATCCTGCAACGCCCCTCAGGCAAAGCCGTTAAGCAGTTTATCAGTTAACCAGTATAGATGGATTAACATCTGGACGTCTATTTTAGGTCAGGGTTTAGCCAGATTGCCAGTAATTTTTTGCGCTTTCGCTCTTTTGCGCAAACCGGTTGGCGCCATTTTCATCGCTTGAAACAGTTTTCGGCGAATTTTCATTTTGCTTTTTCACCTGCTTACCGGTATAAACTGCGCGCGCGGTTCATTTGCTGCACAGTACGGCGATCTGACGTGGGGAAAGTGCGATAAACTTCCGCTTTGCATTCGCCGGCGTTGCGCTATTATCCGTCGCAGGCGTTCGCCGTGAGCGCCGCCGCTTCATCGAACGGTCACGTTCTTACACTATTTTAGAGGCTTGGTCGTTCACTCCGAACGACGCGCGTGGAGGTGGTTGGATTAATGATCCGTTGTCTACCGGTTGTTGGTTCCCAACAGCAGTGCCGTTCTGGCGCACATTCTTCTGCTATTTCCCGTCTTGTCTCTCTGTCACTTACCAGGTGCGATAAACACTTGGCCGCTACTCAGGATTCTCGGGCCGGCTAACGGTCGTCTGAAGAACTGAACAAGGGTAGCCTGCAGCCTTCCTGTGGGATGTTTCTTGGCCCGATTCACGAGGTTTGAACAGGGTGTCTTACAATTATATGAGTGATAAACCGATCGCTGACCGCGAACGGCAGTTCTCTTCGCTGCCGCCAGCGCGGCTTGTTGGGTTGTTCTCGCGGGTTGTAGCTGCGATAGTGGCTGACGGTTTCGTCAGTACGGAATGTGAGGCGAACCATGTCTGATGATCTGTTGATTCACCGCCCGCCGGTTGCGGGCGAGTCTTTATCTTTGCGCTCCATGCAGGAGGTTGCCATGAATGATCGTAATGCCAGCAAGATGCTGCGCACTTATAACGTCGCCTACTGGGGCAACAATTACTATGACGTGAACGAGCTGGGCCATATCAGCGTGTGCCCGGATCCGGATGTCCCACAGGCGCGTGTCGATCTGGCAGAACTGGTGAAAGAGCGCCAGAAAGACGGCCAACGTCTGCCGGCGCTGTTCTGCTTCCCGCAGATCCTTCAGCATCGCTTGCGTTCGATCAACGCCGCGTTCAAACGCGCGCGTGAGTCCTTCGGTTACCAGGGCGGCTATTTCCTGGTGTACCCGATCAAGGTGAACCAACATCGCCGCGTGATTGAGTCGCTGGTGAACTCCGGCGAACCGCTGGGGCTGGAAGCCGGCTCCAAGGCCGAGCTGATGGCGGTGCTGGCGCATGCCGGCATGACCCGCTCGGTGATTGTCTGTAACGGCTATAAAGATCGTGAATACATTCGCCTGGCGCTGATCGGGGAAAAACTGGGGCACAAGGTGTACCTGGTGATCGAGAAGATGTCCGAGATCAACCTGGTGCTGGAAGAGGCCGAACGGTTGAACGTCATACCGCGTCTGGGCGTGCGGGCGCGCCTGGCATCGCAAGGCTCCGGCAAATGGCAGTCGAGTGGCGGCGAAAAATCCAAGTTCGGTCTGGCGGCGGTGCAGGTGCTGAAGCTGGTGGAGACCCTGCGTGAAGCGGGCCGTCTCGACAGCCTGCAGCTGCTGCACTTCCACCTGGGCTCGCAGCTGGCCAACATCCGCGATATCGCCACCGGCGTGCGCGAATCGGCGCGCTTCTACGTTGAGCTGCACAAATTGGGCGTCAACATTCAGTGCTTCGACGTGGGCGGCGGTTTGGGCGTCGACTACGAAGGCACCCGTTCGCAGTCCGACTGCTCGGTGAACTACGGCCTGAACGAATACGCCAACAACGTGATTTGGGGCATCGGCGACGCCTGTAACGAACACGGCCTGCCGCACCCGACGGTGATCACCGAGTCTGGCCGCGCGGTAACCGCGCACCA
Source organism: Serratia sp. BFP-2025 (assembly GCF_050880365.1). Classification (NCBI taxonomy): domain Bacteria; kingdom Pseudomonadati; phylum Pseudomonadota; class Gammaproteobacteria; order Enterobacterales; family Yersiniaceae; genus Serratia; species Serratia sp. BFP-2025. The sequence goes on along the minus strand of NZ_JBPAFV010000002.1, from coordinate 171,644 downwards.
CACGGTACTGGTCTCCAACGTGATCGGCGTTGAGCGCAACGAGTTCAGCGAACCGCTGCCGCCGGAAGCCGACGCGCCGCGCGCGCTGGAAAGCATGTGGGAAACCTGGCTGGAAATGAACGAGCCGGAGAACCGCCGCTCGCTACGCGAATGGCTGCACGACAGCCAGATGGATCTGCACGACGTGCATACCCAATATGCGCACGGCATGCTAGATCTGACCAAGCGCGCCTGGGCCGAACAGCTGTATCTGAACATCTGCAACAAGATTCAGCAGCAGCTCGATCCGAGCAATCGCGCGCACCGCCCGATCATCGACGAACTGCAAGAGCGTATGGCCGACAAGTTCTACGTCAACTTCTCGCTGTTCCAGTCGATGCCGGATGCCTGGGGTATCGATCAGCTGTTCCCGGTGCTGCCGCTGGAAGGGTTGGATAAGCCGCCGGAAGGCCGCGCGGTGCTGCTCGACATCACCTGCGACTCCGACGGCACCATCGACCATTACGTCGACGGCGACGGCGTGGCGACCACCATGCCGATGCCGCCGTACGATCCGGAGAACCCGCCTGCGTTGGGCTTCTTTATGGTCGGCGCGTACCAGGAGATCCTTGGCAACATGCACAACCTGTTTGGCGACACCGCCTCGGTTGACGTGTACGTGTTCCCGGACGGCAGCGTTGAGACCGAGCTGTCCGACGAGGGCGACACCGTGGCGGATATGCTGGAGTACGTGCAGCTCGATCCGAGCGCGCTGTTGTCCAAGTTCCGCGATCAGGTGAAGGAAACCGATCTGGACGGCGAGCTGCAGGCGCAGTTTCTGGAAGAGTTTGAAGCCGGTCTGTACGGCTACACGTATCTGGAAGACGAGTAATTTCGTAAGGAAAAACGGGCGCTGGCGAAGCGCTCGTTTTTTTTCAACGCGTACCCTTCACACTGCCCCTCCCCGCTAATCAGTTATCACAAATTTGTTAACTTCCCGTGAGGACTTGGTCAACACTTTCTTTATAGGTTGTCTTTATCGGCTTTGCAGTAGTTGGATGCGGAGAAGGTCATGATGATCAACAGACGGCGATTTATTCTGGCTGGCGGCGGTTTATCCGCGCTGCTGGCGTTGGGATGGCGGCCTTTGCTGCAAGCGAATGCGGGGGCGCCGGAGCAATTTGCAGTCAATTACAGCGACCAACAGTGGCGTCAGCGCCTGACCGGCGCGCAATATCATATTCTGCGCGAACAGGGGACCGAAGCGCCCTATAGCAGCCCATTGAACGACGAACACCGCGCAGGGATATTCTCGTGCGCCGGATGTGGCCTGCCGCTGTTTTCTTCTGATACCAAGTTTGACAGCCACACCGGTTGGCCGAGCTTTTATCGGCCCCTCGAGCACGCCGTCGCCCAGCGTCGAGATCTCTCGTTTGGCATGGTGCGAGATGAAGTGCACTGCCGGCGCTGCGGTGGGCATTTGGGGCACGTATTCGACGACGGCCCACCACCGACCGGGCTGCGTTACTGCATGAACGGGGCTGCCTTACAATTTACGCCGCGGGCGGCATAGCGGAGAGAACGATATGTGGATCCTGATACTGGCTTACTTAGGCGGCATTTTGACCATCGCCAGCCCGTGCATTTTGCCGGTGCTGCCGTTCGTTTTTGCACGCGCAGACCGTCCGTTCTTGCGTTCCGGTTTGCCGTTGTTGGTTGGCATGGCGCTGACCTTCGCTTTGTTCGCCACGCTGGCTGCCGTCGGCGGGGGCTGGGTGGTCGCCGTCAATCAATATGGCCGCTGGCTGGCGCTGTTTCTGATGGCGCTGTTTGGCGTTACGCTGCTGTTTCCAGCGCTTGCCGAACGCGTAATGCGACCGTTGGTCTCCGCCGGTAATCGGTTATCGGATCGGGTTGCGGCGGACAAACAGAATTCAGTGGGTTCATCGTTGCTGTTGGGCGTCGCCACCGGCTTGCTTTGGGCGCCCTGCGCCGGGCCGATCCTGGGCCTGGTGCTCACCGGCGCGGCGCTGCAGGGCGCCAATGTCGGTTCGACGTTGCTGCTGTTGGCCTATGCCGCCGGCGCCGCTACGTCGCTGGCGTTGGCGCTGTTGATCGGCGGCAAGGTCTTTAGCGCCATGAAGCGTTCGCTGGGCGCCGGCGAATGGATACGCCGCGGTTTGGGAGTGGCCATGTTACTCGGCGTGGCGGCGATTGCATTCGGCCTGGACACCGGCGTACTGGCGCGGATTTCCACCGCATCTGGCGGCGGTATCGAGCAGCGGCTGGTGCAGGCGTTTAACCCGGCGAGCCGACCGGCGGCGCTGCAAACGACGGCCGACGCCGCTCCGGCGCTGGCCGATCTTGGGGAAATGCCTTCGCTGTCGGGTGCGGTGCAGTGGCTGAACTCACCGCCGCTGCAGGCCGAAGCGCTGCGCGGCAAGGTGGTGCTGGTAGACTTTTGGACCTACTCCTGCATCAACTGTCTGCGTTCTCTGCCTTACGTGAAAGCCTGGGCGGAAAAATACCGTGACCAGGGGCTGGTGGTGATCGGCGTACATGCCCCGGAGTTTGCCTTCGAAAGAGATGTCGCTAACGTTGCTAAAGAGGCTAAAAAACTCGGTATCGATTATCCGATAGCCATCGATAACAACTATCGCATTTGGCAGGCGTTCAACAACCAGTATTGGCCTGCGCACTATTTCATCGACGCCAACGGGCGCATACGCTACCAACATTTTGGTGAGGGCGATTATGCGCAGTCTGAGCGCGTAATTCAGACGCTGTTGAGACTGGCGGGAGGAAAAGACACCAGCACCGCTATCAGTCAGGTGCATGGGCAGGGCGTGGAGCAGGCCGCCAGTCGCCAGACGGATATCTCGCCGGAAACCTACCTGGGATATCAACGTGCCGAAAACTTCGCTTCGGCGCCTGCCGTTCAGGATAGCGCCGCTGACTATGCGGCCTCGCCCCTGTTGTCGCTGAACCACTGGGCGCTGGCGGGCAATTGGACCATCGGGGCAGAACGCGCCACGCTGAACACGCCTGACGGGCGTATCGTCTATCGCTTTCACGCTCGCGATCTGCATTTGGTGCTGGGCCCAGCCGTGACGGGGCAGCCGATCGCGTTCAAAGTCACGTTGGATGGCAAAGCGCCGGGTGAAATGCATGGTGTCGATGTGGCGCCGGATGGCAGTGGCGTGATAACCGATCAACGGCTTTACCAACTGATTCGTCAAACCGACGGGGCGGGAGAGCATACCTTCAGCATTGAATTCGAGCGGGCCGGTGTGTCGGCCTATGCTTTCACCTTCGGCTAATCCAGGGGGCAGAATGAAACGCGCAAACAGGTTTAACTCGCTGCTGAGCGCTTGCACCGTCGCCGGCGCGATGGCCCTAAGCGGCATGATCCTTTGGCAGGGAAATGCGTGGGCGCTGGGCGGTGAGGCGGCGGCGGTAACGCTGCCCGCTCCGACGATAGATGAACCCGCAAATGCCTCGCACAGTGAAACCGCCATTTTCGCCGGTGGCTGCTTTTGGGGCGTACAGGGGGTTTTTCAGCATGTGAAAGGCGTGACCGGTGCGGTTTCTGGTTATGCCGGCGGGGCAGCGAAAACGGCGAATTATGACAACGTCAGCACAGGAATGACCGGTCACGCAGAATCTGTGGCGGTGACCTTTGATCCGACGCAGGTTTCCTATGGCGCGCTATTGCAGATATTTTTCTCGGTGGTGCACGATCCTACCGAACTCAATCGGCAGGGGCCGGATAGCGGCACCCAGTACCGCTCGGCTATCTTTCCGCAAAGTGCCGCACAACAGCGGATCGCCAGCGCTTATCTGGCCCAGCTGCAGGCAAGCCGCAGTTTTGAGCGGCCGTTGATGACCCGTATCGAAAGCAACGCTCACTTCTATTCGGCGGAAGCGTATCACCAGAATTTTTTAACCGATCACCCCGATGCGCCTTATATTCGGATTAACGACCTGCCGAAAATCAAGCAGCTTGAGCAGCGTTTCCCGACCCGCTACCGCCCACAGCCGGTGTTGGTCAACGTAAACGCGCGATGAGCATCTGCAGTTGGACGGCGTTCTTCTATACTTGCTAACGACGAGCGGCCAGGATCATTTGCGTGCTTGAAGCGCGGACAAAATACGGTGATAATCCGCCTTATCGGCAATACCGAAACAAACATCGAATTACCCGTCATACTTGAAGTTGCCTCTGTGTTGGCGGCGTGCGTTCATCCCAGTCACTTACTTGAGTAAGTTCCTGGGGATTCCCGCCCTGGCCTTCTTGATGCAACTCCAATTATCCAGGGTATCAATCCCTTCCTCGTCGGGCTAACGACGCGGGAGGGATTTTTTTTTGTAACGGCCCGGCATCTGCGCCCGGCAACTTGTTGAACTACGAGGGTTTACTATGAGCACCTTAGGCCATCAGTCCGATAATTCATTAGTGTCCAACGCCTTTGGTTTCCTGCGCTTTCCGCTGAACTTCATGCCTTACGACAGCGATGCAGAGTGGGTCATCACCGGCATTCCGTTTGACATGGCGACCTCCGGTCGCGCCGGTGGCCGTCACGGCCCGGCGGCTATTCGTCAGGTATCCACCAACCTGGCCTGGGAAGGCAACCGCTGGCCGTGGAGCTTCGATCTGCGCGATCGTCTGAACGTGGTTGACTGCGGCGACATCGTGTTCAACTTCGGCGATGCGCAGGACATGAGCGACAAGCTGCAGGCGCACGCGGAGAAACTGCTGAAGGCCGGTAAGCGCATGCTCTCGTTCGGTGGCGACCACTTCGTCACCCTGCCGCTGCTGCGCGCGCACGCCAAGCATTTCGGCAAACTGGCGCTGGTACACTTCGACGCCCATACCGATACCTACGCCAACGGCAGCAAGTTCGATCACGGCACCATGTTCTACCATGCGCCGAACGAAGGCCTGATCGATCCGCATCACTCAGTACAGATCGGCATTCGCACCGAGTTCGACCATGACAACGGCTTCACCGTGCTGGACGCCGCGCAGGTGAACGATCGCAGCGTGGACGACCTGCTGACGCAGATCAAAGGCATCGTCGGCGATATGCCGGTGTACCTGACCTTCGACATCGACTGCCTGGATCCGGCGTTTGCACCGGGCACCGGCACGCCGGTGATCGGCGGCCTGACTTCCGATCGTGCGCTGAAACTGGTGCGCGGCATGCAGTCGCTGAACATCGTCGGCATGGACGTGGTAGAAGTGGCGCCGGCCTATGACCAGTCCGAGATCACCGCGCTGGCCGCGGCGACCCTGGGCCTGGAGATGCTGTACCTGCAGGCGGCGAAGAAACACGCCTGACGCCAGGACACTCCTCGCTAAAAAAGCGGCTCCCATCGTATGGGGCCGCTTTTTTTATTTCATTTGTCGCCCTCCGCACTGCGATTTTCAGCCTGTTGCAACGCCTTTGCGCAATTCTGCGCAGAAATGAAACTGAGTCAGTAAAAAGAAACGGGGGCAACGGAGAGGATGAATATACTGCGCGCGGGTGCTCTGGATCTTTGTATCTGGAGCCTGCGTGAAAGGTACAAAGAGAAAAGCCCCGAGTGATATCCATCAACCCGAGGCCTACTCTAACGCCCAACAACGTTAAGTTAGCCTCTTACCCGCCGCGAGGCAAGGAGAAGAAGGCATGATGCCGAACAAACGGAGCCTGTTAAAATTGGTGGTTATTTGTGCCACGGTAATATCGCTGGCATGGATAACCCGCAGCACGCTGTGTGAGCTGCGGATCCGATCGGGCACTACGGAGGTTGCGGCCATTTTGGCTTACGAATCCGAACGGTAAGGCAACCCGGCGACGGGGGATATCCCCCGTCTGCTGGTTGTTGGCGTCCAGATCCCTGAGCACCCACTTAAAGCATTCGGTTTTCCGCTACGCAGGAGAGGGGAACGGGGTTATGCCCGCTTCATCTGCCGCGCCAGCAACATGCGGCCAAACAGTGCGCCGCCTGCCAGCAGCGTCAGCAGCTGCGAGGCGATCAGCACCGCAAAGCCTGAAGACACCTTACCCTGGCTGGCCATCACCATGCCCATCGCCATCGGCACAAACGCCGAGAACAGATTGCCGATGCCGTTGATCAGCCCATAGGCGCTGCCGACCGCCTCCGGCCGCGCATAATGTTGCAGTAGGGTCGGGATCGCCGCGCCTTGCGCGCCCCAACAGGCATTGGCCGCCAGCAGGAAGAAGGCGATCCAACCAAGCTGATGGCTGCTCATCACGCCATAGATGCACAGCGCGGTCGCCGCGCCGCCGCAGACGAAGATCAGCGGAGCCTGATAAGGGCGGATACGATCGAGCAACACGCCACCGAGATATTTGGAGGCGATGCTGACAATGAAAGGCAGCGCGGCCATCCAGCCCATCTGCTTGATGGAGAAGCCCTTTTCATCGGTCAGATACGCCGGCAGCCAGGAGCTGGAGCCCCATAGATAGCTGAGCGTGGCGATCTCGATCAGCAGGATCCAGCCGAGCATCGGCGTGCGCCAGGCCAGCGCAAAGGTGTGCCAGACGCGGCCCAGCACCGGCTGCGGATCGGTGGGGCGCGAGGATGAAGACCGGGCGAGGGGATGAACGAACAGCCGCACCAGTGCCAGCCCTAGCAGCAGGTTGAGCAGCGCCAGCAGGTGAAACGACATCGCCCAGCCGAAATGCGCCATCAAAAAACTCACCAGCGGAAAGCCGAGCACCAGCCCCAACGAAACGCCCAGCGCGCTGACCGCGTTGGGCTTGCCGCGCTCGTCGGCGGCGAAATGATCGCTGATGTACATGGTCTTCAGCGAGAACAGCGGCCCTTCGCTGACGCCAAGCAGCGCGCGCACCACGCACAGCAGCATCAGCGATCCCGCCAGCGGCGAGGCGGCGGTGAGCAGCGCCCACAGCACCACGCTCAGCGTCAGCGCGCGGCGGTAACCCATCAATGTTTCCAGAAACGGCGTCAACAGCATGGCGGACAGGCCGTAGCCGAGTAAAAATACCGTCATCAGCGTGCCCTGATGGGCGCGGTCGCCGCCGAGTTGGAAGTGTTGCAGGAAGTCAGGATTGACCAACATCACGGCGATATTGACCCGATCGGCATAGGCGATAACGATCAGAAACAGCAGGGCGATCACCCCAAACCAGCGTTGACGTTGTTGCACGGCGCGTTCCTCAGTGTGAGCGGTTGACGAATTCAGGCAGCAGTAAACTTACCCGCGGAGTCCATTGCGCAGAAACGCGGGGGTCAGGCTAAGTTATGTAAATTTATTGTTATCAAATAGAGGTGAGAGACAGTGAGAGAACACTTTTACGCGCAATACGTCGCCGGAATCAATGCAATTTTTGCCATAAATTAGCGGGGGAGCGCACAACTGACATAGGTTTTTCATATCGGTGCATTATTTCGTGATCTTTCCCGCATTTGTCATTTTTAAACAACCTTTCATTAACATTTGCCGTTCCGCTCGCTTGACGAAAGTTTCGCCAGACTTATAGTGACTGTATTAAATAAGAAACTGAGTTTCATATATGAAACAATCAGATAGAGGACAAAAGCAATGAGCTGGAAGAATGTGTGCGAAGTGTCTCAGGTGAAAGAAGATTTTCCTTTCTCCGGCAAAGTGGAAGGAAAAGAGATCGGGGTTTACCTGCTCGACGGTAACTACTACGCGCTGGAAGACGTCTGCCCGCATGCTTATGCCTTGCTCAGCCAAGGGTTTGTAGATGACGGCAAGGTTGAGTGTCCGTTGCACGAAGCGCTGTTTGACGTGCGCACCGGCCAATGTCTGCGCGAGCCGGGCGGCCGCGATCTGCAAACCTATCCCACCCGGGTGGTCGACAACCAAATCCAGATCACCTTTATCGCGGAGGAGTAATCATGCAGCACATCACCGATTTCAATCCCTGGCTGCCGGACACCCAACAGGTGACGCCGGCCCGCGAAGGCGGCAACGGTCAAATTCATCAGCCGGGCCAGTTCCGCAACGTGGTTTGGCAAAACCGCGCCCGCGTGCCGGACGGTTTCGAAACCGCGCTGGTGGCGGCGCTGGAAACGATCTTCGATCAGGGAGCGGAGGAGCTGGAGCAGATCGTCAGCGCGTTGAATCAGCGCCGTCTGTTCGATCGCAGCGGCCAGCCGTGGAATGAGGCGACGTTCCGCGAATTCCTTCACGTTAACGGTTTCTGAGCGACACCCGGGAGAAGACAATGACAGCAAACACAACATCCTCCGAACAGAGCTTGCAGGACTATCTTGACCAGGGATTGCGCGGCATGTGGTATCCGGTGCTGGCCAGTTGGGAAGTGGGCAACAACCCGGTCGGCATCACCCGTCTGGAGCAGCAAATCGTGGTGTGGCGCGACGGTGAAGGTCAGATCCACGCGTTGGAAGACCGCTGTCCGCACCGCGGCGCGCGGCTTTCCATGGGGTGGAATCTCGGCGATCGCATCGCCTGTTGGTACCACGGGGTGGAAGTCGGCGGCGACGGGACGGTAAAAGACGTGCCGGCGGTGGATCGTTGCCCGCTGGTGGGGCAAAAATGCTTGCGCTCTTACCCGGCCAAAGAAGCCTATGGCGCCGTGTTCCTCTATTTCGGCGTGACGGCGGATGAAGCGCCGGCGGAACTGACTTTCCCGCAAGAGCTGGCGGACGAAGCGTCGTACAGCCACTTCTTGTGCACCGCCAGCTGGAACTGCAACTACCAATACGCCCTGGAAAACGTGATGGATCCGATGCACGGCACCTACCTGCACTCTTCCTCGCACTCGATGGCGGAAGGGGACCGCAAGGCGGACATGGGGCTGGAGCCGACCGACAGCGGGTTTATCTTCAAGAAGAATGGCCAGATCGGCGTCAACTTCGACTGGGTGGAGTTTGGCAACAGCGGCGCGTATTGGATGCGCCTGTCGATCCCGTACAAGAAGCGCTTCGGGCCGGGCGGCCACTTTTGGATCATCGGCATGGTGGTGCCGGAAGACAAGGATCACTGCCGGGTGTTCTTCTGGCGCATCCGTAAGGTCAAAGACTGGCAGCGCGACATGTGGCGCTTCATGTACCGCAATCGCCTGGAATCATTGCATTGGGACGTGCTCGAGCAGGATCGCATCGTGCTTGAAAACATGGCGCCTAACGCCCGCGGCCGCGAATATTTGTACCAGCACGACGTCGGCCTTTCTCGCCTGCGCCGCCTGATGCAGAAAGAAGCGCAGAAACAGCTGGCGACGCTGCGCGAGCGGGAGGCGGCGCAGTGAACGGCCTGCTGAACGGTAAACGCATCGTGGTCACCGGCGCGGCGCGCGGCCTAGGCTATAGCTTCGCCTCCGCCATTGCCGCCGCCGGCGCGCAGGTGGTGATGTGCGACATTCTGGCGGATGAGCTGGCGGCGAGCGGCGCCGCGCTGCGTGAGCAGGGCGCTCAGGTGGAAACGCAAACCATCGATCTGGCGTCTCCGGATTCGATCCGCTCGGCGTTCGATAAGATCGCCGGCGGCGGCGGGATTGACGGGCTGGTGAACAACGCGGCGCTGGCGACCGGCGTCGGCGGTAGAACCATGATGGAATACGATATCGATCTATGGGATCGGGTGATGCAGGTGAACGTGCGCGGCACCTGGCTGGTCAGCCAGGCGGCGGTGCCGCTGCTGGCGCGCAGCCCGCACGCCAAGATCGTCAACGTGGCGTCGGACACCGCGCTGTGGGGCGCGCCGCGCCTGATGGCCTATGTCGCCAGCAAAGGTGCGGTGATCGCGATGACCCGATCGATGGCGCGCGAGCTTGGCCCGCAGGGTATCTGCGTTAACGCCATCGCGCCGGGCCTGACGCGGGTGGAAGCCACCGAGTATGTGCCTGCCGAACGTCATCAGCTGTATGAGCAGGGGCGTGCGCTGGCCGGCGCGCAGCATCCGAACGATGTAAATGGAACGGTGCTTTATCTGCTGTCGTCGCTGGCGGATTTCGTCACCGGCCAACTGTTGCCGGTCAACGGCGGCTTTGTATTCAACTGACGGCCCACAGGGCAGGCGCACAGCGCAGGAGCGAAACATGGCGGACGAGCAAGCATGTAAATATCTGATCCCGGGACTGGATCGCGGGTTGCAGTTGCTGCTGGCGTTTGGCGAGCAGCATAAGGAAATGACCTTCGCCGAGCTGCACCGTCTGGTCGATATGCCGAAGGCCACCGCCTACCGCGTGGTGCAAACGCTCGAGCATCTGGGCTTTTTGGAGCGCAATCCGCGCACCAACACTTTTGCGCTGGGCATCAAGGTGCTGCGCCTCGGCTTTGAATACATCGCGTCGCTGGACGTGGCGCAGGCCGGCCAGCCGGTGATCGAGCAGCTGCGCGATCGCAGCCAGTGCAGCAGCCATCTGGCGATCCGCGACGGACGCGACGTGATCTATATCGCCCGCGTCAGCGCCGCCGGTTCACAGATCAATCAGGTCAGCGTCGGCACCCGCTTGCCGGTACACCAAACCTCGCTCGGGCGCATGCTGTTGACCAGCGCCACCCGCAGCGAGTTCGAACAGCTTTACCCGGATGCCCAGCTGCCAGGCAATGCGCCGGGAACCCCGGCGGATCGCGAAACGCTGTGGCAAATGGTGCAGCAAGACAAAGCGCGCGGCTATGTGATCGGCGAATCGTTCTTCCGCCACGGCATCTCCTCGATCGTCTACCCGATCTTCAACCGCGAGCAGCGGGTCGAGGCGGTGGTCAGCATCATGGTGCCGTCCGATGAGATCCCGAAAGCGGATCGCGAGCGGCTGCGCATGGAAGTGCGCGACGCGGCGGAGAAAATTTCCGGCTTCCTGGGCGCGCCGCCGCAGGCCAACGTCGGCTAACCGACAGAACCGACTCTTTTACTCAGGCAGGGATAAGGCCCATAGCAAACAGGGGCCGGGGTTCGATCATGCCTGAAAAACGTATGCAGCGAGAACGTGAGGCTGAACAATGAGCGTAATCGGAATCGAAAAACTGGAATTTGGCGTCGAAGATCTGCCAACCTGCGAAAAATTCATGCGAGACTTCGGCCTGCAACCCGCCGCACAACAAGAGGGCGAACCGCAGCGCGAATTCACTACCCTGAGCGGGGCGCGGGTCGTCCTGCATCCGATGCAAAGCGCGGCGCTGCCTGCGGCGTTTGAAGGCGGTTCCACCCTGCGTCGCATGACCTGGGGCGTGGCCTCGCCCGCCGATCTGGCGCGCCTGCAGCCGCGTTTGGCGCTGATGCCCGGCTTCCGTCAGGTGGGAGAAGCGCTGGAATGCCTCGATCCTAACGGCATGACGCTGCGCTTCGTCGTCAGCCGCCAGCAGGCGGTCGAGGTGCCGGTCACGCCGATCAACCAATGGGGCGACGTGCGCCGCATCGATCAACCCAGCCCGGTCTATTCGCAAGCGCAGCCGATCAACATCGGCCACGTGGTGTTCTTCGTTGAGGATCTGGCGGCGACCGAGCGTTTCTACCGCGAGCTATTGGATTTCCAGGTATCGGATCGCTACATCGATCGCGCCGTTTTCCTGCGCACCCAGCCGCGCGGCGGCCACCATAATCTGTTCCTGCTGAAGCTGCCTAATCGTCCACGCGGCCTGAACCATGTGGCGTTCACCGTGCGCGATATCCATGAGGTGATCGGCGGCGGCATCGCCATGAACAAAGAGCGGTGGAGCACCTTTATCGGCCCCGGCCGTCACCCGATTTCCTCGGCCTATTTCTGGTACGTCAACAGCCCGACCGGCGGCGCGTTCGAGTACTACACCAACGACGATTATCTGACGGAAAACTGGCAGCCGCGTGAGCTAGAGCATTCGCTGGTCTCCTTCACCGAATGGGCGGTAGAAGGCGGCATCGATCACGACACGCGCCGCCAGCATAAAAAGGCGGAGGCGTTATGAACCAGCCGGAACACGCGGGCATCGTCATCGTCGGCGGCGGCCAGGCCGGCGGCTGGGCGGCCAAGACGCTGCGCGACCGGGGGTACAGCGGCCGGCTGACGGTTGTCAGCGACGAACCCTACGATTTTTACGAGCGGCCGCCGCTGTCGAAAGCGGCGCTGCTGGATGCCGCCGCTCCCCTCAGCCGGCTGTTCAGCGAACAGGCGGTGGCAGAGCTGAATATCGACTGGCGCCGCCCGCTGCGCGCCGAATCCATCGACGCAGAGCATCAAATCGTCACGCTCAGCGACGGGCAACGGCTGCAGTTCGAGCAGTTGCTGATCGCCACCGGCGGGCGGCCGCGTTTGCCGGGCGCCGCCTGGGCGCAGCACCCGCGCGTCATGACGCTGCGTTCCTGGGACGATGCGGCCCGGTTGCGGCAGGGGCTGCAGGGCTGCCGTCGCCTGGCGATCGTCGGCGGCGGTTGGATCGGGCTGGAGATCGCCGCTTCTGCGCGCCGTCTCGGCGCCGAGGTGACGGTGTTTGAACGCCAACCCGCGCTGTGCATGCGTAGCGTCGGTGCCGACGTCTCACAGGCGTTGCTCGAGCTGCATCGCCAGCAGGGCGTCACGCTGTTGTGCGGCTGCGGCGAAATCTCGCTGGAAGATCGTGACGGCGCGGCCTGGATCGGCAGCGAACTCAGCGATCCGCAGGCGTTCGATCTGGTAGTGGTGGGGATCGGCGTCGAGCTGAATCTCGAACTGGCGCGCAGCGCCGGGTTGGCGATCGAGTCCGGCATCGTGGTCGACGGTCAGGGGCGCACCAGCCATCCGGCGATCTTCGCCGCCGGCGACGTGGCGCGCCACCCGACGCTCGGCCTGTGCCTGCAGTCCTGGGCCTACGCGCAAAATCAGGCCATCAGCACCGCCTGCGCGATGCTCGATGCCTTCGCCGCCCCGTATGACGACGTGGCCTGGCTGTGGTCGGATCAATACGACGCCAATATCCAGATCCTCGGCGTGCCGAGCGGCGGCGTGCACCATGTGGTGCGCCGCACGCCGCAGTCGCAGGTGTTCTTCACGTTGAACGCCGATCGGCAGCTGGTGCAGATGGTGGCGTTCAACGATGCGCGCACCATCAAGCTCGGCAAGCGTTGGCTGGCGAGCGGCCGGGTGCTGGATCCGCAGCAGCTGGCGGATGCGGAGTTTTCTTTGATGGCGTTGAAATAACGCCCGAACCTCGGGAGCGTTTTATGACTACTCAAGACATTGACGCCCGCGCTGGACGGGCGGGGGAAACCGTTGCCGAAAATCCGCAGCAACGGGTGCGCTGGTCGGTGCCGATCGCGCTGTTTGCCTGCGTGCTGCTGGCGTTTTTCGACAAGATCAGCATCGCTGCGCTGTTTTCCGACGCCGAGTTTCAGCAGGCGTTGGGCATCGGTTTTGACCCGGCGCGGCTGGGGTTGCTGATGAGCGCGTTTCTGTTCTCGTACGGCATTTCTTCGATGCTGCTCAGCGGCATTGGCGATCGGCTTAACCCGGTTAAAGTATTGATTGGCATGATGGTGGTGTGGGGCGTGCTGATGGTGTTGATGGGGCTGGTGCGTTCCTATCACGCCATGATGACGCTGCGCATTCTGCTCGGCATCGCCGAAGGGCCGCTGTTGCCGATGGCTTACGCCATTATTCGCCAGGCCTTCCCGCCGCAGCTTCAGGCGCGCGCCACCATGCTGTGGCTGCTCGGCACGCCGCTGGGGGCCGCGCTCGGCTTCCCGGTTACCCTGTACATCCTCAATACCTTCGACTGGCAGGCGACCTTCTTCTTTATGGCGTTTCTGACGCTGCCGGTGATGCTGCTGGTGCTGTTCGGCATGCGCCACCTGAACGTATCGCGTCCGGCGGCGGCGGCCAAACCGGCGGTTTCCGAGCGCAAACAGCACCGCCGCGAGCTGTTGCGCAGTCCGCACTTCTGGATGATTTGCCTGTTCAACATCGCCTTCCTGACCTACCTGTGGGGCATGAACGGCTGGCTGCCGAGCTACCTGATCAAGGGCAAAGGCATTCATCTGGAGCATGCCGGTTACCTCTCTTCGCTGCCGTTCATCGCCATGCTGCTCGGCGAAGTGCTGGGCGCCTGGCTGTCGGACAAGCTGGATCGTCGCGCGCTGGCCTGCTTCCTGTCGCTGTGCGGCGCCGGTCTCGGCCTGGCAGTGGTGCTGCATCTGCAGGGCACTTACAGCGTGATCGCCGCCATGGCCTTCAGCACCTTTATGTGGGGCGCCGGCGCCCCGAATATTTTCGCACTGTTGGCAAAGGCGACCAGCAGTAAGGTCAGCGCCACCGCCGGCGGCATCTTCAACGGATTGGGCAATTTTGCCGGCGCGCTGGCGCCGGTGCTGATGGGGGCGTTGATCGCCGCCACCGGCAATATGGATAACGGCCTGCTGTTCCTGGTGGTGATGGCGTTCGTCGGCTGCCTCATTCTGCTGCCGTTGCTGAGAAAGTACTGATTAATCAATCGATTCAACAGAGGAGTGACAACATGTCTCAGGTTGAGAACAAAGCCGGCGTCAAGCCGCAGGATCTGTCGATAGAGAACTGGGTGGAGTCGCGCATCGCCCGTTTCGAAGGCCGGAAATACGACTGGAATGCGCTGAAATTCCAGGCCGACTTCGATCCGAAATACCGTCGTGCGCAGATGCGCTACATCGGCACCGGTGCCACCGGCGTGGCCAGCGACGCCAATACCATTCCGGCGGGCAACTTCACCTTTTCCACCATGGTGCTGCCGTCGAAGTGCGAGGGCCCGCTGCACCTGCATGACGACGTGGAGGAAGTATTCTTCATGCTGAAAGGCAGCATCACGCTGATGATCCAGGATGGCGAAGAGTATTACGAGACCAAGCTGAAAGAGCGCGATCTGATCTCGGTGCCGGCGGGGGTGTATCGCGGCCTGTTCAATCACGGCGAGGAAGAGGCGCTGATGTGCGTGATGCTCGGCACCGCCAAGCCGGAGATCCCGACCTATCCGGCGGATCACCCGCTGTCCAAAGTGAAGCGCAACTGATGAACGGCCTGGCGCAACGCCAACGGGCGCGCTGCGGGGCGTACACCCTGAGCTGGCGCGAGGCTGGGCAGGGGCGGCCGGTAGTGTTGCTGCACGGCATCAGCTCCGGATCCGCCTCGTGGATCAAGCAGTTCAACGAGAGCGGCCTGACGGGCAGTCACCGTCTGGTGGCGTGGGACGCGCCGGGCTACGGCGGCAGCCTGCCGTTGGCGGATCCGCAGGCCGATGCCGCCGGTTATGCGGCGGCGTTGGCGGCGCTGATTGATGAGCTGCAGCTGGTGCAGCCGCTGATCGTCGGCCATTCGCTGGGGGCGCTGATCGGCAGCGCCTACGCCGCCGGCTATCCGGATGGGCTGTGCGGGCTGGTGTTGGCGGATCCGGCGCAGGGGTACGCCACGGCGCCGGAGGAAAAACGCCGGCAGGTGTACGGCCAGCGCCAACAAATGATAGAGACGCTGGGGCCGGTCGGCTACGGCGAGCAGCGGGCGGCGGCGTTGCTGCGCGAAGGGGCGGATCCGCAGGACATCGCCTGGGTGCGCAACGGCATGCAGCAGCTCGATCCCGACGGTTTTCTGCGCGCCGCCTGGATGCTGGCCAACGACGATATCGGCCGTTATCTGGCGTGCTATCGCGGCCCGCTGGAAGTGTGGTGCGGCGAACAGGATCGCATTACGCCGCCGGAGAACGCGGGCGAGCTGGCGCGCGATCAGGACGCGACGCTGCGCCTGATCGCCGCCGCCGGCCACGCCAGCTACCTCGATGCACCGGGGTGTTTCAACCGCTATCTGCGGGACTTTACGGGAGCAATCCAACGATGAATTTTCAGCTTGAGAATCGAGTGGCGGTGGTGACCGGCGGTTCGTCGGGCATCGGTTTCGAAACCCTGAAGCTGCTGCTGGCCGAAGGGGCGAAGGTGGCGTTCTGCGGCCGCGATCCGGACAAACTGGCTGGCGCGGAGGCCAGCCTGCGCGCGGACTTCCCGCAGGCGGAGATCCTGGCGCTGCGCTGTGACGTGTTGGACGCGCAGCAGGTGGCGCAGTTCGCCGCCCAGGTGACGGCGCATTTCGGCGGCGTGGATCTGCTGATCAACAACGCCGGCCAGGGCTTCGTCGCGCATTTTGACCAGACGCCGCGCGAAGCCTGGCTGCATGAAGCCGAGCTGAAGCTGTTCGGCGTGATTAACCCGGTGCAGGCGTTTTTACCGGCGCTGGAGCGTTCGGCGATCGCGTCGATCACTTGCGTGAACTCGCTGCTGGCGCTGCAGCCGGAAGAACACATGATCGCCACCTCGGCGGCACGCGCCGCGTTGCTCAACATGACGCTGACGCTGTCGAAAGAGCTGGTGGACAAAGGCATTCGCGTTAACTCGATCCTGTTGGGGATGGTGGAGTCGGGCCAATGGCGCCGCCGTTTCGAAGAGCGCAGCGATAAAGATCAAAGCTGGGAGCAGTGGACGGCGGCGATCGCCGAACGGCGCGGCATCCCGATGAAGCGCCTCGGCAAACCGCAGGAGCCGGCGCAGGCGCTGCTGTTCCTCGCTTCGCCGCTGGCTTCCTTTACCACCGGCGCGGCGCTGGACGTTTCCGGCGGCTTTAACCGCCATGTGTAGCAGGGGCCGAAAAAGATGAAGAAGATCATGATGATTGGCTACGGTGCGATGGCGAAGGAAGTGATCGCCCGTTTGCCGGAAGGCGTGGAGGTCGGCTGGATCCTGGCGCGCGCAGCTCATCATGCGGCGATCGCCGAGGCCTTCGGCGGGCAGGTGCAGGCGCTGACCCATCCCGAGCAGTGTTCGCAGCGGCCGGATCTGGTGCTGGAGTGCGCCAGCCAGCAGGCGGTGGCGGAGTTCGGCGAAGCGGTGCTGCAACGCGGTTGGCCGCTGGCGGTGATCTCGACCGGCGCGCTGGCGGACGCCGCATTGCAACAGCGGCTGCAGCAGGCCTGCCGCAGCCATCAAGGGCGGCTGATCGTGCTGTCCGGTGCGGTGGCGGGAATGGACGGGTTGGCGTCGGCGCGCGAAGGCGGGCTGGAGAGCGTGACCTACCAGGCCAGCAAAAGTCCGGCCAGCTGGCGCGGCAGCAAGGCGGAGCAGTTGATCGACCTCGATGCGGTGAGCGAGGCGCAGGTATTTTTTGAAGGATCGGCGCGCGAAGCGGCGCGTTTGTTCCCGGCCAACGCCAACGTGGCGGCCACTATTGCGCTCAACGGCCTGGGGATGGATGCCACCCGGGTGCGTCTGCAGGTCGATCCCGCCACCCGGCGCAATACCCATCGTCTGCAGGTGTGCGGCGATTTTGGCGAGTTCCACATCGAGCTGAGCGGCACCCCGCTGGCGAGCAATCCCAAAACATCAACCCTGGCGGCGCTGAGCGCGGTACAAGCCTGCCGCCGTCTGGTGGACGGCGGTTTTATTGCCTGAAGGGCAGGAGCGAAGCATGGAACGATTGAATATTTTTGTCGCCGGGCGCTGGCGTGAAGGGCGTGGCGAAGAGATGACTTCGGTATTCCCGGCCGACGGCAGCGTCAACGCGCGGCTGCGCGCCGCTAACGTCGAGGACGTGAACGAGGCGGTGGAGGCGGCGGAACGCGCCTGGCGCGCGCCGGAGTGGCGCGGGTTGGTGCCGCATCAGCGCGCCTCGATCCTCTACCGCGTCAGCAACCTGATCCTGGCGCAGCAGGAGCAGTTGGCCGAGCTGCAGACCCGCGACAACGGCAAGCCGCTGGCGGAAACCCGCGGCCTGGTGGCCAGCGCGGCGGCGACCGCGCGCTACTTCGCCGCCGCCTGCGAAGTGTTGGAAGGCGAGTTGCCGACCCCGCGTAGCGCCGAGGTGATGACGCTCAGCCAGTATCAGCCGATGGGGGTGATCGCCGCCATTACGCCGTGGAATTCGCCGATCGCCAGCGAAATGCAGAAGGTGGCGCCGGCGCTGGCGGCGGGCAACGCGGTGGTGCTCAAACCGGCCGAAGCCACGCCCCTGATGGCGCTGAAGCTGGCTGAGCTGTTCGAACAGGCGGGTCTGCCGGCCGGGTTGCTCAGCGTATTGCCGGGCAAAGGTTCGGTGATCGGCGAGGCGTTGGCGCGTCATCCGCTGGTGAAAAAGATCGCCTTTACCGGCGGTACCGGCACCGGGCGCCATTTGGCGCACATCGCCGCCGACAAGCTGATCCCCACGTCGCTGGAGCTGGGCGGTAAATCGCCGACCATCGTGCTGGAGGACGCCGATCTGGAACAGGCGGCGCGCGGCATCTGTTACGGCATTTTCAGCTCCGCCGGCCAGGCGTGCATCGCCGGTTCGCGGCTGTTCGTGCATCGTTCGCTGTATCAGCCGTTGCTGGCGCGCTTGACCGAACTGACGGCGGGGTTGCGCATCGGCAACCCGCTGGTGCCGGGTGTGCATCTTGGTCCGCTGATCAGCGCCAAACATCGGCAAAGCGTGGCGGACTACGTGGCGCTGGCGCGGCAGGAGGGCGGCCGGGTGCTCATCGGCGGCGAAGCGCCGGCCGATCCGCAGTTGGCGAACGGCAGTTATTACCTGCCGACCATCATCGAAGGATTGAACAACGACGCTCGCGTCTGCCAGGAGGAGATCTTCGGGCCGGTGCTGGTGGCGCTGCCGTTCGACGACGAACAACGGCTGATTGAACAGGCCAATGACTCGGTGTACGGCCTGGCGGCCGGCATCTGGAGCCGTGATTTCCCGCGGGCGATGGCGTTGGCGGAACGGCTGGAAACCGGCACCGTCTGGGTCAACACCTACAAAACGTTCTCGATTTCCACGCCGTTCGGCGGTTTCAAGGAAAGCGGGCTGGGCCGCGAAAAAGGCCTGAACGGCATCAAGGCCTACATGCAGCAGAAAAGCGTGTATCTGGCGCTGAGCCATCAGGTGAACCGCTGGAGCGACTAGGCCGACACCTCTACGCATAATCCTAATAACGAATACCCTAAGAAGGCAGATGATGAGCGATAAAATCACGGTTGGCGAGGCGATAGCCCAGACTCTGGAACAGTACGCGGTGTCGGCGATGTACGGCATCATTTCGATTCATAATCTGCCGATCGCCGATGCGGTGGGGCAGCGCGATAAGATCCGTTTCGTGCCGGCGCGCGGCGAAGCGGGGGCGGTCACCATGGCCGACGCGCACGGGCGCTTCTCCGGCCTGGGCGTGGCGTTGACCAGCACCGGTGCCGGCGCCGGCAACGCGGTGGGGGCGATGATTGAGGCGCTCAACGCCAACACGCCGCTGTTGCATATCACCGGCCAGGTGGAGAAAGCCTATCTTGACGCCGACGCCGGCTTTATTCATGAAACCCGCGATCAGCTCGGCTTCCTGCGCGCCTGCTCCAAGCGCGCTTATCGGGTCAATTCGCCTGAGCAGGCGGTGGCGGTGATCCAGCGGGCGATCCTGGATGCGCAAACCGTGCCCTGCGGCCCGGTGGCGGTCGAGATCCCGATCGATATTCAAAGCAGCCTGGTTTCCCGTTCGGTGCTGAGCGAACCGTTGGCGCCGGCGCCATTGCCGAAGGCGGATGATGCGGCGGTGGAGCGGCTGCATCAGCGGTTGAAACAGGCCAAGCGTCCGCTGCTGTGGTTAGGCGGCGGCGCCTTGGCCTGCGGCGACGCGGTGCGCAAGCTGGCGGACGCCGGCGTGGCGGTAATCTCCAGCACCCACGGGCGCGGCATTCTGCCGGACAGCCATCCACGTAGCCTGCGGGCGTTCCATAACTCACCGAGCATCGAAGCGATCCTGACGCAGTGCGATCTGACGCTGGTGGCCGGTTCGCGCCTGCGCAGTAATGAAACCCGCACCTGGACGCTGCCGCTGCCGCGCCCGCTGGTGCAGATCGACATTGATCCGGCGGCGGCCAACCGCAATTACCTGGCCGATGAGCAGGTCAACGGTGACTGCGTCGCGCTGCTGACGGCGCTGGCGGCGCGGCTGGCCCCCGGCGAGAAGGTCAACGCCGAGTGGGATGCCGAGATCGCCGGAGCGGTGCGGCAGGCGGAGAACGCGCTGCGTCAGCAGTCCGGTGAATACGCCAAACTCAATGACGCCATCGACGCCGCGCTGCCGCAGGATGGATTGCTGGTGCGCGATATCACCGTTTCCGGCAGCGTCTGGGGCAGCCGTTTGTTCCGCGCGATCTCGCCGCTGTGCAACATTCACTCGCTGGCGGGCGCCATCGGCATGGGGCTGCCGATGGCCATCGGCACCGCGATTGCCAACCCGCAGCGCAAGGTGGTGGGGCTGGTGGGCGACGGCGGTCTGGCGCTGGGCCTGGGCGAGCTGGCGACCATGGCGCAGGAACAGGTGAATATCACCCTGCTGATCATGAACGACGGCGGCTATGGCGTGATGCGCGGCATTCAGGACAAGTACTTCGCCGGGCGCCAGTATTACAACGAGCTGCACACGCCGGCCTTCACCCAGATCGCCGAAGCGATGGGGCTGAAAGCCTGGAAGGTGGAAGCTGCGGCGCAGTTCAACGGCGTGTTGGCCGAGGCGATCAACTACCCGGGGCCGTCGGTGGTCGAGGTGGACATGAAGCAGGTCGGGCCGCTGAACTTCGCCGGGCCGCCGCAGAAAACGCTGTATTGAGACGGAAAAAAACGCCCGGCAATCGCCGGGCGTTCTCGCGGTTATTTCTCTGCCGCGATGCGATCGCGAATGTGCTGCGCGCGCGCTTGGGAAGAAGGGTGATCGTCGAACAGGCTGCTCTGGCGGCCGGCTTCCATCTGGGCCAGCTTCTCGAAGCTGGTGGCCAGACCGTTCGGATCGATGCCGCGTTTTTTCAGCAGATCGAACGAGTAATCATCCGCTTCGCTTTCCTGCTTCTGCGAGAACTGGGCGCTGACCAGCTTCTCGCCGATGTCTGCCAGCTGCGACTGCGACAGTGAACCGATGACGCCGCCGGCGGAGGACGCCGCGGTGCGCAGCGCCACGGTGCCGTAAGCCACCTGCATCGCCTTGCGGGTGTGGCCCAGCGCCACGTGGCCCATTTCGTGGCCCAGCACGCCTTCCACTTCGTTGTCGTTCATCATGTCCATCAGGCCGCTGTAAACGCGGATGCAGCCGTTGGCCATCGCCCAGGCGTTGACGTCTTTGGTCACGTAGACCTTGTAGTTGGCCGGGGTGCCGTTGATGTTGTCGCCCAGCGCCGCGGCGATTTTGTTGAGGCGCTTGGCGTAGGTGCTGTCGGCCGGCGCGATTTGTGCCTTGCTGTCCATCTCGGCGCAGGATTTATCACTCAGGGCCTTAACGTCGTTGTTGCTCAGGGTCGCCGCCTGGAACGCCTGCGCGCCGGACTGCATCAAGGTTTCGGTGTTCAGGTTTTGACAGCCGGTTGCCAAGGTGGCAATGCCCAACGCAATCAAAGAGGTACGGATCTTCATAACGCCATCTTCCTGTGAAGGTAACAAGGTAAAAAAGTCATTTTGCTTGGAGGAAATCTTGTCGCAAGAGCCTAGTGTACGCCAGCCGGGGCGAGAATAGTGTTATTCCGAAAAAGCGTCCAATCGTGCTAATAAGTGGTGAACTCGCTCTCATTTGGCATTAGGGATTGCCGTTGTGATGTGGAGTCTGAGAAAATAGGGAACTTGACTGCTTTTTTTATCCGACCTGGAGTAAAACATGTCCTCTCGTAAAGAGCTTGCCAACGCCATCCGCGCACTCAGCATGGACGCCGTACAAAAAGCAAATTCCGGCCACCCGGGTGCCCCTATGGGCATGGCGGACATCGCCGAAGTCCTGTGGCGTGACTACCTCAACCACAACCCGACTAACCCGCACTGGGCTGACCGCGACCGTTTCGTGCTCTCCAACGGCCACGGCTCCATGTTGATTTACAGCCTCCTGCACCTCACCGGCTACGACCTGCCGATGCGCGAGCTGGAGAACTTCCGTCAGCTGCATTCCAAAACCCCGGGCCACCCGGAGTACGGCTACACCCCGGGCGTTGAGACCACCACCGGCCCGCTGGGCCAGGGTATCGCCAACGCCGTCGGCTTCGCCATCGCCGAACGCACCCTGGCGGCGCAGTTCAACCGCCCTGGCCACGACATCGTCGACCACCACACCTACGCCTTCATGGGCGACGGCTGCATGATGGAAGGTATCTCGCACGAAGTCTGCTCCCTGGCCGGCACCCTCAAGCTCGGCAAGCTGACCGCTTTCTACGATGACAACGGCATCTCCATCGACGGCCACGTCGACGGCTGGTTCACCGACGACACCGCCCTGCGTTTCGAAGCCTACGGCTGGCACGTGGTGCGCAACGTCGACGGCCACAACCCGGACGCCATCAAGGCGGCGATTGAAGAAGCCCGCAAGGTGACCGACAAGCCGTCGCTGCTGATGTGCAAGACCGTTATCGGTTTCGGTTCGCCGAACAAGGCCGGCACCCATGACGTGCACGGCGCCGCGCTGGGCGCAGCTGAAGTGGCCGCCACCCGCGAAGCGCTGGGCTGGAAATACGCCGCCTTTGAAATCCCGCAGGACATCTACGCCCAGTGGGACGCCAAAGAAGCCGGTCAGGCCAAGGAAGCGGCCTGGAACGACAAGTTCGCCGCCTACGCCAAGGCCTTCCCGGAGCAGGCTGCCGAGTTCAAGCGCCGCATGAACGGCGAGCTGCCGGCCGACTGGAAAGCCGACGCCAAAGCGTTCGTGGAAAAACTGCAGGCCAACCCGGCCAACATCGCCAGCCGCAAGGCGTCGCAGAACGCGCTGGAAGCGTTCGGCAAGGTGCTGCCGGAGTTCCTGGGCGGCTCCGCCGACCTGGCGCCGAGCAACCTGACCATGTGGTCCGGCTCGAAAGCGCTGAACGTTGACCCGGCGGGCAACTACATTCATTACGGCGTGCGCGAGTTCGGCATGACCGCCATCACCAACGGCATCGCGTTGCACGGCGGCTTCCTGCCGTACTCGGCGACCTTCCTGATGTTCGTGGAATACGCCCGCAACGCGGTGCGCATGGCGGCACTGATGAAGCTGCGCAACGTGTTCGTCTACACCCACGACTCCATCGGTCTGGGCGAAGACGGCCCGACCCACCAGCCGGTGGAGCAGCTGGCGAGCCTGCGCGTGACCCCGAACATGAGCACCTGGCGCCCGTGCGACCAGGTGGAATCGGCGGTGGCGTGGCAGTACGGCATCGAGCGCAACGACGGCCCGACCACGCTGGTGTTCTCGCGCCAGAACCTGACCCAGCAGCCGCGCACCGCAGAGCAGCTGGCGAACGTGTACCGCGGCGGCTACGTGCTGAAAGACTGCGCGGGCACGCCGGACGTCATCCTGATCGCCACCGGCTCCGAAGTGGGCATCACGGTGGAAGCGGCGGACAAACTGACCGCGGCGGGCCGCAAGGTGCGCGTGGTGTCGATGCCGTCGACCGATGCGTTCGACAAGCAGGATGCGGCGTACCGCGAGTCGGTGCTGCCGGCGGCGGTAACGGCGCGCGTGGCGGTGGAAGCGGGTATCGCGGACTACTGGTACAAGTACGTGGGGCTGAACGGCGCCATCGTGGGCATGACCACCTTCGGTGAGTCGGCGCCGGCGGAGCAGCTGTTCGCC
Source organism: Serratia sp. BFP-2025 (assembly GCF_050880365.1). Taxonomy (NCBI): domain Bacteria; kingdom Pseudomonadati; phylum Pseudomonadota; class Gammaproteobacteria; order Enterobacterales; family Yersiniaceae; genus Serratia; species Serratia sp. BFP-2025. Next base: position 148,148 of record NZ_JBPAFV010000002.1, on the reverse strand, counting down.
GAGTTTGGCTTCACCGTGGACAACGTGGTGGCCAAGGCGCAGGCGCTGCTGAAGTAAGCCGCCTGGCGTCAGCCGATAAAAAAGCCGGTCATCATGACCGGCTTTTTTTATGGACGAAACCTGCGCTTACGACGCGGCGTTGGCGCTTTCGACGCTGCGCAACCGGTCATAAGCCGCCGCCAGCAACAGCACCAACAGCGTCGGCTGCAGCCAGACCAGGCCCTGTTCGGCCAGCGGCAGCGTGTCGAACCAGGCGGGCAGCAGGCCGCTGAAGCTGGAGGAATTCAGACCGTCGGCCAGGCCGAACGCCAGGCTGGTGGCGATCACCGGCGCGAAGACACGTTTGGCGCTGCGCCAGCGGTTCTGGCTGAAGCTGAGCAACACCAGCGCGATGCAGGGCGGGTAGATCGCCGTCAACACCGGCAGCGAGACGCGGATCAGATTGGTCAGCCCCATGTTGGAAACCAGCATGGCGAAGAGGGCGAGCAGGACCACCAACGTGCGATAAGAAAGCGGCAGGTAGCGGGAGAAGAAGTCCGCGCAGGCGCAGGTCATGCCGACCGCCGTCACCAGGCAAGCGATGAACATCAGCACCGCCATAAAGACACTGCCCAGATCGCCGAAGGTGTGCTGCACATAGGCGTGCAGGATCGCTGCGCCATCCTGAGCGCCGCTCCCGACCAGGCTGCCGCTGCCGGCGCCGAGCTTGAACATGCAGATATAGACCAGCGTCAGGCCGACACCGGCGATCAGGCTGGCCCACAGGGTATAACGCAGCAGCAGGCCGCTGTCGCTGACGCCGCGTGAACGGGCGGCGGTGACGATAATGGAGCCGAACATCAACGCCGACAGCGTATCCATGGTTTGATAACCCTGTACGAAGCCGGTGGAAAACGCCGATGTCTGATAGCTGCCGACGGCGGAGAGCGGCGCGCCGGCGGGCCAGATCAGGGCGGCGATGCCGAGCGCAGCCAGCGCCAGAATTTTCAGCGGTGCCAGAATATGACCGACGTTATCGAGCAGGCGACCGGGATACAGCGAGACGATCATCGCCAGGGTAAAGAACAGCAGGCTATAGATGAACTGCGGCAGGGCGCCGTCGCCGGTGAAAGGCGCGATGCCGAGAGCGAAAGAGACATTGGCGGTTCGCGGCGTGGCGAACAGCGGGCCGAGCGCCAGGTAGCAGACGGTCGCCAGCAGCAGGCCGGCGCGGCGGCCGATTGGGCCGGTCAGCAGGCTGATGCTGCCGCCGACGCGCGCCAGCGCGATCACGGCGATCACCGGCAGAGCGACGGCGGTCACCATAAAGCCGAGGGCGGCCGACCACAGATGCTCACCGGACTGCAGTCCCACCAGCGGTGGGAAAATGATGTTGCCGGCGCCGACAAACAGGGCGAAGGTCATAAAGCCCAGGGCGATAATGTCTTTCGAGGATAATTTCTTGGTCATAACGGTATGGCACTGCCTGTATTCATGAAATAAACGGCCTGGCTGCAGAGGACAGGCGCGTAGGGCAGCGAGCGCCCGCAAAAATTTTCGTCCGGCAGGATATAATAATTCGGCGATAAAAACCTGATTAATGCAGCGCCGTTTATCCTGGCGTGAACCGGCCGCCCATGATGAATAACGGCGGCCGGCAAGGCGCTGCGGGCGTTGCGTCAGCTTGCGCGCGCCACCATGTCTATCGACAGCGGGATTTCGATATGCGGTTTGAAAGAGTCGTAGGCGAAAGAAACGTGGCCGTCTTCGACCGGTTTGCGGGTGAAGAAGATCAGCATGTCGCGGGTCGAATCTTTACGCTTGTCCTGCGCTTCCACCGGCGAGAGGCTGTGTTTGCGCTCGTGGTCGACGATCAGCAGGGTGTCGAGGAAATGCCGGTGCTGTATTTCTCCCAGAATCAGCTCTCGCCGGGCCTGATCGAATTTGATGCCGCTGGTTTCGCGCATATCGTGAATAAAAGTCTTGGCGCTGTCGGCGGTCATGTTGTCGCAGCCGAGGAAAGTTGTCATGGTGTGGTCGACGCCGTCGCTGTGCACGCCCTCCAGCGCCGGTTCGCCCAGCATCTGCGGCGTGGTGACGGTGCGCAGGTTGAATACGGTGCAGACGAACTTGTTGATATCCTGATTAAGCCGGGCGCGAGGCGTCACGCTTACGCCGTCGATCACATAGGCTTTGAATTTCATCAGCGCCTGAAAGGCCGTATTCAGCTGCAGATCGTCGTTGATGCCGCGAAAATGGCGGACCTGGCCAGAATCGTAGCGGATGAAGTCTTCCTCGACGGAAAGCACGAACGGCTGGAACTCCAGCCGTTCGATTTGGGCGCGATCGAAGTCGAAACAGAAGCGGCCGTTTCTGGACTTGCGGAAAGGCAGCGTGGGGTCGTCCGCCAGATTGCCGCTGACCTGCTGCAGCTTGGCGAAATCTTCCGGCCGTGCGCCCAGCGCCAGCAGAATCTCTTGCATGGTGTCGCCGGGGATAAAGGCTGAGCGGTGTTCCTGGTAGGCCTTCTTAACTTCATCAAGCAGGGATAACTGTCGCATTTCTCGGTTGCCTCACGAATGATGTGGCGGTTATGAAATCTTGCTGCCAATTTCGACATCGAAATCGGGTTTCAGCAAGACAGTGCCTTGATCCCTGGTGACCGCGGCAAGTACCAACACTTCGGATTTAAATCCGGCAACCCGTCTGGCGGGGAAATTAACGACGGAGATGACTTTTCTGCCGAGCAGTTCATCTTCCTTATAGTTCTCGCATAATTGCGCCGAGCTGTTTTTAATGCCAATGTCCTCACCGAAATCAATACGCAGTTTATAGGCGGGCTTTAGCGCCTTATCGTTATATTCCACGGAAATAATTTCGCCGATACGCATATCCAGCTTCATAAAATCAGTGATTTCGGCCATGGGACAGTCCGGTTAATTAAGTGGCTTCAGGAAGGCTAGCAAAGGGAAATTATCCCGGCAATGTGGCTAATGGAGAGATATTCTTCGACTGATGTAGCAATTAATTTACATTTATGTAACCTGATGGGGTTAATTATAAGCTTTGTAAATTATATAAAATTGAAACCTCCTTATTTTCGGATGATTAGGGCGAGTACGTTGGTATGAGCGCTGCGCCAACGCTGTTAAGACAGTGTTAAATTGGTTAGTATGCTTGGCAGTAATTCATCAATCGCATTTGTTCAGGTAGTGACATGGAAATAACCCACAATGCAAAACGCGATCGGCGTCAGGCATTTATCGCGCCGTTTTTCCTGATATTAATTTGGTCGACGGGATTTATCGCCGCGCGGGCGGTGGCGGATCATGCCGATCCCAACCTGTTCCTGACCTTTCGCTTTTTGATCGCCGCGGCGGTATTCGCTCTGCTGGCGCTGCATTGCGCCTGGCCCAAGGGGCGCCAGTTCGTCATGCACTTGCTGACCGGCATGCTGATGAACGGCGTTTACCTCGCCGCAAGCTGGTGGGCGGTGGCGAACGGCCTGGCGGCTGGGGTGATGTCGCTGATCGGCGGCTTGCAGCCGCTGTTCACCGCGCTGATTTTCGCGCTGGTGCTGCGCAAACCGATAGGATTGCGCTCCTGGGCCGGGTTAGCCGTCGGTTTTATCGGCGTTGCGCTGGTGCTTTCCCCCCGGCTGACCGGCATCGACGTCGGCAATATGGCGCTGCTGCCAATCCTGATGGGCTTTGGCAGCATCGTTGCGCTGACGATCGGCATCATGGTGCAGAAGTCTTCGCTGGCGGCGGCCGATCTGCGGGCGGCGGGCGCTATTCAGCATCTCGGCGCGGCGATCGTGACCGGCGTATTGGCGGCCGTGATGGGCTCCGGTGCCTGGGATAATTCGCCAACGCTGTGGTTCTCGCTGCTGTGGTCGGCCGGCGTCTTGTCGCTGGGCGGCACCGCGCTGTTCATCTGGATGGTGCGCCACGGCGATTTGACTCGCATTACCGCGCTGATGCTGCTGGTACCGCCGGCGGCGGCGCTGCAGGCTTACGCGCTGTTTGGCGAGTCGCTGTCGCTGGTGCAGTTGGCGGGTTTCGTCCTGACGCTGCTGGGGGTCGCCATCGTACAGCGAATTCGCCTGCTGCGGCGCTCTCGCCTGGCAGAATAGTCTGCGACAGTCAGTACCGCAAAGCCCGCGCTGTCGGGCTTTTTCATTGTTTGAAAATCGTCCAACCTCACAAAACCGAAAGATAACAAAGCAACGCCGTTGCCTCGTCGTGCTTATTAACTATATGTTAATTTTTGGTTTGTTAAATGTTATCAGGGGATGGATGATGATGAAAAGAATCAGCGCTACCGTGGCTGCAATCACCTTACTGGGTTCCGTTTCCGCCTATGCGGCCTTCCCGGCGGGTTACCCCGCCGACTATCAGAAGCTGGTCGACGGCGCGAAGAAAGAAGGCAAGGTGGTGATTTACTCGACCACCGACACCAAGGCGGCAGCGCCATTGATCCAGGGGTTTGAGGCGTTGTATCCGGGCATCAAGGTCGAATACAACGACATGAACAGCACCGAGCTATATAACCGCTTTATCAGCGAGCAGGCGGCCGGCGGCACCAGCGGCGACGTGGTGTGGAGCTCGTCGATGGACACCATTTTGAAACTGGCGGGCGATTACGCGCAGGAATACGCCTCCCCCGAGCAGGCTCAACTGCCGAAATGGGCGGTATGGCAAGAGAAAGTGTATGGCACGACCTATGAGCCGGTGGTGTTTATCTATAACAAACGCCTGATCCCGCAAGGGGATGTGCCGGATTCGCATGCGGCGCTGGCCAAGCTGATCGCCGGCCAGACGGACAAATTCAAGAAGAAAGTCACCACTTACGACATCGAAAAATCCGGCGTCGGCTTCATGCTGTCGGTGCAGGACTTCAAGGCCGATCCCAACTACTTCAAAACGCTGGCTGACGTGGCCAAGGGCGGGCTGGCGGTGCAATCCTCCACCGGCACCATGATGGAGCGCGTCTCTTCCGGTGAAAACCTGATCGGTTTCAATATCCTTGGCTCGTACGCCGAGGCGCGCGCCAAGAGCGATCCGTCGCTTGGCATCGTCTATCCGAAAGACTACACCCTGGTGCTGTCGCGCGTGAGCTTCATCAGCAAAGAGGCCGGCAACCCTAACGCCGCCAAGCTGTGGTTCGACTACGTGCTGTCGGAAAAAGGGCAAAATATCCTCGCCAACCAGGCTGACATTCCCTCGATCCGCAACGATATCGAAGGCAAGAACGACATCGACGGCATGACCAAGCTGCTGGGCAATGCGCTCAAGCCGATTCCGGTCGACGACAGCCTGCTGGAATATCTGCAGCCGGCCAAGCGTCTCGACTACATCAAACAATGGCGCGCCGCGGCGGCGAAATAACAGGGACTGCATTCGGACGCGCGCCTGTCGCACCGGCGCGCGCCCTTTGGTCGTCGTTTACAACCATAGGGAGCATTTATGCAAGCATGGCGCAGAAAGTGGCAGAGCCTGCCGCGCGGCCTGGTGGTGTTGATAACCGCGCTGGTTATCTATGTCCCCCTGTCGTTTATCATCATTCAAAGCTTCCTCTCGGCTCCGTTTTTCTCCCCTTCCAAGGTCTTCAGCCTGGAGGCCTTCGAGTTCATCTTTACCGATCCGGATTTCTACAAGGCGCTGAGAAGCGGCTTTATTCTGGCATTCGGTCTGGTGATCATCGCCATCCCGCTCGGCGGCATTTTGGCCTTCCTGATGGTGCGCACCGATCTGCCGGGGCGGCGGATCATCGAACCGCTGATTCTGGTGCCGATCTTCGTGTCGCCGATGGTGCTGGGCTTCGGCTATGTGGTGGCGGCGGGGCCGGTGGGCTTCTTCTCACTGTGGGCGGAGGCGTTGTTGGGCTTCGTGCCGTGGAACATCTATTCGATGGCCAGCATTGTGGTGATCGCCGGGTTAACGCACGTGCCCCACGCCTACCTGTACATCTCCTCGGCGCTGCGCAGCGTGGGTTCTGACGTTGAAGAAGCGGCGCGCACCGCCGGCGCTACACCGCTGCAGGTGATGACCGCCGTCAGCCTGCCGATGGTGCGGCCGTCTATCCTGTACGCCGGGGTGCTGCTGTTCTTCCTCGGGCTGGAAGTGTTCGGCCTGATGCTGGTGCTGGGCGATCCGGAAGGCAACCTGGTGCTGGCGACCTACCTGTACCAGTTGACCAACAAGCTGGGCACGCCGTCTTACCATCTGATGGCGGCGGTAGCGGTGGTGCTGATCTGCATCACCATTCCGCTGGTGATGCTGCAGCGCCGGCTGATGCGCACCGCCAACCGCTTCGTCACCGTCAAGGGCAAAGCCTCGCAGGCTCGTGCGTTGCCGCTCGGCAAATGGCGCTGGGTGGCCGGCGCGGTGGTGGTGTTCTGGCTGACCATCACCATCGGCGTGCCGCTGATCGGCGTGGTGCTGCGGGCCTTTATCTCCAACTGGGGCGTGGGCGTGTCTGTCTGGGACGAACTGTCGATCAACACCTTCCGCACCATCTGGGCGCAGCCCAACCTGCTGCGCGCCATCGTCAACTCGATGGCGATCGGGGTGATCGGCGGGGCGCTGGCGGTGGCGTGTTACCTGTTTATCGGCATCGCCATGCACCGCAAGCCGGATGGCGCCACGCGCTTCCTCGACTACAGCGTGCTGGTGCCGCGTGCGGTGCCGGGGCTGTTGGCCGGTCTGGCGTTCCTGTGGGTGTTTCTGTTCCTGCCGATGTGGCTGGACAAATCGCTCAAGGAAGGGTGGCTGTCGGCGCTGCCGATGGCCGAGTGGCTGCGTGAGAACGGGATTGTCTGGCTGCGTTCGCTGCGCAGCACCATCTTCAGCGTCTGGCTGGCGTACACCGTGGTGTGGATGGCCTATGGGTTGAGACTGATCTCTTCCACGCTGCTGCAGGTGGGGCCGGAGCTGGAGGAGGCGGCGCGCAGCGCTGGCGCCAGCCGCGGCCAGATCACCCGCCACGTGACCATTCCGCTGTCGCGCTACGGCCTGATCGGCTCCTGGCTGCTGATGTTTCTGATCTTTGAACGCGAATATTCCACCGGGGTGTATCTGCTGTCTCCGGGCACGGAAACCATCGGCTCGATGCTGGTTTCCCTGTGGGCCGCGGGCGCTATCGATATCGTCGCCGCGCTGTCGTTCATCAATATCCTGCTGGTGGTGCTGGGGTTAGGGATCGCCTTGCGCTTTGGAGTGAAATTACATGATTGAACTTTCGGTAGAGAATCTGCATTTGACCTATGGCGACAACCCGGTGCTGAAAGGGGTGTCGATGGATCTCAAACGGGGCGAAGTGGTCTCGTTGCTGGGCCCGTCGGGTAGCGGCAAAACCACGCTGCTGCGGGCGGTGGCCGGGCTGGAGAAACCGAGCCAGGGACGGATCGTCATCGGCAACAGCGCGGTGTACAACGGCAGCGCGCGCAGCGAAATTCCCGCCGAAGAGCGCAATCTGGGGCTGGTGTTTCAGTCCTACGCCCTGTGGCCGCATAAAACGGTGTTTGAGAACGTCGCTTACCCGCTGAAGCTGCGTAAGACCGGCTCGGCGGAGATCGCCCAGCGGGTACAGGCGGTGCTGGATCAGCTCGGGCTGGGGCATTTAGCCAAGCGCCACCCGCACCAGCTTTCCGGCGGCCAGCAGCAGCGCGTGGCGATCGGCCGCGCACTGGTCTACAACCCACCGGTGATCCTGCTGGATGAGCCGCTGTCCAACCTCGACGCCAAGCTGCGTGAAGAGGCGCGGGTATTCCTGCGTGAACTGATCATCAAACTGGGTCTGTCGGCCCTGATGGTGACTCACGATCAAAACGAGGCGATGGCCATCTCCGATCGCATCCTGCTGCTCAATAACGGCAAAATCGAGCAGCAGGGCACGCCGCAGGAGATGTACGGCTCGCCCACTACGCTGTTCACCGCCGAGTTCATGGGCAGCAACAACCGCTTGCCGGGCAAGATCGTGGCGCTGGAAGGCGATCGGGCGCGTATCGAAGGCAAGGATTGGGCGCTGTGGGGCAAAGCGGGCGCAGGCGTGCAGGTTGGCCAGGAGGGGACGGCGGTGATCCGCGTGGAACGCGTGCGGTTGGGCGAAGATCCGCAGGGCAACCAGCTTGAGCTGCCGTTGCTGACCAGCATGTATCTCGGCGATCGCTGGGAATACCTGTTCCGCACCGTGGCCGAAGATTTCGTGGTGCGCGCCTACGGCCACGAGGCGCGCGAGCAGGCGCTGTGCCGGCTCTCCCTGCCGGCCGAGCATCTGTGGATATTCCCGAAAGCCTAATCAGGACGCCCGCTGATGCGGGCGCTTCGTTTACAGATCCAGCACCAGCCGGCTGCCTTTGGCGCGTGAGCAGCAGATCAACAGGGTTTGCTGCGCTGCGCGCTCTTCGTCACTGAGATACTGATCGCGGTGATCGGCTTCCCCTTCGACGATGCGGGTTTCACAGGTGCCGCAAATGCCTTCGCGGCACAGGCACTCAACCTTGGCCGCCTTGCTGTTTTCCAGCGCCTGCAGGATGGTCATGTCTTCCGCCACTTCAAGCTCAACGCCCGAGCGAGCCAGCACCAGCGTAAAGGCGCCGCCCGCCGTGTTTTCGGCGGCAAAGGCCTCGCTGTGTAAACGCGCCGGGTTAATGCCCAGTTCGGCGGCGATCTGGTAAACCGCTTCGTTCAGCGCCGCTGGGCCGCAGACGTAAATATGAGCGCCGGGTTCCACGTCGGCCAGCGTGCGCGCCAGATCCAACCGGCCGTTAAGGCTGGAGACATGGCAACTGACGTGGTCGGCGAACGGCGCTTGCATCAGCTGTTGCTGAAAGGCGTTGTGTTCCTCGCTGTGGAAACAATAGTGCAGATGATAGAGTTGCCCACTGCGCTGCAGCTCGTGCAGATGGGCCATAAACGGCGTGATGCCGATGCCGCCGGCGATCAGCACGTGATGCTGCGCCTCCGGCGCCAGCGCGAACAGGTTATTCGGGGTGCTGATGGTCAGCGCATCGCCGACTGCGAGGCGGTCGTGCATGAAGTCGGAACCGCCTTTGGAAGGGGATTCGCGTCGGACGGCAATCTGATAATGTTCGAGCTCGAACGGCGAGCTGAGCAGCGAATAGGCGTTGCTGTAGCGCCGCTCGCCGTCCTGCATCTGCACGATGATGTGGCTGCCGCCGCTGAAGGCGGGCAACGGCCGGCCTTGGGGATCCGCCAGGGTAAAGCGCTTGACCTGTGCGGTGACGGTTTCGATGTCGACGACGCGAACATCAAGCATCTGATAGCTGGTCATTCATTGGCTCCAAAGCGCGGGCGTCCCCGCGCATGAAAAAGTTATACCGCCTGGCACAGGTATTTGAGCTCCAGATAGTCTTCGATGCCGTATTCGGAGCCTTCGCGCCCCAGGCCCGACTGTTTCACCCCGCCGAAAGGCGCCACTTCGTTGGAGATAAGCCCGGTATTGATGCCGACCATGCCGTACTCCAGCCGTTCCGAAACGCGCCAGATGCGCGCCGCATCGCGGGTGTAGAAGTAGGCGGCCAAGCCGTAGATGGTATCGTTGGCCTGGCGAATCGCCTCGGCCTCGTCATCGAACACCACCAGCGGCGCGACCGGGCCGAAGATCTCTTCTTCCAGCAGCAGTGAGCCGGGCTGCACGTCGCCCAGCACCGTCGGGGTGAAGAAGTTGCCGCCCAGCGCGTGCGGCGTGGCGCCGGTCAGCACCTGGGCGCCTTTGCTCAGCGCATCATCGAGTAGCTCGAGCACCTTGTCGCGCGCCTTGCGGTTGATCAGCGGGCCTATTTGCACGCCCGGTTCGAAGCCGTTGCCGACCTGCAGCGCCGCTACCCGGGCGACAAATTTTTCGGCGAACTGGGTGTAAACGCCGCGTTGTATGTAGAACCGGTTGACGCACACGCAGGTCTGCCCGGCGTTGCGGTATTTGGCGATCAGCGCGCCTTCCACCGCGGCATCGATGTCCGCATCGTCAAACACGATGAACGGCGCGTTGCCGCCCAGTTCCAGCGATACCTTCTTGATGGTGTCCGAGCTCTGGCGCATCAGCAGCCTGCCCACCGGCGTGGAACCGGTAAAGCTGAGTTTGCGCACCTGCGGGTGGCGGGTCAGCTCGGCGCCGATCGCCTGCGAGTTGCCGGTCACCACGTTGAACACCCCGGCGGGAATGCCGGCGCGCTCGGCCAACTCGGCCATCGCCAGCGCCGAGTAAGGGGTCTCGTTGGCGGGTTTGACCACCAGCGTACAACCGGCCGCCAGCGCCGGCGCGGCCTTGCGGGTGATCATCGCCGCCGGGAAGTTCCACGGCGTGATCGCCGCGCACACGCCGATGCCTTGCTTCAGCACCATCAGGCGTTTGTCGCTGCTCGGCGAAGGAATGATGTTGCCGTTGGTGCGCTTGGCCTGTTCGGCGAACCATTCGATAAAGGAAGCGGCGTAGCGGATCTCGCCCAGCGACTCCGCCAGCGGTTTGCCTTGTTCCAGCGTCATCAGGCTGGCCAGATCCTGCTGGTGTTCCAACATCAGTTCGAACCAGCGGCGCAGCAGCTGGGCGCGCTGTTGCGCCGGCAGCGCGCGCCAGCCTTCCAGCGCTTGCTGAGCGGCGTCGATCGCCCGTTGGGTTTCGGCCGTCGCCATATTGGGCACGCTGCCGATGAGTTGGCCGGTGGCAGGATCGCTCACCGGCAGCGTTTCCTGGTTGTCGGCGTCGCGCCACTGGCCGTTGATGTAGGCCTGTTGACGCAGTAGCGCCCGATCGGAAATATTCACAAAGAACCTCACAAGTCAGGGAAAGGGGCCTGTGAGCCCCGTCGCATCAGGGTTGATAAACCTGCGCCAGCAGATTGTGGAAGTGGGCGATGCCGTGTTCGCTGACGCCGCTGCCGGCGCCGTCGGCCATGATGCGCCCCTGCCCGCGATAGCCGCGCGATTTGAGGCCTTTTTGCACGCTCTCCACCAGCCGCAGGTCTTCCGGGCGGAACACGTCGCGGTACCAGTCGATCAGCTTGAGCTGCTCCTCGCTCAACTCGGCGTTGGTAAAGTAGATGTCGTAGTGCTGCAGGGTGGTTTCCGCATCGACCGGGAATTCGTAAATCACCGTCATCATGCCTTCCAGCGGCGGCATGTTGAACATGGTGCACGGCCACAGCCAGATGCCGTGGAAGCTGGCTTCTTTGCCCTCTTCAAACTTGAACGACTGCTCTGAAGGGCGGGCGTAGCCGAACTGCAGCGTCCAGTTGCCGTGCAGGGTGTGCCAGTAGCGATCGACCTGCACCGAGTCGGCGAAGCCGGGGTGTGCCGGGCCACAGTGGTAGCACTCGAGGTAGTTGTCGACGATGTTCTTCCAGTTGGCCGGGGTGCGGGTGACGAAGCGCGCCGCCAGCTTGAGATCGTCGACCTGCGGGCAGGCTTCGCGCACTTTGGCGCCGAGGCCCGGCAGCTGGTCTTCTACCGTGCCGGCCTGCGAGTCCAGATTGACGTAGATAAACCCGGCGTATTCTTCGACCCGCACCGGCATCAGGTGCGAGTTTTCTTTATCGAAGTTCTGCACGTTTTCACAGTTGCGCGCGTGCGCCAGCTCGCCGTCCAGCTTGAACGCCCAGGCGTGGTAAGGGCAGGTGATGACGTTTTTCGCCCGGCCGTCACCCGCCAACAGCTGGTGGCCGCGGTGCGGGCAGACGTTGTAAAAGGCGCGCAGCACTTTGTCGCGGCCGCGCACCACCAGAATGTTTTCGCCGATGATCTCGCGGGTAATGTAGTCGTTCGGTGCGGCGAGCTCGCTGCGGTGTGCCACGCAGATCCAGCTGGTGGCGAACACCTGCTCTTTTTCGTGCTCGAACGCCGCCTGGTGGGTATAGAAGCGGGCCGGAATGGTGTAAGCCTCGCGGGCGTCGGCGCAGAAATCTTTCGGTAAGGTAAATTCAGGGATCAGAGTGCTCATAAGTTAACCTTCCTCTTTCTTATTGTCATTTCGCCATAGGGCGTGGTTGATACGACGATGGAGCGGAGAGTTCGGCGGCCGGCGGCGCCTCGGGCAGCGCCGGCGGGCTGCTTTCGATCAGGTGCGCCGGAATGGCCGCGTAGTCCTGCTTCAGCCAGCGGGCGAAGCCGTAGGTTTTCACCAGCAGCACCAGCAGGAACGGCAGTGCGGTCAGGATCACCGTGGTTTTCATGGTGTCCAGCGAAGCGCCGGTGAACAGGATCGACAGCGGGATCAGGGTGATCACTACGCACCAGAACAGGCGCAGCATCGGGCTGGGATCTTGCCCTTCCTGCAGGTTGCGGGTGCTGGTGGCGGCCATGGTGTAGGCCACGGCGTCCATATGGGAGGCCAGGAAAATGATCATGATGAACAGATAGGCGGCCAGGAACAGCTTGCCGAGCGGCAGCGCCGTCAGCAGCATCTGCACGGCGGTTTCGCCGCCCTGGGTGCTGAGGATCTCCGGCACGTTGAGCTGCCCGCTGATGAACTGGTGCATGGCGTAACTTTCCAGCGAGCCGAAGAAGAACCAGCAGCCGAGGGTACTGCCGAGCAGCAACGCCCAGATCACCTCTTTAATCTTGCGGCCGCGCGAGACGCGGGTGACGAACATCGCCACGCCGGGAGTATAGGAGATCCACCACAGCCAGTAGAACACCGTCCAGCTGCGGCTGAAGCTGCCGTCGCCCATCGGGTCGGTGAACAGGCTCATCTGCAGGAAGTTTTGCGCCGTCAGGCCGATGGCGTTGATGGTGTTGTTGATGGTGAACTCGGTCGGGCCGACCAGCAGCACCAGCCCGGCGAAGGCGAAGGCGCCCCAGCCGACCATTTTGCTCAGGCGCTGCATACCGCCGTCGATGCCGATGTAGGAGCTGAGACAGAAGATCACCGCCGCCAGCAGGATCACCGTTGCCTGTACCGTGAAGTTATCCGGGATGCCGGTCAACGCCGTCAGCCCGCGGGTAAAGGTGGAGGCGGTCAGCACCAGCGAAATGGTGAGGGCGCCGACGGTGGCGACCAGGAAAATCAGATCCACCATCCGCCCGATCGGGCCGTTGGCGCGCACGCCGGTGATGGCGGAAATGATCCCCGACAGGCTGAGCCCTTTGTTCTTACGCACGTGGAAGTGGTAGGCCATGATCAGCGAAGCGAGGGCATAGGTCGCCCAGGCGCTCAGGCCCCAGTGGAAGAAGGAGTAGCTGATGCTGTATTCCAGCGCCTTTGGGGTGCGCGGCGCGATGTTCAGCCCCGGCGTCTGGTAATAATACGCCCACTCCATCACCCCCCAATACAGGGTGGACGAGCCGAGGCCAGCGCAGATGAACATGAACAGCCAGGCCAGCGTGGAGTATTGCGGTTTGCCTTCGCCGAGGCGGATGTTGCCGTATTTGCTCAACGCCAGATACAGCACCACCAGCAGGGCGATCAGCACCAGGATTTGAATGGTTGAACCGAACAGCCGGGTGACGCCGTTGAAAATGGTGTTGGCGATAAGCGCGGATTGAGCCGGAAAGAGCATCAGGCAAATGGCGATCAGCGCAATACTGCACAGGCTGATGGCGATGAGCGTGACATCCTTTTTAGGGGTGCTCTGCATGGGAGTGAACTCCTGTTATCGGTGGTGGGCCGGTGCGCGAAGCGTAGGGGGGCGCCCGGGCCTTATTGGTTGGAACCCTTTGTTTTGTTACACCGCGAGGAGCAAACGCCCCGGCTGAACGCCGCCGGGAATATTTACTCTTCATTAACATTTTCGAGTGTGCACAAATTACAGGAGGGCCACAATTGGGGCATCTGTAAAAGGATAAAACACAGTATGTAAACAATTTGTTGTGATCTTGACCGGGGTATTGGCGTGCTTTCTGCGGTGGTTTTCAGCGGATTTGCGGCGGCGATCGAAGCGGAAAAACGGACGTGGCGAAGCAGGGCGCGAAAGAGCGCCCTGCGCGGGAAAATCAACGGCGTTTAGCGTTGCAGCAGGGCGGCGATCGCCTGGCCGACTTGTTGGGTGGAGGCGTCGCCGCGCATGTCCGGCGTGCGCGGCCCGTCGGCGATGATGCGTTCGATCGCCTGCAGGATGCCATCGTGCGCCTGGCGGTAGCGGGTATCGCCGTCGCCGAGGAAGTCCAGCATCATCGCACCGCTCCATATCATGGCGATCGGGTTGGCGATGTTCTTGCCGAAAATGTCCGGCGCCGAACCGTGCACCGGCTCGAACAGCGACGGGAAGTTGCGTTCCGGGTTCAGGTTGGCCGACGGCGCGATGCCGATGGTGCCGGTACAGGCCGGGCCGAGATCCGACAGGATATCGCCGAACAGGTTGGAAGCCACCACCACGTCGAAGCGTTCGGGGTTCAGCACGAAGCGCGCGCACAGGATATCGATGTGCTGTTTATCCCAGGCGATATCAGGGTATTGGCGCGCCATCTCCGCCACGCGCTCATCCCAGTACGGCATGCTGATGGCCATACCGTTGGACTTGGTGGCGGCGGTCAGACGCTTGCGCGGGCGCTGCTGCGCCAGCTCAAAGGCGTATTTCAGGATGCGGTCCACGCCCTGACGGGTGAACACCGACTCCTGGATCACCATTTCGCGTTCGGTGCCTTCGAACATCCGCCCGCCGAGCGAGGAGTATTCCCCTTCGGTATTTTCGCGCACCACGTAGAAATCGATGTCGCCCGGCTGCTTGTTCGCCAGCGGGCAGGGCACGCCGGGAAACAGCCGCACCGGGCGCAGGTTGACGTATTGCTCGAAGTCGCGGCGAAATTTCAGCAGTGAACCCCACAGCGAAATGTGGTCGGGCACCGTGTCCGGCCAGCCGACGGCGCCGAAATAGATGGCGTCGAAGCCCTTGAGCTGTTCAAACCAATCGTCCGGCATCATCTGGCCGTGGTGCTGGTAGTAGTCGCAGCTGGCCCACTCGAAGGTGTCGAATTCCAACGACAGATCCCAGCGCGCCGCCGCTGCCTGCAATACCCGTATGCCTTCCGGCAACACTTCCCGTCCGATACCGTCCCCGGGGATAGCGGCAATCTTGTAAGTTTTGCTCATACAGAGGTCTCATTTGTAGGTAGGGGAGATTGACAACACTGTTATCCTATAATTGACTAACTGTTAATCAATCGCGAAAACGGTGAAACATAAAACACGAATCATGAATAATATGCCGATCCTGAGTGACCTGCGGGTGTTCGTGCTGGTGGCGCGCCGCGCCGGGTTCGCCGCCGCCGCCGAAGAGCTGGGCGTTTCGCCGGCCTTTATCAGCAAGCGCATCGCGCTGTTGGAGAAGGCGCTGGACGTCTCGTTGCTGCACCGCACCACGCGGCGGGTGGCGATCACCGAAGACGGCGAACGCATCTACGAATGGGCGCAGCGCATTCTCAACGATGTCGATCAGATGATGGACGAACTGTCCGAAGTGCGCCAGGCGCCGCAGGGCATGCTGCGCGTGGTCAGTAGCTTCGGCTTCGGCCGGCGTTTCGTGGCGCCGGCGCTATCGGCGCTGGCCAGGGAGTATCCGCAGCTGGAACTGCGACTCGACGTGTCCGATCGGCTGGTGGATCTGATCAGCGAAGGATTCGATCTGGATATCCGCATCGGCGACGATATCGCCCCTAATCTTATCGCGCGCAAGCTGGCGGACAATCAGCGCATTCTGTGCGCTTCGCCGGCGTACCTGCAGCGCCACGGCGTGCCGAAAAGCCCGGCGGAGCTGGCGGGCCGCGCCTGCCTGGTGATCAAGGAGCGCGACCACCCGTTCGGGCTGTGGCGGCTGCAGGGGCCGGGCGGCGAAGAGACGGTAAAGGTGACGGGGGCGCTGGCGTCGAACCACGGCGAAATCGTGCACCAGTGGTGCCTGGACGGGCAGGGCGTCGCGCTGCGTTCCGCCTGGGACGTGAAAGAGAACATCGACAGCGGCCGGCTGATGCATATCCTGCCGGAGTACTATCAGCCGGCCAACATCTGGGCGGTATACGTGTCCCGGCTGGCAACGTCGGCGAAAGTGCGGGTGACGGTCGAATTTTTGCGCGACTATTTCCGCGAGCACTATGGCGAAACGGGGGCGGCAGGTGAAAATTCGTCGCGCCCTTGAGGCCAAAAATGTGCGCCAGATCATCTTATGCTCGTAAAACTCCTCTCCGTTACTTGTGGAACTGTTGCTCCTGTTCCTTTTGCCAAAACTTTGGTTTATGCTCAGCTGAAGCGTTTCAGTTGAGGCACTCTTCAACAGAAACGCCGATGTGACGGCGGCGAAAAGCCGCTGAAGCGCGGGAATAATGCAAACGCGGCGATTCACAGCGGGCGGTGCGATCCACTACTCTATGCGGGTTAGTGAGACAACCAGTCAGCGCCGGCCCGGCGCCGGTGAATCAGCCCGGCGGGGAAGGCCCTTTTTCAGGAGCAGCATGACCATCCGCATAGCGATAAACGGCTTTGGCCGCATCGGCCGCAGCGTATTGCGCGCACTGTACGAATCGGGACGACGGGCGGAAATCTCCGTGGTGGCGATCAACGAGCTGGCGAACGCCGAGGGCATGGCCCATCTGCTGAAGTACGACTCCAGCCACGGCCGCTTCGCCTGGGATGTGCGGCAAGAGTGCGACACGCTGAGCGTCGGGGATGACGCGATTCGCCTGTTGCATCAGCCGGCGGTGGAGCAGTTGCCCTGGGGCGAGCTGGGCGTCGATGTGGTGCTGGACTGCAGCGGCGTGTACGGCAGCCGGGCAGATGGCGAGGCCCATCTGGCGGCGGGGGCGAAGAAAGTGCTGTTCGCCCATCCGGGCGGCAACGATCTGGACGCCACCATCGTGTTCGGCGTCAACCATCAGACGCTGCTGGCGGAGCATCGCATCGTGTCCAACGCTTCGTGCACCACCAACTGCATTATTCCGGTGATCAAGCTGCTGGACGACGCTTACAGCATCGAGTCCGGCACCGTGACCACCATTCACTCGGCGATGAACGATCAGCCGGTGATCGACGCGTATCACGCGGATTTGCGGCGCACCCGCGCGGCGAGCCAGTCGATCATTCCGGTCGACACCAAGCTGGCTGCGGGCATCACCCGTATCTTCCCGCAGTTTTGCGATCGCTTCGAGGCTATCTCGGTACGCGTGCCGACCATCAACGTGACGGCTATCGATCTGAGCGTCAGCGTCAGCGCCGCGGTAAAGGTGGCGGAGGTCAACCAGCTGTTGCAAAAGGCCGCAAGGGAATCATTTCGTGGTATAGTTGACTACACGGAATTACCATTGGTCTCGATCGATTTTAACCATGACCCGCACAGCGCTATCGTCGACGGTACGCAGACCCGGGTCAGCGGGCAGCACCTGATAAAGACCTTGGTCTGGTGCGACAATGAATGGGGCTTTGCCAATCGGATGTTGGATACAACACGGGCAATGGCCGCCAGCGGTTTCTAGTACGGCGGCGCCGGCGTGATTGGCGCGCTGCTCAGGCAATTTTATAGAGATTCAATAAAGAGGGTTCACCATGTCTGTAATTAAGATGACCGATCTGGATCTGGCGGGTAAACGCGTACTGATCCGCTCCGATCTGAACGTGCCGGTAAAAGACGGTAAAGTGACTTCCGACGCGCGTATCCGCGCTTCCCTGCCGACTATCGAAGCTGCGCTGAAGCAAGGCGCCCGCGTGATGGTAACCTCCCACCTGGGTCGTCCTACCGAAGGCGAGTACAACGAAGAATTCTCCCTGCTGCCTGTGGTCAACTACCTGAAAGATCACCTGAAATCTCCAGTGCGTCTGGCGAAGGATTATCTGGATGGCGTCGACGTCGCCGAAGGCGAACTGGTGGTGCTGGAAAACGTTCGCTTCAACAAGGGCGAAAAGAAAGACGACGAAACCCTGTCCAAGAAATACGCGGCGCTGTGCGACGTGTATGTGATGGACGCGTTCGGTACCGCGCACCGCGCGCAGGCTTCCACCCACGGCGTGGGCAAGTTCGCGCCAGTCGCCTGTGCCGGCCCGCTGCTGTCCGCTGAGCTGGAAGCGCTGGGCAAGGCTCTGGGCAACCCGGCCCGTCCGATGGTCGCTATCGTGGGCGGTTCTAAAGTCTCCACCAAACTGACCGTGCTGGATTCTCTGTCCAAAATCGCCGATCAGCTGATCGTCGGCGGCGGCATCGCCAACACCTTCGTGGCGGCGCAGGGCAACAACGTGGGCCAGTCTCTGTACGAACCTGATCTGATCCCGAACGCGCAGAAACTGCTGGAAACCTGCGACATTCCGGTTCCGACCGACGTGCGCGTCGCGACCGAATTCTCCGAAACCGCGACCGCGACCGTGAAGCAGGCCAACGAGATCCAGGACAACGAGCAAATTCTGGATATGGGCGACGTCTCTGCCGAGCGTCTGGCCGTTATCCTGAAGAACGCCAAGACCATTCTGTGGAATGGCCCGGTTGGCGTATTCGAGTTCCCTAACTTCCGTAAGGGCACCGAAATTGTCGCCCGCGCGATCGCCGATAGCGACGCTTTCTCCATCGCTGGCGGCGGCGACACTCTGGCAGCCATCGATCTGTTCGGTATCGCTGACAAAATTTCCTACATCTCCACCGGCGGTGGCGCATTCCTGGAATTCGTTGAAGGGAAACCGCTGCCTGCAGTCGTGATGCTGGAAGAGCGCGCTAAGCAGTAATTCAGACAACGGGAGGCGAAAGCCGCCCGTTTGTTTTATACCGCGCGGCACAGGCTGCGCGGCGTGAAAACATCGATTTACATCCATCTACGGCCGACGAAACAGGACAAAGTAACATGTCTAAAATTTTTGATTTCGTAAAACCGGGTGTCATCACGGGTGATGACGTTCAGAAAGTCTTCGCAGTTGCTAAAGAGAACAACTTTGCGCTGCCAGCGGTAAACTGCGTGGGTACCGACTCCATCAACGCCGTGCTGGAAGCCGCAGCTAAAGTGCGTGCACCGGTCATCGTTCAGTTCTCCAACGGCGGCGCCGCGTTTATCGCCGGCAAAGGCGTGAAGACCGATGTGCCTCAGGGCGCAGCGATTCTGGGCGCTATCTCTGGCGCGCACCACGTTCACCAGATGGCTGAACACTACGGCGTGCCGGTGATCCTGCACACCGACCACTGCGCGAAGAAACTGCTGCCATGGCTGGACGGCCTGCTGGACGCCGGCGAGAAGCACTTCGCCGCTACCGGCAAACCGCTGTTCTCTTCCCACATGATCGATCTGTCTGAAGAGTCGCTGGAAGAAAACATCGAGATCTGCAGCGAATACCTGAAGCGCATGGCCAAAATCGGCATGACGCTGGAAATCGAACTGGGCTGCACCGGCGGTGAAGAAGATGGCGTGGACAACAGCCATATGGACGCTTCCGCTCTGTACACCCAGCCGGAAGACGTGGCTTACGCGTACGAAAAACTGAACGCCATCAGCCCGCGCTTCACCATCGCCGCTTCGTTCGGTAACGTGCACGGCGTGTACAAGCCAGGCAACGTCAAGCTGACCCCGACCATCCTGCGTGATTCTCAGGACTACGTGTCCAAGAAATTCAACCTGCCGCACAACAGCCTGAACTTCGTGTTCCACGGCGGTTCCGGTTCTACCGACGCAGAGATCAAAGAGTCCGTGGGCTACGGCGTGATCAAGATGAACATCGACACCGATACCCAATGGGCGACCTGGGACGGCATCCTGCAGTACTACAAAGCGAACGAAGCTTACCTGCAGGGCCAGCTGGGCAACCCGAAAGGCGCCGATCAGCCGAACAAGAAATACTACGATCCACGTGTATGGCTGCGCGCAGCGCAGACCAGCATGGTGACGCGTCTGGAGCAGGCCTTCAAAGATCTGAACGCGGTAGACGTTCTGTAATCTTCGGCACCTGTTGCACGATGCATAAGGCTCCCTGCGGGGAGCCTTTTTCGTTTTCAGCCCAGCAGGCCGGCGCCGACGTTGATAGACAGGCCCAGGATCAGCATGTTGAACGCGAAGGAGATCACCGACTGCAGCAGGGTGACCTTACGCACCTCCGCCGCCCCGACCGCCACGTCGGCGGTTTGCGACGCCACCGCGATGGTGAAGGAGAAGTAGGCGAAGTCCAGGTAGGTCGGCTCGATGAGGTTGCCGGGGAACAGCAACGGCAAAGGATTCTGCTGCGCGCCCTGACGATAGAACTGGTGGGCATAGTGCATGGTGAAAGCGGTCGGCAGCAGCAGCCAGGAGACCACCAGCGTGGCGCCGGTCAGCAGCAAATGCAGCGTTTTCAGCGAGCCGGCCACCTGTTTGGCGCTGCTCAATTCAAACAGGATCGCCAATAAGCTGACCAGACAACCGAGGCTGACCAGCGCCAGCACCATGCTGGCGCTTTCGTCCTGCCGCCGGGCTATCTGGCGAATGTGCTGCGGCGTGCTGATCAGCATAAGCCGCCAGAGAAACAGCAGATAGAGCCAGGCCAGCGTATTCCAGCCGATCATCAAGCGCTGCAGCAGCGAGAGCTGGGCGGGCAGCAGCAGAAAGCACAGCAGCCCGGCGCCGACGGAAAACAGCAGCCTGGGCCGCACTTGCCAATAGTGTTTGAGCGAAGAGCGAATGTGCATGAAAAACGGATCCCTTATCGTGAAATGGCCAACGCGCTGTTCTCAGCATAGAAGAAGCGGCGCGCGGTTTCGGCTATTTTTAACGCTGACGGTTGGCATGAGCCTTTAATGTTGGTTACCCTAAGGCGGTGGTTTCCTACTGGCTATCGAGGCCAGTGTATTTTTGCGAGTTTCTCCCGTTAGGGACTGAGTTAGGACGACACGAATGAAAGATTTGAATGTAGTAGACGGCATCAACGGTGCCGGCGACTGGTTGGTGAAGAACCAGGATCTGTTGATCCAGTATGCGGTGAATATCGTCGCCGCTATCGTTATCCTGATTATCGGTTCGATCGTGGCGCGCGTGGTCGGTAATGCGCTGAACCGCGTAATGAAGCTGCGCGGCATCGACGCCACGGTGGCGGACTTCCTGGCGGCGATCGTGCGCTACGGCGTGCTGGCATTCACCTTCATCGCGGTGCTGGGGCGCGTCGGCGTGCAGACCACCTCGGTGATCGCCGTGCTGGGTGCCGCCGGTTTGGCCGTCGGTCTGGCGCTGCAAGGGTCGCTGTCCAACTTCGCCGCCGGCGTGCTGCTGGTGATCTTCCGTCCACTGCGCGTGGGTGAATATGTCGATTTGGGCGGCGTGGCCGGCACCGTCGATCAGGTGCAGATTTTCTCCACCACCCTGCGGACTTCCGACAACAAAACCATCGTGGTGCCGAACGGTAAAATCATCGCCGGTAACATCATCAACTACTCCCGCGAACCGAACCGCCGCGTGGATATCGTGGTGGGCGTGGCCTACAACGCCGATATCGACGTGGTGAAGAAGGTGCTGGGCGACGTGATCGCCGCCGACAAGCGCATCATGCACGCCAAAGGCGTGACCGTGCGTCTGAACGAGATGGCGCCATCGTCCCTGAACTTCGTGACTCGTTCCTGGACCACTAACGCGGAATACTGGAACGTGTACTTCGATCTGATGGAAAACTTCAAGCGCGCGCTGGATGCCCACAACATCGGCATTCCGTTCCCGCAGATGGACGTGCATCTGTATCGCACCGAAGACGCTTCCGCCAAGGCGGAATAACAGAGAAGGGGGCCTTGGCCCCCTTTTTTATTGCGGGCCGAGACGCTGCCAATGGCATCTCGGCCTTTTCTTTTCCGCGAGTTCAGACGCCGGCCGCCGGTTCGGTGAGCGGCGCGCGGCGACGCAGGCTGAGGCGATAAAGCAGGAAGATGGCGGCGGCGCCCAGCAGCGCTGGCAACGCCAGCCAGAGGAAGAACACTTCCGGCGATCCGGCTGCGGTCATCATCCAGGCACCGAGCATCGAGCCGACAATTGAGCCGAAGCGGCCATTGGCCATGGCCCAGCTGACGCCGGTCACCCGGGCTGCGGTTGGGTAGAGGGTGGCGGAAACCAGATTCAGGCCGTTCTGCGCACCGGCCACGCCGAAGCCGATCAGGAACACAATGGCGGCCAGCGTGTAGGCGTCGCCCATCAGGTAGCCGGTAGCGCCAATCACCAGCGCGGCGCCCAGGTAGGAGACGGCCAGCACGCGGTAGGGCCCGATCCGGTCCATCAGCAGCGCCATGAGGATGGCGCCCAGAGTGCCGCCGAGCGGCACCATGGCTCCGATGCGCGAGGCGTGGACGATGTCGTAACCGGCGTCTTTGAGGAGAGTCGGCAGCCAGCTGGTGAGCAGATAGAACACAAACAGTGAACAGAAGAACGCCGCCCATAGCAGCAGGGTGCGCACGGCGCGGCCTTCGATAAACAGGTGTGATATCGGCGATTTGACCTGCGCCGGACGCTCGTCATCGACAATCGTCACACCGGCCCAACGCTGGCCGGTGATGCGCTCGACCACCCGGCGCAGCCGATCGGCGTGTTTGGCGCTGGCGGCCATAAAGCGCACCGACTCGGGCATCTGCCAGGCCAGCAGCGGCAGCAGCGCCAACGGCGCGATACCGCCGACCAGCAGCAGGCCGCGCCAGCCGAACGTCGGAATGATCTGCCCGGCCAGCAGGCCGCCCAGGGCCAACCCGGCGGTGAAGCCGCTCCAGCTCAGGGTGACCATCAACATGCGCCGGCGCGCCGGTGAGTATTCCGAGCTGAGAGTGATGCAGGTCGGTATCGCGCCCCCGAGGCCAATGCCGGTGATGAAGCGCAGCAGGGTCAGGGATTCGATCGAATGCGTATAGGCCGAAGCCAGGGTGCAGCCGCCAAACACCAGCACCGCGACGAGCAGCACGCGCTTGCGGCCGATGGCGTCGGCGAGCGGCCCGAACAGCAGGCTGCCGAGCAGCAGGCCGAACAACCCCGCACCGAAGGCGGGGGAGAGCTGCGCAGGCAGCAGATCCCACTCTTCGCGCAGCGCCGGGGCGATATAGCCGATGATGGCGGTATCGAAGCCGTCCAGCAGGGCGATGAGGAAACATAAGGTCAGGATCAGGATTTGGTAGGGTGAGATCCTGGCGCGATCGATGATTTCGCTGATGCGAGCGGTATCTGGGCTCATGAGGGTTCCACTGTTATTAAGCTGTTGTGGGCTGGCTGAGGGGCCGTTCAGGCCGCTGTGGCTGGCATCGCGTAGAAACCCGAGTATACACCAGAGGGGGGGCGTTGCGGGGAGAGGGCGTCGATGATCATCGCCCGCCGCAGGAGGTACCTGTGGCGGGCGCTTGGCAAGGTTATTTGGCCAACAGTTCCCGGCGCACGATCTCGGCGCCTGCACTTAAGGCATTCAGCTTGCCGCGGGCGACCTGACGAGGCAGAGGGGCCATGCCGCAGTTGGTCGACGGATAGAGCTTGTCGGCATCGACAAACTGCAGCGCCTTACGCAACGTAGCGGCCACTTCTTCAGGCGTCTCGACGGCATGATTCGCCACGTCAATGGCGCCGACCATCACCTTTTTACCGCGGATCAGTTCAAGCAGGTCCATAGGCACGTGCGAGTTATGGCATTCCAGCGAGATGATATCGATATTAGACGTTTGCAGTTTAGGAAACGCCTCTTCATATTGCCGCCACTCTGAACCCAGCGTCTTCTTCCAGTCGGTATTGGCTTTAATGCCGTACCCATAGCAGATATGCACCGCCGTTTCGCACTTCAGCCCTTCGATGGCCCTTTCCAGGGCGGCGATGCCCCAGTCATTCACTTCGTCAAAGAACACATTAAAGGCGGGCTCATCAAACTGAATGATGTCGACGCCGGCGGCCTCGAGCTCTTTGGCTTCCTGATTGAGGATCTTGGCGAATTCCCAGGCCAATTTTTCACGGCTTTTATAGTGGTTGTCATAGAGCGTGTCGATCATGGTCATCGGCCCCGGCAGGGCCCATTTAATCGGCTGCTTGGTCAGCTGGCGTAAAAATTTGGCGTCTTCAACGAAAACGGGCTTTTGACGCTCGACCGCACCCACCACGGTCGGAACACTTGCATCATAGCGATTACGGATTTTCACCACCTGGCGTTGCTCGAAATCGACGCCGCTGAGGTGCTCAATGAACGTCGTGACGAAATGCTGACGCGTTTGCTCGCCATCGCTGACGATGTCGATGCCGGCCAACTGTTGCTCCGCCAGCGATAAACGCAGGGCGTCCTGTTTCCCTTCGATTAATTCTTCATTCTGCAATTTCCAGGGCGACCACAGGGTTTCCGGTTGGGCCAGCCAGGAAGGTTTGGGCAAGCTGCCGGCGGTCGATGTAGGGAGCAATATTTTCATGATGGATGACCTGTATTTGAGTTAATCAAAGCGCGTAGTGAGCAGACCACTGCTCAAGAATAGGCTTGTAGGGTTTGATAAATTGCTCTTCCGTGAATTTCCCCTGCTCAATCGCTAACTGGCTACGCTCTTCGCGATCATAAACAATCTTGGTTAATGAATAGTCCTGGTTATTCAGGCTTGGCTGATAACATTGCCCCGCCGCCGAATTGGCATTGTAAATTTCAGGCCGATAGATTTTTTGGAAGGTCTCCATCGTGCTGATGGTGCCAATCAGCTCAAGGTCGGTGTAATCGCTCAGCAAATCACCGGGGAAATAAAAGGCCAGGGGCGCGACGCTATTTTTCGGCATGAAATAACGCACCTGCAGGCCCATTTTCTTGAAATACCGGTCGGTCAACGAAGCGCCGTCTTGGCGGTATTCGTCACCCAATACCGGGTGGTGATTGCCCGTCCGATGATAGGTGTCTTTGCTGGACACGCTGAGGCAGATCACCGGCGGTTTGCTAAAGTTTTCATGGTATGCCTTTGAATTGACGAAATGCTTAAAGATATTGCCGTGCAAATCGCCGAAGTCATCCGGAATGTTGAACTCCGCTGCGTTTTGGTTATGCGCCGGCAGCAAGACGCTAAAATCATAATCACGCACGTAAGACGAGAAATTGTTCCCGACGATACCCTCGATACGCTTTTGCGTTTTTTTATCAATAATGTTGGTCTTCAGGATTTCGATCACCGGAAAGCTGGCGCCATGATCTTCAATGCGCATCTCAACCGAGATGATTTCCAGCTCGACCGAATAACGATCGGCCTTGGGGTTATCCCAATGCGCCAACGTATTGAAGCGATTGTCAATCATCACCAACGTATTGCGCAGGTTCTCCCGGCGGTTTTCCCCTCTGGCCAAATTGGCAAAGTTGGTGGTGATACGCGTACTTTCAGAAGGGTTATAATCTTCATTGAAAGAACTGCTCTTAATCGTAAAGGTAAAGTCTTTATTCATCGTCTTATAGCATCCTGTTATATGATATGAGGGCTGGTTTTATCTACTTTTATCAATTAGTTGTTTTTATATTTTTTTATTCAGCCGCTTTCATATTGTCTGTCGTTAATGAGGTCTATTTTTGCCAGAGTCCCGAGGGGAGTGAAAGAGACTTAATTTCATTACCACATGAGCCGCGTTCATGATCTGGCGCATCAGGCAGTTTTCCGCCGCGATCCGGCCGCGCAAACCGCCTGATGCGCCGAGGCGGCAAGCTGGTGCAGCCTGAAACATTACGGGTATAATCCCCACCATAACCCCACGGCTTCAGACACGAACATGACAAAACTCACCTTACAAGAGCAGATGCTCAAAGCGGGCTTGGTAACCAGCAAGAAAATGGCCAAAGTCCAAAGAACGGCTAAAAAATCACGCGTTCAGGCCCGTGAGGCCAGAGAGGCGGTGGAAGAGAATAAAAAGGCGCAGCTTGAACGCGATAAGCAGCTGAGCGAGCAGCAAAAGCAAGCCGCGCTGTCCAAAGAATACAAAGCGCAGGTGAAGCAACTGATCGAGATGAACCGCATCGTCCTGGCGAAAGGCGATATCGGTTTTAACTTCACCGACGGCAACCTGATCAAGAAAATCCTGGTGGATAAAGCGACCCAGACCCAGCTGATCAATGGCCGTCTTGCCATCGCACGTTTGGTGGTCGAGAACCGCGAAGAGTGTGAATACGCGATTATCCCCGCCAGCGTCGCCGATAAAATCGCGCAGCGCGATGCGGCCAGCATTGTGCTGCACAGCGCGCTGAGTCAGGAAGAGCAGGATGAAGACGATCCGTACGCCGACTTTAAAGTGCCCGACGATTTGATGTGGTAAGCCGTGTTCAGAACGGCGCGGCGTGACGAGCGGTTATCCGTTCTCCGCTGATGGGGTGCACAAAATCCAGTTCGCTGGCGTGCAGCATCAGCCGCGGCGTCTGTTCGGTGCCCGGCAGCAGGCGGCCGCCATACAGATCGCAGCCTAAAATAGGGTGGCCCAACTGCCGGCTGTGAATACGCAGTTGGTGGGTGCGCCCGGTCTCCGGGGTGAGCTGCACCCGCGTCAGCGGCAGCGATGTCCCATCTTCCGCGATACGATAAAAACGCTCGACGACCCGATAGCGGGAACGGGCGGGCTTGCCGTGAAGGGCGCAAATCGACATCAGCGGGAACAGCGCCGGATCTTTGGCGATCGCCGCGTCTATCACTCCTTCGTAATCCGCCAGATGGCCGCAGAGCAGCGCGCTGTACACTTTGTTGACGGTGCGTTCGCTGAACTGCCGGCAGAGCGCGGCGTTGACGGCCTTATTGCGGGCCACCACCATCAAGCCGGACGTGCCGAAATCCAGACGGTGCACCAAAGTGCAGCCGGGGAAGATCTGCACCAGCCGATGGTGCACCGAATCGAGATTTTGCGGATTCTTGCCCGAAAGGCTGAGCAGCCCGGTCGGCTTATTGATCAGCGCCAGATGAGCGTCCTGATAGAGGATCTCTATCTGATCATGACATGGCGGGGCGATGAAGGTATCGATAATCGTAGACATCGTGTGGCCGGCTGGTGAGGGGGAGCGGATGATAGCGAATTTTTCGCCGATGGGCGAATTTGACGGCGCAATCCCGCCGGTTGGAGTATTAGCGCTTCTGATACTTGATTAGAAACATCAATTTCACCTAATGATCGCTTCCTCGTATGATGCGCGTGTTGACCGATTCGCGCCCTCGTCCGGCGCCTTTTATCATTCGAGGAATCCCCATGTTATCCGTCTTCCTGCAGGGTTTTGCCCTGAGCGCCGCCATGATCCTGCCGCTGGGCCCGCAGAACGTATTCGTGATGAATCAGGGCATTCGGCGTCAGTATCATTTAATGATCGCCGCGCTGTGCGCGTTGAGCGATATCGTGCTGATCTGCGCCGGCATCTTCGGCGGCAGCGCATTGCTGACCCGTTCGCCGCTGCTGCTGGCGCTGGTGACCTGGGGCGGGGTGGCGTTTCTGCTGTGGTACGGCTGGGGCGCGTTCCGTTCCGCCTTCAGTCCGCAGCCGGCGCAGGCTGCGGCGCAAGAGCTGGCGCAGAGCCGCTGGCGCATCGTGGTCACCATGCTGGCGGTCACCTGGCTGAACCCGCACGTTTATCTGGACACCTTCGTGGTGCTCGGCAGCCTGGGTGGACAGCTGACGGCGGACGTGCGTTCCTGGTTTGCGCTCGGCGCGGTCAGCGCATCGGTCGTGTGGTTCTTCGGGCTGGCGCTGTTGGCCTCCTGGCTGGCGCCCTGGCTGAACACGCAGCGGGCGCAGCGCATCATCAATGCGCTGGTCGGGCTGGTGATGTGGGGCATCGCGCTGCAGCTGGCCTGGCAGGGGGCAAATTTATAAGAATTTGTCACTAATCCGAATTCAAAACGCCGCGCGATATGCTACGTTTGATGCCAGGAATCCGGCGGTTCTCACGGGGAAAAGCCGGCGATCAGAGACAGCCTGTCATTAAGGAGACACTGTGAAGCTAAAAGCATTGGCTATGGCCGCAATGGTCGGATTAGGGACGTTACCGATGGCGCTGCAGGCGGCCGAAGTGCCTGAAGGGCCGCATGTCGTCACCTCCGGCACCGCCAGCGTGGACGCCACGCCGGACATCGCCACCCTGGCGATCGAAGTGAGCGTTTCCTCCAAAGACGCCGCTCAGGCGAAGAAGCAGGTGGATGAGCGCGTGGCGCAGTACTTTGATTTCCTGCAGAAAAATAACATCGAGAAGAAAGACATCAGCGCCGCCAACCTGCGCACCCAGCCGGAATACGACTACCTGAAAACCGGCGAGTCGGTGCTGAAGGGCTACCGTGCGGTGCGCCAGGTGCAGGTGACGCTGCGCCAGTTGGACAAGCTGAACGAGCTGCTGGACGGCGCGTTGAAATCCGGCCTGAACGAGATCCGTGCGGTGGAGTTGGGCGTCGCCAAGCCGGACGTGTATCGCGAACAGGCGCGGCAAAAAGCGATCGAGAACGCGACTCAACAGGCCGAATCCCTGGCCAAAGGCTTCCACGCCAAGCTGGGGCCGGTGTACAGCATTCGCTATCGGGTCGCCAACTACCAGCCGATGCCGGTGGCGCGGATGTATAAGGCGGCCGGTGCGGCGGCGGAAAGCGATGCGGCGCAGACCTATGAACAGCAAAGCATTCACTTCGACGATCAGGTGGATGTGGTGTTCGAGCTGCAGCGCAACGCCGCGCAGTAAAGGTGTGGTATTGAAGAAAAGGTTCGCTGCGGCGAACCTTTTTTCGTTTTAATCCTGGCGCAGCACCTGGTGACCGTGTTCCAGCAACGCATCGGTCACTTTACGCATCATGCGGCTTTCCGGCGCGAAGCGGTGCCAGTACAGCATGCGGCGCTGGTACAGCCCCGGCGTCAGGTCGATCAGTTCACCGGATTCCAGCTCCTTTTCGATCTGCAGATGCGGGATCATACAGCAGGTGGTGCCCTGGCGTGCCAGCTGCACGAAGGCTTCCGATGAGTTCACGATGTGGCAGGGCACGCTGCCCGGCGACAGATCGAAGTTCTGCTGCAGGAACGCCTGGTGCATGTCGTCGAGATGGTCGAAGGCCACCGCCGGTGCTTTCAGCAGCGCGGAACGGGTGACGCCGTTGGGGAAGTAGCGCTCGGCGAAGCCGCTGGAGGCCACGAACAGGTAGTCCAGCGCCCCCAGCCGATCCACCAGGCAGCTCGGCAGCGGCTGCGGCTGAATACTCACCGCCCCCACCACTTCACCGCGGCGTAACCGCTCCTGGGTGCGGGTTTCATCTTCCACCTGCAGATTCAGACGAATGGGGGAGTCCGCCAGCACCGGTTTCAGCGCCGGCAGCAGCCAGGTCGCCAGACTGTCGGCGTTGACCGCCAGCGACAGCAGCAGCGGCGTATCGACGCCGGTGTCGTTGCCCAGCCACTCTTCTTCCAGCAGCTCCACCTGATGCAGCAACGCCAGCAGCTTTTGCCCTTGTTCGGTCGGGCGCGGCGGCACGGTGCGGACCAGCAGCGGCTGGCCGAACAGGTTTTCCAGCTGTTTGATGCGTTGGGATACCGCCGATTGCGTGATGCAGAGTTTTTGAGCGGCGCGCTCGAAGCCGCGCTCACGGATCACCGCGTCCAGCGCTTGCAGCGTACGATAGTCTGGGCGTTTCATCGGAAAGATATCCCTTAAATTAGAATGATACCGGCACTATGCCACATTTTGCGCGCGGCGCAGGTGGAAAAATCACGCCACCAACTCGCCGCAAAGCGGGTAAAAATGCGGGATGCGGTAAATAAGTGTGATCCTGCCGGCGTGAAAAACAGCGTTTTACCCTATAATACGCACACGTTTTCGTACAGAGGCAAGGGACATATTATGACGCAGGACGAACTGAAAAAAGCGGTAGGCTGGGCGGCACTGGAATATGTAACGCCGGGCACCATCGTCGGGGTTGGCACCGGCTCGACCGCTTCCCACTTTATTGACGCGCTGGGCTCCATCAAGCACCAGATTGAAGGCGCGGTGTCCAGCTCCGACGCCTCCACCGCCAAGCTGAAAAGCCTCGGCATCCACGTATTCGACAGCAATGAAGTGGACTCGCTCGATATCTACGTGGACGGCGCGGACGAAATCAATGGCCATATGCAGATGATCAAGGGCGGCGGCGCAGCGCTGACGCGCGAGAAGATCATCGCCGCCATCGCCAAGAAATTCATCTGCATCGTCGACGCCAGCAAACAGGTAGACGTGTTGGGCAAGTTCCCGCTGCCGGTGGAAGTGATCCCGATGGCGCGTTCTTACGTGGCGCGCGAGCTGGTGAAACTGGGCGGCCTGCCGGAGTATCGCCAAAACGTGGTGACCGACAACGGCAACGTGATCCTGGACGTGCATAACCTGAGCATCACCGACGCCATCGCGCTGGAGAACAAGATCAACGGCATCGCCGGCGTGGTGACCGTTGGGCTGTTCGCCAACCGCGGCGCGGACGTGGCGCTGGTCGGTACGTCGGAAGGCGTGAAAGTGGTCAAATAAGCCGCCATGGCCTGTGGCCCGGTCATGCCGGGCCGCAAAATTTCTTCGGTTAAAATATCTTTTCTGAAAAGCGGCAAATTTGGTGACTTATGTCACATTGTGAAAACTGACTCCCCAAAGCTTCTGCCGAAAACTTTCCCTATGGCATTTTCTGCCAGAAACCGCCAGGAACGCTGCGCCTTGTCCTGCCGGGCAGGCAATCGTTTGTATTGCCGCCCGCGTTATTTTTGTTATGTTGGATGGGAGCTGTGTCGCAACAGCCGCTTCTGAAGTCTGAACATAGGGTCGGGTAAATGGCAAAAGTATCATTGGAGAAAGACAGGATTAAATTCCTGTTGGTGGAAGGGGTTCATCAGAGCACGGTAGACAATCTGCGTGCCGCCGGTTATACCAACATCGAATACCACAAGGGTGCGTTAGACACCGAATCGCTGAAGGCCTCCATCCGCGATGCGCACTTCGTCGGCATCCGATCGCGCACGCATCTGACCGAAGAGGTCTTCGCCGCCGCAGAAAAGCTGGTGGCGGTGGGCTGCTTCTGTATCGGCACCAACCAGGTTGATCTGAACGCAGCGACCAAGCGCGGTATTCCGGTCTTCAACGCCCCGTTCTCCAATACCCGATCCGTGGCCGAAATGGTGCTGGGCGAGCTGTTGTTGATGCTGCGCGGCATTCCGGCCGCCAACGCCAAGGCGCACCGCGGCGTGTGGCACAAACTGGCCGTGGGCTCTTACGAGGCGCGCGGCAAAAAATTGGGCATCATCGGCTACGGGCATATCGGCACCCAACTGGGCATTCTGGCCGAAGGGCTGGGCATGAAGGTGTTCTTCTACGATATCGAGAACAAGCTGCCGCTGGGTAATGCGCAACAGGTGCGTCATCTGTCCGATCTGCTCAATATGAGCGACGTGGTAACGCTGCACGTGCCGGAAACGCTGGCCACCAAGAATATGATGGGTGCAGAAGAGCTGGCGCTGATGAAACCGGGCGCCATTCTGATCAACGCCTCGCGCGGCACTGTGGTGGATATCCCCGCGCTGTGCGATGCG
Source organism: Serratia sp. BFP-2025 (assembly GCF_050880365.1). Taxonomy (NCBI): domain Bacteria; kingdom Pseudomonadati; phylum Pseudomonadota; class Gammaproteobacteria; order Enterobacterales; family Yersiniaceae; genus Serratia; species Serratia sp. BFP-2025. The sequence continues at coordinate 116,790 of NZ_JBPAFV010000002.1, read as the reverse complement.
TTGGCCAGCAATCATCTGGCGGGGGCGGCGATCGACGTCTTCCCGGAAGAACCGGCGACCAACAGCGATCCGTTCAACTCGCCGCTGTGTGAGTTCGACAACGTGCTGCTGACGCCGCACATCGGCGGCTCAACTCAGGAAGCGCAAGAGAACATCGGCGACGAAGTGGCCGGCAAACTGGCGAAGTATTCCGACAACGGGTCGACGCTGTCGGCGGTCAACTTCCCGGAAGTGTCGCTGCCGGCGCATGGCCCGAACGCCAGCCGCCTGCTGCACATTCATGAAAACCGTCCGGGCGTGCTGACGCAGATTAACCAGATCTTCGCCGAAGAGGGGGTTAACATCGCCGCGCAGTACCTGCAAACCGGGCCGGAAATCGGCTACGTGGTGATCGATATCGAAGCGGAAACCGCGCGTGCCGACGCTGCGCTGCAGCGCATGAAGGCCATCGACGGCACCATTCGCGCCCGTCTGCTGTTCTGATTCGGCGGCATGCCGCAATGAAAGAAAAAGGTCGGATGGATTCCGGCCTTTTGCTATTTGGGCTCGCGCCACGCCCAGCTGCAGAGCGGGGTGAGGATCTCCGGCAGCGGGATATCCCAATGCTCGGTCGGCAGGCTTTCCACCTGTTGGCAATCATGGGCCAGGCCGATGGGATAGGGGCCATCGCTCTGCCAGTTTTGCAGGGTGCGATCGTAAAAGCCGCCGCCCATGCCCAGACGCTGGCCGGTATGATCGAACGCCACCAGCGGTGTCAACACCACGTCCAGCTCGCCCAGCGGCAGCACCTGGCGCACATCGAGGTGCGGCTCGAGAATATTGAAGCGGTTGCGCACCAGCGGCGTTTCCGGCGCATAGCGTAGGAACAGCAAGTGCCCCGGGCTGAACGGATGCAGCACCGGCAGGTAAACCCGTTTGCCGAGCGTCCACAAACGCTCGATTAGCGGCCCGGTATCGAGTTCGCCGTCAAACGACAGGAATACCGCGATGCTGTGCGCCGCCTGAATACGGCCGTGTGCGACGAGACGTTCGGTTATCTTTTCTGCGGCAAAGCGTTGCTGGCCCGGCGTAAGTTCGCGCCGACGTTGGCGAATGAGTTGACGAATGGCTTGGCGCTGCTGCGCGAATTGGGGTTGAAAAGGCATCGTATCAGGCTTGCTCAGTGTGGCGTTCAGCACACATAAACCGCTGAGAAGGGGAATCTCCGAGATGCCGTCGCAGGCTGTAACCCTTGAACCCATGGTTCAAGGTGAACGTGCCGTCGCAATCTTAAGGCTTCTCGGCGCACCGAGCGTGCTCACCGATCGCGGAGCAACACATTCTGTTTGTACTAAATATCGGCTCAGGGGACTGGCCCGCTGGCGAACATCTCAGAGAAATTTTGTACTCGTTGCTGAAAACTGTGATTTCAACAACTTAAGTTATTCGAATTGCACATCCTGACGTTCAGAGATGCGACCTTGTTCAAGCAGCGCTTGTTCAATGGTCTGCTGCAGCATCCGTATGCGTTGTTCCATATTGGACGCATAGTCACGGGTTTTCAACCGTTCTTGAGCAAGTTCGTGACAGACGTTCAATGCCGCGATGAAAACCAGTTGCTCAGTATTGGAGACTCTAGTGCGAACTTTTAGATCTTGCAACCGTTGGTTAAGATCGTCCGCCGCCATATTCAACGCATCTTGTTGTTCTGGCGGGCAATTGACTCTTAACGAGCGGCCAAAAATTTGAATATCTACCGGTTGTGCAGACATGCCACCTTCCTGCCTAAATTTCGCGCCAGCCTTGTCCGCCCTGGCCGGGCCGTCAAAGCGGGCGCCACTATATATACCTCGGTACCAAGATACAACCCCTTTTTCAGTACCTGGTTGTAATCTACTGCGGCAGACATCGCCAGTCAAAAAAGGGTTTCAAAATGCGTATTTACCGCACTTTCGTCACCCGCCGGCGCAGTGTGAGACCTGCCACATCACGATTATAACTAGCCACTGAGGTGTCGCGCTTATCTGGTATAGCGACGGACCTTGGTGGTAGCATACCACGAACTTATCCTGCCAACGATGACGAATGCGCATGTCTATACAGAATACATTTCCAAGTTACCAATCTTTGACCGTGGCCCTCAACCAACAGTCGGTGGCGTTGACCGCGGCAGAAATGCACGGCCTGATCAGCGGCCTGCTGTGCGGCGGCAGCCGTGATGCCGGCTGGCAGGCGCTGGTGCACGATCTGACCAATGAAGGCGTCGCCTTCCCGCAGGCGCTCAGCCAACCGTTGCAGCAGCTGTATGAAGCGACGCGTGAAACGCTGGAAGACGACGAATTCCTGTTCCAACTGATGCTGCCCGAAGGGGAGATCGTCAGCGTGTTCGATCGCGCCGACGCGCTGGCCGGTTGGGTCAACCACTTCCTGCTCGGTTTGGGCATGATGCAGCCGAAGCTGGCCCAGGTGAAAGACGAGGTCGGTGAAGCGATCGACGATCTGCGTAACATCGCGCAGCTGGGCTACGACGAAGACGAAGATCAGGAAGAGTTGGAACAGTCGCTGGAAGAAGTGGCGGAGTATGTGCGGGTCGCCGCCATCATGTGCTACGGCGAATTCACTCGTCACAAGCCGACGGCGCCGGAAAATATCAAACCGACGCTGCACTAAACGTTCTATCGCCCCTCCGCCGGCGGTGCGGATGGCATGATTTCAGGAGAAGGTAATGACTCAGCAGGAATTCAACAACCGCCGTCAGGCGCTGTTGGCGAAAATGGCGCCGGCCAGCGCGGCGGTTATTTTCTCTGCGCCGGAAACGACGCGCAGTGCAGATTCAGACTATCCCTACCGGCAGAACAGCGACTTTTGGTACCTGACCGGCTTCAATGAGCCGGAAGCGGTGCTGGTGCTGATCAAAAGCGACGAAACGCACAACCACAGCGTGCTGTTCAACCGGGTGCGCGACCTGACGGCGGAAATCTGGTTTGGCCGCCGTCTGGGGCAAGACGCCGCGCCGGCGAAGCTGGGCGTGGATCGCGCGCTGCCGTTCGATGAAATCAATGACCAGCTGCACCTGCTGCTGAATGGCCTGGACGTGGTCTACCACGCGCAGGGCGAATACGCCTACGCCGATCAGATCCTGTTCGGCGCGCTGGACAAGCTGCGCAAGGGATTCCGCCAGAATCTGCAGGCGCCGGCCACCGTCACCGACTGGCGGCCGTGGCTGCACGACATGCGGCTGTTCAAATCGCCGGAGGAGCTGGCGGTGATGCGCCGCGCCGGCGAGATCAGCGCGTTGGCACATACCCGCGCGATGGAAAAATGCCGTCCGGGCATGTTCGAATACCAGTTGGAAGCGGAAATTCATCATGAATTCACCCGCCTAGGTGCCCGTTACCCGTCTTACAATACCATCGTCGGCAGCGGCGAAAACGGCTGCATCCTGCACTACACCGAGAACGAGAGCCAGATGCGCGACGGCGATCTGGTGTTGATCGACGCCGGCTGCGAGTATCAGGGGTACGCCGGCGACATTACCCGCACCTTCCCGGTCAACGGCAAGTTCAGCCGGCCGCAGCGCGCAGTGTACGACATCGTGCTGGCGTCGCTGCTGCGTGCGCTGGAGCTGTTCAAACCCGGCACCAGCATCCGCGAAGTCAATGACGAAGTGGTGCGCATCATGGTGGTCGGGCTGGTGGAGCTGGGCGTATTGAAAGGTGAAGTCGACCAGTTGATTGCCGAGCAGGCCCACCGTCAGTTCTTTATGCACGGGCTGAGCCACTGGCTGGGCCTGGACGTGCACGACGTCGGCCATTATGGCACGCCGAGCCGCGATCGGCTGCTGGAGCCGGGTATGGTGCTGACCGTGGAGCCTGGGCTGTATATCGCGCCGGATGCGGACGTGCCGGCGGAATACCGCGGCATCGGCATCCGTATCGAAGACGACATCGTGATCACCGCCGACGGCAATGAAAACCTGACCGCCACCGTGGTGAAAGACGCCGATGCCATCGAAGCGTTGATGGCGGCGGCAAGGTAACGGAATGAGCGTAATTATCGTTGGCGGCGGTATGGCGGGCGCGACGCTGGCGCTGGCCATTTCGTCGCTCACTCAGGGAAGAATGGCGGTGGATCTGGTCGAGGCGACTCGGCCGGACGACCGCAGCCACCCGGGCTTTGACGCTCGCGCCATCGCTCTGGCGCAGGGCACTTGCCAACAGTTGGCGCGTATCGGCGTTTGGCCGGCGCTGCGCGATTGCGCCACGCCGATAACTCAGGTGCACGTCAGCGATCGCGGCCACGCCGGGTTTGTGAATCTGCAGGCGCAGGATTATCAGGTCGATGCGCTCGGCCAGGTGATCGAACTGCACGACGCCGGGCAGCGGCTGTTCGCGCTGCTGGCGAAGGCGCCGGGCGTCACGCTGCACTGCCCCGCGCGGGTGGTGGACGTTATTCGCACCGCAGAGCGGGCGGAAGTGCTGCTGGACAATGGCCGACGCCTGGCCGGGCAGCTGCTGGTGGCGGCCGACGGCTCGCGCTCGGCGCTGGCGCAGGCCTGCAATATGCAGTGGCGCCAGGAGGACTATCCACAGTTCGCCACCATCGCCAACGTCACCACGGCGGAAGATCCGCAGGGGCGCGCCTTCGAGCGCTTTACCCGTTACGGGCCGTTGGCGCTGTTGCCGATGTCGCAGGGGCGCAGTTCGCTGGTGTGGTGCCATGCGCGCGAGGATCGCGCCCAGGTCGACGCCTGGGACGACGAGCGCTTTATCGCCGAGCTGCAACAGGCTTTCGGCTGGCGGCTGGGGCGTATCCTCAAGGCCGGCAAACGGCACAGTTACCCACTCGCTCTGCTGACTGCCGATCGCCATGTCAGCCACCGGCTGGCGTTGGTAGGCAACGCGGCGCAGACGCTGCACCCGATCGCCGGGCAGGGGTTCAACCTCGGCCTGCGCGATGTGATGTCGCTGGCGGAAACGCTGGCGGAAGCGGTGAACAGTGGCGAAGACGCCGGCGGTTATGCGTTGCTGAGCCGCTATCAGCAGCGGCGGCAACAAGATCAGCAGGCGACGATCGGCGTGACCGACGGCTTGATCCATCTGTTCGCCAACCGTTACGGCCCGCTGGTGGTTGGCCGCAATTTGGGGCTGATGGCGATGGAGCGTTTGCCCGCAGTGCGCGACGCCTTCGCCAAGCGTACGTTGGGCTGGGTGGAACGTTAAAGACATAGTCGGGCGCGTTGGCGCGCCCAAAGCGCGGTGCGTCAAGACGTCGCGCGTTATTTAAGGAAATCGAGCAGCATGCAATCATTTGACGTGATTATCGCCGGTGGCGGTATGGTGGGGCTGGCGTTGGCCTGCGGCCTGCAGGGCAGCGGGCTGCGCGTGGCGGTGCTGGAGCAGCGACAGCCGGAGATGGCGCCGCCGTCGGAACAGCCGGCCCTGCGCGTCTCCGCCATCAATGCCGCCAGCGAGCGTTTGCTGCAGCATATCGGCGTATGGGATGACATTCTCCAGCTGCGGGCCAGCGCCTACAACGCAATGGAAGTGTGGGATCGCGACAGCTTCGGCAAAATCGCCTTCCGCGGCGACGAATGCGGCTTCAGCCATCTCGGCCACATTATCGAAAACTCGGTGATCCAGCAGGCGCTGTGGAAGCGCGCCGAAAGCCTGTCGGACATCACGCTGATCACTCCGGCCGCGCTCAAGCAGGTGGCGTGGGGCGAGAACGACGCCTTCATCACGCTGGAGGATGGCCGCATGCTGACCGCCCGGCTGGTGATCGGCGCCGACGGCGCCCAGTCGTGGCTGCGTCAGCACGCCGATATCCCGCTGACCTTCTGGGACTATCGCCACCATGCGCTGGTGGCCACCATCCGCACCGAAGAGCCGCATCAGGCGACGGCGCGGCAAATTTTCCACGGCGACGGCATTCTGGCGTTCTTGCCGTTCAACGATGCGCATTTGAGCTCCATCGTCTGGTCGGTCGCGCCGGAAGAGGCCGAACGCCTCAAGCAGCTGGAGCCGGAACAATTCAATCGCGAACTGGCGATGGCCTTCGATATGCGTTTGGGCGCTTGCAGCCTGGAAAGCGAACGGCTGGCGTTCCCGTTGACCGGCCGCTATGCGCGCAGTTTCGCCGCGCACCGCCTGGCGCTGGTGGGCGATGCGGCGCATACCGTGCATCCGCTGGCCGGGCAGGGCGTGAACCTGGGCTTTATGGACGCCGCCGAGCTGATTTCCGAACTGCGCCGCCTGCAGCGGCAGGGCAAGGATATCGGCCAGCACCTCTATCTGCGCCGCTATGAGCGCCGCCGTAAACATGGTGCGGCGGTGATGCTGGCCAGCATGCAGGGTTTCCGCGAACTGTTCGACGGCAACCATCCGGCCAAAAAGCTGCTGCGCGACGTGGGGTTGCGGCTGGCGGACAGCCTGCCGGGCGTCAAACCGAAGCTGGTGCGTCAGGCGATGGGCCTGAACGATCTGCCCGAGTGGCTTGCCTGACCGCCCGCCTTCTGCGAGCCCGCATCGGGCTCGCGCTTCTCGCCTTATGCCATCGTCTTTCCTTATATAACCCTTCATTTGAAATAATCTAATTTCAGCCGCTTTTTATCATTACTTTTTCTAATTCCATGTTCGGTTATCAAAAGTCAGGATCCCATGCCCGGCCGTCGGTTTGTTATATAAGTTCGGAGTTTTGCCGCTTTAATTGTTAATTTTGTGCCTTAAAGCGCATTTTTCCAGTGAAAAACTCTGCACACTAGCCCGGCATTTTACCGCCCCGGAACGGCGATGAGCCTATTTTAACTTATGGTTAATGTGGTCGTTCGGTGATAAGTTCGAGGGAAAGGTATCGTTTGCGTCACGGCGGTTGCACGCAGTTTCCGCCCGTCCCGGCGCAGCATTTGTGTTGAGCAGTCAGTGCGCCATGGCGATCGGGCCGCGAGCCAGGCTCCGCCGCATTGCGTGGCAGCACCCTAACTTCTAGCGACCGAGTGGAAAGAGGGAAAAGATGGCAAAGCAAACCCCACTGTACGACCAGCACGTGGCGTGCGGTGCGCGCATGGTAGACTTTCACGGTTGGATGATGCCGCTGCACTACGGCTCGCAGCTCGATGAGCACCACGCGGTGCGTCAGGATGCCGGCATGTTCGACGTGTCTCACATGACCATTGTGGATCTGCACGGCGCCCGCACCCGCGAGTTTCTGCGTTACCTGCTGGCGAACGACGTCGCCAAACTGACCCAACCCGGCAAAGCGCTGTATACCGGCATGCTGAATGCCTCCGGCGGCGTGATCGACGACCTGATCGTTTATTTCCTCACAGAAGACTATTTCCGCCTGGTGGTGAACTCCGCCACGCGCGACAAAGACCTGGCCTGGATCGAAGAGCACGCCGCGCCGTATGGCGTAGCGCTGACGGTGCGCGACGATCTGGCGCTGATCGCGGTGCAGGGCCCGCAGGCCAAAGAGCGCGCCGGCACCCTGTTTACCCCGGAACAAAAAAGCGCGGTCGAAGGCATGAAGCCGTTCTTCGGCGTGCAGGCCGGCGAGCTGTTCATCGCCACCACCGGTTACACCGGTGAGGCCGGCTATGAGATCGCGCTGCCGAAAGAACAGGCGGCGGATTTCTGGCAGAAATTGCTGGCCGCAGGCGTCAAGCCGGCCGGTCTGGGCGCGCGCGACACCCTGCGTCTGGAAGCGGGCATGAACCTTTACGGCCAAGAGATGGACGAAGGCGTTTCGCCGTTGGCCGCCAACATGGGCTGGACTATCGCCTGGCAGCCGGAAGATCGCCGTTTCATCGGCCGCGAAGCGCTGGAACAACAGCGCGATCAGGGCACCGAGCAACTGGTCGGCTTGATCATGACGGAAAAAGGCGTATTACGTAATGAGCTGCCGGTGCGTTTCACCGACGCGGCGGGGCAGACCCACGAAGGCGTGATCACCAGCGGCTCGTTCTCTCCGACCCTGGGCTTCAGCATCGCGCTGGCGCGCGTGCCCGCCGGCATCGGCGAGCAGGCCATCGTGCAGATCCGCAACCGTGAAATGCCGGTCAAAGTGACCAAGCCTGGCTTCGTTCGCGCCGGCAAGCCGCTGACAAATTGATTTTTATTGATTCTTCCCTAGGGATTTCGCGCTGCGGCTAGGCGGCAAGTGCGCGAGTCCTCGGGAGCTTACTGCGGTAAGTGACCGAGGTGAACGTACGCAGCCAACAACGCTGCAGTGTGAAAGACGACGGGAAATTATTTCTTCGAAGGAGTAACCGGCTATGAGCAATGTGCCAACAGAATTGAAATACGCATCCTCCCACGAGTGGGTTCGTTCAGAAGGTAACGGCGTTTACACCGTAGGCATCACCGAACACGCGCAGGAACTGCTGGGCGACATGGTGTTTGTCGATCTGCCGGAAGTGGGCCGCAAGGTCGCCGCCGGTGAGGATTGCGCCGTGGCGGAATCGGTTAAGGCGGCGTCGGACATCTACGCGCCAATCAGCGGCGAAATCGTGGCGGTGAACGCCGAGCTGGAAAGCTCCCCTGAGCTGGTGAACAGCGAACCTTACGGTGAAGGCTTCCTGTTCCAGATTAAAGCCTCAGACGAAGGCGAACTGGCGAACCTGCTGGACGCCGCGGCTTATCAGGCCTCGATCGACGAGTAATCGTGACCACGCCCCAGGCCCTTCCGGCCGGGGCGTTTTAGTTACCGCTCAAGCTATATCCCGTATCACGCAAGCATTCAGGAATTTGTAGCAATGACTCAGACACTCAGCCAACTCGAACACAGCGAAGCGTTCATCGAACGCCATATCGGCTCTTCTGCGGAACAACGCCAGGAGTTGCTGGCAGCGGTGGGCGCTCGCTCGCTCAGCGCGCTGATCCAACAGATCGTGCCGGCGGACATTCAGCTGCCGGGGCCGCCGCCGGTCGGCGACGCGGCGACCGAACATCAGGCGCTGGCTGAGCTGAAGGCGATCGCCTCGCAGAATCAGCGCTACAAATCCTATATCGGCATGGGCTACAGCGCCGTGCTGACGCCGCCGGTGATCCTGCGCAACATGCTGGAAAACCCAGGCTGGTACACCGCCTACACCCCTTATCAGCCGGAAGTGTCGCAGGGCCGTCTGGAAGCGCTGCTGAACTTCCAGACCGTGACCCTCGATCTGACCGGTCTGGATCTGGCCTCCGCTTCGCTGCTGGATGAAGCCACCGCCGCCGCCGAAGCGATGGCCCTGGCCAAACGCGCCAGCAAGCTGAAAGACGCCAACCGCTTCTTCGTGGCTGACGACGTGCATCCGCAGACGCTGGACGTGGTGCGCACCCGCGCCGAAACCTTCGGCTTCGACGTCATCGTCGATAAAGCGGAGAAAGTGCTGGAGCTGGACGGCGTGTTCGGCGTGCTGCTGCAACAGGTGGGCACTACCGGTGAACTGCACGACTACAGCGCGCTGCTGGCTGAACTGAAATCGCGCAAAATCATCACCAGCGTGGCCGCCGACATCATGGCCCTGGTGCTGCTGACCGCGCCGGGCAAGCAGGGCGCCGACGTGGTGTTCGGCTCCGCGCAACGCTTCGGCGTGCCGATGGGCTACGGCGGCCCGCATGCCGCCTTCTTCGCCTGCCGCGACGAGTTCAAGCGCTCGATGCCGGGCCGCATCATCGGCGTTTCCCGCGATGCCGCCGGCAACACCGCGCTACGCATGGCGATGCAGACCCGCGAGCAGCATATCCGCCGCGAGAAGGCCAACTCGAATATCTGTACCTCGCAGGTGCTGCTGGCCAACATCGCCAGCCTGTACGCGGTGTACCACGGCCCGCAAGGGCTGCAGCGCATCGCCGGGCGTATCCATCGCCTGACCGACATTCTGGCCGCCGGGCTGCAGAAGGCCGGCCTGACGCTGCGTCACAACACCTGGTTCGACACCCTGACCGTTGAAGTGAAAGACAAGGCGGCGGTGCTGGAACGCGCGCTGAGCTTCGGCATCAACCTGCGTACCGACATTCACGGCGCCGTGGGCATCACGCTGGATGAAGCCACCTCGCGTGAAGACGTGCAAACGCTGTTCGCACTGCTGGCCGGCGACAACCACGGTCTGGACATCGACGCGCTGGACGCGGCGGTGAGCAAAAACAGCCAATCGATCCCGGCCGCCATGCTGCGCCAGGACCCGATCCTGACCCACCCGGTATTCAACCGCTATCACAGCGAAACCGAGATGATGCGTTACATGCATCGTCTGGAGCGTAAGGATCTGGCGCTGAACCAGGCGATGATCCCGCTGGGCTCTTGCACCATGAAATTGAACGCCGCGGCGGAGATGATCCCGATCACTTGGCCTGAATTCTCCGAACTGCACCCGTTCTGCCCGCCGGAGCAGGCCGCCGGCTACCAGCAGATGATCGGCCAACTGTCCCAGTGGCTGGTGCAGCTGACCGGCTATGATGCGGTGTGCATGCAGCCGAACTCCGGCGCGCAGGGCGAATACGCCGGCCTGCTGGCGATCCGTCGCTACCACGAAAGCCGTAACGAAGCGGGCCGCCACGTCTGCCTGATCCCGAGCTCCGCGCACGGCACCAACCCGGCCTCCGCCCAGATGGCGGGCATGAGCGTGGTGGTGGTCGCCTGCGACAAGAACGGCAACATCGACCTGCACGATCTGCGCGTCAAGGCGGAGCAGGCGGGCGAAGAACTCTCTTGCATCATGGTGACCTACCCGTCGACCCACGGCGTGTATGAAGAAACTATCCGCGAAGTGTGCCAGATCGTGCATCAGTTCGGCGGCCAGGTATATTTGGACGGCGCCAACATGAACGCCCAGGTGGGCATCACCACGCCAGGCTACATCGGCGCGGACGTTTCGCACCTCAACCTGCATAAAACCTTCTGCATTCCGCACGGCGGCGGCGGCCCGGGCATGGGCCCGATCGGCGTGAAAGCGCACCTGGCGCCGTTCGTGCCGGGCCACAGCGTCGTGCAGATCGACGGCGTGACCACCCAGCAGGGTGCGGTCTCCGCGGCGCCGTTCGGCAGCGCCTCCATCCTGCCGATCAGTTGGATGTACATCCGCATGATGGGCGCGGAAGGCCTGAAGCAGGCCAGCCAGATGGCGATCCTGAACGCCAACTACATCGCTACCCGTCTGAAGGACGCGTACCCGATTCTGTATACCGGCCGCGATCACCGCGTGGCGCACGAATGCATCCTCGACATTCGTCCGCTGAAGGAAGAGACCGGCATCAGCGAAATGGACATCGCCAAACGCCTGATCGACTTCGGCTTCCACGCGCCGACCATGTCGTTCCCGGTAGCGGGCACGCTGATGGTCGAGCCGACCGAGTCGGAAAGCAAAGTGGAGCTGGATCGCTTTATCGATGCGATGCTGGCGATCCGCAGCGAGATCGATCGCGTCGCCAAAGGCGAATGGCCGTTGGAAGACAACCCGCTGGTGAATGCGCCGCACGTGCAGGCGGAGCTGGTCAACGACTGGCAGCACCCGTACAGCCGCGAGCTGGCGGTGTTCCCGGTCGCCGGCGTGCGTGAGAACAAGTACTGGCCGAGCGTCAAACGTCTGGACGACGTGTACGGCGACCGTAACCTGTTCTGCTCTTGCGTGCCGATGAGCGACTACGAATAACACGTTCGGCAAAGTTTGTGCTTGAGGGACACCGCATCATGCGGTGTCCCTTTTTATTTTATTGCGGCCTATTCTTTTCTGTACGTTCCCACGATTTGAGGAGTCATCATGCAAGCGGCAATCGTAACAGCGTTGGGGCAAGCCCCGGTTTTCGGCACCTTTGAGGAGCCTCAGGCGCAAGCCGGCGAGGTGCCGATCGACGTGCTGGCGGCCGGTATCAAACAGCTGGATCGCGCCACCGTCGCCGGCACCCATTATTCCAGCCCGAAGCAATTGCCGATCGTGCCCGGCACCGACGGCGTGGGCCGTACGGCGGACGGGCAACGGGTGTACTTCGCCTCTTTCCGCCGCCCTTACGGCGCAATGGCCGAGCGCAGCGTCGCGTCATGGACGGTGCCGGTGCCGGAGGCGGTGGACGACGCCACGGCGGCGGCGCTGATCAATCCCGCCTTCGCCGCCTGGCTGCCGCTGCGCTGGCGAGCGGATCTGCAGCCTGGTGAAACGGTGCTGATCATCGGCGCTACCGGCACCTCGGGCAAACTGGCGGTTGCAGCAGCGCGTCAGGCGGGGGCCGGACGCATCGTTGCCGCCGGCCGCCGCCTGAGCGTGCTGGAGGCGTTGGGCGTGGACGCCACGGTGGATCTGAGCCTGCAGGGCGAAGCGTTGACGCAGGCCTTCGCGGCGGCTGCGGGGCCGAGCGGTTATCAGGTGATCGTCGATTACATCTGGGGCCCGGCGACGGAAGCGCTGCTCGCGACGCTCAATAATCACGATCTTTCGTCTTATGCCGGCGGGCGCGGTATTCGTTTGGTCAACGTCGGTTCGATGGCGGCGCCGGACATCCGGCTGCCGGCGGCGGTGCTGCGCAGCAATCAGCTGCAGATCCTCGGCAGCGGCACCGGCAACTTCCCGCCGATCCCTGAGATGCAGCGTTACGCGACCGAGATTCTGGCGCTGGCGGCGACAGGGGCGCTCACTATCGAGACGCAGGAGCACGCGCTCGAGGAGATCGCTGAGGTGTGGGATCTGAACAAGAAAAGCGACGTACGTTCGGTGATGCGCATCGCTCGCTAAGCTGCAGCCGCTAGCGGCAAGCGCAGACCAGGTGAATATCCTCCGGCTCGCGGGCGAACAGCTCGGCATCCGGGCGCTCGATGAGCCGGCAACCCTGCGCCAGGTAGAAGTCTACGGTGCTTTTGTTGGGGATGGAGGAGACGTACAGCCCGGCGGCCCCTTCTTGCTCGGCCTGCCTCAGGCAGAGCTGGAACAGCTGCTTGCCTAGCCCCTGGCCGCGTTGGTGCGCGCTAACGTAAAAGAACAGCAATTGGCGCAGATCCTGCTGCGGGCCGCGCGGCTCGGTGTCCAGCGCCGCCGCCGCTACGATCTCCTCGCCGTCGAACAGCGCGAAAAACGCGCCACCGCGATCGAAACATGCCTCATGGATTGGCGTATAGGTTTCCCGATCGTGCGGATCCCAACCGCGTACATCATAGTAGTCCGGGTAGGGCTGCAGCTTGCCGTCTTGCAGGCGATACAGGGTGTCGATAATTTCACTGCGGTCGATATCCCATAGCCGGTCAAGTTGCTGCCGTTGCAGCAGTACAGGGGCGATCATGTTCGTGATTAACTCTCAATCTGTGGCCGGTAACTTTCCGGCAAATCGATGATAAAGCCGATGCCGCGATCGTCGAGGCCCTCGGTGATGCGCAGCTGTGCGCCGATTTTGTCGGCCAGGTTGCGGGCGATGGCTAATCCCAGTCCGCTGCCGGTCTGCTGCGTGCCGGGCACGCGGTAAAAGCGTTCAAACAGGCGCGGAAGGTGCTCTTCGCTCACTCCGAGGCCGTTGTCGCGCAAAGTAATATAGCAGCCGAGCGGCGCCAGCGAGCGGATATTGGCTTCGATGCGGCTGCCGGGCGGCGCGTACTTGAGCGCGTTGTCCAGCAGATTGGTGAAGATGGCGATCAGCGCATGGCGATCGGTGCTCACCACCACGTCCTCACTGCCGTCGAGCGACAGTTCGACGTCTTTTTCCAACGCATAGGGAACGTGCTGCGCGATGCATTTGCCGATTTCGGCGTAGATGTCCACCGCCTCAATTTTCAGCGGAAAATCTTCCGCCTCCAGCTTGGCCAGGTTGATCAGCTGGCGCGACAGCGACGCCGCGCGATCCAGCCCTTGCTGCATGTCGCCGATGATCTCCTGGCGTTCCTGCCGCTCCGAAACCTGAGTCAGCAGATGCAGCTGCGCCAGCACGGCGGCGATCGGCGTGCGCAGTTCGTGCGCCGCATCGGCCATAAAGCGTTTCTCGCGCTGGTTGGCGGCGTCGATGCGCGCCATCAGCTTATTGACCTCCACCACCACCGGCCGGATCTCCTGATACTGCTCGCTGACGTTGATCGGCGACAGGTTGCCCGGCTGGCGATCGGAAATGGTGCGGGCGATCTGGCGCAGCGGCCGCAGGCTGAAGTAGGCGGTAAACAGTAAGGTGATGATGATCGCCGCCAGAATGCCCAGCAGCGGTAGGGCGGTGCTCTCCGCCGGGTTGCCGAAAATGGTGGTACGGTTGTCGAAGGATTCGCCGACAATCACCCTAAACTGCTGCTTATCGCTCCAGCTACCGGCGATATGCCATTCCACGTTGGCGTAGCTGATGGTGCCGGTCAGCACCGTCGGAGGCAGATTCAGCGGTTGTTCCTGCCGGGGCGAGGCGTAAATAAGCCGATTGTCACGATCGTAAACCAAAAATAACGGGCGATAGTCTAGTTCTTCCACGGCGCCGTTTTTAATCGATTCGATATACATCTCCTCGATATCTTTGATGATGTCGATATAACGGGGATCGGCAATGTCGGTTTTGTCGAGAATATTAGCGATGCCGAGTGCGACAAGGCGCTGCTGATTATCCAAATACTTTTCTGCATCAGGGTAATAGAAGTATTTCACCCAGCCGATTAATACTCCCCACAGCAGCAATATAGCCATAACCTGAAAAACAATGGTGCGCATAAAGAAGGATTTGAAACTGATCATCCCGTTACTCTTTTTTCAGCAAATAGCCAATGCCGCGTACGGTAATGATTCTTTCTTTACCGATCTTGCGGCGTAAATTATGCATATGCACTTCCAGCGAGTTGCTTTCCACGCTGTCACCGTGGCCGAACAGCCGCTGTTCCAACACCGCTTTGCGCACCACGGTGCCGGCGCAGCGCATCAGCTCGTGCAGCAGGTGGTATTCTTTTTTCGACAGCATCAGCAGTTCGTTATCCAGCGTCACCTGATGGTTGACCGGATCGAGATACAGCGTGCCGAGGCTCCAGGTTTGCGAAGCGAAGCCGGCCATGCGCCGGTTGACCGCCTTGACGCGCGAGATGAGCTCGGGCAGTGCAAAGGGTTTGGCCAGAAAGTCGTCCGCGCCGGAATCCAGGCTGTTCACCAGGCTTTCGATGCGGTCACGGGCGGTCAGGATGATGATCGGGATATTTTGCCCGGCGGCGCGCCAGGCGATCAGTTTCTGCAGACCGTCGCCGTCCGGCAGCGTGAGATCCAACAGCATTAAGTCGAACCCGCCGGGTGAAAGTTTATTTTCCGCGTCCGCGAGCAGGCGCACCCAGCACAAATTAAAGCCGGTTAGCTCCAATGCGCGGCACAGCGCCTTGCCTAATTGCAGGTCGTCTTCCACCAACAGTATGTTCACGTTTATTCCGCTGAGATCCTTGAGTCGCGATTATCTAACTATAACCCTGACGGGAAGACAACGGGGAAACCCGCTTTGCCTGCGCGTTCTTAAGCAAACCTTAATCTGGCTTTAATCTCGCGTTAAGGGAGCGCGAGGGAATTTCAGTTATTTTTGTCGCCATTCGATATCACCACAGAGAGGGCGACAATGCGCACTGACGGTTACCCGAGCGCGGGCGCTTCGCGGCGGCTGATGGATTCAGGCTTGGCGATGCTGCTCATTCTGTTGATGCTGTCGTTTCGCGGTGATGTGCACAGCCCTGCTCACAAAGGCCTGCATGCTTCCGCTTTGCAGCGGGGCCATCAGGTGGCGGTAACGGACGCCTCCGGCTGCGCGAAATACCGGATTAAAAAGCTGCTGCGCCGCCTGGCTCAGCTCTGAAGCGTTTTCTAGAGCGCCGCTCTATACTCTGACTGGCAAACGGGGTCTGTGTGCAGGCCGTTATTTTTATATCGCCAACCAGAGAAAAAAATACGATGACGAAAGTGACATTGGTGACTGGCGCAAGCCGGGGAATTGGCCGCGCGACCGCCTTGTTGTTGGCTCGGCAGGGCTATGCGGTGGGCGTGAATTACCTGCGCGACGAAAGTGCGGCGCGGCAGGTGGTGACGGAGATCGAGGCGCAGGGCGGCAAGGCGCTGGCATTGCAGGCCGACGTGGCCGACGAAGCGCAGGTGATGGCGATGTTCGACGCACTGGATGCCGGGCTGGGCACGCTCAGCGCGCTGGTCAACAACGCCGGCATTCTGTTCCAGCAGGCGAACATTGAACAGCTGACCGCCGAGCGCATCAATCAGGTGCTGAGCACCAACGTTACCGGTTACTTCCTGTGTTGCCGCGAGGCGGTGAAGCGCATGGCGCTGCGCCATGGCGGGCAGGGCGGCGCCATCGTCAACGTTTCCTCCGCGGCGTCCCGACTGGGGGCGGCGGGAGAGTATGTCGACTACGCCGCCTCGAAAGGCGCCGTCGATACGCTGACCATCGGGTTATCGCGGGAAGTGGCGGCGCAGGGCATTCGCGTCAACGGCGTGCGGCCCGGTTTCATCTATACCGAGATGCACGCCAGCGGCGGTGAGCCCGGCCGGGTGGATCGCGTGAAGGACAGTTTGCCGATGCAGCGCGGCGGCCATCCGCAGGAAGTGGCGGAGGCGATCGCCTGGTTGCTGTCCGACGCCGCGTCTTACGTGACCGGCACTTTTATCGAGGCTGCAGGCGGGCGTTGAACGCATCCGGAGGGTTTTGGCATCTCTCCGTAGGCGATGTGTTTTGGTTAAATAACAACCAAAATGTGGTTACAAAAATGTATGTTTATTTTGAATGGAATCAGAATAAAAATCACAGTAACCAACGCAAACACCGTGTCAGCGTTGAGATTGCGCAGCGAGTTTTTCTGGATCCCAACCATTTGGCTGTGCTGGAAAGGATCGAGGGCGGAGAAGAACCTTGGCAAACGATCGGTATGGTCGGCTCCTGTTTGCTGCTGCTGGTGGCGCATACGACGATCGAAACGGATGTCGATGGCGATACGATAGAGATCGTGCGCATCATTTCAGCGCGCAAGGCCGATGCCAAACAGAGGGGAAGATATGAAGCGCAAAAATTCCGCCAAAAATCTGGCCCATAGCGTACTCCCTCCGTTGACGGAGGAGCAGAAAGCGCAACTTGCTTCGCTGAGCGCGTTGCCGGACGAGGATATCGATTACGCCGATGCGCCGGCGCTGGGGGAGGAAACGTGGCAGACTGCGGTGCAGGGGCGTTTTTATAAACCGATGAAAGTATCGAAAACCATCCGCATCGATGCGGATGTGCTGGCCTGGCTTCAGCGGCCAGGCAAAGGCTATCAGAAACGCCTGAATGCCGTTCTGCGTGAAGCGATGTTGAAAGAGCATGAGCACGAGGAATAATGTGTGTCAGGCGGCTAACAATCCGGTGAGGCTCTCGCCGGATTTTTTTTGCCGTTTTTTCAGGTAATGCCTCTCAACCTCGACTGTCTATTGGCGGCGTTCGGTCAAAACCACAAAAACGGTCATTAACGGTCATGTTGCGGAACGTGGAATTGTGACCGTTTACCGTTTCTCTGCTGTGCGCCTCAGGCATTCGTTCATCATAACTGTCTGTTACTCCACACTTTCGTAATTATTCATTTCAATTCCTTCCCGATTTTTTTGACAACTATCACAGCGCCATCGTTGACCGATCGCGGGGCGAGGCGCTTTGCGTCTGCGCGCAAAACGCGGCGCAGCAAATCGATATCGTAATCATCGTTGTGGAGGAGAAAAGAAACATGCTGCCTGTAGAACGTCATCGCTTTATCACCGAAGTCTTGAGCCAGCGCGGCCGCGTGATGGTGCAGGAGGTGGCGCAGCTGTGCCACATCTCTATCGAGACGGCGCGGCGTGATCTGGCCCTGCTTGAACGGCGCGGCCTGCTGCTGCGCAGCCACGGCGGCGCGGTGTTCGTCGAGCCGCCGGCGGTGGAAAAAACCTATGTGCCCGCCGAGATTGACCAGGGCGAATCGTTCCGCCAACGCAGCAACGAAGCGCCGGAGCAGAAGACGCGCATCGCCAAACGCGCGCTGGAATTTATCGCGCCGGGGGATTGCCTGCTGCTGGACAGCAGCTCCACCAGCTGGTTTTTGGCGCGCCAGCTGCCGGATATCTCACTGGTGGTGCTGACCAACTCGCTGCACATCATCCAGACGCTGGCCTGCAAAGCCAACGTGCGCACCATCGGCCTGGGGGGCGAGTATTCCGCCAAGTACGAGGATTTTATCGGCGTGCTGGCGGAGCAGATGCTGAAAGAGTTCGTGATCAACAAGCTGTTCTTCTCCTGCCACGGCATCTGCCAGGACGGCGGCATCCGCGAGAGCAATGAGCACCATGCGCGGCTGAAGCAGCAGATGCTGCTGGCGTCGGAGCGCAAGTTCCTGCTGGTGGACAGCAACAAGTTCGGCCGCCGCTCGTTCGCGCGCATCTGCCACTACCGGGAGATAGATACCTTAATCACCGATAGGCTCAGCGACGACGAGTTTCGCCAGGAACTGGCCTGGAACAACGTCGACGTGATCGAAGTTTCACCCGCCGCGAAAAGGGCGGCGCGATAACAACAACGAAAACCCTTTATTACAGCCAACACTTGTGGAGAGAGAACAATGAAAAAATCCGTACTGGTCGGTCTGTTTGCCTCGCTGCTGCTGTCGCTATCCGCGCAGGCGGCGGACAAGCTGAAAATGGGCGTGGTGGTGAAAATCGGCGGCATTCCCTGGTTCAACGCCATGGAGGCCGGCATCAAAAGCGAGAGCGCCAAACGCGGTATCGACGCCTGGATGGTTGGGCCGACGGCGGCGGATCCGGCGCTGCAGGTGCGCGCCATCGAAGATCTGATCGCGCAGAAGGTGGACATTATCGGCGTGGTGCCGAACGACGCCCGGGTGCTGGAACCGGTGCTCAAGCGCGCGCAGGAGGCGGGCATCAAGGTGATCGTGCACGAGTCCCCCGGCCAGAAGTACGCCGATTGGGATTTTGAGTTGGTGGACGCCTCGCAGCATGGGGTCAACCATATGAAAGCGTTGGCCGCCTGCATGAAAGAGCAGGGTAAGTATGCGGTGTATGTCGGCAGCCTGACGGTGCCGCTGCACATCACCTGGTCGGACTCGGCCATCAACTACCAGAAGCAACACTACCCGAACATGCAACTGGTAGGCGACAAGTTTGGCGTGGGGGAATCGCTGGATGACAGCGTGCGCACCACCAACGACCTGATGGCTAAATATCCCGATCTGAAAGGCGTGCTGGCGTTCGGTTCGCAGGGGCCGATCGGCGCTGGGCGCGCAGTGCTCAACCGAGGCAAAAGCAACGATATCTGCGTCATCGGACCGTTCAGCCCGGGCCAGGGCGCTTCGCTGGTCAATCGCGGCGCCATCAAGGGCGGTTACATCTGGAATCCGATGGTGGCCGGCGAAGTGTTCGTGCGCATCGCCGACATGATGCATAAGGGGGAGAAAATCACCGACGGCATGACCATTGAAGGCATGGGCAAGGTGCAGGTGGATGCTCAGCAGCACACCATTCTCGGCAACGCCACCGAAAGCCTGGATAAGCAAAACCTGCCGAAACTGGTGAAGATGGGGCTGTGATCATGGCGATTTCCGGCAATACGGCAACGCAGGGCGCGCCGCTGATCGCGCTGCAACAGCTGTCGATGACCTTTGGCGGGCAGCGTGCGCTGAACGAGATTTCACTGGCGTTGATGCCGGGAGAAGTGCACTGCCTGGCCGGCACCAACGGCTGTGGCAAGAGCACGCTGATCAAGGCGATCGCCGGCGTCTATCAACCGGACGACGGCAGCCGCATCATCATCGATGGGCAAACCTTCGGCCGGCTGTCGCCGGATCAGGCGCGCGCTTTCGGCATTCAGGTGATTTACCAGGATCTGTCGCTGTTTCCCAATCTGACGGTGGCGGAAAACATCGCCTTCGAACACAACCTGCGCGGGTTGCTGGGTTGGCACCGCCCGGCACGGCTGCGGCGCGCCGCCGAGCGCCAGCTGCAATCGCTGAGTTTCAATCTGGATCTCGACAAACGGGTGGCGGAGCTGCCGATCGCGCAGCGCCAGCAGGTGGCGATCTGCCGTGCGCTGGTGGCGGAGGCGCGGCTGGTGATCATGGACGAACCGACCGCTTCGCTGACCCGCACCGAGGTTAACCAACTGCTGCGCACGGTGGACTATCTGAAAGCGCAGGGCATCTGCGTGGTGTTCGTCAGCCACCGGCTGGACGAGGTGCTGGAGATCTCGGATCGCGTCACGGTGATCCGCGACGGCAACAAAGTCGGCACCTGGCCGGCGGCGGAGATCACCGGCGATCGTCTGACCGAGCTGATGACCGGTCTGAAGCTGGATTATCGCCTGAAAGCGCCCAGCCTGAATAAGGATCGGGTGATGCTGGAGGCGGATCGCCTGAGCCGCGCCGGCCAGTATCAGGACGTGTGCTTCCGGCTGCATCAGGGGGAGGTGCTCGGTCTGTGCGGGCTGCTCGGCTCCGGGCGCACCGAGCTGGCGCTGAGCCTGTTCGGCATGACCCGGCCGGACAGCGGCAAACTCTACCTCGACAGCAAACCGGTGCGCTTTCGCGGCCATAAGGACGCGATCAAGGCCGGCATCGGTTACGTTTCGGAGGATCGCCTGACGCTGGGGCTGGTGCAGCAACAGTCGGTGGCGGACAACGCGGTGCTGACCATTCTCGATAAGCTGCGCGGGCGTTTTCGCCTGATCGACGACTACCGCAAGAATCGCATCGTGGCGGAGTGGATCGCCAAACTCGGCGTGCGGGTAGCGGATCCGGATCAGGCGGTCTCGACGTTGTCCGGCGGCAATCAGCAAAAGATCGTGCTGGCCAAGTGGGTGCTGACCCAGCCGCGGATCCTGATCCTCGATTCGCCGACCGTCGGCGTCGACGTCGGCGCGAAGGCCAGCATCTACCAACTGATCCATCTGCTGGCGCAGGAGGGGATCGCGATTCTGCTGATCTCCGACGAGGTGCCGGAGGTGTATTACAACTGCGATCGGGTGCTGCACTTCAGCGGCGGCAGCGTGATCGGCGAGTACCTGCCGGGGCAGGTGAGCCAGCAACGGCTGGCGGAGGCGATCAATGCGTAGATTCAGCCTGAAACCGCGCGGCAACGAAGGCTACCTGGCCTGGGTGCTGCTGCTGACGATCATCGTCTTTTCGCTGCTCAGCGACCAGTTTTTGACGGTGCAGAACCTGCTCGATCTCAGCGAAAGCTACGCGGTGAGCGGCATTTTCGCCCTCGGCCTGTTCGTGGTGCTGGTGACCGGCGGTATCGATATCTCCTTCGCCGCGGTGGCCTCGGTGGTGCAGTACCTGATCGCCACGCTGGCCATCCACTACGGGCTGGCCAGCCCGACGGGCAGCATCCTGCTGGCGTTGGCGATTGGCGCTGCGCTGGGCATGGTCAACGCGCTGTTGATCTACTGCCTGCGCATCGTCTCGATCATCGTCACCATCAGCATGCAGGCGCTGTTGTTCGGCATGCTGATGTGGCTGACCAACGGCCGCAGCCTGTACGCGCTGCCGGACTGGTGGACGCTGCCGCGCAGCGTGCTGCCGTTCCAACTGGGCGAGCAAAGCTATCAGCTCGGCTTGCCGACGCTGGTGATGCTGGCGGTGGCGCTGCTGACCTGGCTGCTGCTGAACAAGACCCACCTCGGGCGCCAGCTGTTCGCCGTCGGTGGCGATGCGGAATCGGCGCGGCGCATCGGCATCCGCGTCGGCCTGCTGCACCTGTTCGCCTATGGCTATTTGGGCGCGATGGCGGCGATCGGCGGCCTGGTGCAGGTGTACCGCATGGGGGAAGTGGTGCCCAACGCGCTGGTGGGCGGCGAGCTGGACGTGCTGGCGGCGGCGGTGTTGGGCGGCGCCAGCCTGAACGGCGGCAAGGGCAGCGTGGTCGGCACGCTGATGGGCGTGTTCCTGATCGGCGTGCTGAAAAACGGCCTCAACCTGATCGGTGTGTCCAGCTATTTCATGAACGTGGCGATCGGTCTGGTGATCGTCGCGGCGATCACCGTCACCCACTACAAGAAACGCAAAGAAACCGATGTCGGTTTCGCCTGAGGAGCGCCTGATGGGCAATAACCTGAAATTTCGTCCGGACGGCGCCGCCGTCGGTCTGATGGCATTGCTGCTGGCGGTGGTGCTGGCCTTCAGCCTGCTGATGCCGGGGCGCTTCTTCAGCGGCGCCACCTTCACCAGCGTGGCGTTCCAGCTGCCGGAACTGGGCCTGCTGACTCTGGCGATGTTCATTCCGATCCTCAGCGGTGGTCTGAACCTGTGCATTATCGCCTGCGCCAACCTGACCAGCCTGCTGATGGCCTGGCTGTTTATCCGCTATCTGCCGGCGGACGCCGGGCTGGGGATGCAGGCGCTGTGGCTGGCGTTGGCGCTGGCGGCGGCGATGCTGCTGGCCGGGCTTATCGGCGCGGCGACCGGCGCGCTGGTGGCCTACGTCGGCGCGCATCCGATTCTGGTGACGCTGGCCACCATGACCACGGTCAACGGCATCGGCATTTACCTGACGCGCGGTGCGGCGCTGAGCGGCATGCCGGAGATCGTGCGCTTTATCGGCGCCGAGAGCGTGCTGGGCGTGCCGGTGCCGCTCTTGATCTTCCTGACGGTCGCCGCGCTGCTGGCGCTGTTTTTGCAGAAAACCCGGCTCGGCAAGTGTATCTACATGAGCGGCAGCAACATCAACGCTACCCACTTCAGCGGCGTGAATACCCACCGGGTACTGATCGCCATTTACACCCTCTCCAGCCTGCTGTGCGTGATCGCCGGGCTGGTGATGATGGCGCGCTTCAACTCGGCGCGCATGGGCTACGGCGACTCTTACCTGCTGCTGACGGTGCTGGCGATCATTCTGGGGGGCACCGATCCGTTCGGCGGCTTCGGCCGGGTCAGCGGCGTGGTGTTGGCGCTGGTGGTGCTGCAGGTGATCGCCACCGGTTTGAACCTGATGAACGTCAGCCCGCACTTCAGTCTGGCGATGTGGGGCGCGGTGCTGATCGCGGTGCTGGCGCTGAAGTTTTTCCGCCATCGCTATCGGCAGCGGCGGGCGATGCGCCGCAGCGCGGCACAGGCCAGAACCGCGGCGGGCCACTGATCTTTTTTCCCTTTTGCGCAGGATAACGCTAATGAAATACCAGATTTCACCTTCACTGATGTGCATGAACCTGATGGATATTCGGCAGCAATTGGCGGTGCTGAACCGCCGCGCCGATATGTTGCACATCGACATCATGGACGGGCACTACGTTAAAAACATCACGCTGTCGCCGTTCTTTATCGAACAGATCCGGCCGCACACCTCGTTGTTGCTGGACGTGCATCTGATGGTGGAGAACCCGACCGATTTTATCGACCCTATCGCCCGCGCCGGCGCGGATTTTATCTGTCCGCACGCCGAAACCATCAACCGCGACGCGTTCCGGGTAATTAACCAAATCCGCGCGCTGGGCAAAAAAGTGGGGGTGGTGCTGAACCCGGCCACGCCGGTGGAGTTTATCCGCCACTATATTCATCTGCTGGATAAAGTCACCGTGATGACCGTCGATCCGGGCTATGCCGGGCAGCCGTTCATTCCCGAAATGCTGGAAAAGATCCGCCAATTACGCGATCTGAAACGCCAACAGGATCTGAACTATCTGATCGAAATAGATGGATCCTGCAACCAGCGCACCTACCGCGATCTGATGGGCGCCGGTGCGGAAGTGTTGATCGTCGGCAGTTCCGGGCTGTTCAACCTCGATCCGGATCTGGAAACGGCGTGGGAAAAGATGCTGGATCAGATGCGGCAAGCGGCCTGAGGCGGGGGATATGATGCGGCATTTTCTTGGCGTTGACGTCGGCGGCACCAATACCCGCCTGCTGTTGATGGATGATGAAGGCGAGTTCAGCGGTTACCGCAAGATAGCGACCGCCGATTGGGCGCAGCGGGCCGATCCGCTGGCGGCGTTGGGCGATCTTATCGCCCGGCATTGCGAGGATCGTCAGGTGGTGCAGGTGATGCTGGGGCTGCCGGGGATCCTCAGCCGCGATCGTTCTCGGGTGTTGTCGTTGCCGTTTATCCCGGCGCTGGATGCCCAGCCGGTGGCGGCGTTGTTGAGCGAACGGCTGACGCTGCCGGTGCGAATGGACAAGGACGTCAACCACCTGTTGTGGTGGGATCTGCAGCAGCTGCCGGCGCTGCCGCAGGTGGCAGTGGGGCTGTATCTGGGCACCGGCATGGGCAACAGCCTGTGGCTGAACGGTGATTTTTACCACGGGGCGCACGGCGCCGCCGGCGAGCTGGGGCACATTCCCTGGCCAGGCCATCAGGGTGAATGCCCGTGCGGCAAACGAGGCTGCGTCGAGAGCCTGACCTCCGGCCACTGGCTGACCGGCTGGGCGCGCGCCAACGCGCCGCAAACGCCGTTCGAGCGGCTGTTCGAATGCCACGGCGATCATCCGGATCTGCGCCGCTTCGTCGATCGATTGGCGCAGACCATCGCCATCGAAATGAACGTGCTCGATCCAGAGCGGCTGATCCTGGGCGGCGGCGTGATCGCCATGAGCGGTTTTCCGTTGGCGCAGCTGGAGCAAGAGATCCGCCGCCATTTGCGCGGGCCGCAGCCGGCACAGGGGCTGACGATCTCCGTCAGCCGCCTCAGCGATGAAACCGGCAGCAAAGGCGCCTGTCTGGCCGCCCGGCGCCACCTCCAATTGAGCAGGGAGTATCAGCAATGAAAGGCAAAGTTTGCGTGTTCGGTTCGTTCAACCTGGATATCGTCGCCGGCATGGCGCGCTTTCCGCAGCCCGGCGAGTCGCTGATTGCCCGCAACAGTATGATGGGGGCGGGCGGCAAGGGCGCCAATCAGGCCACCGCCGCGCTGCGCGCCGGGGCGCGGGTGCATTATATCGGCAAGGTGGGGCGCGACGACTTCGGCGCCTTCGCCCGGCGTCATCTCGCCGCCGCCGGCTTCGATGCGGTGACGCTGTTCTCGACCGGCGATTGCCCGACCGGCAATGCGCTTATCTACGTTGCCGGCGAGGATGCGGAGAACATGATCGCCGTCGATCCCGGCGCCAATCTGACGGTCAGCGACGATGAGGTGCGCCAGTGCCGGCCGGCGATCGCCGCGGCGGATATTCTGCTGACCCAGCTGGAGAACAACCTGCCGGCGATCGAGCAGGTGATCGCTATCGCCCGTGAGGCGCGGACGTTCATCATTCTCAACCCGGCGCCGTTTCAGCCGGTGCCGGACAGCCTGCTGGCGCAGGTCGATCTGCTGACGCCCAACGCCACCGAATGCACGTTGCTGACCGGCGTGCCGGTGCGGGATGAGGCTTCAGCGCGGCAGGCGGCGCAGGTGCTGCACGCCAAGGGCATTCGCTTGCTGATCGTGACGCTGGGCACGCAGGGGGCGTTGTTCTCGGACGGGGAGCGCAGCGAGCTGATCCCGGCGTTTCCGGCGCAGCCGAAAGACACTACCGGCGCGGGCGATGCGTTTAACGGCGCCCTGGCGGCGCAGTTGGCGAATCAGGTGCCGTTAGCCGAGGCGGTGCGCTTCGCCGCCGCCTATGCGGCGGTCTGCGTGGAGCGAGCGGGAGCGGCGGTGTCGATGCCGAGCTATGACGAGGCGCTGGCGCGCCAACGGGCGTGCGCGTGACGGCGACGGGCTGCGGCGCAGAGGCGGCAGCCCGGTCCCCTTACTTCAACCAGCCTTTGCGCTGCGCATCCCGTAGATGTTGCTCCATGTGGTGCCACAGCTCGGGGTGTACGTCAGCGATTGATGCATTGCGCGCCAGCACCTGCTCCAGGCTGATGCCGTTTTCTACCCAGCTCTGGCCTTCGTTGTGCAGGTTCATCAGCATCGGCATGGTGCGATCCAGCAGTAAGGCAAAGCGTGCATCGGCGCTTTCGCCGTCTTCATATTCCTGCCATAAAGCGGTGAAATACTCGCGCTGAGCCTCCGGCAACATGCCGAACAGACGGCGCGCCGCCGCCACTTCCTGATCGTGGATCGCCGCGCGGGCCGCCAGATCGTAGACCAGCACGTCGCCGGCGTCGATTTCCACGATGTCATGCAGCAGCGCCATCTGGATCACGCGCTGAATGTCTACGTCATCACCGGCGTAGGGTGCCAGACTCATGGCGGCGATGGCGAAATGCCAGCTGTGTTCGGCGGAGTTTTCCTGGCGCTGGGTGCCCAGTACCTTGGTGCGGCGTTGTACGCCTTTCAACTTATCGATTTCCATCAGGAACTGGATGACCTGGGTCATTGAACCGAAATCTAACGCGGGTACAGCGGATGACATGGTGTAAACCTCAAGGTGGGTGGGTTGAAGCCTGACGATTGTAGACCAGCGGGCGGGGGATTTCGATGGTTACACGCGTTCACATTTTTATTTTAGCGTACACGTGTACACTGGAATTATTCTCAGTTAAGCTGCTTTGCGTTAATTTCGCACAAAGCAGGGCATTTTGAGGGGTTGCGCGTTATGGGGAAAACGGACGTAGTGAAAACCGGGGCCGATAAAATCGTCGCCGCGGCTTATCCGTGGGCGGAAGAGATCGCCAACAGCATCAGCCACGGCATCGGGCTGGTGTTCGGTATTGTCGGCCTGGTGTTGCTGCTGGTGCAGGCGGTGAATACCGGCGCCGATGCGACGGCCATCACCAGTTATAGCCTGTATGGCGGCAGCATGATCCTGCTGTTTCTCGCTTCTACGCTGTACCATGCGATTCCGCATCAAAAGGCCAAGCATTGGCTGAAAAAATTTGACCACTGCGCCATTTATCTCCTGATTGCCGGCACTTACACCCCGTTCTTGCTGGTAGGGCTGGATTCGCCGCTGGCGAAGGGCCTGATGGCGGTAATCTGGGGGTTGGCGCTGCTCGGCGTGCTGTTCAAGCTGGCCTTCGCCCACCGTTTTGAAGCGCTGTCGCTGGTGACCTACCTGACGATGGGCTGGCTGTCGCTGATCGTGATTTATCAGCTGGTTACGCGGCTGGAGGCCGGCGGCGTCACGCTGCTGGCGATCGGCGGGGTGGTCTATACCCTGGGCGTGATTTTCTACGCTTCCAAGCGCATTCGCTTTGGCCACGCCATTTGGCACGCCTTCGTGCTCGGCGGCAGCGCCTGCCATTTCATGGCGATCTACCTGTACGTCTAAGCGTTGCCGCTACGTCTGAATGCGTATTGCACTGGCGCCTCTTTTGTTTTAAAAAAGAGGCGCTTGCTTCTTTCGGGTATCCAGCAAGCCCGTTCCTTCATTTCTGAGCCCGCATACCGTTTCTCTCACCTCTGTTCAGGACTCACTAAGATGATCGTTCGCTTATCCAAAGCGCTGCTGGTCTGCGCTATCGCTTTGTTCGCTTCGCTGGTGGCCTTCGGCAATATCACCGATTACGGCTCCAACTTCGCCTTCGTGCGCCACGTCTTTATGATGGACACCATTTTTCCCGACGCCACCATCGGCTACCGCTCGATACAGACACCGTGGCTGCATCACGCTGGCTATATTTTCATCATTACGCTGGAGAGCCTGACCGCGCTGCTGTGCTGGATCGGCGGCCTGCGTCTGTTGGGCGGCCTGAAACTGCCCGCTAACGCTTTCAACGGCCGGAAAAAGCTGGCGGTAATGGGGCTGACGCTGGGCTTCCTCACCTGGCAGGTCGGCTTTATGTCGATTGGGGGAGAGTGGTTCGGCATGTGGATGTCGCAGCAATGGAACGGCGTACCGAGTGCGTTTCGCTTCTTCGTCACCATCATCTTGGTGCTGATCTACCTGGTGCAGCGCGATGGGGAGTTGGACGAGTAATTAAGACGGCCGCAGGCAGGGCGCCTGCGGCCGGCGGATTATTTCTCTTCGGCCAGCGAGTAGGGCAACGGTTTGATCGCCAGCTGGCTGGCGGCATCGTCGCGTACCCGCAGCTTGCTGTCGGCATCCAGATCGTTGTTCATCACCACCTGCACCCACAGCGTGCCGTCGGCCAACTGACTCGATGCCAGTACGGTGCCGGTGCGGCGCCAGTTTTCCCCCAGCTGCAGCTCCAGATCTTCCGCCGCCTGCGGGGCGCGGGCGGCTTTACCTTCCAGCCAGTAGAGCGCACGCTTATTGGCGCCGCGGAACTTGGCGCGCGCCACCATCTCCTGACCGGTATAGCAGCCCTTGCTGAAGCTGATGCCTTCCAGCGCCTGGAGGTTGGTGGCCTGTGGGATCAGCTGCGCGCTGTTGGCGGCGTCGATAACCGGATAACCGGCCTCGATCTCCAGCGCCAGCCACTGGCCGCTGTCATTCAGCTCCGCCTGATCGTGCAGTTTGCCGATCAGCTGTTCGGCCACGGCGGGGCGAGTCACCAGCAGAAAACGCTCCGCCGGCGCATTGAAGTGCAGCAGCGTGGTCTCGCCTTCCTGCACCACCGGGTGCTCGGCGCTCGGCAGCGTGGCGAACAGGCCCGCCAGCGCGGCGCGCGCCTGGAAACCGGCGACGCCCAGCAACACCGCGTCATTGTCGGCGGCGATGGTGACTTTGGAGAACACCGCATATTTTTTGATTTCAGCCAGCTGGCTGTCCAGCACGCTGCGGCGCTCCAGATAGGCGAAGCCTTCGCCACGGCGGAACAGACGCAGGTTGCTCCACATTTTGCCCTTGGCGTCGCAGTGGGCGCACAGCACGTGTTGATCGGCCGCCAGCGCGTCGATGTCCGCCGTCACCTGGCCCTGAAGATATTTCACCGTGTCCGGCCCGTTCAGCGTCACCAGCGCCCAATCTTCCAGCGAGATCAGCGTCAGGGGAAGATGGGTGGAAGCGGAGGGCTGACGGGGTGGGAATGGAATGTTATGCGCCATAGTAAGTTCCTGCTCAACGTTTAGCTTACCTGAAGGGTATTGAACCCATGGTAAAAGAGGCGGCGGGCTTTGCAAACTGTTATTCGCGCCGCGGTGCCGGGGGGCGCTTTTTTTGGCATTTTGCGCTTTATTGCGTTTTCCACC
This sequence comes from Serratia sp. BFP-2025, assembly GCF_050880365.1. NCBI lineage: Bacteria > Pseudomonadati > Pseudomonadota > Gammaproteobacteria > Enterobacterales > Yersiniaceae > Serratia > Serratia sp. BFP-2025. The sequence goes on along the minus strand of NZ_JBPAFV010000002.1, from coordinate 87,889 downwards.
TCCAAGCGGCTTCCCGGCGTGTATGTCAAATTGTTACTCTATAGGCTTGCGGCCAGGGCGCCCTTGCAGACAGATCCCCCGGCTGATGGAATTATATTGCGACGGCGTTGCCATACAGTGTGTCATTTGAACCCTGCGCTGGCGCTGCCGCGCTGAAAAGAGGTGAGTCATAACAACATGGATATTAACAACAAAGCACGTATTCACTGGGCTTGCCGCCGTGGCATGCGCGAGCTGGACATCTCCATCATGCCGTTCTTCGAATACGAATACGACAGCCTGAATGACGCGGACAAGGCGTTGTTCATCCGCCTGCTGGAGTGCGACGATCCCGATTTGTTCAACTGGCTGATGAATCATGGCGCGCCGCAGGACAGCGAGCTGCAAAGAATGGTGACCCTGATCCAAACGCGAAATAAAGACCGTGGCCCAGTGGCGATGTGATATCCGTATTTCCTGGCGCACCCAGCTGTTTTCCCTGTTGACCCACGGGGTTCTGATCCTGCTGATCCTGATTTCGCCCTGGCCGGAAGGCTTTGGCCCGCTCTGGCTGGTGTTGCTGACGCTGGTGGTGTTTCAGTGCATTCGCAGCCAGAAGCGCATCGCGGCGGTGCAGGGTGAACTGCGGCTGCTGGCAGACCGGCGCTTCAGCTGGCACGGCCGCGAATGGCAGCTGGCGAAAAAACCCTGGATGCCGGGCTACGGCATGCTGTTGACGCTGCAGCCGATGGAGGGCAAAAAGCGCCGCCGGCTGTGGCTGGCTTCCGACTGCATGGGCAAGGAGGAGTGGCGCCATCTGCGGCAGCTGTTGCTGTATCCTCCGGCGGGTGACGGCGAGGAGCACTGATGAAACCCGTACTCTGGTTGGTGGAAGATGAACCCAGCATTGCCGATACGCTGGTTTACACGCTGGAGAGCGAAGGCTTCGAGGTGCGCTGGTTCGAACGCGCAGAGCCGGCGTTGCAGGCGCTGGCGCAGGGCGCGCCCGCGCTCGCTATCCTCGATGTCGGTTTGCCGGATATCAACGGCTTTGAATTGTGCCGCCGCCTGCTGGCTCAGGCGGCCGATCTGCCGATTCTGTTTCTTACCGCCCGCAGTGATGAAGTGGATCGCCTGATCGGGCTGGAGATCGGTGCCGATGACTATGTCGCCAAACCGTTCTCCCCTCGCGAGGTCAGCGCCCGGGTGCGTACCATTTTGCGCCGCCTGCATAAGCAGCAGCGCCTGCAGCAGAGCGCGCTCTACCATTTCGGCGCTTTCGTCCTCGACGAAGACGCCGCCATCATCTGCTATCACCAGCGGCCGCTGCCGCTGACCCGTTACGAATACCTGCTGCTGAAAACTCTGCTGTTGGCACCCGGACGGGTGTTCTCGCGGCAGCAACTGATGGAAAGCGTCTGGGCGCAGGCGGAAGAAAGTCTGGATCGCACCGTCGATACCCACATCAAAACGCTGCGTGCCAAGCTGCGTGCGGTTGAGCCGGGTGAACCGCCGATCCACACCCACCGGGGATTGGGCTACAGCGTGAGCTGCCAGCCATGAAAATTGGCCTGCGTCTGCTGCTGGGATATTTTCTGATCGTGGCGGTGGCCGGGTATTTCGTGCTGAGCATTTTCGTCCAGGAAGTTAAGCCCGGTGTGCGGCGCGCTACCGAAGGCACGCTGGTGGACACCGCCAACCTGCTGGCGCAAATCGCCCGTCAGGACATGCAGCGCGGCGATGCGGCGCATGGCCAACTGGCGCAGGCGTTTATGCAGCTGAATCAGCGGCCGATCGGCGCCAATATCTCCGGCATCCGCAAGGATCGCAGTGAATACCACGTCTATCTTACCGATGCGCGGGGCAGGGTCATCTTCGATTCCGCCGGCCGCGCGCTGGGGCAGGATTATTCGCGCTGGAATGACGTTTATCGAACGCTGCGCGGCCAGTACGGCGCCCGCAGCACCCGCAGCGATCCACAGGATGAAAACAGTTCGGTGATGTATGTGGCCGCGCCGGTGATAGAACAAGGGCGCATTATCGGTGTGCTCACCGTGGGCAAACCCAACAGCACCATGGCGCCGGTGATCAAACGCAGCGAACGGCGCATTCTGTGGGCCGGCGCATTGCTGCTGGGGATCGCGTTGCTGATCGGGGCGGTATTTGTGTGGTGGATCAACCGCTCGATAGGCCGGCTGGTGCGCTATGCAGACGGGGTGGCGCAGGGGGAAAACGCGCCGCTGCCCAAAGTGGGCGGCAAGGAGCTGACGCAACTGGCGCAGGCGTTGGAGAGCATGCGCCTTAAGCTGGAAGGCAAAGCTTATATCGAACAGTATGCGCATACCCTGACGCATGAGTTGAAAAGCCCGTTGGCGGCGATCAGGGGCGCGGCGGAGCTGTTGCAGGAGCTGCCGCCGCCGGAAACCGCCCGGCGTTTTCTCACCAACATCGAGCAGCAAAGCGCGCGTATCCAGCAGCTGGTGGATAAACTGCTGGTGCAGGCGCGGCTGGAGAGCCGGCCTGAAATGGAGACGGCGCCCATCGCTATCGCGGCGTTGATCGACCAGGCGGTGGCGGGTAAAGAGGCGCAGGCGACGCAGCGCGGCGTCAGGTTGCAACTGGATACGTTGGCGGAGGTGACGCTGAACGGCGATGCGTTGCTGATCAGCCAGGCGCTGACCAACCTGCTGGACAACGCGATCGACTTTACCCCGCCGGGTGGTTGCGTCAGCGTGCGGGGCGAACGGCGGGAACAGCATTACTGCATTAGCGTCTGCGACGACGGCAGCGGCATTCCTGACTATGCGCTCGATAAGGTGTTCGAGCGTTTTTATTCGCTGCCGCGTGCCGAACGCCCGAAAAGCAGCGGGCTGGGCCTGAACTTCGTGCAGGAAGTCGCCCGTCTGCATCATGGCGGTATTCACCTGCACAACCGCCGGCCGCACGGGGTGGAAGCGACGTTCATGTTATCGCTGTGACTTCACCTTCCCTTCACATAACCACATTCTGATTTCACCTGCGGGTTTTATCGTGACCTCATTACCTACAAGGAGTGAGCATGATGAAATCGGTACTTTTCTGGAAAATAACCACGTTGCTGGGATTGATGTTGGTGATGTTGATTCCCATCGCCCAGCTGATGAGCGTGATCGACGAACGTAGCGGCTATCGGCAAAGCGTGGTCGGGCAGGTGAGCGACAGCACCAGCGGGGCACAGCGCGTGCTCGGCCCGTTGATTGTCATTCCTTATGTCGAACGAGAAGAGAAGAAAGACGAGAAAGGGCAAACGGTGGTGCAGCGGGTGCAGCATTACCGCTATTTGTTGCCGGAGTCGCTTCAGGTACAGGGGGCGCCGAATGTGGAGGTGCGCAAGCTGGGCATTTATCAGACGCAGGTTTACCAAGGGCCGCTGAACTTCAAGGTGCGTTTCGGTCAGCCGGAGCTGACGGATTTGCAACGCGCCAACGTGACCGTCGGCCAGCCGTTCTTACTGGTAGCGCTGAGCGACTCTCGCGGCATCAAGAGCATTTCTCCGCTGGCAACACCGCAGCCGGTGGCCTTTGAGCCGGGCACCGGTGTGGGATCGTTGCGCCAGGGGATCCACGCACCGCTGACGCTGGCGGCGCTGCAACAAAAAGAGGGACTGAACGCCGATTTCACCCTGACGCTGGCGGGCACCAGCAGCCTGTCGCTGGTGCCGCTGGGGCGCAGCAGCGAACTGCAGTTGCAAAGCAACTGGCCGCATCCGAATTTCCTCGGCAACTTCCTGCCGGACGAACGCAAGGTGACGGAGCAGGGGTTTAGCGCTCGCTGGCGCAGCACCTGGTTTGCCAACAACATCAACAGTGCGTTCTATTACGATGATGGCATTATCGACGAGGATAAGCTGCCGGCCTTCAGCGCCAGCCTGGTCGAACCGGTCGATCACTATCAGCTGACCGAGCGCGCAGTCAAATACGCGCTGCTGTTTATCGGGCTGACGTTTATGGCGTTCTTCCTGTTCGAAACCCTGACCGGGCTGCGAGTGCACCCGATTCAATATCTGTTGGTCGGTGCGGCGCTGGTGCTGTTCTACCTGATTCTGCTGGCCTTTTCCGAACACCTGGGGTTCGCTCTCGCTTACCTGGCGGCCAGCATCGCCTGCAGCGGGCTGATCGCCTTCTATCTGAGCGCCGTACTGCGCGGCAAGTTGCGCGGTGCGCTGTTCGCCGCGAGCTTATTGTTGTTGTACGGCGTGCTCTATTTGCTATTGCAGTCGGAGGACAATGCGTTGGTGCTGGGGGCAGGGCTGCTGTTCGCCATTCTGGCGGGCATCATGCTGCTGACGCGCAAGCTGGACTGGTATCAGGTGGCTGATCCGGCGCGTCTGACAAAGGAAACGCCAGCCAGCGAAGAAGAGCCACGTTTCCGGCTGTGGAAATAAGCGGGGAAATCGGGCGCGTTAAGCGCCCGATAGCGGTTACAGCAGCGGCTCCATTTCCAACAGGATCTGTTCGCACCATTGCTGCAGGCGCTCTTCACTCAGATCGTATTGGTTGACCTCATCGAGCGCCAGGCCGACAAAGTGTTTGCCGTCGGCGCTCAGCGGTTTGGGGCTGGTGAACTCGAAGCCCTCAGTCGGCCAGAAGCCGATGAACTGTACACCCAGCGGCGCGATGTGATCGTGTAGCATGCCCAGCGCGTCGAGGAACCACTCACCGTAACCGAGCTGATCGCCCATGCCGTACATGGCGACGATCTTGCCTTTCAGATCCAGCGCCGGCAGTTGCGGCCAGATCGCTTCCCAATCTTCCTGCAACTCGCCGAAATCCCAGGTTGGGATGCCGAGGATCAGAATGGAATACTCCTCCATCAGCTTGGGCGAGACGTCTTTCAGGTTGTGCAGGTCGACCAGGTCCTCACCCAGAATCTCACGGATTTTTTCCGCCGCCATCTCGGTGTAGCAGGTGCTGGAGCCGTAAAACAGACCAATCTTCATGTGTAAACCGTTACGTTGCTGTTTAGAGAATTGCAGCGAGTATACCTGATTTGCGCCGGCTTAAGGCATAATGGCGCGGGTGGAAATGCAACAAAGAGAGGACCGCGTGCAACAGCAAGACAATGCGCTGATTGAACAATTCCTGGATGCGCTGTGGCTTGAGCGTAATCTGGCGGAAAATACGCTGGCCTCTTACCGGCTGGATTTACAGGCCCTGGGCGCCTGGCTTGGCCAGCAAAACACCACCTTGCTGCAGGCGCAGGCGTTGGATCTGCAGGCGTTTCTCGCCGAGCGGGTGGACGGCGGCTACAAGGCCACCAGTTCCGCGCGCTTGCTGAGCGCCATGCGTCGCCTGTTTCAGTATCTGTACCGCGAAAAACTGCGTGCCGACGATCCCACTGCGCAGCTGGCTTCCCCCAAGCTGCCGCAGCGTTTGCCGAAGGATCTGAGCGAGGCGCAGGTCGATGCGCTGCTGCAGGCGCCCTGCGTCGATCAGCCGCTGGAGCTGCGCGACAAGGCGATGCTCGAAGTGCTGTACGCCACCGGGCTGCGAGTCTCCGAACTGGTGGGGCTGAGCATCAGCGACGTCAGCCTGCGCCAGGGCGTGGTGCGGGTGATCGGCAAGGGCAACAAGGAGCGGCTGGTGCCGCTGGGCGAAGAGGCGGTTTACTGGATCGAAAATTATCTGGAACATGGCCGCCCTTGGCTGGTCAACGGCCAGACGCTGGATGTGCTGTTCCCCAGCACCCGCTGCCAGCAAATGACCCGACAGACGTTCTGGCATCGCATCAAACACTATGCGATCCTTGCAGGCATCGACAGCGAGCGTCTGTCGCCGCACGTGCTGCGGCACGCGTTCGCCACCCATTTGCTGAACCATGGGGCCGATCTCCGTGTCGTACAGATGTTGTTAGGGCACAGCGATCTCTCGACCACGCAAATTTATACTCATGTAGCGACCGAACGACTGAAACAGCTACATCAACAGCATCACCCGCGCGCCTGAGCGGCGGGTTCGAAAGGATTGGAACAATGAAAAAAGGTTTAATGCTGCTTTCTCTGCTGGTGGCTTCGGTGGCCGGCACCGCCCATGCCGATGACGCAGCGATCAAAAAAGCGCTCGCCGGTCTGGGCATCCAGCAGGCGGACGTGCAGCCTTCGCCGGTCGCCGGCCTGAAAACGGTGCTGACCGACAGCGGCGTACTGTACGCTTCCGAAGACGGCAAGCACATTCTGCAAGGCCCGCTGTTCGACGTCAGCGGCAAAGAGCCGGTCAACGTGACCAATCAGCTGCTGAGCACCAAGCTGGACGCGCTGAAAGATCAGATGATCGTTTACAAGGCGCCGAAAGAAAAACACGTGATCACCGTGTTCACCGACATCACCTGCGGGTACTGCCACAAGCTGCACCAGCAGATGAAAGAGTACAACGATCTGGGCATCACCGTGCGTTACCTGGCGTTCCCGCGCCAGGGGCTGGCCTCCCAGGCTGAAAAAGACATGAAGTCAATCTGGTGCACCGCCGACAAGGCCAAGGCGTTTGACGCCGCCATGAAGGGCGACGCCATCTCCCCGGCGACCTGCAAAACCGACATCAGCAAGCATTACGAGCTGGGCGTGCAGTTCGGCATTCAGGGCACGCCGGCGATCATCCTGGAAAACGGCATGATGATTCCAGGCTATCAGGGGCCGAAAGAGATGGCCGCCATGCTGGACGCGCACCAGGCCGCTACCAAAGCCGGTGGTTAATCGCCGGTGAGTATCAAAACGCAACTACGCCGCCGCCCGGCGGCGGACGACACGCATCTGCCCGCCAGTTTGCCGCCGTTGCTGCGGCGGCTTTACGCCCTGCGCGGCGTGCAGGCTGAGCAAGAACTGGAGCGCGGCGTCAAAGGTATGCTGCCCTGGCAACAGCTGGACGGCATCGACGCCGCGGTCAGCCTGCTGCAACAGGCGCTGGCTGACGGCCGCCGCATCATGGTGGTGGGCGATTTCGACGCCGACGGCGCCACCAGCACTGCGCTGACGGTGTTGGCGCTGCGCAGCATGGGCGGCGCTGCCGTCGACTATCTGGTGCCGAACCGCTTCGAAGACGGTTACGGCCTGAGCCCCGAAGTGGTGGAACAGGCGGCGGCGCGCGGCGCGGAGCTGATCGTCACCGTCGATAACGGCATCTCTTCCCACGCCGGCGTCGACGTGGCGCACGCCAAGGGCATGCAAGTGCTGGTGACCGATCACCACCTGCCGGGCGAGACCCTGCCGGCGGCCGAAGCGATCGTCAATCCCAACCTGCGCGGCTGCGCTTTCCCGTCCAAGTCGTTGGCCGGGGTGGGCGTCGCGTTCTATCTGATGCTGGCGCTGCGCGCCCGCCTGCGGGAGAGCGGCTGGTTCGAGCAGCGCGTCCTGGCGATGCCCAATCTGGCGGAGCTGCTGGATCTGGTGGCGCTCGGCACCGTGGCTGACGTGGTGCCGCTGGACGCCAACAACCGCATTCTGGTGTATCAGGGGTTAAACCGCATCCGCGCTGGCAAATGCCGCCCAGGCATCCGCGCGCTGCTTGAAGTGGCCAACCGCGACGCCCGCCAACTGGCGGCCAACGATCTCGGTTTCGCCCTCGGCCCACGGCTCAACGCCGCCGGCAGGCTGGACGACATGTCGATCGGCGTGGCACTGCTGCTGAGCGACGACATTGCTCAGGCGCGTATGCTGGCCAACGATCTCGATGCGTTGAATCAGACGCGCCGCGAGATCGAGCAGGGCATGCAGGTGGAGGCCTTGCAGCTGTGCGATCAGCTGGAGCGCACCAGCACCGAGCTGCCTTACGGGTTGGCGATGTATCACCCGGAATGGCATCAGGGCGTGGTGGGCATCCTCGCTTCGCGTATCAAAGAGCGTTTCCACCGTCCGGTGATCGCGTTCGCGCCGGCGGGCGACGGCATCCTGAAAGGCTCAGGCCGTTCGGTGCCAGGCCTGCACATGCGCGACGCGCTGGAGCGGCTGGATATGCTGAACCCTGGGCTGATGATGAAGTTCGGCGGCCACGCGATGGCGGCCGGGCTGTCGCTGGAAGAAGCCAAATTCGACGAGTTTCGCCAGCGTTTCGGCGAGCTGGTGGGGGAGTGGCTCGATCCGGCGATGCTGGAAGGGGTTATCTGGTCTGACGGCGAACTGGCGATGCAGGAGCTGTCGCTGACGACGGCGGAGCTGCTGCGCGAGGGCGGCCCGTGGGGCCAGGCGTTCCCGGAACCGACCTTCGACGGCAAGTTCCGCATTCTGCAGCAGCGGTTGGTGGGCGAGAAACACCTGAAGCTGATGGTGGAGCCGCTCGGCGGCGGCCCGCTGCTCGACGGCATCGCTTTCAACGTGGACACCACGCTGTGGCCGGACAGCAGCGTGCGCGAAGTGGAATTGGCCTACAAGCTCGACGTCAATGAGTTTCGCGGCAACCGCAACGTGCAGCTGTTGATCCAGCATCTTTGGCCGCGCTGAGGCGAAATTGAACGCAATTCGGGGATTGGGCTCTCCAATCCCCTGCATCCTACCCGATCGCCACAAAAACTGACCAACTCGCTATAAACTGCCGCCCGGATCCGTTAGAATTAGCGGTTCCAATGGCATTCCGCCATCGACGACATCAACGTAAAAGAACGAAACCATGTTTGAAATTAATCCGGTAAAAAACCGAATTCAGGACCTGTCCGAGCGGACTGCGGTTCTTAGGGGGTATCTTTGACTATGATGCCAAGAAGGAACGCCTAGAAGAAGTCAACGCCGAGCTGGAGCAGCCGGACGTTTGGAACGAGCCTGAGCGCGCACAGGCGCTCGGCAAAGAGCGCGCCGCGCTGGAAACCATCGTTGAAACCATCGATCAACTGCAGCAGGGCGGCGAAGACGTCAGCGGGCTGCTGGAACTGGCGGTGGAAGCCGACGATGAAGAGACCTTCAACGAAGCGGTCGCCGAGCTGGATCAACTGATCGCCAAGCTTGAGCTGCTGGAATTCCGTCGCATGTTCTCCGGCGAATACGACAGCGCCGACTGCTACCTGGACATCCAGGCCGGTTCCGGCGGCACCGAGGCGCAAGACTGGGCCAGCATGCTGCTGCGCATGTACCTGCGCTGGGCCGAAGCCAAAGGCTTCAAAACCGAAGTGATCGAAGAGTCCGACGGCGACGTCGCGGGCCTGAAATCGGCCACCATCAAGATCATCGGCGACTACGCGTTCGGCTGGTTGCGCACTGAAACCGGCGTGCACCGCCTGGTGCGCAAGAGCCCGTTCGACTCCGGCGGCCGTCGCCACACCTCGTTCAGTTCGGTGTTCATCTACCCGGAAGTGGACGACGATATCGATATCGATATCAACCCGGCGGATCTGCGCATTGACGTGTACCGCGCCTCCGGTGCGGGCGGTCAGCACGTCAACAAAACCGAATCCGCCGTACGTATTACTCACCTGCCAACCAACATCGTGGTGCAGTGCCAGAACGATCGTTCTCAGCATAAGAACAAGGATCAAGCGTTTAAACAGCTGCGAGCCAAGCTGTACGAGTTTGAGATGCAAAAGAAAAATGCTGATAAACAGGCGATGGAAGACAACAAGTCCGACATCGGCTGGGGCAGCCAAATCCGTTCTTACGTGCTGGATGACTCCCGCATCAAGGATTTGCGCACCAACGTCGAAACGCGTAACACGCAGGCCGTACTGGATGGCGACCTGGATAAATTCATTGAGGCAAGTTTGAAAGCCGGGTTATGAGGAATAGAAATGTCTGAACAACAAGTACAGGGCGCCGATCAGGCGCTGGATCTCAATAACGAACTGCAGTCCCGCCGCGAGAAACTGGCCGGCCTGCGCGAGAACGGCATTGCGTTCCCGAACGACTTCCGTCGCGATTCCACCTCCGACAAACTGCACGCTGCGTACGGCGATAAAGACAACGAAGAGCTGGAAGCGCTGGGCGTAGAAGTGACCGTCGCCGGCCGCATGATGACTCGCCGCATTATGGGCAAGGCGTCCTTCGTTACGCTGCAGGACGTGGGCGGCCGCATTCAGCTGTACGTCGCGCGCGACGATCTGGCTGAAGGCGTGTACAACGACCAGTTCAAAAAATGGGACCTGGGCGATATCCTCGGCGCGCGCGGCAAGCTGTTCAAAACCAAGACCGGTGAACTGTCGATCCACTGCACCGAACTGCGTCTGCTGACCAAAGCGCTGCGCCCGCTGCCGGACAAATTCCACGGCCTGGCGGATCAGGAAACCCGTTACCGTCAACGTTATCTGGATCTGATCGCCAACGAAGAATCGCGCAACACTTTCAAAGTGCGTTCGCAGGTGATGTCCGCTATCCGTAACTTCATGGTGGAACGCGGCTTCATGGAAGTCGAAACCCCGATGATGCAGGTGATCCCGGGCGGCGCGTCCGCGCGTCCGTTCATCACGCACCACAATGCGCTGGATATCGACATGTACCTGCGCATCGCGCCGGAACTGTATCTGAAGCGTCTGGTGGTCGGCGGCTTTGAGCGCGTGTTCGAAATCAACCGCAACTTCCGCAACGAAGGCGTTTCTCCGCGTCATAACCCAGAGTTCACCATGATGGAACTCTACATGGCTTACGCGGATTACAAAGACCTGATCGAACTGACCGAGAGCCTGTTCCGCACCCTGACCGAGAAAGTGCTGGGCACCTCTCAGGTGCAGTACGGCGACGAAGTGTTCGATTTCGGCAAGCCGTTCGAGAAGTTGACCATGACCGAGGCGATCAAGAAATACCGTCCGGAAACCGATCTGGCTGATCTGGCCGACATGGGCAAAGCGGTGGCCATCGCCGAATCCATCGGCATCAAGGTTGAGAAGAGCTGGGGTCTGGGCCGCGTCGTGACCGAGATCTTCGAAGAAGTGGCGGAAAGCCATCTGATTCAGCCGACCTTCATCACCGAGTACCCGGCTGAAGTGTCGCCGCTGGCGCGCCGCAACGACGTTAACCCGGAAATCACCGACCGCTTCGAGTTCTTCATCGGCGGCCGTGAAATCGGCAACGGCTTCTCCGAGCTGAACGACGCCGAAGACCAGGCGCAGCGCTTCGCCGACCAGGTGAACGCCAAAGACGCCGGCGACGACGAAGCGATGTTCTACGACGAAGACTACGTCACCGCGCTGGAGCACGGCCTGCCGCCGACTGCCGGCCTGGGCATCGGTATCGACCGCATGGTGATGCTGTTCACCAACAGCCACACCATCCGCGACGTGATTCTGTTCCCGGCGATGCGCCCGCAGAAGTAATCCCGTTTAGCGTGCAACAACCGGTGCAGGCAGCTGCGCCGGTTTTTTTTCGCCCACGGGACTTAACCGCTTAAAACATCGACAGTTACGCGCTATCTCCGCTTGCCCGCCGCCGATAACCGGTTATAATGCCTGTCGCACACCGATGCGGGTGTAGTTCAATGGTAGAACGGCAGCTTCCCAAGCTGCATACGAGGGTTCGATTCCCTTCACCCGCTCCAAAATCTCCTTATGTATCATTTCATTAAGTTATAACCACTTTCAGAAAAGACGATTTCTCACCGAACCGCATTACCGTTTGGGTATCGAGTTGGCTTGTGATCATCTCACCCCCTGGTCCTGCGTTTTGGCGCGATAAACAACGCGCCACCCAAGCCTGACGCGGGTGTGAGCCGCCGTCGCTGCCCACAGAGCGTTATTGCCGCTTAACTCCACTTCTGTTTAGCCCCTGATGGCAGGCGGTCGTCGGTTTCTCCGCCGGCGCGATCGCACTCTTTCGGCAGCAGGAAGGTGATGGTGCCTGCCAGCAGCAGCGATACGGCCAGCGCGCAAACCGCGACATTCTGCCCATACAGATAAATCATGACGCCCACCAGATAGGGGCCGCAGAACCCACCGAGATTGCCCAGCCCGTTGATCACCCCGCGTGCGCTGCCGGCGACTTCTGCCGACGCAATGCGCCCGGGAATGGACCAGAATGGACTGGTTGCCGCTTTAAGGAAGAAGCCGCATACCACCAGCGCGATATAAGCGGCCACCACATGCTCATGCAGAATTACCGAGGCCACCAGCGCCGCCGCAAAACAGTACAGGGAGATCCTCACCCATAAACGGCGTTTACCGCTGCGATCGCTGAACAGCGAAATCACATAAATCCCCGCCAGAGTGGCAATAAACGGCAGGATCGCCAGCACGCCAACATTAGCCATGCTGCCGCCGGTCAGGTTCTTCAAGATGGTGGGCAGCCACAACGTATAACCATAGTCACCGGTTTGGTAGAAGAAATTCAGCACGACCAGGCGCATCAATCCTTTGTTACGGAACACGGCTTTGAGCGGCGCTTTGGCCGCCGGCGCCATCCCTTCTCGCGCTTTGCGCTCCCGGGCCAGCTCGGTCAATAGGTATTCGCGTTCCTTGGCCGGTAGCCAACGCGCTTCTTCCGGGCGGTCACTGATCACCAGCCACCAAATGGTCAACACCACGATCGACAATAAGCCTTCGATAATGAACAGCCAGCGCCAGTCGAGGGCGGCAATAATCGCGCCGGAAACCGGGGCGGTCAGCATCCCTCCCAATGGCGCAAACATCATGACAAAGGCGTTGGCCCGGCCCAGTTCTTTTTCCGGGAACCAATTGCTTACCATGGTCAGCACCACCGGCAACATCCCACCTTCGGAGACCCCGAGAATAAAACGCAGCGCGAGCAACTGATATTCATGGGTGACAAACCCGGTAGCGATAGAGACAATCGCCCAGGCCACGAGCGACCAGGCAATAAAACGTTTGCCGCTACCGTAAACCGCCAGCCGTCCACCGGGAATCTGCAGAAATAAATAACCAATAAAAAAGATACCGCTGGCCACGCCAGCCATCTGGCTGGTAATGCCTAAATCCTGTTCCATGCCGCCCGGCAGAGCAAAGCTGATATTAACGCGATCCATAAATGAAATAATGCAGGTGATAAGGATCGGCGCGATAACCCGCAGCCAGCGAGTTCCTGGTATTTTATCGGTCATAGTAACGCCTCGATGATATCCGCCACGATAAGCGGATATTTTGTTAGGCTGAATAAAAATGATGGTTCGCCATTCAGGCGATCATTTTTATTGAATTAAGCCAGGAATATCCTGATGGGAAAAATAACCAGCCAGATTATCCAAAACGGATTGGCTCATTCCCTGGCGGGTTTCTACGGTAGCGCTGGCCACGTGGGGCTGAAGCAGAACATTCTCGAGAGCCAAGAGCGCCGCCGGTACATGGGGTTCGTTTTCAAATACGTCCAGAGCGGCCCCGGCGATAACATGATTTTGTAACGCCGTTATCAGCGCCGGTTCATCGACCAGGCTGCCGCGGGCGATATTGATAAGCCAGGCGCGATCGGGCATGGCGGCAAATACGCTAGCATCAATAATCCCGCGGTTCTCCGCACTGCCAGACGCCGCGATCACCAGAAAATCACTCTGTGCTGCGAGCGCGTGCAGATCGGTGCACCACTGATAGTCCAGGCCGCCTTTGCGCTGGCGATCGGTATACAGGACGGTCATATCAAAGCCTTTGGCTCGTCGGGCGATGGCTTGGCCGATGTTCCCCATGCCAAAAATGCCGATGCGTTTGCCGCTCACTTTGGTCGCCAGCGGCGGCTGCGTCGTTTCCCAGCGGCCTTCACGCACAAAGCGGTCCCCTTGGCACAGGCGGCGGCTGGCGGACAGCAGCAGCCCCATCGCCAGATCGGCCACATCATCGGTCAGCACACCGGCGGTGATCCCGACGCGGATATCACGCTCCCGGGTGTAGTTGAGATCGATAGCGTCTGTGCCCACCCCAAAGACGGCAATCATGCCGGCCTGCGGCAGCTGTTCCAGCGTCTCTCGGGTGACCCCCACATCGCCACGGGTGACCACCGCCCGAACCTCTGCGCCATGGCGAGCCAAAAAGGCCGGAATGTCAGATTGTTCATAGAGACGGAATACCCGGTAACTGGCGTCCAACGCGATCTGTAAAGCGTCCATGACCGGCGCGATAAGTAAAACGGTAGGTTGAGTGTCAGTATGCATGGTTGCGATCCTGTCTGAAAACAAAATGGGATATCCTGTATCAGACGTTTTTTTACCGCTTATTTTTGCGATCTGTATCACGCCAAAGAGTGTTAAAAAACCGTGTTACTGCTGGCGTGATCTGGTGTGCAATTTCATTATTTCTGTCAGTTATTATCAGGGGAAATAAGCACATTATGCCGGTGGCCGGGTCAGTGAAACCTATCAACCCTGTTGGAATCGGTGAATATCCAGCGATTATCTGCTGTGGATCACAGGATAGGTAACGTCGTTTCGTAACATGCCATTAAGTGATTTTTGTCATGTTTTTAAGCAGCTAAAAGCCGTGAGATAGGCCGGCGCTTATTCCGTCATGTCAAAGACGATCCCGCAACGGCTCAGACTGTCGGCGGAAAACCTCCCTCATCCACCACCTGAATAATGGTGCACGAGTGCTATTTCAGATGTTGCACAAGGGCTCGCCCCTCTCGTAAATACGGCTAACGTTTGGCGTTTAAATATTGCGTCGGGTCGAATCCATTTACGACATAAATTACGCCGAGTTATTTTCCGGGTAATTCGTCGCGCGTTTTTATTATGTCATTAATGCACCGTGAGTTTATCGTCGGTGCAAAAAACGGCAACGCCATAACACCTTGATCTTTTAATGCTATTCCTCATTTAGATGCCATTTTTCATTTTGGTTTGCATGCATTCTGATACATATTAAAAAAAACTATACAAAAACATAATTATTTTGGAGCTAACTATGTCGTTGCAAACCGTGCTTACCCGCAGGGAGGCGCTGGCAAAAATGGTGGGCGTAATCGTCACCGCCAGCCTGTTACCTTATTCAAATATTACCTATGCGGAACGGGCTCAGATTGCCGCTTCGCCCATTGAATACGCGCAATTTTTGCAAATTTCGAGGAAAATTACGGCGTTTGACGATCTGGACGTCACGCTCTCCGCCCGCTATTTTTCTGCACTGCGCGAGCATTTTCCGCAGCTGAACCCACAGCTCAACGCCCTGTTCATCCTGAGCCAACAAACCACAGATGCGGAAGCCTTTAACCGAAAGGCGATCGAGCAGGGGCAGAGTGAGCTGATCCAGGCAATTGTGACCGCGTGGTATACCGGAACCGTAGATCCTTCAAACGCCGAACATGGCCAGCTGATCGCTTATAAAGAGGCGCTGATGTACCGCACGGTGCAGGATGCTTTGATTGTGCCGACCTGGTGTAATTTTGGCCCCCTGTGGTGGACCGGCCTGCCGCCGGGCGTGACCCGCCAACCCGCTATTCCCGCAACAGATTTGCCTGCCTTATTTGCCGAAAAAGATAAGGAGCCCGCGTGAAAAGCCCAATCATAAATGCTGCCGGCGATGCTGAAGCCGATGTCGTCATTGTCGGTTCCGGCATCGTGGGCGGCCTGATGGCGGATACTTTGGTGAGCCAGGGATATTCGGTGCTGGTGCTTGAAGCCGGCCCGCGCATTGAGCGCGCTCAGGCGGTGGAAAACTGGCGCAATATGCCGCTGCACAACCGTGCGGGGTCGGACTTCCAGGGACTTTACCCTCAATCGGAGTACGCCACCGCGCCGCTCTATTTCCCGGAAAACGACTATATCAAGCTGACCGGCCCCAATGGATCTGGTTTTAAGCAGGGTTACTTGCGCGTGGTGGGAGGAACCACCTGGCATTGGGCAGCCTCCTGCTGGCGCAATCACCCCAATGACTTTCGCATGAAATCCCTCTACGGCGTAGGGCGAGACTGGCCGATTTCCTACCAGGAAATCGAACCGTGGTACGCCAAAGCCGAAGAGGAGATCGGCGTTGCTGGCCCGAACAACCCGGAGTGGCAGTCCCCTGCGGAACGCAGTGGGCCTTACCCGATGGACATGGTGCCCTGGGCCTACGGCGACCGGCGTATCGCGGAGATTGTAAATCCTCACGGTTTTAAATCGGTGCCCATTCCGCAAGGTCGCAGCACTCGGCCCTGGAATGGGCGGCCCACCTGCTGCGGTAATAACAACTGCCAACCGATCTGTCCGAGCGGAGCGATGTACAACGGCATTCACCACGTTGAACGGGCTGAACACAAAGGGGCGAAGGTGATCCCCGAAGCGGTGGTGTACAAAATCGACACCGACGACAATAACCGCGTCACTGCCGTCCATTGGTACGACACCACGCACCGCTCTCATCGGGCGATCGGCAAAGCGTTCGTTCTGGCCTGCAATGGGATTGAAAACCCGCGCCTGCTGCTGCTGGCGGCCAACGAAAAGAACCCGAACGGCATCGCGAACAGTTCGGATCAGGTGGGGCGCAACATGATGGACCACTCCGGCCTGCACTGTTCCTTCCTGGCGCGTGAGCCTCTGTGGGTTGGCCGCGGTCCGGCGCAGAGCAGCTGCATGGTGGGGTATCGCGACGGCGCCTTCCGCAGCGACCATTCCGCCAACAAGATCATCATCAATAACATCAATCGGGTGATCCCATCCGCCCTGGAGGTGCTGAAAACGGGCAAGGTCGGCAAGGCGCTGCAGGAGGAGGTGCGCGACCGCGCCAGCCGCTCGGTGGATCTCTCCATCAGCCTGGAACCGCTGCCGGATCCGAATAACCGCCTAACGCTGAGCCCAACCCGCAAAGACAAACATGGCCTGGCTTGCCCGGACATCCACTACGACGTCGGCGACTACGTGCGCAAAGGGCTGGAAGTGGTCAAAACTCAGCTGCGCCAGATCGGCGACTTGTTTGATGCGCAAGAGTTTGTGATTAACGACAAGCTGAATGCCAACAACCACATTATGGGCGGCACGATCATGGGCAGCGATCCCAGCAACTCGGTGGTGGACGGTAACTGCCGCGCTCACGATCATGACAACCTTTGGATCCCGGGCGGAGGCGCGATGGTTTCGGCCAGCGTCGTCAACACCACGTTGACGATGGCGGCGCTTGGGCTTAAGGCGGCCAATGACGTACTGCGCGCCCTGGAGAGCAAATGAATAAAGTAACCCACTCGTTGGCGGCGGCGCTGCTGCTGGGATGCGGCCTCGCGGCGCACGCTCGGGACGGCGATCTGATCGCTAAAGGGCAGGCGCTGGCTATCGCCTCGGACTGCATGGCCTGTCATACGAATGCGCAGCAGCAGGGCAAACCTTTTGCCGGGGGATATGGCATCGCTTCCCCGATGGGCACCATCTACGCCACCAATATTACCCCATCGGTGAAATACGGCATCGGTGGCTATTCCGAAGCTGAGTTTGCCGACGTGCTGCGATCCGGGATCCGCAAAGATGGCTCGCATCTCTACCCGGCAATGCCTTACACCGCCTACACCCGTCTGAGTGATGACGAGATCCATGCGCTGTATACCTACTTTATGCATGGCGTCGCCCCGGTCGATGAACCGGCCGAGCACTACACCGATCTGCCGTTCCCGTTCAATATCCGTCTCTCCATGGCGGTGTGGAATATGCTCTATTTGGACAATCGGCGCTACGTCGCGGATCCGACAAAGGATGACGCATGGAACGAAGGGGCCGCGCTGGTGCAGGGCCCGGCTCACTGCGGAACCTGCCATACGCCGCGTAATGTGCTGATGGCGGAAGACAACTCGCGTTTCCTGATGGGGGCTTCGCTGGGCGCCTGGTACGCGCCAAATATCACCGCCGATCGTCAGGAGGGCATCGGCAGCTGGAGCGAGCAGGAGTTAATGGACTATCTGAAAACCGGCCGGGTGGAAGGGCGCGCGCAAGCGGCGGGGCCGATGGCCGAGGCCGTTGAGCACAGCTTCCAATACCTTACCGACCGGCAGCTGCGGGCGATAGCGATTTACCTGAAGAGCGTGCCTGCGCAGGGCGACGATCGTCAGAGCGCCAGTCTTAGCCTGGCGCACTACAACGTCGAGCGCAACCTGCGCGGCGTGAACTCGCCCAACGCCAACCACACGCTCAATAGCGGCGAGGTGCTTTACAGCGGTTACTGCGCCAGTTGCCATCAGCCGGACGGCAGCGGCAGCCTTAACCAGGCCTACCCATCGCTGTTCAATAACTCCACCACGGCAGCGAGCAACCCGTCAAATTTGATAGCCGTTATTCTGCAGGGGGTCGATCGCCGGGTTGACGGTAAGCATGTGTTGATGCCGAGCTTTGGGGCCGGTTCTTACATCGGCGAGCTGACGGATAAGCAGGTTGCCGATATTGCGAACTTCGTGCTGCAGAAATACGGCAACAGTAGGCTGAGCGTGACCGAGGCCGACGTGAGTGAAGTGCGCGCCGGGGGGCCGAAACCGCTGTTGGCACGCGCGCAGCCGATGATTCTGCCGGGCATGGCCGGCGGCGCGATAGTCGTCATCCTGCTGATACTATTTTGGCTCCGTCGCCGTAAGGCGCGTTAAGGGGAGGGAACGGCCAGGTGGGCGACGCCGCCTGGCTGAAGTTGAACGGCGCAAGGCGGGCTTTTCCGCAGACGAAACCGGCAGGGCAAGCTATATCGTCTCCCCCATCGACAGGCGATAGTGGAGATCGACGTGCTCAATGGTCGGCAGCCCTTTGATTTTCTTTATGATGATCTCTGTCGCCACTTTCCCCATTTCATACCGTGGCGTCAGTACGCTGGCCAGTTTGGGAGTAATGACCTGCCCGATCTCAAGACCGTGAAATCCGGCAATGGCGATTTGCGCGGGGACGCGGATGCCGTTTGCCAGGCACTCCTGCAGCACCCCCACGGCCAGATCGTCATTGGTGCAGAGAATACCGTCCATATCCGGGTACAGTTGGCTCGCAAGCGTCATCATGCCTGTCCCGATCGAAATGGAAGAGACCTTATTGGGGGAAATGCGCCCGGTAGGCAAATCCTGGTTCGCCATCGCCTGGCAGTATCCCGCATAGCGCTGTTCATCGCGGATATCAGACATTGAACCAAAATAGATAATGCGCTTTTTACCGCTAGCCAGCAGCATGGTGGTCATGTCATAGCCGGCTTTGACATTGTCAAAACCCACGTTAATTCGATCTGCGTTGCCTGATAGCCCCATAATTTCGGCAACGGGTATCTTCGCCGCCCGCAGGAATTTTTCCGCCCGCAGGCTATGGACCGACTCGGTCAGCAGCAGCCCTTTGATCTTAAAAGCCAGAATGGCGGCAATTTGCTCCTCTTCACGTTTGCTGTTGTAGTCATAATTGACCACCAGCGTCTGATAGCCCTGCACAGACGACACGGATTCAATGCCCGCAAGCACGTCAGCAAAGATCAGATTGTTAAAGGAAGGGACCAGAACGCCGATCAGGGGAGGGCTGTTGGCAGAGAGGGTCGGGTTGTCAGGATCGGCCTGATAGCCGACGTCCTCGATCACGCTGGCAATGCGCGCCGCCGTTTCTGGTTTCACCCTCTCCGGCGTGCGCAGATAGCGACTGACCGTCATTTTGGTGACACCCGCCAGTACAGCTATGTCATTTAACGTAATTCGCTGCGACTTCACCATTGATTCTCATCTGACCCAGACCGTGTTTGTCATTATGCCGACTGCCGAGTCAAAAGAGAATGAGTGCAATGTGCTGTCTCCGGGCGTCGGGCGGCTACCGCAAGATGCGCCGTTCTCGCTATCTTTTCCATGCCATACCGGCATTAATAGGCTCTTTTCCTCGCAGATCATGACGGTTTGCTATCAAGGGAGGAAAAGGCCATTTACCCCTTTGCGGCCCGCCCAATGGGGTGAGCGGGCCGATGCTGCGGTTAACTGAGGATATCTTCGGCGATCGTCTCGAACAGCGTGTCGATCTCGCCCTGGGTGTTGTAGTGCATCATGCCGATGCGCAGCACGCCGCCCTCTTGCAGCCCCAACTGCTGAACCAGGCCCAGCGCATAGAAATGCCCGCTGCCGGCGCAGATATTGTGCTGCCCCAGGCGGCGGGCGATCGCATCAGGCGTATGACCATCGAAGGTCAGGGCGAAGGTCGGCGTGCGACGTGTGCTGTCCGCCTGCGGATTACCGTAGAGCCGGATGCCGTCGAGCGTCTCCAGCCGTTGCAAAAAGTGGCGGCACAGCGCCTCTTCGTGCCGGTGGTAAGCGGCGAAGCTCTCCTGTAGACGCTGTCTTAACGGCGCGCCGGGCGTGCCCCATTGCGCCAGATAATCGATCGCCGCCGTGACGCCGGCCAGCGCCTCGAAGCTCTGCGTGCCGGTCTCGAAACGGCCGGGGCCGACGTCGGTGGCCGGTTCGACTTTGTACGGCTGCAGACGCTGCAGCCACTGCGGCGCGATATAGGCCATGCCGACGTGCGGGCCGAAGAACTTGTAGGCGGAACAGACCAGGAAATCACAACCCAACGCCTGTACGTCGATCAGGTTGTGCGGCGCATAGTGTACGGCGTCGACATATACCTGCGCGCCTACCCGATGTGCGGCTTCGACGATGGTTTTGATATCGACGATGCTGCCGGTGACGTTGGAGGCGTAGCTGACCGCCACCAGGCGGGTGTTGGCGTTGATGCGTTCACACACTTTCGCGGCGTCGAGGGAACAGTCGGCGTGCTCCAAGGCTATCTGATGCACCACAGCGCCTTTATCGGCGGCGGCTTGCCGCCAGCTGGAGACATTGGCGTAGTGATCCAGCGCGGTGACGATGACCTCATCGCCGGCCTGCCAGCCACGGCTGATAGTGCGGCTGAGGTGAAAAGTCAGCGTGGTCATGTTCATGCCGAAGACGATGTTGTCGGGTGACGGCGCATTTAACAAGGCGCGCACCGATTCCCGCGCCTGGCCCATCACCTCGCCGGTGACGCGGCTGGAGAAGTAGTGGCCGCCCAGGTTGGCGTTGTATTTCCCCAGGTAGTCCGTCATTTTTTCCAGCACGCCCCGTGAGACCTGCGCACCGCCGGGGCCGTCGAAAAAAATCACCGGCTTGCCGTCGATCTGCTGAGACAGGGCGCTGAACTGGCTTCGGGCGAGCTCGGGCGTAAAGATCATGCTTTCTCTCCCCGGGCGGTGAGGACGAAGAGATCCAGGTAGCCTTCTTCTTGCGGGCTCACGGCGTTGATCGGCGTGGCGTTATGCCACAGTTTGCTGTCCGCCAGCAGCACGGCCTCGCCGTCCGCCAGCGCTTTTTTAAAGAAGGGATCGTGATGGCTGTCGTCGTACAGCATGATTTCGCCGCCGACGATGTTGTGCCGGTGAATGGCGATCATGGCGATATGGTCGAAACCGTCCTGGTGAATGCCTTCCGGCGCCACCAGCGTATCTTTCTGGATGGCGACCACGCGCATTTGGTGGATCTCTATCTCGGTGCCTTCCGGCAGCTCGTTATTTTCGGCGAACAGGTTGCACATCTCCGCCATGCCGGCGCTCTGCAGCACGGCGCTGTCGATAGGTTCGAAGCGGCGCACCACGTTGCCCTGGAAGTGGTTGATCTGATCGGACTGCATGAAGGTGCGTGGCCCCACTTCAGCGACGTTGGGGTTGAGATATTTGACGACCGAATAACGGCGCAGGCGATATTTGCCATCGGCGTGTTGCGTGTGGGGCAAGAAGGAAAACGAAGGCATCAGTTGTTGGGTGGCTTGTGGGCTTAGTACAGTCATACTTATTACGTTTTCGTGTTTCTGTAACATAATCACCTCTAATAATAATAATTTCTGATGTTGTAGGGGGTAATTCGATTGAATTGTAGACGACTCTATAACCAACGCAATTTGAGGTTGGCGAGGTGTGATGGCGGTCGTAAAGCTGGGTGAACGCGAAGAGCGGAAGGGGCGTACGAGGAGGGAGGCGACATGGCGCGGCCTATTCCCCGCGCAGCAGATGGCACGGGGTGACTGCATGGTCGAAACGGTCAGAAGGTTTCGAAATACAGCTCGCGCAACAGCCAGGAAATTTCATTATTGGTGCGGTTCAGGGTATCGATTCTGTGAACCCCTTTCGCTTCGGCGCGCAGATCGAGCAGCAGATTACGAATCTGCTGAAACAGTGGGGTTTGCGGGCTCGGCTTGGCTAACTGCTGTCCGCACAATTTGATACCGGCGTCGCAACCGGTGGCGATGTCCGCCAGGCAGCATGGGCAGACGGTTTGTTGACGCGCCATATTGCGGCATTGCTGCCCGATTACCTGATTGAAGTGGCGCAATTGCAGGCAAACTTCACGTGAGTTCAGCGGGTTGGAATGGGTGGTCATCGGCTTCAGCTCCCTTGTCTTCACCTATATTGGCACTTACCGATGAAGATAACCACGGACAAGCTGCGGGGGTATCGCGTTGTTTTGCCTGGAAACGGCGGAGAAGAGGAGACGAAGTGACGGCCCGCCGGCGGCGGGCCGGTAGGGTCAGGCGCGTTTGAACAGATTCGCCGCCTGGAACAGCGCAAAGGAGCTGACCAGCATCTCGATGCCGACGATCGCCGTCACCAGCGTGACCGACGCCGCCGGGCCTGAACCGATCAGCATCCAGGCGATGATCAAATCGAGTACGCCAATGACGTACTGCAGCCAGTTGCCCTGCAATCCGCGGCGCATATAGCCAGCCGCCAGGCGCGCGATGCCGCCGAGCGCGAACAGCACGGCAAGGTACACCGCCAGCGCCAAAATGCCCGCCAGCGGGCTGGTGATGAACACATAGCCGATAATCAGGTAGGCCACGCCCAGCAAAATGCCGCCGATCATCGGCCAGGTATTCTGCGCCCGATTGGCGATCATGGCGATAATCAGCCCGGCGCCGCTCAACAGCAGCAGGACGCCCACCACGATGCTCAACGCCGCGCCGGAGGCGAAAGGATTAACCAGGCACAGTATGCCGCCGGCCAGCAGCAGGAAGGCGATGATCAGCAGGGTGGTGCGTTGCTTTTTGAGCAGATCTTCGCTCAGGAGGGGCAGATTATTGCGGTCGAGGTTCAACATGACAGTACTCCATTTCGTCGTTGGGTAATAAATCAGTCATCCTTACCTGTTTAGCATAGACCGTCTGGGGGTTTTTGACTGACCCGGCGCAAATGTTACACTGTGCGGCTGACGCGCATCAGAACCGAAACGACGACCGAGGACAGGATTTGAGCACAGGAAGCAAACTGGCAGGGTGGCGCCGCATCGCGGTGTGTCTGGCATTGGGGCTGCTGTTGGCCGGGTGTTCGGGTAAAAACACCTACAACCGCGACTACGACAAACTGCCGAAGGGCAGCTACACCGGCAAGTCCTACACCGTCAAACGGGGCGATACGCTGTATTACATCGCCTGGATCACCGACAGCGAAGTCAGTGATCTGGCCAGAATCAACAAGATACGCGCGCCCTATAATCTGGAAGTGGGGCAGAAACTGCGGCTGAGCGGCGGTGCGCCGACCAAAACCGCCGCCACGCGCCGTAAAACCTCTTCTTCCGCCGCGATCGCCAAGCAGACGCCGCCGCCGGGCGCCGCTCGCTGCTGGCGCTGGCCGACCAGCGGCCGAATCGTGCAGGCCTACTCCAATTCAGATGGCGGCAACAAGGGCATCGACATTGCCGGCAAACGCGGCCAGCCGATCTACGCTTCCGCCAAAGGCAAAGTGGTGTACGTCGGCAACCAGCTGCGCGGCTATGGCAACCTGATCATGATTAAGCACGGTGAAGACTTTATCACCGCCTATGCGCACAACGACACTACGCTGGTGCGCAACGGCCAGGATGTGAAAGCGGGGCAGAAGATCGGCACCATGGGCAGCACCGGCACCGATTCGGTGTTCCTGCATTTCCAGATTCGCTACCGCGCCACCGCGCTCGATCCGCAGCGTTATCTGCCGCCGCAGGGTTCGTCGCCATCCTGTTAACGCCAATCAGGCTCCTTGCGGAGCCCTAGCCTGTTGACCAGGGAGGAAAAAGCGTGGTTTTTCCTCCCTGGTGGTGAACAGCCGAAAATCAATACATTGATTTTCCTTATTTTTTATAGGTTGTCTTCTGTAAGCCCGGCAACGGCATCAGATTTGCCATTAATTTCAGGCTCCTTGCGGAGCCTGAGATGAGTTATTTCAGCGGCAGATAAAGATCGGTCACCAGTTCATATTCCGCCACCTCGTGCACGAAGTTGTGGTAGTGGAAATAGAGCGGGAAATCGCGCAGTTCCTCGCCGCTGGCCGGCAACCACTCGCGGTACAGATAGTGGGCACTTTCCGAGAGCCCATCCAGCGAGCCGTGATGGCGCAGCACCGCGCAGCGCCCGGCCGGCAGCGTGCCGTTCACCACGCCGAAGGCGTTGTCCTCCGGGATCGGCATAGTGACTTCGCCGCAAATGAAGAAGTGGAAGTCCTGCGCTTCGGTGATGGCCGGATCGTGCGGCGCGATGCCGTAAGTGCGGCTGCTTCTGACCGGCGACAGGCCGCTGGTTTTGCGCCACTCGATAAAGCGTGCGGCGGTTTCGTTGACCAGCGCGGGTGGGCCGCTATGTTCGATCATCGCCACCGGCGTGGCCGGAAAATCGACAATATCTACCTTCATGGGTTGTTTCCTTTTGTGTTTCGGTTCGGGAAAGCGCTGTTGCCAATCGATCCAGGCCGGCTGTTTGCGAAACTGGCTCGGCGTTTGGCTGAACGCCTGTTTGAAGGCGCGGCTGAAGGACTCCGGGTTCTGAAAACCGGCGTCCAGCGCGATGTCAATCACCGGCTCCAGCGGGTTATACGCCAGGCGGTACGAGGCGCGTTTAAGCCTCATCCACTGGATATAACGCCACACCGAGATGCCACAATACGCGCTAAACTGGCGTTGAAAATGAAAGCGCGAAAAATGGGCCACTTCGCTCAGTTTTTCGACGGTGAGCGCCTCGTCCAGGTGGCGGTCGATATAGTCAAAGACCTGCGCAAAGCGTTTTGCATACGAGTGGGTCATGTGATTGTCTCCTCCATGCCTGAACTTTGCCCGAACCGCCGCCGCGTCTCCTGACGGATGATGCTGAGTTGCCATTGCAGGAAAACGGGATGGCTGCGGCGTTCGCCGCCGGCCAGGCCAAAATCATAACCCCGCGCGGCCGTGCGCCGCGAGCCCGACCGAGAAGATGAATATTACATGATGGATCGTTCCCGTTTGCTGAAATTCCTGCTGCCCTATCTGTGGCCGAAAGACAACCCGCGGCTGCGTTGGTATCTGGTGGTGGCCTTCGTATTCATGGTGGCGGCCAAGGTCAGCACCACGCTGGTGCCGCTGGCCTACAAAGCGATGGTCGATGCACTGAGCGGCGAGACGGCGAAAATGCTGGCGGTACCGCTGGGGCTGATCGTCGCCTACGGCGTGGCGCGAGTGGGCGGCGCGCTGTTTGAGGAGCTGCGCAACGTGATGTTTATCCACGTCAGCCAGAACGCCACGCGCCTGTTGGGCGTGCGGGTGTTTCGTCAGCTGCACGCGCTGAGCCTGCGCTTCCATCTGGAACGCCAGACCGGCGGGCTGTCGCTGTCCATTGAGCGCGGCACCCAGGCGGTGTCTACCGTGCTGTCGCGGTTGCTGTTTTCTATCGTGCCGATCCTGTTCGAGCTGACGCTGGTCACGGCGATTATGTGGCACATGTTGAACGGCTGGTTCGCGTTGGCGATCCTGACGACGGTCGGCTGCTACATCCTGTTCACCGTGCTGGCGGTGAGCTGGCGCACCCGCTTTCGCCGCGAGCTCAACAAGGCCAATGCCGACGCCAACAGCAAATCCATCGACAGCCTGCTGAACTATGAAACCGTGAAGTATTTCGGCAATGAAGAGTTCGAGGCCGAGCGTTTCGATCTGTCGCGCAGGCTGTATGAATACGCCGCCATCAAGAACCAATTCAGTTTTACCGCGATTAACCTGGGGCAAACCGCCATTATCTCGATCGGGCTGATCGTGATGATGACGATGGCTGCGCAGGGGATTACGCGGGGGACGATGACGGTCGGCGATTTCGTGCTGGTTAACGCCTACCTGTTGCAGCTGTATCAGCCACTGAACTTCTTTGGTTTCATCTACTCGGAGGTGCGTCAGGCGCTGATCGACATGGAGAACATGTTCGATCTGCTGCAGGAGAAGCGCGAAATCGTCGACAGCCCGGATGCGCAGCCGCTGCGTCTCGATCGCGGCGAAGTGCGGTTCGATGCGGTCAGCTTCGGCTACGACGTGCGTCGGCCGATCCTCAAACAGGTGAGTTTTGCCATACCGGCGGGCCACACGGTGGCGGTGGTCGGCGCCTCCGGCGCGGGCAAGTCCACGTTGTCGCGCCTGCTGTTTCGCTTTTACGACGTGCAGGGCGGCGCCATTACCCTCGATGGCCAGGACATTCGCCAGCTGACCCAGGCCAGCCTGCGGCAGGCGATCGGCATCGTGCCGCAGGATACGGTGCTGTTCAACGATACGCTGCGCTACAACATCGGCTATGGCAAAACCGGCTCCAGCGATGAAGAAATAGAGCGGGCGGCGCGGTTGGCGCATATCCATGATTTTATTGTCGGTCTGCCTGACGGTTACGATACCCGGGTGGGCGAGCGTGGGCTGAAGCTGTCGGGCGGTGAAAAGCAGCGGGTAGCGATCGCGCGCACCATCCTGAAAAATCCGGCCATTCTGGTGTTCGACGAGGCGACCAGCGCACTGGATACCCAAACCGAGCGCGAAATCCAGGGGCACCTGCGCGAGGTGAGCCGCAACCACACTACGCTGGTGATCGCCCATCGGCTCTCCACCGTGGTGGACGCCGATGAGATCATCGTGCTGGAGGCGGGAGAAATCGTCGAGCGCGGGGGGCATGAGGCGCTGCTGGCGGCAAACGGCCGCTATGCTGCGATGTGGCAAACCCAGTACAGCGAAGATCACGAACTGAGCTGACGCCGCCGTTTACTCCGCCGACGGAGCGGCCTGCAGCCGTTGTATCACGTAGTCGCAGGCGATGCGGTAATCCTGCTGCAGATCGGTTTCATCCCCGGCCAGGCTGCCGCGCAGCCAGAGGCCATCGATCATCGCCGCCAGCCCGCGCGCTGCGTCGCGCGCCTGCTGCAGCGGCAGCTCGCGGCGGAACTGGCTGCAAATATTGGAATAGAGCCGCCGATCGTTGGCGCGCTGCAGGCGGCGCAGCACCGGCTGATGCATGCTGGCGGCCCAGAAATCGAGCCAGGCGCGCATGGAAATGGCGTTGGTTTGGCTGGGGTGGAAGTTGCCCTGAATGATGGCGCACAGCTGCGACTGGCTGTCGCTCGCCGCCTGAGCGCGGCACTCGGCCACCGCGTCGCGCAAATCGCGCAGGATCTTGCGCATGGTGGCGCTCAGCAATCCCTCCTTATCGCCAAAATAGTGGCTGACGATGCCGGTCGACAGTCCGGCTTCTTTCGCCACCTGCGACAGGGTGACGCCGGCCAGTCCCACCACGCTGATAGCCTCGAAGGCGGCGTTAATCAGCTGTTCCTTGCGCTGCTCAGGAATGTCTCTGCGGTACATATTTTCCTCAACTGATAGGCCAATCACACTTTGGATTTGATTGATTGAACGGTCAATCAATACTCTATATGCTGCAAAAATGTCAAATAAATGACGATTAAATGTTAAATAAAAGTTGCATTCAAATCGTCAGTCTTTCGCCTCATGGAAGCCTGCCAATGACAATAAAAACTCCTCCATCGCTTGACGAAGAACCTGTCAGATTGAATGCCCCGGTATTTTTCGGCTCTGCAGCGGTGATATTGCTGCTGGGGGCGTTGATTGTGCTGTTTCCCGCCGCCAGCAAACAGTGGCTGAATGTTGCGCAGAACTGGGTGGCCGACGTGTTCGGCTGGTATTACATGTTGTTGATGGTCGCCTGCATGGCGTTCGTGTTCTGGCTGGCGCTGTCGCGCTTTGGCCACATTCGCCTCAGCCAGGATGACGAGCCGCCGCAGTTCAGCTACCCCTCCTGGGTGGCGATGCTGTTTTCGTCGGGCATCGGCATTGCGCTGGTGTATTACGGCGCCTACGAGCCGCTGGATCACTTCCTGTCGCCACCGGAAGGCAGCGGCGGCAGCGTGCAGGCGGCGCGACAGGCGATGGCACTCACCTTCCTGCACTGGGGGCTGCACGGTTGGGCGCTGTATGCGCTGATCGCCACTGCGCTTGCCTATTTCGCCTATTGCCGCGGTTTGCCGCTGGCGCTGCGTTCCGCACTGTATCCGATCTTCGGCGAGCGCATCCACGGCGGCGTCGGCCATCTGGTGGACAGTTTCGGCATT
The DNA here is from genome assembly GCF_050880365.1 of Serratia sp. BFP-2025. Taxonomy (NCBI): domain Bacteria; kingdom Pseudomonadati; phylum Pseudomonadota; class Gammaproteobacteria; order Enterobacterales; family Yersiniaceae; genus Serratia; species Serratia sp. BFP-2025. The sequence continues at coordinate 59,737 of NZ_JBPAFV010000002.1, read as the reverse complement.
CTGGTGACGGTCATCTCGATGGTAACCAACCTGGGGATCGGCGCGCTGCTGGTGAACTCGGGGCTGTTTTACCTGTTCGATATCCCGCAAAGCACCGGCGTGCTGTTGGCACTGATCGTGGTGATGATGGTGGTGGCCACGTTGGCGGCGATCACCGGCGTCGAGAAGGGCATTGCCATGCTGTCGAACATCAACGTCGGCTTCCTGTGCCTGCTGCTGCTGTTCGTGTTTCTGGCCGGCCCGACGCTGAACCTGCTCAACGGCCTGTTGCAGAACGTCGGGGATTATCTGACTTCGCTGGTCAGCCGCAGCTTCGATATGTACCTGTACGGCAAGGCGCGCCAATGGCAGGGCGCCTGGACGCTGTTCTATTGGGCCTGGTGGGTGGCGTGGGCGCCGTTCGTCGGGCTGTTTATCGCGCGCATTTCCAAAGGGCGCACTATCCGCGAACTGATCTTCGGCGTGTTGTTGATCCCGCTGGGGTTCACGCTGGCGTGGCTGTCGATCTTCGGCAATACCGCCATCAGCCTGGTGCTGGAAGGCGGGCAGGCGATCCTGGGGCAGGTGGCGCAAAGCGATCCGCCGATGGCGGTGTTCAAGCTGTTCGAATACCTGCCTTATACCCAGCTGACCGCCGGTTTCGTGGTGGTGATAAGCTTCGTGCTGTTTCTGACGCCGGTCGATTCCGGCACGCTGATGATAGCCAACCTCTCCTGCCAGGGCGGTTCCGCTCACGATGACGCGCCGGCCTGGCTGCGGGTGTTCTGGGCGGCGGTCACCACGCTGGTGTGCGCCGGGCTGTTGTACGCCGGCAGCTTCAGCGCGATGCAGACCGCAGTGGTGCTGTGCGGCCTGCCGTTCTCGGCGGTGATCGTGCTGTATATGCTTAGCCTGCGCAAGGACCTGTGCGGTTACGCCATGAAGCCGGCGCTTCCCTGAGGCAGATTATTCGTCCGCGCGCGGCCGGTGATGCACGTACTCGACAATCGTGCCGTCCGGCAGGCGCGCATTGAAACAGGCGCCGGTGGGCACCTCCACCGGGCCGAAGAAGATCTCGGCCCCGGCGGCCAGCAGCCGCCGGTGGTAAGGATAAATGTCATCGACCAGCAGCGTGCCGACGGTGCTGCGGAAAGGGCGCAGCTGCTCTTCCGACCCTTCCAGAATCAGAAACGGCCCCACCGCCGCCAGCACCAGCCGATGCTCGGGAAAGTCGAAGCGCATATCCGCTTCCACGCCGTGCAGCTGCTCGTAGAACGCGATGGCACGGTCAATCTCGCCTTCGTCGACGTAGACCCGAATCAGCACGCGCGGCTCGCGCCGCGATGAAGAGTCGGCGGTTTTGCGCCAGAAACCGGCTTCGGTCAGTTTTGCCGTCATGTTCATCTCCTTGCGGGTTGTCTGCCGCTTATCATGCCGCCATTTTCCATCCGAGTTTGGATCGAGTTGGCATAAGCTAGCCGCGCCGGTAATAACCCGTTCACTGGGCATGAAAAAGGGAGCTCTGTTTGTGATTCTTGTCACGGCCTGCGCTTTTATTATTATTCAGCATTGATAATGTCATCGCGTGATTATTGATTAACACAATGGAGTTAATCGTTCGCATTATGGTCGCTATAAAGCAAACAGATTCAAATAATAAAAAGGGTGGGGTTATAAGGCCGATGAAAGGGAAGATACCGTCTATTTATAAGAAAGGATTAAGTTTTGTTTATTAACGTATTTATAAATCACGTGGCTTTGGTTTCTTTTATAAAAATAAAAAGTGCCGAATAAATTTGGTTTATTTATTAAAAACAAAAAGTTGATTTATTTTCATGTCGTTCACGCGCGGTGAAAAATGCCTGATTTGTTCTCCCGACGCCGTTTTCAACGGCCGTTTGACATGTCCGCAGCTTGCGATAATTTTATGTCATTAACATGTTAATGAGTTGTTGTTGTGACGGATGGCCAAATTCTCCCTTGGCCGAACGCTTAACGCACTTATGCCATGGCGGGTCGCCATTCATAAGTTAACTTATGGACCAATGACGCTATGAATACATCGCCAGGGCCACGCGGAACATTAAGTGAAGAGAACCGGTTGCTGATTATTTTATTTTTTGTCTTCGGCTGCGTGTTCGTCGATCGCCTCACCATCTCGTTTCTGTTTCCGATGATTGCCGCCGACCTTAAGCTGAGCAACGTGCATCTCGGCACGCTGTCGGCGGTGTTGGCGTTAACCTGGGCGCTGTCCGGCGCGGGATTGGGGGCTATCGCCGATCGCTTTAATATCCGCAAACCGATGCTGATCCTATCGATCCTGGTGTTTTCGCTGTTCTCCGCACTGTCGGGGCTGGTCAGCGGCTTTGCCATGTTATTGATCTTCCGAGCGCTGATGGGGATCGCCGAAGGGCCGGTGCTGCCGATCGCCCAGTCGCTGATGGTGGAAAAATCGCAGCCGCAGCGCCGCGGTTTCAACATGGGTTTGATCCAGGGCGCGGCGCCGGGGCTGCTGGGCGGCATTATCGCGCCGCCGCTGATCATCTATCTGGCGCAGAAGTGGGGCTGGAGCATGGCGTTTCACCTGACCGCCGTGCCGGGCATCATTCTGGCGTGGCTGATCTATCGCTATGTGAACGGTAAAAAGGATCCCGCCTTTATCGCCGCGCCGGCGGCCGGCAAGGCGGCGGGCAAAGCCGCTTACGGCGAGCTGTTCAAAATCAAGAACGTTGCGCTGTGCATTCTGATCTCCTGCGTGTTCGTCACCTGGTTCATGATCATCATTACCTTCACCCCTAACTTTTTGGTGACCGACCGCGGCTTCGGCGAAGGCACGATGGGCGGCATCATGAGCGCCATCGGCGCCGCCTGGGTCTTCTGGGGCGTGGCGGTACCGGCGATCTCCGATCGCCTTGGCCGCAAACCGACGCTGATCTTCTTTTCGCTGTTGGCGGTGTGCTGCCCGCTGTTCCTGAGCTACGTCGACAACCCGTGGCTGCTGGGCGTGCTGGTGTTCCTGTCTTATACCGGCCTTGGGTGCTTCACGCTGTTTATGGCCACCATCCCCTCTGAAACGGTGTCGCCGGCCCGTATCGCCACCGCGTTGGGGCTGGTAATGGGGATCGGCGAGGTGATTGGCGGCTGTCTGGCGCCGTTCATCGCCGGGCTGATCGCCGATCGCTACGGGTTGGTCAGCGTGATGTGGCTGGCGGCTGCCGGCGCCGTCTGCGCCGGCGTACTGAGTTGTTTTCTCGATGAAACGGCTCCTGCCGTGGTGAACCGCAGAGCGGTGAAACCGGCGGGCGTCGTCGACGTTTAAAGCGGCTTTCATCCCATTAATCAAGGAGAGCGAAGATGTCAGCAGAACCATCCGTACTGAATCAAAATGCCGAACCGGACTGGAAGAATTACGACGATTTCGCGCGCGGCATCGACACCAACCGGCTGCCGGGCACTCAGGACTGGCGCGGCAAAACGTTGCAGATCGCCTTTGAAGACGGCGGGGAAATCACGCTGCGCTTCAGCGCCGATCGGCAGCGGGTGCTTTGGGCCTGGGGCGGGGAGAGCGGTGAGGACGCTTATGAAGAGGTGCAAACCTCCGCCGCACGTTATTTCTTCAATATTCCGCTGCAGTCGCCGGGCAACGAGTGCCTGACGCTGGTGCTCAACCGTGAAAGTGGCCGGGCGCTGCTGGTGCGCAGCACGCTGTTGCCGGAACAGACGGTGGAAAAGGGCTCGCGCCTCAAGCAAAGCTTCCACGTCGGCCGGATTGTCGGCGTCACGCCGGGCGGCATCGCGCCGCATCTGACCCGTGAGCTGATCGGCTATCGTACGCTGAACGTCTACAGCCCCAACCATTACTACGAACACTTCTACGTCAACACCGAGCGCTATGCCTGGCAAAACCTGCGCGGCGAACAGTTCGGCCACGGTGACATGGACTATGCCACCTACTACAAGTTTGAGGACGAGATGTTCCTGTTCACCTTCCGGGAAAAGATTATCCCGGTGTGCTCGGTATTCTTCTTCGATTTTATCTCCGGGCGCTGCACCGGCACCTTCCTCGGGCTGGACGCCGCCGGCCGGGTTCTGGTGTCGCCGGCCGGGGCTTTCATCAGCAAGATGAGCTACAACGCTTATCCGGAGGGCGTGCAGCCGCTGTGAGTCAGGCGTTTCTGACCAGCGAACCGGCGTTGATCTCCGCGATGGTTTTCGCGCCGGTGAGCGTCATGGCGACGCGCATCTCTTTGTCGATCAGATCCAGCAAGTTAGCGACGCCGGCTTCGCCGGCCGCCGCCAGCGCATAGACGAAGGCGCGCCCCAGCAGTACGGTGTCGGCGCCCAGCGCGATCATGCGTACCACGTCCAGGCCGCTGCGGATGCCGGAGTCGGCCAGCAGCGTGATGTCGCCTTTCACCGCGTCGGCGATCGCCGGCATGGCGCGCGCGGTCGACAGCACGCCGTCCAGCTGGCGGCCGCCGTGGTTGGAAACGATGATGCCGTCGGCGCCGAAGCGCACGGCGTCTTTGGCATCCTCCGGATCCAGAATGCCTTTGATGATCATCGGGCCGTCCCAGAATTCGCGGATCCACTCCAGATCTTTCCAGGAAATCGACGGATCGAAGTTGGCGCCCAGCCAGCCGATGTAGTCTTCCAGGCTGGTCGGTTTGCCGCGGTAGGCTGAAACGTTGCCCAGATCGTGCGGCTTGCCGAGCAGGCCGACGTCCCAGGCCCACTGCGGATGGGTAAACGCCTGCAGCACGCGGCGCAGGGCGGCGTTAGGGCCGCTCATCCCCGAATGGGCGTCGCGATAACGGGCGCCCGGCACCGGCATGTCGACGGTGAACACCAGCGTTTTCACGCCGGCGGCCTTGGCACGCTCCAGCGCGTTGCGCATAAAACCGCGATCTTTCAGCACGTAGAGCTGGAACCACATCGGCCGATCGATCGCCGGCGCCACCTCTTCGATCGGGCAGACCGACACGGTGGACAGGGTGAACGGAATGCCTTTTTGGGCTGCGGCGCGCGCGGCCTGCACTTCACCGCGGCGGGCGTACATGCCGGTCAGCCCCACCGGCCCCAACGCCACCGGCATCGCCAGCTGCTCGCCGAACAGCGTGGTTTCCAGGCTGAGTTCGGACATATTGCGCAGCACGCGCTGGCGCAAGGCGATATCGGCCAGGTCTGCGGTATTGCGCTTCAGCGTATGCTCCGCGTAGGCCCCGCCGTCGATATAGTGAAACAGAAACGGCGGCAGTTTGGCCTGGGCGGCGGCCCGGTAGTCGGTTGACGCGGAGATGATCATAGTGTTTACCTTCTTGTCTTGCTTGCGATAACGAGTTGTCGATCAGAGCGTGAGGATCGCCGCCATACCGGCCGCAATCCCGCCGTACGCCAGCATCGGCAGCACGGTCTTTCTGATGATTTTGCCTTCGGCGTTGCCGATCCCGAGGATCGAGCAGACCGCGATAATATTGTTCAGGCACACCATGTTGCCCATGGCGCCGCCGACGGACTGCAAGGCCAGCGTCAGATTGACGTCGAGGCCGCTGCTCTGGGCGATCGACTGCTGAATGCCGCCGAACGTCAGGTTCGAGACGGTATTGGAACCGGAGAAGAACGATCCCAGCGCGCCGAGCAATGACGAGAACAGCAGCCAGCTGTCGCCGGTCAGCGCCGCCAGCGCTTTGCCGATCAGGATCACCGGCGCGTTGTCGCCGCCCTGCATCATCAGGTTGACCATCACCAGTGCGCCGAACAGGGCGATAAAGGGCCGTGCGATGCGCCCGCCGGTTTCACTGAACATCTGCCGCACCTGGCCGCCATTCAGCCGGAACAGCGGAATGCACAGCAGCACCACCAGCAGGAACGGGATCAGCGCCGGGACATACAACGTTTTGTAGCCGGCGGCGGCGGAGGTGCCCAGCACGTGTTGCAGTTCGACGATCAGCGCCCGGCTGACGCGCAGCTCCCCGAGCCAGCCGAGATTTTCCTGCCACAGCAGCGCGGTGTTGTTGAGCAGCGCCTTGAGGCCCAGTTGGTGAACGCGCGTCACTATCAGAATAGCAATCAGCAGCAGGGTCGGGGTCATGGCCTTGACCACCTGCAAGAACGGCACCGCTTGCCCGGCGCTCTGCGGTTTGTCGCTGCGGGCGAGGCCGATGCCGCCGCGCGCCAGCAGCACCGACAGCGCCAGGCCGATCGCGCCGCCGACCAGCGCCGGGAACTCATAGTTCACCTGGGCCAACAGCAGATAGGGCACGGTGCAGCTCAGTACGCTGAGCAGGATAAACGGCAGATTGCGGCGGATATCCCGCCAGGAAACGATAAAGCGCAGCGCCAGCAGAGGAATGATGAAACCGGCGACAAAGTGGATCAGCGCGGTTTGTCGGCCGATCTCCAGCAGGCTGGCGTCCGACAGGCCGAGATTGGCGAAGCCGAACCAGGTGGGGGTGCCCACGGCGCCGAAGGAGACCGGCACCGAGTTCATCACCAGCGTCAACAGAGCGACGCGCAGCGGGTTGAAGCCCAGCCCGACCAGAATCGGCGCGGCGATGGCGGCCGGGGTGCCGAAGCCGCTGGCGCCTTCAATCATAAAGGCGAACGCCCAGCCGATAATCATCAGTTGGGCCACGGGATTGGGGCTGATGGTTTCCAGCCAGCGGCGCACCACGTTTTCCGCGCCGCTCACCTGCATCAGTTTGTTGAGCAGGATGGCGCCGGCGATGATGGTGATCGGCGTCAGCGTCGACACCAGCGCGGTGATGATATGGGCATGCAGCAGCCGCAGCGAGGCATCGAACCACAAGAGCTGTACGGCGTACACCACGGCGGCCGTCAGCGGCAGGGCGAGGTAAGAGGGCACGCCATTCCTTTTGGTCATCATCCAGATCAGCAGGATGATGGGCGCAATACTGAAAAGCAGGGGCATAAGATCCTCAGGGTTATTATTTTTATGGGCAGAGAGATGTAGCTGAAAGGTTAATTACCGCAACATTTTTATTCTAATCACAACGTTGGCGACGATGCCATGCGGTAATTTTTTAACATCGGCGAACGGCGCCGCCGGCGGGGAAAACGTCGGTGTGAGGGGTTAAATTAATGTGTTTAAAATCAGACTAATAGAAGTGGTTTTTGTGTGATGAATGCGCGAGTTCACATTAATTAAGCGGTAATGTTCAATAGATTATGTCCAAAAATGCCGTAATCCCCACGGCATTTTCCGGCCATGGAGAAATAATCAGAGCAGAAAACTCAAAAGTAATGGCTGATATTTTGGTAGGAACCGATGATATGTTCGATCAGCAGGCGAGTTTTTAACGGCAGATTGCGGGTGTAAGGATAGACGGCGTAAATGCCCAGCACCTTGCCGCAGTGGCCGGCCAAAATCTCCGTCAGTTTTCCGTCCTGCAAGTCTTCGTACACCATGCAGCGCGGCACCATGGCGATGCCGTGACCGCCGATTACCGCTTTGCGGATCGCTCGCGCATTGTTGGCCGACAGGTTGCCGTTAACCTGCAGCTCGTAGATGTCGTTGCGCCCTGGCCGCTTCATCAGCCAGTTGGCGGTGCCGCTCTCCTGGTAGGTGTAGGTCAGGCAGTTGTGGCTAAGCAGATCGTCGGCGCTGCGCGGTTCCGGGTGGCTTTCCAGGTAGCCCGGCGAGCAGACGATCACCCAGCGGGAATCGAAGATCGGCCGGGCAATCAGGCTGGAATCCGGCATGGTGCCGGTCCGGATCGCCAGATCGATGCCTTCTTCCACCAGATCGACGAAGCGGTTTTCCAGCCGCATTTCGACCTTCAGGCTGGGATGCTGGGCGCAAAATTCCGCCACGCTTTCGCTCAGCAGCAGCTCGCCCGAAATGGTTGGCACCGACATGCGGATGGTGCCGGTCAACTCTTCGCTCTTTTCGCTGACGGCGTACAGCGCCTCCTGCACTTTGGCGCCGATCTCTTTGGCCTGCTGGTAGAGCGCCTGGCCGCTTTCGGTCAGCGTCAGGCTGCGGGTGGTGCGGTACAGCAGGCGGGCACCCAGCGATTTTTCCAGCCGCCCGATGCGTTTACTGACCACCGAGCTGGTGATGCCGGCGCTCTCCGCAGCCTTGCTGAACGACCCGCAGTCGACAATCAGGGCAAACAGAATCAGGTCGTTGGCGTATTCGTGAGTGGCGAGCATAATCGGCTGTTCCCTTCAGCGGCAAGTGGCGCCAGTGTAAGTCTCTCGTTTCAATAAGCAATCATCAAAATGCCCCCGACGCCGAAATCAGAGGCTGCGCGAACAATGAGAATTCGTCTTGATCTCATTCTCGCGCCGCTTACAATGCCTGCCAGATCGCGACTTCAGAGGTTTTTTCATGGAACTGCTACGGGTGGTTTATCACCAGTATCGTTGGCCCTTTCTGGCGGTGATGGCATTGACCATGACCAGCGCCGGCTTAGGCATCGGTATCATTGCATTTATCAATCAATACCTGATGGACGCCGGCGGCGATGCATTGGCCGTGCTGCCGATGTTTCTTGCCCTGCTGGCATTGCTGATGGCGGTCACGCTGGGCTCGCAATTGGCGCTGACGACCTTGGGCCATTACTTCGTCTACCGCCTGCGCGGGCAGTTAGTGAAGCGCATCCTGGATACCGATATTGAACGCCTCGAACAGCTAGGCAGCGCCTCATTATTGGCCAGCCTGTCCAGCGATGTGCGCAATATCACCGTCGCCTTCGTGCGCTTGCCCGAACTGGTGCAAGGGGTGATTTTAACCCTGGGATCGGCGGCCTATCTGGGATGGCTGTCACCGAAAATGCTGGCGGTGACGGCGGTGTGGGTCGCCATCACCGTGGTGGGCAGTGGTTGTCTGGTCTCGCGGGTTTATCGCCATATGGCCAGTTTGCGCGAGTCAGAAGAGCGTCTCTATCATCATTATGAATCGGTGATTGACGGTCGTAAGGAACTGACGTTGAACCGCAAGCGAGCGCAGGCGCTGTACGAACAGGTCTATCAGCCTGATGCGCAAGCTTACCGCTACCATATCATTCGCGCCGATACCTTCCATCTGAGTGCGCTCAACTGGTCAAATATCATGATGTTGGGGGCGATCGGGCTGGTGTTCTTTATGGCCAACAGCCTGGGATGGGCGAACTCGACGGTAGCCGCCACGTATTCCCTGACGTTGCTGTTCTTGCGCACGCCATTACTGCAGGCGGTCGGAGCGTTTCCGACGCTGGTCAGCGCCGAAGTCGCCTTCAACAAGCTGAAGACGCTGCGCCTGGCCGAGTACCAACCGGCGTTCCCTGCCGCCACCGGCCGTGCCTGGCAGACGCTGGAACTGCGCGACGTGGTTTTTCACTATGCGGATACGGAACAGCAGCCCGGTTTTGCCGTCGGGCCGCTCAATCTGACGCTGCGGCGTGGCGAGCTGGTCTTTTTGATCGGTGGCAACGGCAGCGGCAAGTCAACGCTGGCGATGCTGCTGACCGGGTTGTACCGGCCGGTGAGCGGGCACATCGTTGTGGATGGCATCGCCCAGACCGCAGCGGATATGCCGGATTATCGTCGGCTGTTTTCGGCGATTTTCACCGATTTTCATCAGTTCGATCGCTTGCAAGGGCCGGAAGGTGGCGAACCCGATGCGGAGTTGGTCGCCGTCTGGCTCGAGCGCTTGAATATGAAAAGCAAACTGCAGTTCGACGGCGACAGGGTGACCAACCCGCAGCTGTCGCAGGGGCAGCGCAAACGTCTGGCCCTGCTGCTGGCGGTGGCGGAACAGCGCGATATCCTGCTGTTGGATGAATGGGCCGCGGATCAGGATCCGCAGTTCCGGCGTATTTTTTATCGCGAGCTGTTGCCAGAGTTGCGCGCGTTAGGCAAAACGGTATTCGCCATCAGCCATGACGACCACTATTTCGAACATGCCGATCGGTTGCTTGAGATGCGCTCCGGCCAGCTGCGCGAACTGACCGGCTGCGAGCGTGAACACGCCAGCCGAGACTCCGTCAGTCGAATTGGCTAATCCTCGCCGGCCCGGGCGAAACCCAAACGGGCCGGCGCTTCTCCTCATGCGATTCAGTACGTCGCTTCATTTTCATCCTCTTCTTCAGCGTCGCCTGTTGCCGATTTGGCTTATGACCAGTCAAATGATTTAGTGACTAATTATTTACCAGTGGTTTAATTTTAGCCATTAAAGGTGTGACACACTGTATGTTCGTTCGCCTATCAATACGCGTTATCGGCTGCCGATAACAGTGGTATCCACGGTGCCGTGCTCATTGATACTGCAATGCAGGTATTTGGGTAGCAGTGATTTTTTAAATATCCATAGGAACAAACTACTTTATCGATCGTTAAAACAGATCAATAATCATCGTTTGAATGGTTTAATCTATTGGTTAGGGGCGCTGTGGTGAGCAAGGATGGATCAAATATCAAACGTAAGGCATGGCTATGCGTGTTTATCGGTTGTGGGCTGTTCTGGCTGCTAACCGCTGCCGTGATTTACTGGCTACTGATTAAGTAAGCTGAGCAGGAAGACGATTGGTGAACAAAAAGCAGGCTAAAAATCGTGAGGGCGCTCGGCGTCGCGCGCAGTCCAAAATTCCGCCTTCATGGGTGCTGAGCGATGAGCAGCGCGCCTTCATTGAAGATTTGTGGCAGGATAACGCCCCTGAGGCGGAGCGACCTATCGCCCAGCGGCGCTAACCGATCAGGCGGCTACGGCCGGCCAATGCGCCGAACAGCATTTGCAGGAGAGTCAGACAGAGCAACACGATCAGTGGCAAACGCCAGCCTTCCGTCAGGTCATGCAGCAGGCCGAACAGGGTGGGGCCCAAGGCCGCCAGCAGATAACCGACGGATTGCGCCATACCCGATAACAGCGTCGCCTGGTGATGATGCTGACTGCGCAATCCGAAGAACGACAGCGCCAGCACCAGCGAACTCCCCGCGCCCAACCCGGCGAACGTCAACCACACCAGCGAGCTGGCGGGTTGCACCAATAATCCCCCGACGCCGATAAAGATCAGCAGAGAACTGCCCAGCGCGATCGCTCGCTGATCGCGCGCCCGCGGCAAAATCACCACCATCACAAAGTTGGCGACGATCGCCACCACCTGATACACGAACAGCTCGAAGCCCGCCTGCTGAGCCGAGGTGCCGTGGCTGGCGGCAAAGGCGCTGAACCAGCCGATAATGGTGTAAAAAGCAATAGATTGCAGCCCCATGAACATCGCCACCTGCCATCCCAGCGCACTGCCCCAGGGAGAACGATAGCGTTGCGGCTCCGTCGACAGCGGCTCTTTGACTGCGGGCGTGGCGGGGCGTCGCAGCTGTGGCAGCCACACCAGCAGCGCCAGCAGCGCGGGCAACCCCCAGCACAGCAAAGAGAACCGCCAGCCGAGATCGCCCAGCGAAGCCAGCGGCACCGCCAGGCCGGAGGCGATGGCGGCGACCAGCGACATCACCGCCGCATAGGCGGCGATCATGGCGGCGGCGCGATGTGGGAAATCTCTTTTCACCAGCGTCGGCAGCACTACGTTGGCGAGGGCGATGGCGGCGCCGATCAGGATGCTGCCCAGCCACAGCATGGCGTCTTGCGGCAGGGAACGCAGCGCAATGCCGCAAACCAGCAGCGCGAGGGCGAGGCCCAGGGTGCGCTCGATGCCGATGCGTTTCGCCAGCGCCGGGGTCAGCGGCGAAAGAACGGCGAACAGGATTAGCGGCAGCGAGTTGATCAGGCCGGCGGCGGTGGCGGATAACGCCAGCTGTTGCTGGATCTGCTCCAGCAGCGGGCCCACGCTGGTCAGGGCGGCGCGCAGGTTGGCCGCGATCAGCATGATGCCGACGATCAGCAGTACCGGGCGATGTAAACGGCGGCGCGGGGTTAAGCTGGATGATGGGGATGAAGCGGGTTGCGGCATGGGTTCCTCGCACCAGGGCATGCAGTCAATCAGCGCTGCATGGCGTGATGCGTTGATTGACGTTAACGCTTACGTACCGCCAAATTGGCGGTATCCGATCGCAAGTGTAGGGAAGATGCTTCACGCTGACAAGGGGAGGGGCCGGCGTGATAGGGGCGGTTAATCCCCGTCGGTGACAGGATAATTGCCATTATGTGATCCTGGTCACTGAGTGAACTAAAAGTCCTGGCGCGGGGCGGGCCATGCGCCGCTTTCACTTCTCTCTCCCCCCATGCGGCTGCTCTCCGGCGTGCGCGCTCGTCATGGCATTTCACTTTGCCTCCATTCCGCTTCCTGACTTTTCGATCTATTTCGATTCGAAAGGTTTTTTGGCGATTTTTTTGCTAAAACGGGGCTGTAAGCCCGATCACAATTTCATTGCTTTCGCTTTGCTGTAATGCCAGCGCAGTAGAGCGAAAGCCATCTTCTCCCCGGCGATGCCGGAAACCTGAGGACCGCAGCTCATGCCAGTGAATACCGCAAAGCGACGTGAACACATCATCGATCTGTTATGCGAGCACGGCAGCGTGCGCGTGGAGCAGCTCAGCAAACAGTTTGCGGTATCCACGGTGACGATCCGCAACGATCTGCGCTTTCTGGAACGAAAAGGGTGTGCGCTGCGCGCTTACGGCGGCGCGATGCTCAATCAGCAATTCGCTTTCGATCGGCCGTTGCGGGACAAAGGGCGGTTGAATCGCGACGTCAAAACGCTGATCGCCAACGCGGCGGCCGGCTATGTGCGCGACGGCGATGCGCTGATCCTCGATTCCGGCTCCACCACCGCGCAGATCGTGCCGTTCCTGAAGGGGCGGCGCGATCTGGTGGTGATGACCAATGCGCTGAACATTGCCTACGAGCTTTCGGGAAACGACGGGGTGGAGGTCATGGTGCTGGGGGGCAGCGTGCGCCGCAACTCTTACTCACTCTACGGTCCGGCTGCCGAGCAGCAATTGCGTCAGTACCGATTCGACAAACTGTTTTTGGGCGTCGATGGGTTCGATCTGAGCGCCGGCATCACCACGCCTCACCCCGGTGAGGCGCACCTCAATCGCGTAATGTGCGAGGTGGCACGCGAGATTATCGCGGTGGCGGATGCCAGCAAATTTGGTCGCAAGAGCTTTTGCATGATTCGCGAAGCCGGACAAATCCATCGGCTGATCACCGACAGCCGTCTTCCGGACGATTACGAGCGGGCGTTAACCGAGCTGGGCGTGGAGGTCATCATCGCCGATCGGTAGCAGGGCGCCTGCATGGGGGCTTCATGCAGCAGTTGTTACAGCTTGTCGAGCAGCACAAGGCCGGTATGCCGGTCGGGATCTTTTCCGTCTGTTCCGCCCATCCCTGGGTTCTGAAGGCCGCGTTGCGGCAGGCCAAAGCCCGTGGCACGCCGGTGTTGGTGGAAGCGACGTCCAACCAGGTCAATCAGTTCGGCGGCTATACCGGCCAAACGGCGACCCAGTTTCGCGATGCGCTGTGGCGGCTGGCGGATGAGGTTGGCCTGGCGCGCGAGCGCGTGTGGCTGGGCGGCGACCATCTGGGGCCCAACGCCTGGCAAGATCGCCCGGCTCAGGAAGCGATGACGCTGGCGGAAACGTTGATCGACGATTACGTCCGCGCGGGATTTCGCAAAATTCATCTCGATTGTTCCATGTCGTGCGCCGATGATCCCTCGCCTCTGGGGGATGCCGCTGTCGCCGAGCGGGCAGCGCGTTTGTGCGCGGTGGCGGAACGCGCCTGGGCGCAGAGCGGCGGCGAAGCGCCGGTCTATGTGATCGGCACCGAAGTGCCGGTGCCGGGCGGCGCGCAGGAAGCGCTGGCGGGCCTGCAGGTCACCACGCCGCAGGCGGTGGCGCAAACCCTGGAAACACACCGTATCGCCTGGCAAAAGGCCGAGCTGAACGATGCCTGGCAGCGAACCATCGCGCTGGTGGTGCAGCCGGGCGTCGAGTTCGATCACCACAGCGTCGAACGTTACCAGCCGCAACGCGCCGATGCACTGAGCCATTTCATCGAACGGCAGCCGGGCATGATCTATGAAGCGCACTCCACGGACTACCAACCGCCGCAGGCCTATCGCCAGCTGGTGCGCGATCATTTCGCCATCCTGAAGGTGGGGCCGGCGCTGACCTTTGCGCTGCGCGAAGCGCTGTTCGCCCTCGATCGCATCGAACGCGAATGGCTGGGGGAACGCCAGTCGGCGCAGCTGTGCGCCACGCTGGAACAGGTGATGCGCGAGCAGCCGCAACAGTGGAGCCGCTATTACCACGGTACGCCGCACCAACAGTACCTCGATCGCCACTACAGCCTGAGCGATCGGGTGCGTTACTACTGGCCGCAGCCGCAGGTGCAGCAGGCGGTCGACGGCTTGCTGGACAACCTGCGCCGCAGCCCGGCGCCGCTGGCGCTGCTCAGTCAGTATCTGCCGGATCAGGCGCGGGCGCTGAACGCCGGCGAATTGAGCGCCGATCCGCAGGAGTGGGTGCTGCATAAAGTGACGCAGGTGCTCGACGATTACCACGCCGCCTGCTATCCGGAGGGCCGCTGACATGCCGAACATTTTAATGACCCGCATCGACAATCGCCTGGTGCACGGCCAGGTGGGCGTGACCTGGACCAACACTCTCGGCGCCAACCTGGTGGTGGTGGCCAACGACGAGGCCGCCGCCGATCCGGTGCAGCAGAACCTGATGGACATGGTGGTGGCGGAAGGGGTGCAGACCCGTTATTTCACGCTGCAGAAAACCATCGACGTGATCCACAAGGCGGCGGATCGACAGAAGATCTTTCTGGTATGCAAAACGCCGCAGGACGTGTTGACGCTGGTGCGCGGCGGGGTGCCGATCCGTTTCGTCAACGTCGGCAATATGCATTTCGCCGAGGGGAAGCGGCAGGTGCACAAAACGGTGTCGCTGGACGACGGCGACGTGGCCGCGTTCCGCGCGCTGGCGGCGCTGGGCGTGGAGTGCGAAGTGCGCCGGGTGCCGGATGAGGCGGGCGAGGCGATCGGCAAACTGCTCTTTTGAGCCTGGGGGGGAAGCATGTTGACGGATGCGTTATTGATTGCGCTGTTGGCCGGGTTGGCGGGGGTTGATCTGTTCGACGGCCTGACCCACTTCCACCGGCCGGTGGTGATGGGGCCGCTGGTGGGGCTGATTTTGGGCGACGTCTACACCGGCTTGCTGGTGGGCGGCACGCTGGAGCTGGTGTGGATGGGGATGGTGCCGCTGGCGGGCGCCCAACCGCCGAACGTGGTGATCGGCGGGGTGATCGGCACCGCGTTCGCCATTCTGACCAAGGCCGATCCTAAAGTGGCGATCGGCGTGGCGGTGCCGTTCTCGATAGCGGTGCAGGGCTGCATCACGCTGCTGTTTACGCTGTTCTCACCGATGATGCACCGCTGCGATCGTATGGTGAAAGAGCTGAACTGGCGCGGCATCGAACGGGTGAACTACCTCGGCATCAGCATTCTGTTCATCTTCTATTTCGTGGTGGCGTTCCTGCCGATTTACTTCGGCGCCGATGCGGCCAGCGCCATGGTGCAGAAGGCACCGGGCTGGCTGCTGGACGGGCTGGCGGTGGCGGGCGGCATGATGCCGGCGATCGGTTTCTCGCTGCTGATGAAGGTGATGATGAAAAAAACCTACGTGGCCTATTTCATTCTCGGTTTCATCTCGGTCACGTTTCTCAAACTGCCGATTCTGGCGGTGGCGCTGGGCGCCCTGGCGATCGCTCTGATCGACTTCTTCAACACGCAACGCGGCGCGGCAGAGGCGACGGCTCGGCCCGCTCCGCAGGAGGACGCCGAAGATGGCATTTAACGATTCCGACGATCTGCTGGCGCAAAAGGCCGATCAGCGTATGGCGCAGGCGCTGGCCACCAGCCAGGTGGAGCAGGACGATTACCTGGACAGCCAGCCCGCCGAAGCGCTGACGCGCGGCGACATCAACCGCATGGCCTGGCGTTCGCTGCTGCTACAGGCATCGTTCAACTACGAGCGCATGCAGGCCGGCGGCTGGCTGTATCAGCTGATCCCCGGGCTGCGCAAGATCCACCGCAACCCGCAGGATTTGGCCAATTCGATGAAGATGCACATGGAGTTTATCAATGTGCACCCGTTCGACGTCACCTTCCTGTCCGGCCTGGTGCTGGCAATGGAGCAGAACAAGGAGAAGATCTCCACCATCCGCGCGGTGAAAGTGGCGCTGATGGGGCCGCTTGGCGGCATCGGCGACGCGCTGTTTTGGTTGACGCTGCTGCCGATCTGCGCCGGGATAGGCGCTTCGTTGGCGCTGGAGGGCAGCCTGTTCGGGCCGATCGTCTTCCTGCTGCTGTTCAACCTGTTCCACTTCGGCCTGCGTTTCGGGCTGGCGCACTACGGCTACCAGGCCGGCACCAGCGCGCTGGCGCTGCTGAAGACCCACACCCGGCGTATTTCGCACGCCGCCTCCATTGTCGGCATGACGGTGATCGGCGCGCTGGTGGCCTCGTATGTGCATCTGTCCACGCCGCTGGTGATGCATGCCGGCAAGGCCAGCGTGGCGCTGCAGACCGACGTGCTGGACAAGCTGATGCCCAACTTACTGCCGCTGTGTTTCACGCTGCTCATTTTCTTCCTGATGAAGCGCGGATTCTCGCCGGTGAAGCTGATTGGCGTCACCGTAGTCATCGGCGTAGCGGGCAAATTTATCGGCATTTTGTGAGGAGCGGAATATGCCAGGCATTGTGATTACCGGCCACGGCGGCTTCGCCAGCGGGCTGTTGCAGGCGGTGGAACAGGTGGTGGGGCCACAGCCGCACTGCGCGGCGGTCGATTTCCCCGAACAGATGAGCACCGCGCAGCTCAGGGAGGCTTTGCGTTCGGCGCTGGTCGCAGTGGCGCAGCCGGACGGCGTGGTGTTTCTCACCGACATGCTCGGCGGCTCGCCGTTTCGCAGCGCCTGCGAGCTGGCGGATGCGCAGGGGGATTGTGAAGTGCTGACCGGCGTGAATATGCAGCTGGCGGCGGAAATGATGCTGGAGCGCGACGGGTTGAGCCTGGATGAGTTTCGCGAGGTGGCGCTGGCGTGCGGTAAACGCGGCCTGACCAGCCTGTGGCATGAGCGCCGCCGGGTGAAATGCGAAAACGTGCAGGCCGACGGCATCTGAACGAAAACCGGGCGCGCTCGCGCCCGGCTTCGTGAGTTATGCCGGCAACGGGCTCAGCGCCAGGCGCGCCGGTTGGTCTTCGCCGCGGCTGAAGCGCCAGCAGGTCTGGTGATATTTCGCCACGCTGTTGCGGTGCGCCACGCTGATCAGCGTCACGTCCGGCAGTTCATCCACCAGCAGGCAGTACATCAATTGCTCGGTTTCATCGTCCAGCGCGCTGGTGGCTTCGTCAAGGAACAGGAGGCTAGGGCGTATCAGCAGGGCGCGGGCGAAGGCCAGCCGCTGTTGCTCGCCCGGCGACAGGCGATGGCTCCAGTTGGCGGAGGTGTCCAGCCAGCGCTGCAGGTGTTTCAGGCGGCAGTTTTCCAGCACCCGCATCAGCTGCGCGTCGCTGTATTCTGTCGCCAGGCTCGGATAGCTCAACGCTTCACGCAGCGTGCCGATCGGAATGTAGCTGCGCTGTGGCAGGAACAGCGTGTTGGCGTTGGCCGCCAGCCCGATGGCACCCGCGCCGTAAGGCCAGATGCCGGCGATGGCTCGCAGCAGCGTCGACTTGCCGCAGCCGGAAGGGCCGACGATCAGCAGGCGATCGCCGCGTTGCAGCGTCATCTCGGCGCCGGTCAGCAGCGGCTGGCCGTCGGGCAAGTTCAGGCTGAGATTGTCCAGCGTTAACGGATGGACGGCCTCTTCCCGCAGCTGAATGCCGCGCGGCTGATGATGCACCTGATCGACGGCGGCGTTGAAGCCCGCCAGACGGTTGACGCAGGCTTTCCAGGTCGCCAAATCGTTGAAAGCGTCGATAAACCACGACAGCGCCCCCTGCACCTGGCCGAAGGCCGAGGCGATCTGCATCAGGCCGCCCATCTGGATGGCGCCGGAGAAGTAGCGTGGCGCCGCCACCAGCAGCGGAAACACGATAGCGAACTGGCCGTAGAAGTTGGTGGCGATGTTCAGCCGCCGGGTGATGCGCATGATCGCCCACCAGTTGCTGCGAATGGTATCGAAACGGTCGCCCAACTGCTGTGCCTCGCGCGGTTCGCCGTGGTACAGCGCGATGGCGTCATTGTTTTCACGGATGCGGATCAGGCCGAAACGGAAGTTCGCCTCGTACCGTTCCTGGTTGAAGCCCAGCATGACCAGCGGTTTACCGACCCACCAGATCAACAGCGATCCCAACACCGCATACAGCAGCGCGAACCACACCATATAACCGGGCAAGGTGATGGCGTGCTGGCCGAGTGCGAAGGTCATCGGCCCGCTGACGTGCCATAAAATGTCGATAAAGGAAAACAGCGTCACCAGGCTGGAGAGCAGCCCGAGCGACAGCGACAGGGTATATTGGGTCAACACGTTGAGATCTTCGGCGATACGCTGATCGGGGTTATCGACGATCTGCTGCTGCTCGGTGTGGTAATACGCCTGATGCGCCAGCCATTTATCCATGAACTTTTCCGTCATCCAGCGCCGCCAGCGCATCTGCAGCCCCTGGGTCAGGTAGATTTTATAGACCGCCAGCACGATGAAGATCAGCGCCAGATAGGTAAAGCGCCACAGCTGTGCCTTGAACACTGGGTAGTTCTTGTTCTGCAGCGCATCGTAGAACACCTGGTTCCACTGGTTGATCTGCACGCTGATATAGACCAGGCCAAGCGACAGGACGACGATGGCGATCAGCATCATCCAGGCGCGCCATCGCTCCTCTGACACCCAAAAGGGTTTGATCAGCTGCCAAACGGCGTGTTTCTGCAAGGGGGTTGCGTTCATAGCGGCTCATTCATTGCGGCATTTTGTTCAGCATGGGCCGCGGGCCGGTAACAAACAAACCGTGACTGTAAGCAGTTTTGACTCCGCTAACCGTTTGAAATAATACGGTTGAATCGCCGGCGGCCATGCAGGCGATCGCAATTGCGGCATACACTCCGGCGCCGGGCGGTTATACTGGCGCCGAATTTTTGCAGAAAGGATAAACGATGAAGGCTTGGTTTCCCCTGTTGCTGACCTGCGGCGTCTTCGCCAGCGTCCGGGCCTGGGCGCACATTGACGAGCCGGACATTGCTGCCGACTGCCAAAAGGTGGCGAGCTACGCCGAACTGGGAAAAAAGGCTTATCAGCGGCAGGATTACGCCAAAGCCGCCGACATCTTTCGCGATCAGGCGGCCTGGAGCGAATTTTGCGGCCTGAGCGAGCAGGCGGTTGCCACGGCTTACAACAACGTGGCGCTGTCGCTGATGCACGCCGGCGAATTGCTCAAGGCGCAGGCCTATCTGGCGCTGGCACCGCACGACGATAAATCGCAGCACAACCTGAGCCTGTTGCGTCAACGTCTGGCGCAGCGGCCGCAGCCGCAGGGGCCGGGCGGCGTGTATTGGCAATACGCCGGGCGCGGCGTGTGGAGTGAAGTGGTGGTTAAGCCGCAGGGCGAGCGCTGGCTGATCGATTTTTCCGGCTACGCGATGCCGCAGATGGGGCTGTATTACGGGCCGAACATGGGGGACTTTTCCGCGGAGCTGCCGATCGCACACGGCAAGGCCGTCTACCACCAGCACGAGTCGGACAGCGCGCAGGTCTGCGACGTGACGATGGAGTTCGGCGAGCAAGCGTTGGAAATGCACACGCGGGGCGATTGCGGGTTCGGTCACAACGTGCGGGCGGAAGGGAGGTTCGTGCGGGTAGAATGACCCGCCCCGACGACCGGGGCGAGCAGGATTACGCCAGTGCGGCGGCGCCCAGCAGATTCTTCCAGGCTTCCACATTGCCCAGATAATTGCCGGCCGGCAGCAGATGCAGGCGGCCATCACTATCCTGCAGTGCAAAGGTCGGGAAGCCCTGGCCTTGCACTTTGGCCAGCAGCGCCCGGCTTTCCGCGATATGTTGCGCGGTCGGCGCGCCGCTGTTGAAGCGCATTTCGGCGATAAACGCCGCCGAAGGCAATCCCAGCTCTTTCGCCAACGCTTCCAGCACCGGCGTGTCGGCGATGCGACGGCCTTCCTGATAGTGCGCCTGCTGAATGCGGTGCAACATGTCCAACCCGCGCCCCGCCAGCTTTTCCGCCGCCAGGATAGCGGTGATCGGCGGCTCGGAATCCATCACCGCCGTGGTGTCGCGCAGCAGACCGTTGAAATAGGCTTCACCGAACGGCTGGCCCGTCATTTCGGCGATGCGTTTGTCGTGCGGAATGACGTAGTTGCGCCATTCGTCGGTAATCTGACGGCGGTTGTTGCCGGTCATCATGCCGCCGGCGTGCGGCACGACCTTGAGCCCTGGGAGGCTCTGAGCCGCTTTCACCAGCGGCGCGGCGCCGTAGCACCAACCGCACAGCGGATCGAAAATGTAATGCAAAGTGGTTTCGGTCATCTTAGCTCCTCGCCTGGCGCGGCAGTTCGCCGCCGCGCCAGGACTGGTTCAATCACGCTCGGGCGCTTATTGCGGCCACTTCATCTCGCCTTTCAGCACTTTCGCGCTCAGTTCCAGGCTCGATTCGTCTTTCAGCGTCGGGTAGTGCTTTTTCATCGCTTCAATCAGCGCGGTGGAATCCTTGGCCTTAGGCAGCTCGGCTTCCAGCGTGGTCAGGTATTTCTGAGTGAAATGCACCGATGCCAGCGTCTGCGCTGCACCCGGCAGGAAGTGGCCCGGCACGACGACCTGCGGCTTCAGCGCTTCGATGTTTTTCAGCGTCTGCTGCCAGTGCTGGCGCGATTCCACGCTCTGGTTGTCGGCGATCCACGGATGGATATTGTCCCCGGCGACCGCGACACCGCCCACTACCGCTTTCAGCGCCGGGATCCAGACGAAGGTGCGATCGGGAGTCGGGCCGTTCAGACCTTTCACTTCCACTTTTTGGCCGTCGATGGTGAAGCTGTCGCCCTGCAGCGGCTGCGGCACGATCACGGTTTTAGGCGCGTTGTCTTTCAGGATTGGGCCCCAGTAGGCGACTTTGCCGTCTTTGGTGGCGTTGATGTCCTTGATGGTGCCCGGCGAAGCGATGATTTTCGCCTCCGGGAAGGCGGCCTTAATCACGTCCAGACCGAAGTAGAAATCCGGATCCGAATGGCTGATGTAGACGGTGGTCAGTTTTTTGCCGGTCGCCTTGATCTTTTTCACCAGCTCTTCGGCATCGTTGCGCTGGAACTGAGCGTCGATCAGCGCCACTTCGTGTTTGCCGCTGACGATCTCGGAAGACACCGGGAACACGCTTTTCTCGCCCGGGTTATACACTTCCATGGTCAGGGTGTCGGCAGCGGTGGCGTAAGCGCTCAGGGTGGCGACGCCGGTGAAGGCCAGAGTTAACAGTGATTTCTTAAACATGGGCAGAGGTCCTTAGGTATCGGTTAATGTTGTAATGATGTTAGGTTGCATAAAGCGATAGAAAAACCGGATAATAAGCAATTATTCGTTGCATAAATCGGACTAATCATGGATCGCATTACCGCCGCTGAGGTTTTTGTCACCATCGTCGATCGCGGCAGCATGATCGCCGCCGCGGAAACGCTGGAGATGTCACGTGCGATGGTGACGCGCTATCTGGCGCAAATGGAGCAATGGGCCGGAGCGCGTTTACTGCATCGCACTACCCGTAAGCTTAGTCTGACCGACGCCGGTGAGCGCACTCTTGAGCGATGTCGGCAAATGTTGGCGTTGGCGGGGGAGATCGATCTGGTGGAGGAAGGGCAGAGCGATGAGCTGCGTGGCCTGCTGCGCATCACCTGTTCGCAGTCGCTGGGGCAAACGGCGCTGGTGGGGGCCGTCGCTCAATATCTGAAGCGTCACCCGCAGGTGGCGGTCGATCTGCAGATGAACAACCGGGCGGTGAATCTGGTGGAGGAACGCATCGATCTGGCGCTGCGCATCACCAATGAGCTGGATCCCAATCTGATCGCCCGGCCGCTGTCCAGCTGCGCGTCGGTGGTGTGCGCCGCGCCGGCTTATCTGGCGGCGCACGGCACGCCGCGTCAGCCGCAGGATCTGGCGTTGCACAACTGTCTGACCTACTCCTATTTCGGCAAAAGCCTGTGGCATTTCGACGCGCAGGGGGTGAAATCGGCGGTGGCGGTCAGCGGTAACCTGAGCGCCAATGAGTCGGTGGTGTTGATGGCCGGCACGGTGCAGGGCGCAGGCATTTCCATGCAGCCCTATTATTCGGCGGCGCCGCTGCTGGCCAGCGGCGAGCTGGTGGAACTGTTGCCGGGCTATCGGCCGCAGTCGATGGGCATCTACGGCATCTACACTTCACGTCGACAAATGCCCGCTACCCTGCGCACCATGCTGGACTTTCTGGTGGAGTGGTTCGCCAGCGATCCGCAGTGGCAGGCGACGCTGCGCTGATGAAATTAACAATGCGGTAACATTTGCACACATTTTTCATCGTCAGCGCATTCAAGCGCTTAGCGCCCAGCGCTGAATGATTTGTGCGCTGTCCGCCTGTCTCTGCTGGTCTTCGCTCTGCGCCGCGTGCTATTTCTGTGGGGCGAAAAGCGAGAATAAAACTTATTAATTATAGGGTTAAGTATTATCCCTCCGCTTGGAACATCTCATCTGACCCCGCTTGTTCGGGCCGCCCTGCGGGTGGCCCGGGATTATGCTTGTTTATTGAATAGCCCTGAGCGTCTGACGCCGGGCTGTGTTGACCGGGAGCGTTACCCATGCCTGTTTCTTTGCTCGCACTGGCATTAAGTGCATTTGCCATCGGCACCACCGAATTCGTCATTATGGGGCTGCTGCCTGACGTGGCAGGGGATCTGCAGGTGTCGATCCCGTCGGCCGGCTGGCTGATCAGCGGCTATGCGTTGGGCGTGGCGATTGGCGCGCCGATCATGGCGCTGTTGACCGCCAAACTGCCGCGCAAGAATACGCTGCTGCTGCTGATGGTGATCTTCATCATCGGCAACGTGATGTGCGCGTTGGGATACAGCTATAACTTCCTGATGCTGGCGCGCATCATCACCGCACTGTGCCACGGCGCGTTTTTCGGCATCGGCGCCGTGGTGGCCGCCAATCTGGTGGCACCCAACCGACGGGCTTCGGCGGTGGCCTTGATGTTCACCGGCCTGACGCTGGCCAACGTGCTGGGCGTGCCGCTCGGCACCGCCTTGGGGCAGGCGCTGGGCTGGCGTTCCACCTTCTGGGCGGTGGCGCTGATCGGCGTGCTGTCGTTGTTGGCGCTGTATGCCAAGCTGCCTGCGTTAAAAGATGAGGCGCCGACCGATCTGAAAAAAGAGCTGGCGGCGTTGCGCGGCGGCGGCATTTGGCTGTCGCTGCTGATGACGGTGGCGTTCGCTGCCTCAATGTTTGCGCTGTTCACCTATATCGCGCCGTTGCTGACCGAAGTGACCGGTGTCTCGGCGAGCGGCGTAAGCTGGACGCTGCTGCTGATGGGCGTAGGCCTGACGGTGGGCAATATCGTTGGCGGCCGCTTGGCTGACTGGCGGTTGGCGCTGACGCTCAGCTGCACTTTCCTGGCCATTGCGCTGTTCGCCGCCTTGTTCCACTGGACCAGCCATGCGCTGGTGCCGGCGGAAATGACCCTGTTCCTGTGGGCCGCCGCCGCTTTCGCCGCGGTGCCGGCGCTGCAGATCAACGTGGTGACTTACGGCAAGAAAGCGCCGAATCTGGTTTCCACACTGAATATTGCTGCGTTTAACGTCGGCAATGCACTCGGTGCCTGGGTAGGCGGAGCGGTGATTGCGCAGGGGCTGGGGTTGACCCGCGTTCCTCTGGCGGCGGCGGCGATAGCGCTGCTGGGGCTGCTGCTGTGCCTGGTGACCTTTAAACGCGCCAAGCGCCCGGCTAGCGCCTGATCGCCGCGTCGAGCCGAGCGGGGAAACCGGCCGCCTGCTGATGCAGATGGTCGATAAAGGCCGTGACCAGCGCAGAAGAAGGGCGATGCAGCGGCCGGATCAGGCTGACGGTGAACGGTACCTCGATGCTGAACGGCCGCACGTGCACCCCGCTGCCGGCATAGTCGAGCGCCGTCAATGGGTTGACGATCGATACGCCCACGCCGGCCCTCACCATGGCGCACACCGATGCTGCGCTGTGGGTCTCCATCACCATGCGCCGTTCGACGCCCTGTTCGGCGAACAGCGCATCCAGCAAGTGACGATAGCTGTCGGTGCTCGACAGGCTGATAAAGTTTTGCCCGGCGAAATCCTGCGGCGTCAACTGGTCTTTCGCCGATAAAGGGTGACCCGCCGGCAGCACGCAGACTTCGTTCAACGTCATCAGCGTCATTCGCTCGGTACCCGCCGGCGTCAGGGCGGTTTCCGTCAGCCCAAGGTCGTGGCGCTGGGCCGACAGCCACTCCTCCAGCAGCGGCGACTCCTGAGGGATCACGCTGAAGCTGACTTCCGGATAACGTTCGATAAAGGGCCGACACACCGCCGGCAGCAGCGATTGAGAAAATACCGGCAGGCACAGGATCGACAGCTGCGCCTGCTGAAACTGGCGAATGCCGGCGGCGGCGTTGACGATGCGATCGAGGCCGTAATAGGAGCGTTGCACTTCTTCGAACAGCCTCAGCCCCTGCACGGTAGGGGACAAACGCCCCCGCACCCGGTCGAACAGCTGCAGCCGGATCAGCTTCTCAAAGCGCGCCAGCTCGCGGCTGACGGTCGGCTGCGAGGTTTGCAGCAGGGCCGCCGCTTCGGTCAGGTTGCCGGTGGTCATCACCGCCCGAAAGATTTCGATCTGTCGCAAAGAGATGTTGTGCATGGCGAGGCTGCTCGGCTGGGGAAGAAAGCCATATCATAAATGAATAGACTACGGCTAAATAGATATTTTCCAGTCGATTCAGCGTGCGGCACTATGGCTTTATCCGCCGTTACTTTCGAATTGGGAATATCGCCATGCCACGCCCGTTGCACAACACCTCCACCGCGTTGAACGCCGCTAACCTGCTGGCCTTGCCGCAGCGTTTCGGTTGCCCGGTCTGGGCCTATGATGCCGACATCATCAGCCAGCGCATCGCTCAGCTGCGCCACTTCGACACCATCCGCTTCGCGCAGAAGGCCTGTTCGAACATTCATATTTTGCGCTTGATGCGCGAGCAGGGCGTGAAGGTGGATTCGGTATCGCTGGGTGAAATCGAGCGGGCGCTGCAGGCCGGTTTTCAGCCGGGCGGCGAACCGAGCGAGATCGTCTTTACTGCAGACGTGCTGGATCACGCCACGCTGGCGCGCGTCAGCGAATTGAAGATCCCGGTCAACGCCGGTTCCATCGACATGCTGGATCAACTCGGTCAGGTTTCTGCGGGGCACCCGGTGTGGCTGCGCATTAATCCGGGATTTGGCCACGGCCACAGCCAGAAAACCAACACCGGCGGCGAGAACAGCAAGCACGGCATCTGGTATGCCGATCTGCCGCAGGCGGTGGAGAAGATCCGCCGCTATGGCCTGAAGCTTGTCGGCGTGCATATGCATATCGGTTCCGGCGTCGATTACCAGCATCTGGAGCGAGTTTGCGACGCGATGGTGCAGCAGGTGATCGATCTCGGCCATGACATCAGCGCCATTTCTGCCGGTGGCGGCCTGTCTATCCCCTATCAGTACGGCGAAGAAGCGATCGATACCGAGCACTATTTCGGTTTGTGGAACCGGGCGCGTGAGCGCATCGCCGCGCATTTGGGGCACCCGGTACAGTTGGAGATTGAACCCGGGCGCTTCCTGATGGCGGAGGCGGGCGTGCTGGTGGCCGAAGTGCGGGCGGTGAAAGACATGGGCAGCCGCCACTTTGTGCTGGTGGACGCCGGCTTTAACGATCTGATGCGGCCGGCGATGTACGGCAGCTACCACCATATTTCGCTGTTGCCGGCCGATGGCCGCGACACGTCGGGGCAGCCGCTGCGCGAAACGGTGATCGCCGGGCCGCTGTGCGAATCCGGCGACGTGTTCACCCAGCAGGCGGGCGGCGGCGTGGAAACCCGCGAGCTGCCGCCGGTACAGATCGGCGATTATCTGGTGTTCCACGATACCGGCGCCTACGGCGCGTCGATGTCTTCCAACTACAACAGCCGTCCGCTGTTGCCTGAAGTGTTGTTCGAAAACGGCGAACCGCGTTTGATTCGTCGCCGCCAAACCATCGAAGAGCTGATCGCGCTGGAGCTTATCTGATAAGCGGGCGGGCGCCTGGCGCCCGCTTCACAGCGTCATGCGGCGGTGCTGGCCATTGGGCAATTGCACGTCCAGCGACAGCGTGCCGCCCATCGCCTCGATATAGCGTTTGAGTGACGACAGTTTTATTTCGCTGCCGCGCTTTTCCAAATTGGCGACGGAGGGTTGGCTGATGCCGAGCCGCTTCGCCAATTCAACCTGAGAGACCGCCAGCTCTTCCCGCAGCATCGCCAGCCGCAGTTCGAAAATTTCCTTGTCCGCTTTTTGCCTGGCTGCGCCAACGACGGCGGGATCGAGCTTGTCGATCAATTGGGATAAAGGTTTAGCCATCTGCACTACCTCCGGGTGGCCAGATAATGTGAAAACTCCATGGCGGCGATGGGCAACATGCGCTGGTAAAAGCGCTTGTCGCCGGTTTTATCGCCACCGCACAACAGCACCGCTTGCCGCTGTGGGTCAAAAGCGAAAAACACTCTGAAAGGGCGCCCGCGATGTTGAACGCGCAGCTCCTTCAACTGCCGGGCCGCGTCGGAAAAATGCAGCGTATCGGCGTGCGGCCGCGCCAACTGCGGGCCGAACGTCTGTAATTTGAAGATCGCCGCCAGGATGCTGGTTTGCTGGGCGTTGTTCAGCGCTAAAAACCAGTCGTCGAACCGTTCGACGGTCACCACTTGCCACATGATTCGCTCCAAATATAGCGTTTATACTATATAGTGTAAAGGTTATTATTCGAACAATATGCACGAACGCAGGGAGCGGAAAAAATCAACAGTCGGGAAATGCGGAGGGCTGCGCAATATGAACGCATGGGTGACGGCTCACCCATGCAGCGATGTCATTACGGCTGTTCGTGCGCGTTGTTGAGGGTGGCGACCGAGTGGCGGCGCACCAGCGTCGGGCTGAACATGTTGGTGACTTCCGGCAGCGGCTGCCGATTGGCCAGCGCCAGCGCCAGCTCAGCCGCCTGGGTGGCCATCGCCACGATCGGGTAGCGAATGGTGGTCAGGCGGGGCCGCAGATAGCGCGAAATCAGCACGTCATCGAAACCGATCAGCGAAATTTGCCCCGGCACGTCGACGCTGTTATCGCTCAGTACTGACAGCGCGCCGGCGGCCATCGGATCGTTGTAGCAGGTGATGGCAGAGAACGAGCGGCCGCGGCCGAGCAGCTCGGTCATCGCCTGTTCGCCGCCGATCTCGTCCGGCTCGCCGTAGGCGATCAGCTTTTCATCCACCGCAATGCCATGCTCTTGCAGCGCGTCGAGATAGCCTTGCAGGCGATCGGTGGCGTCGGAAATCTGGTGGGTGGAGCAGATGATGGCAATGCGCTGATGCCCTTGCTGGATCAGATGGCGGGTCGCCAACCAGGCGCCGTAGCGATCGTCGAGCGCCACGCAGCGCGCTTCAAAACCCGGCAGCGTGCGGTTGATCAGCACCATGCCGGGGATTTGTTGCATCCAGTCGCAAAGCTCCCGATCGCTCAGCCTTTTGGCGTGCACCACCAGGGCTTCGCAGCGGTGCCGCACCAGCTGTTCTATCGCCTGGCGCTCTTTTTCGGCGTCGTGGTAACCGTTGCCAATCAGCAGAAAATTGCGGGTGGCGTAGGCCACCTGTTCGACCGCTTTGACCATCGCGCCGAAAAAGGGATCGGAAACGTCGGAGACGATCAGGCCCAGCGTCTCGGTGGATTGCTGCGCCAGCGCCCGCGCGTTGGCGTTGGGGTGATACTGCAGCTGTTCCATGGCGGCCAGCACCGCGGTGCGCGATCCTTCGCTGGCCTTGGGGGAATGGTTTATCACGCGGGATACCGTGGCCACGGAAACACCCGCCAGCCTGGCAACATCCTTTATCGTAGCCATATCAGTCAACACATCCTGGGTAATCGCTTACATCCCCCAGTCTTGCGGAAAAAAACCGAGGCTGCAAGCGGTGTCGTGCGCAACTTGTGGCGGCCGTTGCAGAATCTCTTCGTGGCTGCGCGCATAACCACCACCGGCCGAACGATAGCGCAATTTGTACGTTGGCGCTGGCGACAGGCTGAGGTAACGTCTGTGGATTCCGATTTGCGCCGAGAACGCCATGTCCATTAAACGCTATCCGCAGCTCGCCCATTGGGGCGCCTATACCGCCGTGGTTGAAGACGGCCGGCTTATCCGTTGTGAACCCTTCGTCGACGATCCTGACCCTTCGCCGCTGCTCGATTCCATCGCGCCGATGGTTTATTCCGACAAGCGCATCCGCAAGCCGGCGGTGCGCCGTTCGTGGCTGCAAAAGCGCGAAGGCAGCGATCGCACGCTGCGCGGCAGAGAAGATTTCATCGAGGTGGACTGGGATTTGGCGCTCGATCTGGTGGCGGAGGAAAACCGTCGGGTGCGCGACCGTTACGGCGCTTCCGGGCTGTTTACCGGCTCATACGGTTGGTCATCGGCCGGGCGACTGCACCATGCGCGTTCGCTGGTGCGGCGGTTCTACTTCAGCGGCGGCGGCGGCGTCGATCAGCAGGGCAACTACAGCTGGGGCGCGGCGCAGTTCTTCCTGCCGTATGTGATCGGCACTTTCTCGCCGCTCACCGGCCGGGTCACCAGCTGGCCGAGCGTGGTGGAACACTGCGAACTGTTTGTGGCGTTCGGCGGGCTGGCGCTGAAAAACGCCCAGGTCTCTTCCGGCGGCGCGGCGGAGCATGCGCTCAAGCCCTGGCTGCAAAAGCTGGCGCGCAAGGGCACGCCGGTGATCAACATCAGCCCGATGCGCGACGATTGCCCCGAGTTCGTCAATGCGGAATGGATCCCGATCCGGCCGAATACCGACGTGGCGCTGATGTTGGCGCTGGCTTACGAAATTCAACGGCTGGGCGCTCAGGACGAAGCCTTCCTGCATAGCCACTGCGTGGGTTATCAGCAGCTGGCGGATTACCTGAACGGCGCCGGCGACGGCGTGGCGAAAACCCCCGTCTGGGCCAGCGCTATCACCGGCATTCCGGCAGCCCGCATCGCGCTGTTGGCGCGGCAGCTGATCGGCGTGCGCAGTTTCATCACCTGTTCTTACTCGGTGCAGCGCGCGCACCGCGGCGAGCAACCCTATTGGATGATGATCGCACTGTCGGCGATGCTGGGGCAGGTGGGGTTGCCGGGCGGCGGTTTCTCGTTCGGCCACGGTTCGATGAACGGCGTCGGCAACCCGCGCGTGGACACGCCCGCGCCGACCATGCCGGTCGGGGACAACCCGGCCGGGCTGGCGATCCCGGTGGCGCGCATCTGCGATATGCTGCTGCACCCCGGCGAAGCCTATCAATTTTGCGGCGAGACGCGGCACTACCCGGATATTCATTTGGTGCACTGGGCCGGCGGCAACCCATTCCATCATCATCAGCAGTTGAATCGGCTGGTGGAGGGCTGGCAAAAGCCGGACACGGTGATCGTCCAGGATATCTGGTGGACGGCGGCGGCCAAGATGGCGGACATCGTTCTGCCGGTCACCAGTTCGCT
Organism: Serratia sp. BFP-2025; assembly: GCF_050880365.1. Taxonomy (NCBI): domain Bacteria; kingdom Pseudomonadati; phylum Pseudomonadota; class Gammaproteobacteria; order Enterobacterales; family Yersiniaceae; genus Serratia; species Serratia sp. BFP-2025. The sequence continues at coordinate 30,076 of NZ_JBPAFV010000002.1, read as the reverse complement.
GGAGCGTAACGATATCGGCGGCTCGTCGCGCGATCGCTACGTGCTGGCGATGCATCAGGCCATTGCGCCGCAGCACCAGGCGCGCAACGATTTCGATATCTTCGCCGATCTGGCGGAGCGTCTCGGCTATCGCGAACGCTTCACCGAGAACCGCGACGAACGGGCCTGGATCGAAGAGATCTACCGGCAATGCGGCGTGGCGCAGCAGCGCGCTGGCGTCGCCTGGCCGGAGTTTGAGGCGTTTTGGCGGCAGGGCTATGTCGAACTGCCCGCGCCCGCCAAAGAGTTTGTGTTTTTCGACGCGTTCCGCGCCGATCCGCAGGCCAATCCGTTGCAAACGCCCAGCGGCAAGATTGAACTGTTCAGCGAGCGGATCGCCGGTTATCGCTATCAGGATTTCGCCCCGCATCCGCAGTGGCAACCGCCGGTGGAGTGGTTGGGGGCACCGCAGGCCAAAAACTGGCCGCTGCATCTGATCTCCATCCAACCGAGCGATCGTCTGCACAGCCAGATGGATCCGGCGCCGCTGGCGCAGGGGAACAAAACCGCCGGGCGCGAAACCCTGTATATGCATCCGGACGACGCCGCGCCGCGCGGTGTGCTGGACGGCGCCGAAGTGCTGGTCAGCAACGCGCGCGGCGGTTGCCTGGCGGGGGTATCGCTGACCGACGGTGTAACGCGTGGGGTGGTGCTGATGGCGACCGGCGCTTGGTTCGATCCGGGCGTTGGCGTGCAGCGTCAACCGATTGAACAGGCGGGCAACCCGAACGTGCTGACGCTGGATATCGGCACCTCGCCGCTGACGCAGGGGCCGAATGCCATGAGCTGTCTGGTGGAGGTTAGCGCTCGCTGAGCGAGGCGCGCCCGATCGCGTACCTGGAGAGGGGGCTCCGCGGCGATTATTTATCTTTTGGTCGCCGTGAAGGTTTAAGTTTCATTGAGTTATTACAGCCGGTCGCGGGAAATTTACAGCTGGTTGCATTTGGAGCAGAACTCTTGCGATTCGGCGGTAGTTTCCTGCACGGCATCTCTCTAGAGTAGGTGATCCCAGAGGTATTGATTGGTGAGAAATCAGCGTGCCTTGCATGCTGAAGCCATTTTCAATTGCACCAACCTACGCGGATGCGTAGGTTTTTTTTTGCCCGCCATATAGTATTCTTTTCCCTACAACGATTTACGCCTCCATGGCCAAGGGAGAAGGGCATGATATTTTCACTGCTGCGCGCGCTGTTTCGCCTGTTGTTTCGGGTACGGGTCGAAGGGGACGTCCAGCACTTCGATCGGCAAAAACTGCTGATTACACCGAACCACGTCTCTTTTCTTGACGGCGTGCTGTTGGCGCTGTTCCTGCCGATTAAACCGGTGTTTGCGGTTTACGCCAGCATCGGCGAGAGCTGGTTTATGCGCTGGCTGCGGCCTTACATCGATTTTGTCTCGCTCGACCCCACCAAGCCGATGGCCATCAAGCAGCTGGTGCGCATGGTCGAACAGGGGCGGCCGATCGTGGTGTTCCCTGAAGGGCGCATCACCGTGACCGGCGCGCTGATGAAAATTTACGACGGCGCGGCGTTTATTGCCGCCAAATCGGGCGCCACTGTGGTTCCGGTGCGGATCGACGGCCCCGAATTCAGTCCGTTCGGCCGCATGGCCGGGGTGTTCAAGATCCGCTGGTTCCCGCGAATCAGCATCCGCATCTTGTCGCCGACCACGCTGCCGATGCCGGAGGCGCCGCGTGCGCGCGAACGCCGTGCGCTGGCGGGCGATCGCCTGATGCAGATCATGATGCGGGCGCGGATGGATACGCGTGAACCGCAGACCCTGTTCCATGCCTTGCTGGCGGCGCAGCACCGCTACGGGCGCCGCAAGCCCTGTATCGAAGACATCGCTTTCAAAGAAGACAGTTACCAGACGCTGATCAAGAAATCGCTGGGCGTCAGCCGCATTCTGCAGCGCTTTACCGCCGAAGGGGAGCACGTCGGGCTGCTGTTGCCGAATGCCACCATCACCGCGGCGGCGATCTTCGGCGCTTCGCTGCGCAACCGTATTCCGGCGATGCTCAACTACACCGCCGGCGCCAACGGCCTGAACAGCGCGATGCTCGCCGCCGGCATCAAGACCATCGTCACCTCGCGTCAGTTTCTGGAAAAGGGCAAGCTGACCCACCTGCCGGAGCAGGTGACGCAGGCCAACTGGGTGTATCTGGAAGATCTGAAAGACACCGTCACGCTGGCGGACAAGCTGTGGATCCTGCGGCATTTGCTGCAGCCGCAGCGCGCGGTGTTGCCGCAACGCCCGGAGGATGCGGCGCTGATCCTGTTCACTTCAGGTTCTGAAGGCCACCCCAAGGGCGTGGTGCATTCGCATGCCAGCCTGCTGGCCAACGTAGAACAAATCCGCACCATTGCCGATTTCACGCCGCGCGACCGCTTCATGTCCTCGCTGCCGTTATTCCATTCGTTTGGCCTGACGGTGGGGCTGCTGACGCCGCTTCTCACAGGCAGCCGCATTTTTCTCTACCCCAGCCCGCTGCATTATCGCGTGGTGCCGGAGCTGGTATATGACCGCAACTGCACGGTGTTGTTCGGCACGGCGACCTTCCTCAACAACTATGCGCGCTTCGCCCATCCGTATGATTTTGCCCGCCTGCGCTACGTGGTGGCCGGTGCAGAGAAACTGGCGGACAGCACCAAACAGATCTATCAGGATAAATACGGCATTCGCATCCTGGAAGGCTATGGCGTGACCGAGTGCGCGCCGGTGGTGTCGATCAACGTGCCGCTGGCGACCAAGGTAGGCACCGTCGGCCGCATCATGCCGCAGATGGAGGCACGTCTGATCGCGGTGCCGGGGATCGACAACGGCGGCCGCCTGCAGCTGAAGGGGCCGAATATCATGAAAGGCTATCTGCGGGTTGAGCGTCCCGGCGAACTGGAACCGCCGGCGGCGGAAGATGCCAACGGCGTGCTACAGCCGGGCTGGTACGACACCGGCGATATCGTCAGCCTGGATGAGCAGGGCTACTGCACCATTCGCGGGCGCGTGAAGCGCTTCGCCAAGCTGGCGGGCGAGATGGTGTCGCTGGAGAGCGTCGAACTGCTGGCGCAGCGGTTGTCGCCGGAAAAATTGCATGCCGCAACGGTCAAAAGCGACAGCAGCAAAGGCGAGGCCTTGGTGCTGTTCACCACCGATCCCGCCATCACCCGCGAGGCGTTGCTGCGGGTGGCGCGTGAACTGGGCAGCCCGGAGCTGGCGGTGCCACGCGATATCCGCCTGCTGAAAACGTTGCCGGTGCTGGGCAGCGGCAAACCCGATTTCGTCACCCTGCGTCACATGGCCGAACAGCCGGAGAGTGCCTGATGAATCCTTCGACCGAGTCCCCTTTGTTGTCACGCGGCATGATCGCGGTGATCAGCGCGCAGTTCCTCTCGGCGTTCGGCGACAATGCGTTGCTGTTCGCCACGCTGGCGTTGATCAAACAGCAGCTTTATCCGGACTGGAGCCAGCCGATCCTGCAGATGGCCTTTGTTGCCACCTACATCATTCTTGCGCCGTTTGTCGGTCAGGTGGCCGACAGCTTCGCCAAAGGGCGGGTGATGATGTTCGCCAACGCCCTGAAACTGGCGGGGGCGTTGGTGATCTGCTTTGGGTTCAACCCGTTCCTCGGCTACAGCCTGGTCGGGGTAGGCGCTGCCGCATATTCACCGGCCAAATATGGCATTCTGGGCGAGATCACTAGCGGCGAGAAGCTGGTCAAGGCTAACGGCCTGATGGAAGCCTCGACCATTGCCGCCATTCTGACCGGCTCGGTGGCCGGCGGCATGCTGGCGGATTGGCATGTGGTGGCGGCGCTGGCGGCCTGCGCCTTGGTTTACGCGGGGGCGGTGGTTGCCAACCTGTATATTCCGCGTCTGGCGGCGGCGCGCCCGGGGGCCTCCTGGCGCCCGCGGGCCATGACGAACAGCTTCTTTACCGCCTGCGTTACGCTATGGCGCGATGGGCAGACGCGTTTCTCCCTGATCGGCACCAGCCTGTTTTGGGGTGCCGGCGTGACGCTGCGTTTTCTGCTGGTGCTGTGGGTGCCGGTGGCACTCGGCATCGCCGATAACGCCACGCCGACGCTGCTGAACGCCATGGTGGCCGTCGGCATCGTGGTGGGCGCCGGCGGTGCCGCGCGTTTCGTTACGCTGAAGACGGTGAAGCGCTGTATGCCGGCTGGGATCCTGATCGGCGTCGCGGTCGCGGTATTCGCGCTGCAAACCACCATGCTCAATGCCTATGCCTTGTTGGCGATCATCGGCATGCTGGGGGGCTTCTTCGTGGTGCCGCTCAATGCGCTGCTGCAGGAGCGGGGCAAGCATTCGGTCGGCGCCGGCAATGCGATCGCGGTGCAAAATCTGGGTGAAAACGCCGCCATGTTGCTGATGCTGGCGCTGTATTCGCTGGTGGTGAAGCTGGGCGTGCCGGTAGTGGGCGTCGGCGTCGGATTTGGCGTGGTGTTTGCGCTGTCGATTAGCGCACTGTGGTGGTCGCAGCGGCGGTGAAACGGGGCGCAGCGCAGGCTGCGCCCTCGCTGTATTAAGGCGCCGGAATGGTAAACCGGGTATGGATCTCTTCAAGCGCCTGCAGCACGTCCTCATCCAATACCACATCGAGGCTGCCGAGGTTGATTTTCAACTGCTCCACCGAGGTGGCGCCCAGCAGGGTGCTGGCGACGAACGGCTGTTGGCGCACGAAGGCTAAGGCCATCTGCGAAGGATCCAACCCGTGTTTTTTGGCCAGCGCCACGTATTCGGCGATCGCCAGCTGGGTTTGCTGCCCTGAATAACGGTTGAAGCGGGTGAACAGCGTATTGCGCGCACCGGCCGGTTTTGCACCGTTGAGGTATTTACCGCTCAGGGTGCCGAACGCCAGGCTGGAATAGGCCAGCAGCTCCACCCCTTCGTGCTGGCTGATCTCGGCCAGGCCAATCTCAAAGCTGCGGTTCAGCAGGCTGTACGGGTTTTGAATCGACACGATGCGCGGCAGCTCGTGCTTCTCCGCCAGCTGCAGGTAGCGCATCACGCCCCAGGGCGTTTCGTTGGAAACCCCGATATAGCGAATTTTGCCGGCGCGCACCTGTTCGGTCAGCGCTTCCAGCGTTTCCAGCAGCGTGACCGTGGCTTTGTCATCGGTGTATTGATAATTGAGTTTGCCAAAGCAGTTGGTGGCGCGCTGCGGCCAGTGCAATTGGTAGAGATCGAGATAGTCGGTATTCAGCCGCTTGAGGCTGGCGTCGAGCGCGGCGCGGATGTTTTTGCGATCCAGCGCCTGCTGCGGACGGATGCTGCTGTCGGTGCCGCGCACCGGGCCCGAGACTTTGCTGGCCAGGACGATTTTTTCGCGGTTGCCGCGCGCCTTGATCCAGCTGCCGATATAGCTCTCGGTCAGGCCCTGGGTTTCCGGGCGGGGCGGCACCGGGTACAGTTCGGCGGTGTCTATCAGGTTCACGCCTGCGGCCAATGCATAGTCCAGTTGCGCATGGGCGTCGGCTTCGCTGTTCTGTTCGCCAAAGGTCATGGTGCCCAGTCCCAGCACGCTCACTTCTAAAGAACTGTGGGGAATACGGTGGTATTGCATTAACGGCCTTCCTTTCTTGTTAGCGCTGACGGGCCGCGCGGCCCGGTAAAACAGGAGCCCAATGTCAGAAGACGGCGCGAAGTCCGTCGGGCGGCGATGTCGCCTTTCCTGACTATAACCAAGCGGTGAAGATGGGGGAAGCGGATTCCGTGCGGACACGAATGAGGGCTACCGCGCTTGAATGGGCGATAGCCGGCGAGCGGTAATTAGCGTTCGATAACCTGAGAAACCTGATCGCCGTTGATCTGGCGGTGATTGCCTTTTTCATCTTTATAACTGATGAGGCCGGTGTCTTTGTCGATCTCCGGTTTGCCCTGCGTCAGGATCATGTTGCCATCCTTGGTCGCCATTACGTAGTCGCTGGAACATCCCGCCAAACCGGCGGCCATGACCAGCGCAGACACTGCCATTACCCACTTTTTCATCCTGCGGATCCTCGATTGTGCAGAAAACATTGTTATTTCAAGATTAGCAAACTCTCGGCGAAGGGCGTCTCAGATAAGTCTTTATCTGATAAGAAAAAGTGAAATGAGAGGTCAACGAAGGGACGAAAGCCGCCGGGGGCGGCTTTCGTATAAGGTTTATTCCGGCGAGCGGTTTTTCTTGCTGCGCATCAGATTGAGCGCTTCTACCGACATGGAGAAGAACATGGCGAAGTAGATGTAGCCTTTCGGCACGTGCACCTGGAAACTTTCCAGCATCAGCGTGAAGCCCACCAGGATCAGGAACGCCAGCGCCAGCATTTTTACCGACGGATGGCGATTGACGAATTCACCGATCGGCCGGGCGGCGAACATCATCACGCCGACGGCGATCACCACCGCCGCCATCATGATGAACAGGTGGTCGGAAAGGCCCACGGCGGTAATCACCGAATCCAGGCTGAAGATAATATCGAGCAGCATGATCTGCACGATAGCGCCGAAGAAGCTGTGCACCTTGGTGTGGTGTTCTTCCTCCGAACCTTCGATAGTTTCGTGGATCTCTTTGCTGGCTTTCCAGATCAGGAACAATCCCCCCAGCAGCAGGATGAGATCGCGGGCGGAAACGGCGTGATCCAGTACGGTGAACAGCGGGTGCGTCAAGCGGATCACCCAGGCGATAGAGGCCAACAACGCCAGACGCATCAGCATGGCGGCGGCCAGACCTAGTCGGCGAGCTTTGTTCTGTTGCGCTTTAGGCAGCTTGGCCACCACCAGCGACAGAAAAATGATGTTATCAATACCCAGTACGATCTCAAGAATGGTTAGCGTGCCTAACGCTAACCAGGCATTGGGATCCATAATCCATTCGAACATTGCCCGGCACACCTTAATACTTAATAAATGCAAAGCGTGAATTATACGCGTTTATCGTGGCGCTGACAGGGTTAGCTAAACCAGAGTTAAACGAAATCGCTTAGATCGAGAAATGTCTTGCCAGCAATGCGCCGGTAAAACCCTTTTTCAGATAGAAACCGCGCGGCAGCGTCATGATGGGTTGCCCCTGCTCGCCGATGGCTTCGGTGAGCGCCTTGCTGTTGGCCGCTTTGGGTCGCAGTTGCAGCACCTCGCCGTGGCGTGCGGTGATGTGCTCTACGTGGCCGAGTACGATCAGATCCATCAACTCTTCCCAATCGCGGCGCAGCCTCTCTTCTTCTGCGGCGCTCGGGCTCCACAGCAGCGGCGAACCGACGCGGCGTTCGGCCAGCGGGATTTGGCGCTCGCCTTCAACCGGGATCCACAGGACGCGCGCCAGTTTGTGGCGAACGTGGCTGCTGGCCCAGGTAACGCCGCTGTTGCCGGTGAGCGGGGCCACGCAGACGAAAGTGGTCTCCAGCGGTTTGCCTGCGGCGTCGACAGGGATGGTTTTCAGCTCGATGCCCAGTTCGGGAAAATCCTGCTCCGGCTTGCTGCCGGCCATGGCGCCGAGGTACAGCTCCAGCAGCATGCCCACCCAGCCCTTATCGCGTTTCAGATCCTTGGGGATCGGCAACTGTGCGCGGGCGGCCAGTTCGCCGAAGCTGAAGCCGGCCAGCGCCTGAGCGCGCTCGAACAGCTGCCGTTCATTTTCCGGCGGGGGCGGCAAAGGGGATAAAAACGCCATAAATCAAGCCTGTCGAATTTGGTTGAAAAACGTACTGAGATTATACACGGCGGACGATGGCCGCTATCGCCTGGGGAAAAGAATAATAGTAGCATGATTTTACATGACTTTTTTTCTTTCCCGATGTGAGCGGCAATGCGCGTGCGGGGCTTGTTCACCTGAAGCCACCGACAATAAACAGGATCTTACACCTATTTATCCACAGATTTATGGGATAACCCAAATTTTTACCGATCACTGGTTCAATTTACAGCCTTGACTCGGGCGGGTTTTTACGAATTTGTCCGTTTTGTGCGTAACTTGCCCGGATAATCTGTGGATAAAAACGGCGTTGGTGGATCTTTCGCCAGGGTAAGATCCTTACCGTGCATAGATCACATTTTTGCCCTGTACATAACTGGGGTTCATTGGTTAACTTTTTGTTTTTAAACTTAATGTGTGTTTTTGGCGATAAAGGCCGATTTTAGGGTTTGAGAGTTTTACCGGCTTATCCCTCGAGTTCTGCACACACCTATCCACAGAAAAAGTGAATAAAACCGCTCCGAAATGCTGGGGTATGTTTATAACTTTGCCCATATCTGTGAGTTATCCCAATGTTATCCGGCCCGCAGCACCGTAAAGCAGTGGTTTACCGCCTGTAGCTTGTGTGAAACAATCAGGATATCTATGCGAATTTAAGCTTATCGAGGTAGTCCGGTGATCGATGATGATGGCTACCGCCCGAATGTTGGTATCGTAATCTGTAATCGTCAGGGGCAGGTCTTATGGGCCCGCCGTTACGGTCAGCACTCCTGGCAGTTTCCCCAAGGTGGGATTAACCCTGGTGAAACTGCGGAGCAGGCGATGTACCGTGAGCTGTTCGAAGAAGTGGGGCTGAATAAAAAGGATGTGCGCATCCTGGCTTCGACCCGCAACTGGTTGCGCTATAAATTGCCGAAACGTTTGGTGCGTTGGGACACAAAGCCGGTTTGTATCGGCCAAAAGCAAAAATGGTTTTTGTTGCAGCTACTGTGCAATGACGCTGATATCAACATGCAGCGCAGCAGCACGCCGGAGTTCGACGGTTGGCGCTGGGTGAGCTTCTGGTATCCGGTGCGCCAGGTGGTGTCGTTTAAACGCGACGTCTACCGCCGGGTGATGAAAGAATTCGCCGTGACCGTGATGCCGATGCAAGAGCAAGCGGCGCCGCGGCAGGCTCCCGCTTATCGCCGAAAGAGAGGTTAAGTTAAGCAGACTATGCTCACGCGCTTGCGAGAAATTGTAGAGAAGGTGGCCGCGGCGGCCAGTCTGACGGATGCGCTGGATCTGCTGGTCAATGAAACCTGTCTGGCGATGGACACTGAAGTCTGTTCCATCTACCTGGCGGATAATGACCGTCGCTGCTATTACCTGATGGCCACGCGCGGGCTGAAAAAGCCGCGCGGGCGCACTATCGCATTGGCGTTTGACGAGGGCGTCGTCGGGTTGGTCGGCCGCCGGGCCGAGCCCATCAACCTGGCCGATGCCCAAAGCCACCCCAGCTTCAAATACGTTCCGCAGGTGAAAGAGGATCGCTTCCGATCCTTCCTTGGGGTGCCGATCATTCATCGGCGCCAGCTGTTGGGGGTGTTGGTGGTGCAGCAGCGTGAGCTGCGCCAGTTCGACGAAAGCGAAGAGTCATTCATGGTGACTCTGGCCACGCAGATGGCCGGGATCCTTTCACAATCGCAGTTGAATGCTATTTTCGGCCAGTATCGCCAAACGCGCGTGCGCGCGCTGGCGGCCTCGCCAGGCGTAGCCGTAGCGGAAGGGTGGCAGGACAGCAGCCAACCGTCGCTCGATCAGGTTTACCGCGCGTCGACGCTGGACACCGCCAGCGAACGCGAACGCTTGACGCTGGCGCTGGAAGAGGCCGGCGCGGAATTTCGCCGTTTCAGCAAGCGTTTTGCTGCCAGCTCGCAAAAAGAGAGCGCGGCGATCTTCGATCTTTATTCTCACCTGTTAAACGACGCCCGCCTCAAGCGCGAACTGTTCGCCGAAATCGACAACGGTTCAGTGGCGGAGTGGGCGGTGAAACAGGTGATAGAAGCCTTTGCCGAGCAGTTCGCCAAATTGCAGGACACCTACATGCGCGAGCGCGGCAGCGACCTGCGCGCGCTCGGCCAGCGCCTGCTGTTCCATCTCGACGACACCACTCAGGGCGCCACCCAGTGGCCGGCGCGTTTCGTGCTGGTGGCGGATGAACTGACCGCGACATTGCTGGCCGAGGTGCCGCAGGATCGCCTGGTCGGCGTTGTGGTGCGCGACGGCGCCGCCAACTCGCATGCGGCGATTTTGGTGCGGGCGATGGGGGTGCCGACGGTGATGGGCGCTGACATCCAACCTTCTCTGCTCAGCCAACGGCTGCTGATCGTCGACGGTTATCGCGGCGAACTGCTGGTCGATCCTGAGCCGGTGTTGGTGCAGGAATATCAGCGGCTGATCAGCGAAGAGCTGGAGCTGAGCAAACTGGCGGAAGATGACGTCGAGCAACCGGCGCAGCTGAAAAGCGGCGAACGCATTCAGGTGATGCTGAACGCCGGTCTCAGCCCGGAACATGAGCAGCTGTTGGGCGGCCGAGTGGATGGCGTGGGGCTATACCGCACCGAAATCCCGTTCATGTTGCAAAGCGGCTTCCCTTCCGAAGAGGAGCAGGTCGCGCAGTACCAGGGCATGCTGCAGCTTTACCCGAGCAAACCGGTCACGCTGCGCACCTTAGACATCGGCGCCGACAAGCAACTGCCCTATATGCCGATCAGTGAGGAGAACCCTTGTCTGGGCTGGCGCGGTATCCGTATCACCCTGGATCAGCCGGAGATTTTTTTGATTCAGGTTCGCGCCATGCTGCGCGCCAATGCCGGCACCGGCAATCTGGGCATTCTGCTGCCGATGGTCACCAGCCTGGAAGAGGTCGACGAGGCCAAACGCCTGATTGACCGCGCCGGGCGCGAGGTGGAAGAGGTGCTCGGCTACGGGATACCGAAACCGAAAATCGGCGTGATGCTGGAAGTGCCGTCGATGATTTTCCTGATCCCGCATTTGGCCGGGCGCGTTGACTTCATCTCGGTTGGCACCAACGATTTAACCCAGTATCTGTTGGCGGTGGATCGCAACAACACCCGGGTGGCTTCGCTGTATGACAGCCTGCATCCCGCGATGCTGCAGGTGCTTAAGCTGATCGCCGAACAGGGGAAGGCGGCGGGGTTGCAGCTTAGCCTGTGTGGCGAACTGGCCGGCGATCCCATGGGCGCGCTGTTGCTGGTGGGCATGGGCTACCGCAATCTGAGCATGAACGGCCGCAGCGTGGCGCGCATCAAATACCTGCTGCGGCATATCGAGCTGTCCGACGCCGAAGTGCTGGCGCACCGGGTGTTGAACACCCAAATGACCACCGAAGTGCGCCATTTGGTGGCGGCTTTTATGGAACGACGCGGCATGGGCGGGTTGATTCGCGGCGGCAGATAACCGCCGCAGGCGGTAATTTTTTTACAGAACTTTTCCCGCTCAGCCGGACCGGACCGCGTTAAGCCTATGTTATGATGCGCAACCTCAGCGCGGCGCATGCTCGTCGCCCTGCAAACCGCAGCGGTCAACGCTGCCGCTTGAAGGGCGTGGGATAACCTGCGTCGCCGTTTGGCACCTGCCGCCCCCGCATGGGGAAAAATAACAGACATGTTGTGGTGATAGATGAGCAATAGCTATCTGGCGTTTCCTAAATTTGATCCGGTCATTTTCTCCATTGGCCCGGTTTCTCTGCATTGGTACGGCCTGATGTACCTGGTCGGCTTCGTTTTTGCCATGTGGCTGGCGGTGCGCCGCGCCAACAAGCCGGGTAGCGGCTGGACCAAAGATGAAGTGGAAAACCTGCTCTACGCCGGTTTCCTGGGCGTATTTGTCGGCGGCCGCGTAGGCTATGTGCTGTTCTACAACCTGCCGCTGTTCCTGGATAACCCGCTCTATCTGTTTAAAGTCTGGGATGGCGGCATGTCGTTCCACGGCGGTTTGATGGGGGTGATTCTGGTGATGTTCTGGTTCGCTCGCCGCACCAAGCGCACCTTCTTCCAGGTTTCCGATTTTATCGCGCCTTTGATTCCGTTCGGTTTGGGCGCCGGCCGCCTCGGCAACTTTATCAACGGCGAGCTATGGGGCCGCGTGACCACCGACACCCCTTGGGCGATGCTGTTCCCAAGCTCGCGCAGCGAAGACGTGGCTCTCGCCGCCGCCGATCCTTCCCTGCTGCCGCTGCTGAATCAGTACGGCGTGCTGCCGCGCCATCCGTCGCAGCTGTATGAGCTGCTGCTGGAAGGCGTGGTGCTGTTTATCATTCTGAACCTGTTCATTCGCAAGCCGCGGCCGATGGGCGCCGTATCGGGCCTGTTCCTGATCGGTTATGGCGCATTCCGCATCATCGTCGAAGCGTTCCGCCAGCCGGATGCTCAGCTCGGCCTGTTTGACGGCGTGATCAGCATGGGGCAGATCCTGTCCATCCCAATGGTGGTGGCCGGTGTTATTATGATGATTTGGGCGTACCGTCGTCGCCCGCAGCAACAAGTGTCGTGAGGGACAAATGAAACAGTATCTGGATTTGATGAACAAGGTGCTCGCCGAGGGCACCCCTAAAGCCGACCGTACCGGCACTGGCACGTTGTCGATTTTCGGCCACCAGATGCGTTTCAATTTGCAGGAAGGTTTCCCGTTGGTGACCACCAAGAAATGTCACCTGCGTTCGATCATTCATGAGCTGTTATGGTTCCTGAACGGCGATACCAACATCGCCTACCTGCGTGACAACAAGGTCACCATTTGGGACGAGTGGGCCGACGAAAACGGCGATCTCGGCCCGGTTTACGGCAAACAGTGGCGCGCCTGGGGCGCGGCGGACGGCCGTCAGATCGATCAACTGAGCAACGTGCTCCAACAGCTGAAGCAAGATCCGGACTCGCGCCGCATCATCGTTTCCGCCTGGAACGTCGGCGAGCTGGACCAGATGGCGCTGGCGCCGTGCCACGCGTTCTTCCAGTTCTACGTGGCGGACGGCAAGCTCTCTTGCCAGCTGTACCAGCGTTCCTGCGATGTGTTCCTTGGCCTGCCGTTCAACATCGCCAGCTATGCGCTGTTGGTGCACATGATGGCGCAGCAGTGCGATCTGGAAGTGGGCGACTTCGTCTGGACCGGTGGCGATACTCACCTGTACAGCAATCACATGGAGCAGACTCAGCTGCAGCTGACGCGTGAACCGCGCCCGTTGCCGAAGCTGGTGATCAAACGCAAGCCGGCTTCGCTGTTCGATTACCGCTTCGAAGACTTCGAGATCGAAGGTTACGATCCGCATCCGGCCATCAAGGCGCCGGTCGCGATCTGACCTTAACCGCATCACACCAGGGGGCGCACGATTGCGCCCCCTTTTTTTATCCGCATTGCGCGCCGCGCCGCATTTTACTGTCGCCACTTGTCGCTACAGAAAAAACCTTGCGCAGCTTGCCGCAAGGCTTGCGCATACGGCTTTACCGCCTTGTGGCCCTCCGTACACTGGCCGCATGAACGAAAATACGCTATCGAACATCGACGATCGCCAGCGCGGCATGACGCTGATTGAGCTGCTGGCGGCGCTCCTGATCGCCGGCATGCTCACCGGTTGGGGCGTCGGCCAATGGCGCCACCATCAGCAAGCGCTGCGGCTGGAGCACACCGGCCAGCAGCTGCTGGCGTTTTTACTGCGATTGCAGGCGGAGGCTAACGGGCGCAACCGCACGACGCTGCTGTGGTTCAAGCACGGCGCCCCCTGGTGCCTGGGCGGTGGTGCGCCGCCGCCGGATTGCGCTTCCGCCGAGGGGCCGGTCTTTTCATCGCCTTATCCCGACGTCGTTTTGAGGGGCTACACCGGCAAAGAGATCGGGTTTTACGGTTTGCGCAATACCGCCCAGGCGGGGCACATTCTTCTCAGTAACGATGCTGGCGGCCTGCGGCTGGTGCTGTCCGCGCGGGGAAGGCTGCGTTTGTGCAGCGAAGGGCATCGGATAAGGGGCATCGGGCTATGTTGACCTTAGAACGCGGTTTTACTTTGCCGGAGGTGATGCTGGCACTGGTGTTCGGTAGCGTGATCGCGCTCGGCGCGGCGAAAACCTACCCGCTGCTGCGCCAGCAAAACGTGGCCGTCGGCCAGCATTTCCGGCTGGAGTCAACGCTGCGGCAGCTGGCGTTCAACATCGAGAAAGACCTGCGCCGCGCCGGTTTTTGCGCCGGACAGTGCGCCGGGCGTCCGCTGTTGATCGGTCAGGCAGCGGGAGAGGCGGCGGGGAGCTGCATCATCGTCGCCTACGACATCACGCGCAGCGGGCAATGGCTCACGTCGGGTGAAGATGCGGGCTACTTCGGTTATCGGCTGCGTAATGGCGGCTTGGAAGGGCAGCGCGGCGTAAACCAATGCGATGGCGGCGGCTGGGAGCGGTTGCTCGATCGTGACGAAGTGCGCATTGAGCGGTTTCATGTGGCGATCGAACGGGGGGAGCACGGGGCCGTGTTGGCCCGTTTGAGCCTGGCGGGGCGCTCTGTCGGCGATGCGCGTATCGGGCGCAGCCTGAACGGGAGCGTTGAGATGGCGGCGTTGCCATGAACCGGCGTACTCAGCAAGGCGGCAGCACCCTGGCGGCGGTGATGTTGCTGCTGGCGTTGGGGCTGATGTTGCTCAATGCTCAGCATCGGCAATTGGACAACGCTCTGTTGCTGGCGGCCGATCAGCAACGTTACCTCCAGGCTTACAATCAGGCCGCTTCGGCGCTGAGTTGGGGCATGATCCAGCGCTGGCCACGCGCCGATTTGGCTACAGGGGCCTGGTCATGCCGGCAACGCGCGGAACTGACGGCCTGCGCCCGGTTATCTGCCAGAGCGGGCGTAGTGATGGTGCGCGGCCGGGGCGAGATGCGCGGCGGTGAGCCGTTATGGCTTTATCAGTTGGGTGCGTTTGAGGGGGCGGAGGTTGCCAGCAGGATCTTGGCGCAGCCCGATGGCCGGCTGGATTTTTGCCCTGAGAAAAGGCTGGCCGACTGTGACGGCTAATGCTCGCGTACGGCGGATATCCCGCAACGGCTTCAGTTTGCCGGAGGTGCTGGTGGCGGCTTTGCTGTTCTCGGTGTCGCTGCTTGGCTTGTTACAGTATCATCAGGTGCTGTTGCAGTCGTTCCAGCGCCAGTGGCACTACCGGCAAGCCTGGATATTGGCGCACCAGCAGCTTGAAGCGTTTGCCGTCACCGGGCGGCCCGATGCTGAACCGCCGCCGGAAGGCTGGCGACGCGAGACGGTGCTCGAGGGTGCTGATGTGGGGTGCCGCCGATTGACGGCCAGTATACAAACGCCGCAGCGGCAGTGGGCGACGCTGAGCCGCTGGTATTGCACCCGTTTTTGAGCCGGTACGTATCTTGTTTTAAAGGAGCCTTCATGTTCACGGTTTATCATTCCAATCAGCTGGATTTATTGAAAACGCTGACCAGCGCGCTGATAGCCAGAGATCCGTTGGCCGATCCTTTTCAACAGGAAGTGGTACTGGTGCAGAGCCCCGGCATGGCGCAATGGCTGCAAATGCAGCTGGCGGAACAGTTCGGCATCGCCGCCAATGTCGCGTTTCCGCTGCCGGCGACCTTCATTTGGGACATGTTCACCCGGGTATTGCCGGATATCCCGAAAGAGAGCGCCTTCAGCAAGGACGCCATGACCTGGAAGTTGATGTGGCTGCTGCCGGAGATGCTGACCCAGCCGGCGTTCGCGCCGCTGCAGCACTATCTGACCGATGACGGCGACAAGCGTAAAATCCACCAGTTGGCCGGCCGGGTAGCTGACCTGTTCGACCAATACTTGGTTTACCGCCCGCAGTGGCTGGAGAGCTGGCAGCGCGGCGAGCGCATCGACGGTCTGGCGGAGGCGCAGCAATGGCAGGCGCCGCTCTGGGTGCGTCTGGTGGAATACACGCGCGAGCTGGGGCAGCCTGAATGGCATCGCGCCAATTTGTACAGTCGCTTTATCCACGCGCTGGAGCAGGCGACAACGTGTCCGGCCGGTTTGCCGCCGCGGGTGTTTATCTGCGGTATTTCAGCGCTGCCGCCGGTTTATCTGGAGGCGCTGCAGGCGCTGGGGCGGCATATCGATATCCACCTGATGTTCACCAACCCCTGCCGCTACTATTGGGGCGACATTCAGGATTACGCTTTCCTGGCCCGCTTGCAGAGCCGCAAGCGTCGTCACTACCATCAGGCGCGCGAACAGGGGTTGTTTCGCGAGCCTGGCGACGCGGCGCATCTGTTTGACGCCGAAGGGCAGCAGCAGCTCAGCAACCCGCTGCTGGCCTCCTGGGGCAAGCTGGGGCGCGATCACCTCTATCTGCTGTCGCAGATGGAGGGGGCGCAAGAGGTCGACGCCTTTGTCGATATCCCGGCCGATACCATGCTGCACGCCGTTCAGCGCGATATGCTGGAGCTGGAAGACCATGCGGTAATCGGCATTACGGCGGATACGCTGGAAAGCAGCTTCAGCAAGCGCCCGCTCGATCCGCAAGACCGTTCCCTCAGCCTGCACGCCTGTCACAGCCCGCAGCGGGAAGTGGAGGTATTGCACGATCGGCTGCTGACCATGCTGGCGGAGGATCCCTCGTTGACGCCACGGGATATCATCGTGATGGTGGCGGATATCGACAGCTACACGCCTTACATTCAGGCAGTGTTCGGCAATGCCCCTGCCGAGCGCTACCTGCCGTTCGCCATTTCCGACCGTAAGGCTCGCCAGGCGCATCCGGCGCTGCAGGCGTTCATTTCTCTGCTCGATCTGCCGCAAAGCCGCTTTACTTCGGAGCAGGTGCTGGCGCTGCTGGAGGTGCCGGCCCTGGCCGCCCGTTTCGCCATTGGCGAAGAGGGGTTACGCCTGCTGCGTCATTGGGTGGGTGAATCCGGCGTACGCTGGGGCCTGGACGACGATAACGTGCGCGAACTGGATCTGCCCGCCACTGGCCAGCATACCTGGCGCTTCGGCATTACGCGCATGCTGCTCGGCTACGCGATGGACAGCAATGCCGGCGATTGGCAGGGCATTTTGCCTTACGACGAGTCGAGCGGGTTGGTCGCCGAACTGGCGGGACAACTGGCGGATCTGCTGGCGCAGCTCAGCCATTGGCGGCAAATCTTGAGCGAGGCGCGCTCGCTCGACGCGTGGCTGCCGCTGTGCCGGCAACTGCTGGATGCTTTCTTCGTTGCGGACAGCGACACCGAAGTGGTGCTGGCATTGATCGAGCAGCAATGGCAGCAGGCCATCAATTTTGGCCTGGCGGCCCGCTATCCCGATGAGGTGCCGTTGACCATTCTGCGCGACGATCTGGCGGCGCGGCTCGATCAGGAGCGCATCAGCCAGCGCTTCCTCGCCGGGCAAATCAACTTCTGCACGCTGATGCCGATGCGCTCCATTCCGTTCAAGGTGGTGTGCCTGCTGGGTATGAACGACGGCGTGTATCCGCGCACGCTGCCGCCGCTGGGCTTCGATCTGATGGCGCAACAGGTCAAACGCGGTGACCGCAGCCGCCGCGATGACGACCGCTATCTGTTCCTGGAGGCGATTCTGTCCGCGCAACAGCGGCTGTATATCAGCTTCATCGGCCGTTCCATTCAAGACAACAGCCCGCGCTATCCTTCAGTATTGGTGACCGAGCTGCTGGAGTACCTCGAACAAAGCTATTGTCTGCCGGGAGATGAAGAGCTCAGCGCGGACGACAGCGCCCAACGGGTTGGCGAGCACTTGTTGACGTGGCACGCGCGCATGCCGTTCGCCGCCGAGAATTTCTTGCCGGGCTCGGAGGAGCAAAGCTATGCCGCCGAGTGGTTGCCCGCCGCCGACGGGCGTGGCGCGGCGCATCCGGCCTTTAACCAACCGCTGCCCGCCGAGGCGTTGCAGCAGGTCTCGTTGGATGAGCTGCTGCGGTTTTACCGTCATCCGATTCGCGCCTTCTTCCAGCTGCGGTTGGGCGTCAGTTTCATCCTGGAAGAGACCGAACTGCCGGACGAAGAGCCCTTCACGCTGGATAATCTCAGCCGCTACCAATTCAACAGCCAACTGCTGAATACCCTGATCGACGGCGACGATCCCGAGCGGCTATTCCAGCGGGTGCGCGCCGCCGGTGGCTTGCCTTATGGCGCTTTCGGCGAAATCTATTGGCAAAAGCAGCAGGAAGAGATGAGCGAACTGGCCGAGCAGGTGCGTGCGGAGCGCACACCGAGCCATAGCCTGGAGCTGGATATCGAGATAGCCGGCGTGCGCCTCAGCGGCTGGCTGCATCAGGTGCAGGATGACGGCCTGCTGCGCTGGCGGCCCGCCACGCTATCGGCGGTGGACGGCATATTGCTGTGGTTGGAGCATCTGGTGTACTGCTGCGCCGGCGGCACCGGCGAGAGCCGCATTTACGGCCGCAAGAACTCCGCCTGGCGCTTTGCCGCGCTGGCTCCTGAAGATGCGCAAGCGCAGCTGGCGGAACTGCTGGCGGGCTATCAGCGCGGTTTGTGTCAGCCGCTGTTGCTGCTGAACAAGAGCGGCTGGGCATGGCTGAGTCAGTGCTATCAGCCGGAAACACAGCAAATCGACTGGGAGGAAGAAGCGCAAATTAAGGCCCGCGCCAAATTGCTGCAGGCTTGGCAGGGCGATCAGCGCATTCCCGGCGAAGGGGAAGATCCCTACGTGCAGCGAGTGTTCCGACAGTTAGACAATGACTACTTAGCGCAAATACTGGCCGAAACAGAGCGTTATCTGCTGCCGGTGGCGCGACATAACCTGGGGTAACAATCCCCCGGTGGTGCTGTGCGGCGCGAGGTGGTAAAAATAACGAAGGTTATATTCAACCATTGGGGTGATTCCCGGTCTTACATAACGTACAGGCATATACCCGCCGTTTCTCAGGCCGACACACTGGCGGAGAACTCGGCGAGTACAGATTTGGTTATGTGATTTTGATGCACGTCGCCAACGTCAAGGAGTGGGCGTAGCGACGTCGGAATAGGGGTTTATTTTGGATATGCGCAGACAGTTGGCCCGTATCGCCGGGCTGGTATTATTGGCTATGTGTTGGGCGCCGTTGAGTTGGGCCGCGCAAGGATGGCAACCGCTGGCGGAGAAGATCAACAAGAGCGAGCACGATCCGCGCCAGTACGAGGCGATCAAGCTGGCTAACGGCATGACGGTGCTGCTGGTGTCAGACGCCCAGGCGCCGAAGTCGCTGGCGGCGCTGGCGTTGCCGGTCGGTTCTCTCGAAGATCCGAACAGCCAACTGGGGTTGGCGCACTATCTGGAGCATATGGTGCTGATGGGCTCCAAACGCTATCCAGAGCCGGAAAACCTGTCCGAATTCCTGAAAAAGCACGGTGGCAGCCACAACGCCAGTACGGCCTCTTATCGCACCGCCTTCTATCTGGAAGTGGAAAATGACGCGCTGGAGCCGGCGGTCGATCGCATGGCCGACGCCATTGCCGAGCCGCTGCTCGATCCGGGCAACGCCGATCGCGAGCGCAACGCGGTGAATGCCGAATTGACGATGGCGCGTTCGCGCGACGGCATGCGTATGGCGCAGGTCGGCGCGGAAACTCTTAACCCGGCGCACCCAAGCGCGCGCTTCTCCGGCGGCAATCTCGACACGCTGAAAGACAAGCCGGACAGCAAGCTGCACGATGAACTGACCGGCTTCTATAAGCGCTACTATTCCGCCAACCTGATGATGGGCGTTTTGTACGGCAATCAGCCGCTGTCGCAGCTGGCTGACATTGCGGCGAAAACCTTTGGCCGCGTGCCGAATCACGACGCCAGCGTGCCGCCGATCACCGTGCCAGCCGTCACGCCGGAACAGCAAGGCATCATCATTCACTATGTCCCGGCGCAACCGCGCAAGCAGCTGAAGATCGAGTTCCGCATCGATAACAACAGCGCCGCGTTTCGCAGCAAAACCGATACCTACATCAGCTACCTGATCGGCAACCGCAGCAAGAACACGCTGTCCGACTGGCTGCAGAAACAGGGGTTGGCGGACGCCATCAATGCCGGCGCCGATCCGATGGTGGATCGCAACGGCGGCGTCTTCGCCATCAGCGTTTCCCTGACCGACAAAGGCCTGGCCAAGCGCGACGAGGTCGTCGCCGCCATCTTCAATTACCTGAAAATGCTGCGCAGCGAAGGCATCAAGCAGAGCTACTTCGACGAAATCTCGCATGTTCTGAACCTGGACTTCCGTTATCCCTCGATCACGCGCGACATGGACTATATCGAATGGCTGGTGGACACCATGCTGCGCGTGCCGGTTGAGCATGCGCTGGACGCGCCTTACCTGGCCGATCGCTATGATCCTAAGGCGATCGCCGAACGCCTGGACGCCATGACGCCGCAAAATGCGCGCATCTGGTTCGTCAGCCCGGATGAACCGCACAACAAGACGGCCTATTTCGTCAATGCGCCTTACCAGGTCGACAAAATCACGCCGCAGCGCTTCACGCAGTGGCAGCAACTGGGCAGCGGCATTTCCCTGTCATTGCCAGCGCTCAACCCGTACATTCCGGATGACTTTACCCTGACCAAGCCGTCGCACGAGTTCAAAAAGCCGGAAATGGTGGTGGATAAACCCGGTCTGCGCGTGCTGTACATGCCGAGCCGCTACTTTGCCGACGAGCCGAAGGCCGACGTCACCGTCGCTTTCCGCAACGCCAAAACCATGGATTCCGCGCGCAACCAGGTATTGTTCTCGCTGACGGATTATCTGGCCGGCCTCGCGCTGGATCAGCTGAGTTATCAGGCGTCGGTCGGCGGGTTGAGCTTCTCGACCTCACCGAATAACGGTCTGATGTTTAACGCCAACGGCTTTACCCAGCGTCTGCCGCAGTTGCTGACTGCGCTGATCGAGGGCTATTCCAGCTTCACGCCGACGGAAGATCAGCTGGCGCAGGCCAAGTCCTGGTATCTGGAGCAGTTGGACGCCGCCGAGAAGGGCAAGGCGTTCGAGCTGGCCATTCAGCCGGTGCAAATGGTTTCACGCGTGCCGTACTCCGAGCGCAGCGAACGCCGCGAAGTGCTGAAGACGCTGACGCTGAAAGACGTGCTGGCCTATCGCGACAGCCTGCTGGCCGAGGCCACGCCGGAGCTGCTGGTGGTGGGCAACATGAGCAAGCAACAGGTCGATACGCTGGCGTCGACGCTGAAACATCGCCTGGGCTGTACCGGTATTGAATGGTGGCACGGCGAAGACGTGGTGGTGGACAAGAATCAGTTGGCCAACCTGCAACAGGTGGGCAGCAGCACCGATTCGGCGCTGGCGGCAGTCTATGTGCCGACCGGCTACGACGAAGTGACCGGCATGGCCTACAGCTCGCTGCTGGGGCAGATCATTCAGCCGTGGTTCTACAGCCAACTGCGCACCCAGGAGCAATTGGGGTATGCGGTCTTCGCCTTCCCGATGTCGGTGGGGCGCCAGTGGGGCGTCGGCTTCCTGCTGCAGAGCAACAGCAAGCAGCCGGCCTACCTGTACCAGCGCTATCAGGATTTCTACCCGAAAACCGAGAAGCGTCTGCGTGAAATGAGCGAGGCCGATTTTGAGCAATACAAACAGGCGCTGATCAATGAACTGAAGCAGCGGCCGCAAACGTTGAGTGAGGAAGCCAGCCGGTTCGCCAACGATTTCGATCGCGGCAATTTCGCTTTCGATACCCGGCAGAAGCTGATCGCGCAGGTGCAACAGTTGACGCCGGCCAAACTGGCGGATTACTTCCATCAGGCGGTGATCCAGCCGCAAGGATTGGCGGTGCTGTCGCAGGTCAGCGGCAGCGGGCAAGACAAGGCGGACTATGCGGCGCCTAAGGATTGGGTCACCTATCCGAACGCCTCTGCATTGCAGCAGATCCTGCCGCGCAAAGTGGCGACGCCATGACGGAAGTTGCCCCGCAGAGGCTGGAGCCGCTGACGTTACCGCTGTTCGGCGAACGCCTGATCGAGGCGTCGGCGGGCACCGGAAAAACCTTCACCATCGGCGCGCTGTACCTGCGTTTGCTACTGGGCTTGGGCGGTGAAGCAGCGTTTCCCCGTCCGCTGACGGTCGAAGAAATCCTGGTGGTGACCTTTACCGAGGCCGCCACCGAGGAACTGCGCGGGCGCATCCGCGACAATATCCACGGGCTGCGCATCGCCTGCGTGCGCGGTAAAGACGCAGAATGCAAAAATCTGCTATTTATCGAATTGATGGAAGAAATCGACGATTTGAGCGACGCCGCCTCACAGTTGCTGGCGGCGGAGCGGCAAATGGACGAAGCGGCGATCTACACCATCCACGGTTTTTGCCAACGGATGTTGACCCACAACGCTTTCGAGTCCGGCATGCTGTTTGAACAAACGCTGGTGCAAGACGAATTGCCGCTTCGGCGGCAGGCCTGTGCAGATTTCTGGCGCCGTCATTGCTATCCGTTGCCGCTGGGCGTGGCGCGTGCGATCAGCCAGGAGTGGAGCGGCCCGGAAGCGTTGCTGGCAGATCTTTCCGGTTATCTGCACGGCGAAGCGCCGGCGCTGCGTCGGCCGCCGAAAGACGAAGAAACCGTATTGATGCGCCATGAGCAGATCGTTGCGCGCATCGACGCCATCAAGGCGCAATGGCGGGCGGCGGCGGGCGATCTGGAGGCATTGATCGCTCAGTCCGGCGTCGATAAGCGCAGCTACAGCAGCAAGCACCTGCCGAACTGGCTGAACAAGGTCGGCGAATGGAGCGGGCAGGAAACCCAGGATTACCAGTTGCCGAAGGAGTTGGACAAGTTTCGCCAGTCGGTGCTGTTGGAGAAGACCAAGAAAGGCGAACCGCCGCGCCATGCGCTGTTTACAGCGATCGACGAGCTGTTCGATGAGCCGTTGACGTTGCGTGATTTAATCATGGCGCGTGCCCTCAGCGAAATCCGCACCTCCATTCAGCAGGAAAAGCGCCAGCGCGCCGAGTTGGGTTTTGACGACCTGCTCAGCCGGTTGGACGGCGCCCTGCAAAGCGGCGGTGGCGAACAGCTGGCGCAGGCGATCCGCCAGCGTTACCCGGTGGCGATGATCGATGAATTCCAGGATACCGATCCGCAGCAATACCGTATTTTCCAAAAGCTTTACGTCGGCCGGCCCGATTGCGGCCTGCTGTTGATCGGCGATCCCAAGCAGGCTATTTACGCCTTTCGCGGAGCCGACATCTTCACCTACATGCGTGCGCGTTCAGAGGTGAGCGCCCACTATACGCTGGAGACCAACTGGCGCTCGTCGCCGTCGATGGTCGCCAGCGTCAATCACCTGTTTTCTCAGGTAGAAAAACCTTTCCTGTTCGGCCAAATCCCCTTTATCGAGGTCAACGCGGCGGAAAAGAACCAAGGGCTGGCGTTTGAGCTGCACGGCAAGCCGCAACCGGCGATGCAGTTCTGGCTGCAGCAGGGAGAAGGCGCAGGTGTAAGCGATTACCAACAGCTGATGGCGCGCCTGTGCGCCACGCAAATTCGCGACTGGCTTAGCGCCGGGCAGCAGGGGCTGGCGCGGCTGCATGGCGGCAAGGAATCTCGGCCAGTACAAGCCTCCGATATTACGGTGCTGGTGCGCAGCCGGAATGAAGCGGCGTTGGTGCGTGATGCGCTAAGCGCATTGTCCATTCCGTCGGTCTACCTGTCCAACCGCGACAGCGTGTTCGACACCCCGGAAGCCAAAGACCTGCTGTGGTTGCTGCAGGCGGTGTTGGCACCGGAGCAGGAACGCACGCTGCGCAGCGCTATGGCCACCGGGCTGATGGGGCTGGATGCGCCGACGCTGGACGGCCTGAGCCGCGATGAGCGCGCCTGGGACGCGCTGGTTAACGAATTCGATAATTACCGCACGCTTTGGCTGCGCCGCGGCGTATTGCCGATGCTGAGCGAGGTGATGAAAGCGCGCCAGCTGGCGGAGAACCTGTTGGCCAGCCCCGGCGGCGAGCGGCGTTTGACCGATGTGCTGCATCTGGGAGAGCTGTTGCAGGAGGCTGCGGCGCAGCTCGACAGCGAGCATGCGCTGGTGCGCTGGCTGGCGCAGCAGATCGCCCAGCCCAATCGCCAGTCCGACAATCAGCAGCTGCGGCTGGAGAGCGACCGGCATCTGGTGCAGGTGATCACTATTCACAAGTCCAAGGGGCTAGAGTTCGATCTGGTGTGGTTGCCGTTCGTCGGCAATTTCCGCCAGCAGCAGCAGGCGCTGTATCACGATCGCCACAGTTTCCAGGCGTTGCTGGATCTCGATGCCAATGAAGAGAGCCAGGCCTGGGCGGAGGAGGAGCGCTTGGCGGAAGACCTGCGTCTGCTGTACGTGGCGCTGACCCGCTCGGTGTACCACTGCAGCATCGGCATCGCGCCGTTGTTCCAGGGCACGCGCAAGAAGCAGGGCGATACCGATCTGCACCGCAGCGCATTGGGTTATCTGGTGCAGGGCGGGCAGCCCGGCGACGCCGTGTATCTGCAGGAGCGCCTGCAGCAATTGGCGGGTGGCGGCATTGCGCTGTCGCTGGTTGAATCGCCGGACGAGGCGCCCTGGCAGCCCCAGACGGCGTTGGCCGAAGCGCTGGCGGCGAAAAGCTTTACCCGGCGGATCCAGGATTTTTGGCGGGTGACCAGCTATACCGGTTTGCAGCAGCACGGCGCGAGCCTGATGCAGGATCTGCTGCCGCGTCTGGATATCGACGCCGCCGGCGAGCGGGGGGAAGAAAGTGAGCCAGCGCTTACACCGCATACCTTCCCGCGCGGCGCGACGCCCGGCACCTTCCTGCACAGCCTGTTTGAAACGCTGGACTTCACCCAGCCGCTCGACGAACAGTGGCTGCTGGAACAGCTGCAACAGCAAGGGTTCGCTGAACACTGGCAGCCGATTTTGCTGACGTGGATGCAGGTGTTGCTCAACACGCCGCTCGATGGCAGCGGCGTGACGCTGGCGGCGCTAACGCCGCAGCACAAGCAGGCGGAGTTGCAGTTCTATTTGCCGATTAACCGGCTGTTGCAGGCGCAGGATCTCGATGCTCTGGTGAAGCGTTACGATCCGCTTTCCGCTCGCTGCCCGGCGCTGGATTTCCATCAGGTGCAGGGCATGCTGAAAGGCTTTATCGACCTGGTGTTCTGTTGGCAGGGCAAATACTACCTGCTGGACTACAAGTCCAACTGGCTGGGGGAAGACAGCAGCGCTTATACCCGGCCGGCGATGGAGCAGGCGATGGCGGAGCATCGTTACGATCTGCAATACCAGCTCTACACGCTGGCGTTGCATCGCTATCTGCGTCATCGGCTGCCGGATTATGATTACCGGCGCCACTTCGGCGGGGTGATTTATCTGTTCCTGCGCGGCGTGGATGCGGCGCACCCGGGCAACGGCATTTTCACCTGTCTCCCCGAATTTGAGCTGGTGGCGGGAATGGATCGCTTGTTCAGCGGCGAAGCTGCGGCGGCGGAGGAAGAATCATGATCGCACTGCTGGAGCAGGCGGTGGTGCTTGGCGCGCTGCGGCCGCTGGACGTGCAGTTTGCCCGCGTGGTGGCGAGCGAAGACGAACCCGATATTTTGCTGGCCGCTGCCTGCCTGAGCGCAGAGGCAGGGGCCGGTCACGTCTGCCTGATGCTGGATCAACTGCAGGCGGACACCCTGTTTGAAGGGCGCCAGCCGGCGCTGGCGCTGGCGATGTGGGAAGCCGCCGGGCGACCGGATAGCGCGCGTTGGCAACAGCGTTTGGCGGCCAGTGCGGCGGTCGGAGACGGCAGCGGCGCTACGCCGTTGGTGCTGCGCGGGCCGCGTTTATATCTGCAGCGCATGTGGCAAAACGAAGGTGAAGTGGCGGCGTTTATCGGTGGTGAAGGCGAATCGCTGGCGGTGCCGGAGGCGGAGCTGCGTGCCATTCTCGATCGCTTGTTCGGCGCGGCGAGCGACGAGCCCGACTGGCAGAAAATCGCCGCAGCGGTGGCTGCAACGCGGCGTATTGCGGTCATTTCCGGCGGGCCGGGCACCGGTAAAACCACCACCGTCGCCAAACTGTTGGCGGCGCTGGTACAGCTGGATGAAAGCGCTCGCTTGCGCATTCAGCTGGCGGCGCCGACCGGCAAGGCGGCGGCGCGCCTGACGGAGTCGCTCGGCAGCGCCAGCCGCCAGCTGGCGCTGGCCCCGGCGCAGCAGGCGCTGTTCCCGACCGAGGCGGCGACGCTGCACCGTTTGTTGGGGGCGCAGCCGAACAGCCAGCGCATGCGCTATCACCGCGGCAACCGGCTGCATTTGGATGTGTTGGTGGTGGATGAGGCCTCGATGGTCGATCTGCCGATGATGGCGCGCCTGATTGCCGCGCTGCCCGACCAGGCACGGGTGATTTTCCTTGGCGACCGTGACCAGCTGGCCTCGGTGGAGGCCGGTGCGGTGTTGGGGGACATTTGCCGTTTTGCCGAGCAGGGATACAGCGATGCGCGCGCGGCAGAGCTGAGCCGCCTGACCGGTTGTGCGATCAAAGGGCGGCAGGCTGACGCAGAAGCGGCGGTGCGTGACAGCCTATGCCTGCTGCGCAAGAGCTATCGCTTCGATGCCCGCTCCGGCATCGGCCAACTGGCGTTGGCGGTTAACGCCGGTGCCGGGGATCGCGCGCTGGCGGCACTAAACGGCAGTTTCGGCGATGTCGCGGGCTATGCGCTGGCGACGAGTGAAGAGTATCAGGCGCTGTTGGATGCCTGCGTAGCGGGCTATCGCGATTCTCTACGGCTGACCGCCGAAGGCGCGGACGCAGCGACGGTGCTGGCGGCCTTTGGCCGTTTCCAGGTGCTGTGCGCGTTGCGTGAAGGGCCGTTCGGCGTCGCCGGCCTGAACGAGCGCATTGAGCTCGGGTTGCAGCGCGCCGGTCTGATCGACCGTAAGCCGGGCGTGCTCGGCCGCTGGTACCGAGGGCGGCCGGTGATGATCGGCCGCAACGACAGCGCGCTGGGGCTGTTCAATGGGGATATCGGCATTACGCTGCCGGATGAACAGGGGGAACTGCGCGTGCATTTCCAACTGCCGGACGGCAGCATCAAATCGGTGCAGCCGAGCCGTTTACCGGCGCATGAAACCGCCTATGCCATGACGGTGCACAAGTCCCAGGGATCGGAGTTTGACCATACGGTCCTGGTATTGCCGAATCACTTCTTGCCGGTGCTGACGCGCGAGCTGGTTTATACCGCGATCACCCGTGCGCGCAAGCAGCTCTCGCTGTACGCTACGGAGGCGGTGCTGTTGCGGGCCATTCGCACGCCGACCCAGCGTCGCAGCGGGCTGGCTGAACGGCTGCAGACAGCGGAATAAGCGGCAAAAGGGCGCGGCAAGGAACGGCCGCGCCCGCAGGGATTACAGATCGGCCAGCAGGATTTTGGAACGGCGCTGGTAGTTGTACAGCGCCTGTTTTTGCATCGGCAGCACGTCGACCTCCGCCGGAGTGAATCCGCGTTCCTGGAACCAGTGGATGCTGCGGGTGGTCAGCACGAACAGCTTCTTCAACCCCATCTGCCGCGCCTGGTTTTCTACCCGCTGCAGCAGCATTTCGCCGCGCGAAGAGCTGCGGTAATCGGGATGCACCGCCACGCAGGCCATTTCACCGATTTTTTCCTCCAGGAACGGGTACAGTGCCGCGCAGGCGATAGTCAGGTTATCGCGTTCGATAATGGTGAATTTGTCGATCTCCATCTCCAGCTGTTCACGCGAACGACGCACCAGGATGCCCTGCTGCTCGAGCGGCCGGATCAGCTCCAGGATGCCGCCGATGTCGTTGATCGTCGCCCGGCGCACCTGTTCGGCACTCTCCATCACGATTTGGGTGCCGATGCCGTCGCGCGAGAACAGTTCCTGCACCAGCGCACCGTCTTCCTGATAGCTGATCAGGTGGCTGCGGCGCACGCCGCTGCGGCAGCCTTTCACCGCGCCGCGCAGGAAACGCACGGTACCGGAATGGTAATCGCCGCCTTCCTCCAGCTCTTCAAGGCGCTTTTGCGCATCGTTGGGGAACAGCTCGGAAAGGATATTGCCTTCGGCATCGGTTACGCCCTGCGAGGAGCAGAAACCGATCATTTTTTCCGCTTTCAGTTTGATCGCCAACTGGGTAGCCACTTCTTCTGACGTCAGATTGAAGCTCTCGCCGGTGACCGAAACCGCGACCGGGCCGATCAGCACGATGGCGTTGCTGTCGAGCTGACGGTGGATTGCGTCTTCATCGATGCGGCGAATGCGGCCGCTGTGGCAGTAGTCGATGCCGTCATCGACGCCCAGTGGTTGCGCGATGATGAAGTTGCCGCTGACTACGTTGATATGCGCGCCTTGCAACGGCGTGTTGTTGAGGCTCATCGACAGCCGGGCGGTGATGTCGAGCTGCAGCAGGCCGGCAGCCTGCTTGACCAGTTCGAGCGTATGGGCGTCGGTCACGCGGGTGTGTTTGTGGTAGATCGGCTCATAGTTATGCTGAGCCAGATTGGCGTCGATTTGCGGCCGCGCGCCGTAAACCACCACCAGGCGAATGCCCAGGCTATGCAGCAACCCGATATCGTTGACGATGTTGGAGAAATTCTCGTGTTCGATGGCTTCCCCGCCGAGCATGATGACAAACGTCTTGCCGCGGTGGGCGTTGATATAGGGGACTGAGTGACGGAATCCTTGCACCAGCTCTGTACTACGTTCCTTCACGGCCAAACCTCTTTGCATATTTATACGGTATTTTTGTATTTTTATTCTTTTATTGTGCCGATGGCAAGTGGGAAATCGTCATGAAGAGTGCGCTAAGGGCGCTAAATCGTTAATAAATTGAAAAACCATAAAAAGATTTTCTGATGACAGGGCTGGAATGATTGGTTAAAGTTTTCGGCATCCCCATTTCATTGGTGTTTTTTTCATCTGTTGTAAACAGCTATTACTGCCGGAGCCGCATGCCAAACTCTAATCACAATCTGGGCCGCCGTCGTTTATTACAGGGCGTTGCCGCCAGCTGGTTGCTGAGTGTGAGTCGTACGGGCTTCGCCGCATCATCGCACGTGATCGCCGTGCGCGTCTGGCCATCCTCCACCTATACCCGCGTCACGTTGGAATCCAACGTCGAACTCAAATACAAGCAGTTTGCGCTGACCAATCCCGATCGCGTGGTGGTGGATATTGAAGGCGTTCACCTCAACAGCGTGCTGAAAGGCATCGCCGGGCAGGTGCGCGCCGACGATCCTTATCTCAAGCAGGCGCGCGTTGGCCAGTTTGATCAGAATACCGTGCGGCTGGTGCTGGAGCTCAAACAAAGCGTCAGCCCGCATATTTTCACGCTGGCGCCGGTGCCGGAGTATCGCAACCGTCTGGTGATGGATCTCTATCCGACCAAGGTCGGCAGCGGCGGTGAGGAGTATGATCCGCTACTGGCGTTACTGGAAGATTACAACAAGGGCGATCTGGAGCGCACGCTGCCGCCGGAAGCGCCGCAGGCCGGCAAGGCGGGGCGCGATCGGCCAATCGTCATCATGCTGGATCCTGGCCACGGCGGCGAAGATCCCGGTGCGATCGGCAAGTACAAGACGCGCGAGAAAGACATCGTGCTGCAGATTGCCCGCAAGCTGAGCGCCATGATCAAGCGCGAGCCGAACATGAAGGTGTTCATGACGCGCAACGAAGACGTGTTTATCCCGCTTAAGGTGCGCGTCGCCAAGGCGCGCAAGCAGCGTGCGGACCTGTTCGTTTCGATTCACGCCGATGCCTTTACCAGCCGCGCGGCGCGCGGTTCATCGGTGTTCGCGTTGTCCACCAAGGGCGCCACCAGTTCGGCGGCCAAGTTCCTGGCGCAGACACAGAACGCGTCGGACCAAATCGGCGGCGTCAGCAAGAGCGGCGACCGCTATCTCGACCACACCATGTTCGATCTGATCCAGACCGCGACCATCAACGACAGCCTGAAGTTCGGCAAGGAAGTGTTGAATCGGATGGGCAAAATCAACCGGTTGCATAAGAATCGCGTCGATCAGGCCGGTTTTGCGGTGTTAAAGGCGCCGGATATCCCGTCGATCCTGGTGGAGACGGCGTTTATCAGCAACATCGAAGAGGAGCGCAAGCTGCGCACCAGCCATTTCCAACAGCAGGTGGCGGAGTCGATTCTGGCGGGTATTAAGGCTTATTTCGCCAACGGCGGCGCGTTGGCGAGCCGATAACGGCAGGGCCGGGCGCGAGTCCGGCTATTTTCGCGGATTGCAGATACAAAAAAACACCCGTCAGGGTGCTTATCTGTTGTCATCAAGAGTTGGTTGCGGGGGCCGGATTTGAACCGACGACCTTCGGGTTATGAGCCCGACGAGCTACCAGGCTGCTCCACCC
This sequence comes from Serratia sp. BFP-2025, assembly GCF_050880365.1. Taxonomy (NCBI): domain Bacteria; kingdom Pseudomonadati; phylum Pseudomonadota; class Gammaproteobacteria; order Enterobacterales; family Yersiniaceae; genus Serratia; species Serratia sp. BFP-2025. The sequence goes on along the minus strand of NZ_JBPAFV010000002.1, from coordinate 2 downwards.
CG